>DATJVP010000155.1:0-58232 GCA_035581425.1 Allostellaceae bacterium | reverse complement strand
CCCGGCTTATGATGGTCCCTCGCTCGCGCTCGAGGGCATGCGGCCCTCATTTCTAACTATCTGATTTGAAAGGAAAATAAGAGATGGAGGGGCTGCAGCTGCTGGCGCCGCTGGAGACTCGGCGGCCCCAGGACGAGATCGAGAAGACCGTGCTCGCCAACGGCCTTACCGTGGTGAGCGACCGCATGGAATCGGTCGAGACCGTCTCGCTCGGCGTCTGGGTCGCGGTCGGGGTGTGGGTGGGCGCCGGCACGCGCCACGAGACGGCGGACGTGAACGGCATCTCGCATCTCCTCGAGCACATGGCCTTCAAGGGCACCGAGCGGCGCTCGGCACTCGCGATCGCGCGCGAGATCGAGGACGTGGGCGGACATTTGAACGCCTATACGTCGCGCGAGCAGACCGCCTATTACGCGAAGGTGCTCGCGGGCGACCAGGCGCTCGCGCTCGACATTCTCGCGGACATCCTGCAGCGCTCGATCTTCGACCCCGTCGAGCTCGAGCGCGAGCGGCAGGTGATCCTGCAGGAGATCGGACAGGCCGAGGACACGCCCGACGACATCGTATTCGATTATTTCCAGGAATGCGCATTTCCCGATCAGGCGATGGGTCGCCCGGTGCTTGGGCGGGCCGAGATCATTCGCCGCCTCGACCGCGACACCGTCGCGGGCTATCTCAGGCGCAACTACGGCGCGGCGGGGATGGTGCTGGTGGCGGCCGGGAAGGTCGAGCATGAGGTGGTCGTCGCCTTCGCCGAGCGCGCCTTCAGTGGATTGCCGCTCAAGGGCGAGGCGCGAACCGAGGCGCCGCGCTACCGCGGCGGAGACCTGCGCAAGCCTCGCGACCTCGAGCAGGTGCATGTGCTGCTGGGCTTTCCGGGCCTGCCCTATGGACATCCCGATTACTACGCGTTGCAGCTTCTCTCCTCCGCGCTCGGCGGCGGCATGTCCTCGCGGCTCTTCCAGGAAATTCGCGAGAAGCGCGGGCTCGTCTATTCGATCTACTCCTTCGTCCACGGCTACAGCGATGCCGGGCTCTTCGGCATCTACGCCGGCACGGGCGAGAGCGAGGTCGCGGAGCTCGTGCCCGTGCTCTGCGAGGAGATGCGGCGCTTGCCCCAGGGCTTCGATGCCGAGGAGATCCAGCGCGCGCGCGCGCAGCTCAAATCCGGCCTCCTGATGTCGCTCGAGAGCACCTCGGCGCGGGCAGAGCAGCAGGCTCATTACATGCTCGTCCACGGCCGCCCCTTCGATCCGCAGGAGATCGTGCGCAAGATCGACGCCGTCGATGCCGCAGCGATCGTGCGCGCGGCGCGCGCCGTCGGCGCGGGCGCGCTCACGCTGACGGCGCTCGGGCCCATCGGGCAGCTCGAGGACTACAGCCGCGTGACCGAGCGGCTCGCGGCCTGAGGAAGAGAGGCGATGGCGACCGACATCCTCCGCCTGCCGCGTATCTTTGCGGGCTCGCCGCCGGCGCTACGGCTGCTCGGCGAGCAGGTGGTGTTGCGTCCGGCGGAGCGCACGGATTTTGACAATTGGGCAGAGGTCCGCGCGGAGTCGCGCGGATTCCTCACGCCCTGGGAGCCGAGCTGGAGCGCCGATGCGCTGACGCGCAGCTCCTTCCGTCGCCGCCTTGCGCGCTACGCCGCGGATTGGCGGCAAGATCAGGGCTACAGCCTATTCGTCTTCTCGCGCGACAGCGGAAAGCTCATGGGTGGGATCGGCCTCACCAACATCCGCCGAGGTGTCGCCGAGACCGGGAGCCTCGGCTATTGGATGGGCGAGCGCTATGCCGGCCGCGGCTATATGAAGGAGGCGCTCCGGCTCATGCTGGGCTTCGCATTCGATCGCCTGCATCTCCACCGCGTCGAAGCCGCCTGCCTGCCGCACAACGCGAAGAGCCGCCACCTCCTCCTGCGCTGCGGCTTCCGCGAGGAAGGCTACGCGCGGAAATACCTCTGCATCGACGGCAAATGGCAGGACCACGTCCTCTTTGCGCTGCTCCGCGAGGAATGGACTGGACGGTAAGCCCCCCTCACCTCAACCCTTCCCCCGGAGGGAGAAGGGTCACGCTGGTCTGCGCGGCACGATCAGGTTCCCGACATTCACCTGTACCGGCTCGCCCTTCTGGTTGAGCGTGGTGGTGCGGACCTTGATGAGGCCCTGGTCGGGGCGCGATTTCGAGGGGCGCACTTCCAGTACCTCGATCTCCAGATGGAGTTCGTCGCCGGGGCGGACGGGGCGAGGCCAGCGGAACTCATCGAAGCCGGCGCCGACGATGCCGCCCATGGGCTGGAGCTCGCTCTCGACGAGGAGACGCATGGTGAGCGCTGCCGTGTGCCAGCCGCTCGCGGCCAGGCCCGCGAAGATGGTTTTCGCGGCGGCGGCCTCGTCGAGATGGAAGGGCTGCGGATCGAATTCCAGCGCGAAGCGCTTGATGCTGTCCTTGTCGATGCTGAGACGGCCTGAGGCAAATTTTTGCCCGGGCGTGAAGTCCTCGAGATAACGCTCTGCGCTCATGCGTGCCCTGCGTCGCCCGAGAGGGCAGAGAGATTGACGCCGATCTTGGCGAGAGCCTGTCGCCACTTGTCCTTGAGGTCGCGGTCGAAGACGAGGCCCTCGTCGGCGGCGACATGGAGCCAGCCATTCGCCTGGATCTCCGAATCGAGCTGACCGGGACCCCAGCCGGAATAGCCGAGGGCCAGAAGGCGCTTCTTCGGTCCCTCGCCGCGCCCGATCGCGCGGAGAATGTCGAGCGTCGCGGTCAAGGCCATGTTGTCGCCCACCACCAGCGTTCCCTGCTCGGTGTAATCGGCCGAATGAAGGACGAAGCCCAAGCCCGACTCGACGGGGCCGCCGAAATGGACGCGGCCATCCCCGCGCAAACCCGCTGCCTCGATGCCGAGCTTCGCCAGCAGCTCCGACATCTTGACCGGCGGGTTGTCCACGAGCTTGTTGACAACGATTCCCATGGCGCCCTCATTGCCATGAGCGCAGACGTAGATCACGGACCGTGCGAATCGCTGGTCCTGCATCTGCGGCATCGCGATCAAGAGCTGTCCCGCAAGCGTACTCACGCGCCGATCTCCTTGCATAAGCCGGAATTGGAAATAGGCCCGAGCCCGTCGCAGTGCAAGCGTCCTCGGCATGGGCGGCCCTATCGTGCGGGCGGGAAGCCCTATATAAGGGCCCTGGAAGCCGTCATGCCCCGCTCGGTGCTCCGTCCCCTCGGCCTGCTCTGCCTTGCCGCTTGCCTGCTGCTGGGCGCGTCCATCGCTGCCGGCGCAACGGAGCCGGCCTCCTCGTGGTTCACGACCCAGCAGGGCCGGGTGCGCCTCATTGCCGCGGAGCCCAGCGTCGGGAGCGCAGCACAGACAACGCTCGGCCTGCAATTCGAGCTCGCCGGGGGCTGGAAGATCTACTGGCGCTCGCCGGGCGATGCGGGCTTCCCGCCGCAGCTCGATTGGGCGGGGTCGGAGAATATCGCGAGCGCCGGCATCGCTTGGCCCGCTCCTGAGCGCTTCAGCGTGCTCGGGCTCGAGACCGTTGGCTACGAAGGCACGGTGGTGCTCCCGATCGCGGTAACGCTCGCAAAGCCGGGTGCGCCGCTCCACGCCGTCGTCGCGCTCAACTATCTCACCTGCGAGAAGATCTGCATTCCCTACGAGACCACGCTGACGCTCGACCTCCCCGCGGGCCCCGCGGCAAGTGGAGGCTTCGCCGAAGTCATCGCGGAATACCAAGCCAAGGTGCCTGGCGACGGCAAGGCGGCGGGGCTTCATCTCGTCTCCGCGGGAATTGAGTCCGGCGACAAGCCGCACTTGCTCCTGCGCCTCAACGCCGATCCCCCGCTCGCACGCCCCGATGCGTTCGTCGAAGGGCCCGAGGGCGTGGGGTTCGGCGCGCCCGTGCTCGCAGGCGACCCCGCGCATCCAGAGCTGCGCATTCCCGTCTATGGCGATGGCAAGACGCTCGCGATGCTTTCTGCGAAGCCTCTCACCGTCACCGTCGTCGATGGCTTGCGTGCGCTCGAGGCAGTGGCGGTGCCCTCGGAGGAAGCGCCGCCGGCAGCGCTTCCGTCATTGCTGCGCGTGCTGCTGCTGGCGCTTCTCGGCGGCTTCATCCTGAATTTCATGCCCTGCGTGCTGCCCGTGCTGTCGCTGAAGCTGCTGGCAGCGGTCGGGCACGGCGAGAGCAGCGCGGAGCTTCGGCGTAGCTTCCTCGCGACGGCCCTGGGCATCCTGCTTTCATTCCTCGTGCTCGCGGGCGCGATGCTCGCGGTGCGGAGCGCGGGCATGGCGGTGGGATGGGGGGCACAGTTCCAGCAGCCGGCCTTCCTCGCGGCGATGGCGGTGCTCACCACGCTCTTCGCCGCCAATCTCTGGGGCTGGTTCGAGATTTCCTTGCCGCGCGCCATCGCGGACCGCGCGAGCCTCGCGCCCGGTCGCCCCTCGATGCTCGGAAGCGTCGCCGCGGGCGCGCTTGCGACCCTGCTCGCCACGCCCTGCTCGGCGCCGCTTCTCGGCACGGCCGTGGGATTCGCGCTCGCGGGTTCGAGCCTCGACATCCTCGCCGTCTTCGCGGCATTGGGGCTCGGCCTCGCGCTGCCCTATTTCGCCGTCGCGGTCGTGCCGGCATTGGCGCATCTTCTGCCTCGGCCCGGGCATTGGATGCTGACGCTCCGCCGCATTCTCGGCCTCGCTCTCTTGGGCACTTCCGCATGGCTCGTCTTCGTCCTGGTAGCCGAGGCCGGGCTCCCTGCGGCGGCGCTGGTCGCGGCGTTCCTTGTGGCTCTGCTGCTCTTTCTGGGTTTCGCGCGCGCATCGCGCTGGCGCACTACCGGAGTACTCCTCGCGATTGCCGCGGCGTTCGGCGCGGTCATGATTTTGCCGTCGCCGCAGGCGGCGCCGAGCAGGCTCGCGGACACGCTCTGGCGGCCCTTCGACCGTACGCAGATCGCGGGGCTCGTCCGCGAGGGCAAGGTCGTCTTCGTCGACGTGACCGCGGATTGGTGCGTCAACTGCAAGTTCAACCGGTGGCTGGTTCTCGACCGCTCGCCGGTGCGCGAGCGCCTCGCGGCGCCGGGCACGGTTGCAATGATCGCGGATTGGACGCGACCGGACGCGGCGATCTCGGCCTATCTCATGAGCTACGGTCGCTACGGCATTCCCTTCAACGCCGTCTATGGGCCGGGCGCCCCCAGCGGGATCGCGCTCTCGGAGTTGCTGAGCGCGGAGGACGTGCTGCGGGCAATCGAGAAGGCGCAGGGATCGTCACGCGCCGCTGACAACATAACCCCACGCCCTGGGGGGTGATTTTCGCGGATCGACCCACTATTGTAGCGCCGACGCGGGGCTCGCCCCGCAGATCGAAATTCGTATCAGGAGAGGGGAAGGCCAATGATCAAGGTCGGCGAAAAGATCCCGTCGGTGAAGCTCAAGCACATGACGGCAGAGGGTATCAAGGACATCACCACGGACGAGATCTTCAAGGGCAAGAAAGTCGTGCTGTTCGCGCTCCCCGGCGCCTTCACACCGACCTGCTCGGCGAAGCATCTCCCGGGCTTCGTGCAGAAGGCAGCGGAGATCAAGGGGAAGGGCGTCGATACCATCGCCTGCCTCTCGGTCAATGATGCCTTCGTCATGAATGCCTGGGGCAAGGACCAGAAGGTCGAGGATAAGGTACTGATGCTCGCAGACGGCAACGGCGACTTTACCCGCGCGATCGACCTCGAGATGGACGGCAGTGGCTATGGCCTCGGCAAGCGTTCGCGCCGTTATGCGATGGTCGTCCAGGACGGCGTCGTCAAGACGCTCAACGTCGAGAACCCCGGCGCCTTCGAAGTCTCTAGCGCCGAAGCAATCCTGAAGACGCTCTGACCCTTCCCACATAATCCTCCGGCCGCCGCCCCTCGGGGCGGCGGTTGCGCGTCAGGCTTCGGCATTCCGATTGGCGGCGATTGCCCCGCGCGCGAGGGCGTCGGCGCGCTCGTTCTCGGGATGGCCGGCATGGCCGCGCACCCAGACCCAGTCGACCCGGTGCGGCGCGAGTGCCGCCTCGAGGCGCTGCCAGAGATCGACGTTCTTGACGGGCTTCTTGTCGGCGGTGCGCCATCCGCGGCGCTTCCAATCCGCGAGCCAGCGCGTCACACCGTCATGGAGATAGCGGCTGTCGGTGTGGATGCGAACGGAGCAGGGACGCTTCAGCGCCTCGAGCGCCGCAATCGCTGCAATCATCTCCATGCGGTTGTTGGTGGTCGCGGCCTCGAAACCCGAGAGTTCCCGCTCGCGCTCGCGGAAGCGCAGGACCGCTCCCCAGCCGCCGGGACCGGGATTTCCGCTGCAGGCACCGTCGGAAAAAATGTCGACGACATCGCTATCGGCACGGCTCATCCGTCGATGCCGTAGGCGCTGGCACGGACGATGCCTCGATGGAAGCGCAGCTTGCGCAGATACTCGATCGGGTCCTTGGGCCGCACCAGCGCGCCCGCGGGGTGATTGAGAAGATCGTAAAGGCGCGTCAGCAGGAAACGCAGCGCGCTCCCTCGCGCCAGCAGCGGCAGCGCCTCGAGCTCCGCTGCCGAGAGCGCGCGCCGCGCGCGATAGCCCCCCAGCAGCAGCCGCGCCTTCGTCACGTTGAAGTCGCCATCGGCCTCGAAGCACCAGGCGTTCAGGCAGATGGCGACGTCGTAAGCGAGGAAGTCGGTGCAGGCGAAATAGAAGTCGATCAGTCCCGAAACCACCTCGGCGCGGAAGAACACGTTGTCGGGAAAGAGATCCGCGTGGATGGTGCCGTGGGGAAGGTCCTTGGGCCAGCGCCGCTCGAGCTCCTCGAGTTCCTGACCCAACTCCTCCGCGAGTCCGGGCCTCACCTCGTGCGCGCGCTCCCGGCAGGCCTCGAAGAGCGTACGCCAGCCCGCGACCGAGAGGTTGTTGGGACGCGCCATGCCGAAGCCCGCCCCCGCGAGATGGAGCGATGCGAGCGCCCCGCCGACCCCCGCGCAATGGAAGGGGTGGATGCGGCGCGGCCACATGCCCTCGAGGAAGGTCACGATCGCGGCGGGGCGGTTGCAGAGCCGGCGGAGCGCGACGCCGTCCCGCGCCTTCACCGGCGTCGGGCAGGCGATCCCCTGCGCTGCGAGATGCTCCATTAGCGCGATGAAGAAGGGCAGGTCCTGCGGCGCCACGCGCTTCTCGTAGAGCGTCAGGATGAAGCTGCCCCGCTCCGTCTGCAGGAGGTAGTTGGAGTTCTCGACGCCCTCGGCGATCCCCTTGCAGGAAAGGACCGCGCCGATGTCGTATTGCGCGACGAAAGCCGTGAGGTCCTCGTCGCCGACATCGGTATAGACGGCCATGACCGGCGGCGACTCAGGCGGCCGCCGCGCCCGGTAAAGGCGCAGCGGAAATGGGGGCAGCGAGGGGAAGGCTCATGGGCGACCGCGGCATTCTGGTGGAGGCCGCGGCGGCGCGCAACGTCGCGGCTCCGGGCCTTGTGCCGCCGGGCGCCCTCGCATAGAGTTCGCTCGCGCGCACGCATAGCACCCACGGACGAGGGACCATGGCCGAGCCGATTCCCGCTCAGAAAGCACCTTACGGCGTCACTGTCGAAGCGGGCCGCGAATACTGGTGGTGTGCCTGCGGCCGCAGCAAGTCGCAGCCTTTCTGCGACGGCTCGCACAAGGGTACCGGACTTTCCCCGATGCAATACACGGCCAACCAGTCGCAGGAGCTCTGGTTCTGCGGCTGCAAGCATTCCGCGGCGAAGCCGCTCTGCGACGGCTCCCACAAGCGCCTTTGAAGACGATGCCATCTGTGCGTGCGATTGCTCGGGCGGGGGCGCTCGCCTCGACGTTCCTAGCTGTGGGCTGCTCGAGCCTCGGCCTCGGAAGCTCGGAGCCGACGCGCTGCCCCCATGTCGCGATCATGCCGGACCTACAGGCCATCGCCAAATTCGGACCCGGTCCCAGCAGGCAGGACTCGAACGTTACCTATGGCGCGCGCATGCTCGCGAGCACTGTCAGCTGTGTGCTCGACAAGAAGCAGAATGCGGTAAACGTCACGACCAAGCTCGGGATCCTCGCCCTGCGCACCACGACCGATGTGAAGGCGGCCGAGGTCACCTATCTCGTCGCGGTTGTCGATCGCGGCTCGCAGATCCTGGCCGAGCGCGATTTCGTCATCGACCTCGACTTCCCTAGCAACCAGCGCCGCCTCGAGGTGACGGAGGAGCACACGACCATCATCCCCTTGGCGAAAGGTCGGGTCGGCGAAGACTACGGAATCGTCTTCGGCTTCCGCCTGACCCCGGACGAACTCGAATACAACCGCGCGCATGCGCAGCACGGGGGCGGCTAAGACTGGCCTTCCGCGGCGCACGGTGCTAACCTCCGCGCGTGCCGTAGAGCACCCCGATGGGAGAGATCGGACGCGGCCGACGAGGCAGAGCGTTCGGCGCCGAAGGAGCAACCGCCCCGGAAACTCTCAGGCAAAAGGACCGTTGGGGGAAGGGCACTCTGGAAAGCAGACGCGGGCCCGCGCGCGCGTCTCACCGAAGAGGTAACCCGGCGCGAGTGATCTCGCCGGCGAATCTTTCAGGTCCCGTGACAGAGGGGGCTTCCGTTGCGGCATCCCGCCGCGTCGCGCGAAGCCGACCGCCGTCAGGGACCTCATGGCCGACCAGCCGCTTCTCAGGACCCCGCTCCATTCGCTGCATGTCGCGCTGGGAGCGCGCATGGTGCCCTTCGCAGGCTACGACATGCCCGTACAGTATCCGACGGGCATCGTCGCAGAGCATCTGCACACGCGAGCCGCGGCGGGGCTCTTCGATGTCTCGCATATGGGCCAGCTCCGCCTCGACGGCGCGGGTGCGGCGGCGGCGCTGGAGCGGCTGGTGCCGGGCGAGATCCAGGCGCTGAAGCCGCAGCGGATGCGCTACACGCTCCTGACGGACGAGAAGGGCGGCATTCTCGACGACCTCATGGTCACGAATATGGGAGACCATCTCTTCGTGGTGGTGAATGCCGCCTGCAAAGCCGACGACACCGCGCATATAAAGCGCGCCCTTGAGCCCGCGATCAAAGTGACGTCGCTGCCGGAGCGCGCGCTCATCGCGCTCCAGGGGCCGAAGGCCGCAGCGGTATTGGTGCGGCTTGCGCCGGCGGTTGCGAGCATGCCCTTCATGAGCATGCAGGCGGAGACGCTCGAAGGTGCCGCCTGCCTCGTCTCGCGCTCCGGCTACACCGGCGAGGACGGGTACGAGATTTCCGTGCCGGCCGGGGACGCGGAGCGGCTCGCGCGGCGGCTGCTTCGCGAGAGCGAGGTTAAGCCCATCGGGCTCGGAGCGCGCGACACGCTCCGGCTCGAGGCAGGACTCTGTCTCTATGGTCACGACATCGACCGCAGCACGACGCCCGTCGAGGCCGATCTCGGCTTCGCGCTCGGCAAGCGGCGGCGCGAGCAAGGCGGATTCCTCGGCGCCGAGACCATCCTGCGCGAGCTCCGCGAGGGCGTCGCGCGGAAGCGCGTCGGCATCAAGCCCGACGGCCGCGCGCCCGCGCGCGACGGGACGGAGATCCTCGATGCTGGAGGCGCCGTCATCGGCAAGATCACGAGCGGCGGCTTCGGACCCAGCGTCGACGGCCCCATTGCCATGGGCTACGTCGCGACCGCGCACGCCCTACCGGGGAGCGTCCTCTCGCTCATGGTGCGGGGCACGCCCCGGCCTGCCCGCGTCGTCACGCTCCCCTTCGCTCCGCATCGCTACTACCGCGGCTGAGAAACCGCGCCAATCAGAAACGAGGAAACGCCATGACCGTCAAATACACCAAGGACCACGAGTGGGTGCGCGTAGAGGGCGGCACCGCGACCGTGGGGATCACGGATTATGCCCAGGGCCAGCTCGGCGACGTCGTCTATGTCGAGGTGCCGGACGTCGGGCGAAAGCTCGAACAAGGGAAGGAAGCGGCAGTCGTCGAATCCGTGAAGGCCGCGAGCGAGGTCTATGCGCCGATCACCGGCCAAGTGACGGCGGCAAACGGCGAGCTCGCGGGCGAGCCTGCGCGGGTCAACAGCGATGCCATGGGCGGCGGCTGGTTCTTCAAGATGACCGTCGCCAATCCCAAGGAGCTCGAGGGGCTCATGGATGAGACGCAGTACCAAGCCTATGTGGAGGGGCTCGGCTGATGCGCTACCTCCCGCTCACCGATACCGATCGCAAGGCGATGCTCGCGACGATCGGCGTAGAGTCGATCGACGCGCTCTTCAAGGACGTGCCCAAAGCCGCGCGGATCGAGGGGCTCCTCGATCTTCCGCGCCATCAGGGCGAGCTCGAGGTCGAGCGCGCACTCGGCGCCATGGCCGCGAAGAACGTGGCCATGGGCTCGGTGCCGAGCTTCCTCGGCGCCGGTGTCTATCGCCACCACGTTCCCGCCGCGGTCGATCACCTGATCCAACGCGGCGAGTTCCTGACCTCCTACACGCCCTATCAGCCGGAGATCTCGCAAGGCACGCTCCAGGTGCTGTTCGAGTTTCAGACACAGGTCGCGCTCATCACGGGGATGGAGCTCGCGAACGCCTCGCTCTATGACGGTGCCACCGCTTGCGCGGAGGCCGTGATGATGGCGAACCGCCTGACGCAACGAAAGAAAGCGATCCTCTCCGGAAGCCTCCATCCGCACTACCGCGATACCGTCGAGACCTACGGCCGCTTCGTGGGCTTCGAGACCGTGCTCGCTGGGCCCGATCCCGCGGGCAAAGAGACGCTCGCAAGCCGAATCGACGCCGCCACCTCCTGCGTCGTCGTCCAGAATCCCGGCTTCTTCGGAGAGCTCCGCGATCACACCGCACTCGGCGAAGCCTGCCACAAGGCGGGTGCGCTGCTGATCGTGATCGTGACCGAGCCCGTCTCCCTTGGCGCGGTCAAGCCGCCTGGTGCGATGGGCGCCGACATCGTCGCCGGCGAAGGGCAGGCGCTCGGCATGGGCCTCGTCTTCGGTGGCCCGCATCTGGGACTGTTCGCGACCCGCGACCGCTTCGTGCGGCAAGTGCCGGGTCGCCTCTGCGGCGAGACCGTCGACGTCGACGGCAGGCGCGGCTACGTGCTGACGCTCTCCGCGCGCGAGCAGCACATCCGCCGCGAGAAGGCCACTAGCAACATCTGCACGAACTCGAACCTCTGCGCGCTCGCTTTCTCGATCCATCTGGCGCTGCTCGGCGAGGCGGGCCTCACGCGGCTCGCGGCGATCAATCACGGCAAGGCCGTGCAGTTGGCCGAGCGTCTCGCGGCGGTACCCGACTGCTCTGTCGTCACCGACAGCTTCTTCAACGAGTTCACCCTGCGCCTGCCGAGGGCTGCGGCACCGGTGGTCGAGGCGCTGGCGCAGCGCCGCATCCTCGGGGGCGTGCCGGTGAGCCGACTTCATCCCGGACATGCCGCGCTCGAGAACCTGCTGCTGGTCGCCGCGAACGAGACGAACACGAACGCTGACATGGGCGCCTTCGCCGCGGCGCTCACGGAGGTGCTGCGATGAGCGAGTGGAGCAAGGCCGTGAGCGGCTTCAAGAGCGAGGACAAGGAAACGCCGACCCTCAGCGGCAGTCGCGGCCTTCAGGAGGAGGAGCCGCCGCTCTTCGAGCAGGACGCGCCCGGGCGCTGCGGCGTCGATCTACCGGACCCACCCGCCGTCAAGAGCCGTCTCGGCGGCATGGCACGGCAAGGGGCGATCGGATTGCCGGGCCTCAGCGAGCCGCAGGTGATCCGGCACTACATGCGGATCTCGCAGAAGAACTACGCGATCGATACCGGGATCTATCCGCTGGGATCCTGCACGATGAAGCACAACCCGCGCCTCAACGAGAAAATCGCGCGGCTGCCGGGATTCGCGGACATCCATCCGCTGCAGCCGGTATCGACCGTGCAGGGCGCGCTCGAGCTCATGGACGAGATCGCGCACTGGATCAAGACGCTGACAGGGATGCCGGCGGTCGCGCTCTCGCCGGGCGCGGGTGCGCATGGCGAGCTCTGCGGCATGATGTGCATCCGCGCGGCGCTCGATCATCGCGGTGAGCACCGCAAGCGCGTGCTGGTGCCGGAATCGGCGCACGGCACCAACCCCGCGACCGCCGCCGCCTGCGGCTATTCCGTCGATCCCATCAAGGCCGATGCCGGCGGCCGGGTCGACCTCGCCTCGCTGCGGGAGAAGCTCGGGCAAGACGTCGCGGCCTTCATGCTCACCAATCCCAGCACCTGCGGCCTCTTCGAGCGCGACGTCCGGGAGATCGCCGATATGGTCCACGGCGCCGGCGCCTATTTTTACTGTGACGGCGCCAATTTCAATGCGATCGTGGGCCGCGTGAACTGCGCCGAGCTCGGCATCGACGTGATGCATCTCAATTTGCACAAGACCTTCTCCACTCCGCACGGCGGCGGCGGACCCGGCAGCGGGCCGGTGGTGCTGGCCAAGAGCCTCGCACCCTATGCGCCACTCCCGTGGGTCGTGCACGATGCCCAAGGCCTCCGTCTCGTCGAGCACAAGGATGGAGAGGCGAAGACGTCGCTCGGGCGCATCAAGGGAAACCACGGGCAGATGGGCATGTTCGTCCGCGCGCTCTCCTACATGATGAGCCACGGCTCCGACGGGCTTCGGCAAGTCGCGGAGGACGCGGTGCTCAATGCCAACTATCTGCTGGCATCGCTCAAGGACGAGCTCACGCCAGCTTTCCCTGGCACCTGCATGCACGAGGCGCTTTTCGATGACCGCTTTCTCGAGGGCACCGGCATCACCACGCTCGACTTCGCGAAGGCGATGACGGACGAGGGCTACCATCCCATGACGATGTATTTCCCGCTGATCGTGCACGGTGCGCTGCTGATGGAGCCCACGGAGACGGAGAGCAAGGACTCGCTCGATCGCTTCATCGCGGTGATAAAAGGGCTCGCACGGCGCGCCAAGGCGGGCGAGGTCGCATATTTCCAGGCAGCGCCCCGTCTCACGCCGCGCCGGCGCCTCGACGAGACGCTTGCCGCGCGGAAGCCGGTGCTACGCTGGCGCCCGAAACCGGGCGAGCGCCGGGCGGCGGAATAGCGGGGACGCATGACGGAAAGGCGGCACGCGCGGCGCGTCAGAAGGCCGCGCGCGAAGCCGCCTCCGGCGCCGCCGCCAATATTGCGGCTCGGCGGCACGCGTCCGACCGCGCGCGATCTCTACCACGCGTTGCTGACGATGCCGTGGCACTGGTTTTTCGTCGTTCTCGCGGTCGGCTATTTCATCTTCAATGGGTTCTTCGCGCTCCTCTATCTAGCCGTGCCCGGCGACATCGCCAATGCCAAGGAAGGATCCTTCGCGGACGCGTTTTTTTTCAGCGTCCAGACCATGGCGACGATCGGCTTCGGCGTCATGGCGCCCACAAACCTCTACGCGAACATCGTGGTGGCGGTCGAGGCGCTCATGGGGCTTGCGGGATTTGCGCTCGCAACCGGCGTCATCTTTCAGCGCTTCTCCCGGCCGACGGCGCGGGTGCTCTTCAGCAGCGTCGCGACGGTGACGCGCTACGAGGGCGTGCCCACGCTCATGTTTCGCTGCGCCAACGAGCGGCGGAGCCTGATCTTGGAGGCGGAAGTGCACGTCTATCTCGCGCGCGAGGAGGTGAGCCCCGAAGGCCTGCAATTCCGCCGCACTCATGATCTCAAGCTCGCGCGCTCGCGCAACCCGCTCTTCTCGCTGAGCTGGACCGTAATGCATCCGATCGATGCCGGGAGCCCGCTCCATGGCGTCAACACGGAAAAGCTCGCGGCGCAGGACGGGGCACTCGTGGTAACGCTCGTGGGCACCGATGAGAGCCTGTCGCAGCCGATATTTGCGCGCCACAGCTACTCCGCAGCCGACATTCTCTGGGGGCGGCGGTTCGTCGATGTCCTCGGTCGTTTGGAAGACGGCAAGCGCGTCGTCGACTACCGTCGCTTCCATGATACCGAGAGCGACGAGCGATGAAACCGGCGGCGGGCTAGAGCTCGCTCCGCTATGTCACGCTGATGCCACGGGAATTTGCGATCACGATTTAGCCACGGCACTTCCACCGCTCTCCCGGCGTTTATCGGCCTGATCCGCGCACCCGCGCTTGGGCGCGCCGAGAGTCGATGCACAACGACGTGGAAGGAGCGATCGCATGAGCTACGGACGAATCCTATTTTACACGGCCATCCTGATCGGGCCGCTGATGCTCGGCGCATGCGGCACGAGCCCGGGTTGTCGTGCTCTAACGGGCGCCGGCCTTGGCGCGGCCGGCGGCGCGGCTCTGGGCGCGATCGGCGGCAATCCCGCTGCAGGCGCGATCGCGGGTGGCGTCGCCGGCGCGGCGGTCGGCGGCTTGACCTCGCCGGACCAAGTCTATGCGGGTCCGGGACCCGGCGGCTGCTGATCTGACAAGCACCTTGCACATGCAGACGGGGCCGCTCCTTGGGAGCGGCCCCGATCTTATTGCAGCGACCCGGCTTCCTTACATGCCCGGGCGAAGCTGGCCGCGAATCTCGCCACCCTTGTTCGCTTCGGTGTGAACGTTCACGTAGTACTTGCCGGCATCGAGATCTGCGATCTGGGCGTCGGTCAGGACCTTGCTGCCTTTGATCTCGCCGGAGGTCGCCTTCGGCACGTTGTCAAAGGGAACGACGACGGCGGCATTGGCGCCGACGGCCGCAGGGCCATGGATGTGGGCCGCCGTGGCGGGGCCGCTCAAATCGCTGAAGGAAACCGTCCAGCTCAGCAGCTTCGTTGCGGGATCGAGCGTGAACACGCCGGTTCCCTTGCCGGGGCCGCTCACCGGCGGTACCTCGTTGGCGGCCCAAAGCTCCGCTTTATAGGTTTTCGAGCTCGGCATCTGATTGCAAGCCGCCAATCCGACGGCGATCGTCGAAATCGCAATCATTCTGAAGAATGCGCGCATCAGTACCCCCTCCCTGTCTCGATTGACGCGTGAGCGGCGCGCGTCGCGTTCATTGGCGG
Source organism: Allostellaceae bacterium (assembly GCA_035581425.1). Taxonomy (GTDB): domain Bacteria; phylum Pseudomonadota; class Alphaproteobacteria; order ATCC43930; family CGMCC-115725; genus DASZHJ01. The sequence continues at coordinate 43,239 of DATJVP010000155.1, read as the reverse complement.
GCACGCCGCCCGCGGGTTGGTAGCACACCTGGTGACGCGGCGAACCGCCGCACCGACTCGGGCGTGGTCACAAAGCCGTGTGCTGGCGGTGTGGGCGCTAGGGCCGGCCGTGCTATGGTGCGGCGAAAGGTTCGGCAACCGTCGCAAGGAAGGCTGGGCGATGTCGGAGACGAGCGCGATCACCTCCGTCGAGATCGGGAGTGCGGAGGCGCTGAGACGCTACGAGACCTTCATGTCGGTGGCGCGCAACCGACTCACCACACGCCAGTTCCGTCCGGATTATACGGTCCCGCGCGAGCACTACGAGATGATCCTGGAGGCTGCCCGTCACGCTCCCTCGGGCGCCAATGCGCAGCCCTGGCATTACGTCATCGTGACGGAGCCGGAGCTGAAGCGGCGCATCGCCGATTATTTCGTCGAGGAGCAGCGCCTGCGCGCGAAGCTCAAGATGAAATTCCCGACGCCCAACTATCGCGGGCTCGAGACTGCTCCGGGCTTCATCGTGGTGGCCGCCGACTTCCGCTTCATCCGCGCCTTTCCGGTGCTGATGGATGACTCAGCGCTCGACAGGCAATACCGCGAGAATGCCGAGCGCATTCTCCTGCAGAGCGTGGCGGCCTCCACCATGTCTGCCCATCTCGCGGCGGCGGCGCTCGGGTACAACGTCTGGTGGGTGACTGCGATCGGCCAGGAGGCCGCGCAGAAAGAAATGAAGCCGCTTCTCGGCATTCCCGAGGAGCTCGCCGTCATCGACATCATGCTCTTCGGCCCGCCCCTGAAGCCGCCCTACAAGCGCTGGAAGAAGGCGCTTCCGCAGATCATGAGCTGGAACCGCTTCGATCCCGCGAACCACATGACGCTCGAGCAGATCGAGGAGTGGATCAAGACGATGCGGCACAAAGTAATGTACCGAGACGAAGCCAAAATCGACTGAGGTATCCGACCCATGGCAAGGCGCTCCATCATCGCCGACGACATCGACAGCTACGTGACCCAGACGCTCGGCAAGGAGACGCCGATCCAGCGTCGCCTGCGCGCGGAGACCATGAAGCTCCCGATGGGGCTGATGCAGATCGGCGCGGATCAAGGCGCCTTCCTCGCGCTGCTGGTGCGGCTCATCGGCGCCAAGCGCTGCCTCGAGATCGGCACTTTCACAGGCTACAGCGCGCTCACGGTGGCCTCGGCCTTGCCGCCGGATGGCAAGCTCATCGCCTGCGACGTGAGCGAGGAGTGGACGGGCATCGGTCGGCGCTATTGGCGCGAGGCCGGGCTCGAGAGCCGCATCGACCTCCGGATCGCTCCGGCCGCCGAGACGCTGCGGGGGTTGCTCGCTGCCGGCGATGCCGGGCGCTTCGACTTCGCCTTCATCGATGCCGATAAGTCCAACTACGACACCTATTACGAGCTTTGCCTGCAGCTCCTGCGTCCCAACGGTCTCATCGCCATCGACAACGTGCTCTGGAGCGGCGCGGTCTTCGACGACAGGAAGCAGGACGCGGACACGGTGGCTCTCCGTGCCATCAACCTCAAGATCCGCGACGACGCCCGCGTCGAATCCGTGCTGCTGACGATCGGCGACGGGCTGACGATCGCGAGAAAGCGCTAGGCCGCGCGCAATTGACTTTGCGCCGAGCGCCACGCATGAATTCTCGGCCAGGGTGAAGGAGGCGGGGGATGCGAAAAGTGGTGCTGACGGCGGCGGCGGTGCTGCTGCTCGCGGGGGCGGCGCGGGCCGAGGAGCCCGTCCTCAACGTCTACAACTGGTCCGACTACATCGGCAAAGACACCATCGCGAACTTCGAGAAAGAGACGGGCATCAAGGTTCGCTATGACGTCTACGACGCGAACGAGGTGCTGGAGGCGAAGCTTCTCGCGGGGCATTCCGGTTACGACGTGGTGGTGCCGTCCTCGAGCCCCTATCTCGCGCGCATGGCGAAAGCGAAGATCTTCCTCAAGCTCGACAAGTCGAAGCTGACGAATTACGGCAATCTCGATCCGCAGATCCTCGCGAGCGCGGCAGTCGCCGATCCCGACAATGCCTACGGCGTTCCCTACATGTGGGGCACGACGGGGATCGGCTACAACGTCGATAAAGTGAAGGCCGCGCTGGGCGCCAAGGCGCCAGTCGAAAGTGAGAGCCTGATCTTCGATCCCACCAACGCGAAGAAGCTCGGGGAATGCGGGCTCTCGCTGCTGGACACGCCGGAAGAGGTATTCCCTGCGGCGCTCCTCTCGCTCGGCAAGCAGCCCTTGAGCCGCGATCCGAAGGACCTGGAGCTTGCGGCGGGCGCGGTCGCGAAGATCCGACCCTTCGTCACCAAGTTCCACTCCTCGCAATACATCAACGATCTCGCCAACGGCGACATCTGCGTGGCTTTCGGCTATTCCGGCGATATCTTCCAGGCGAAGCAGCGCGCCGAGGACGCGAAGAACGGCGTCAAGATCGCCTATTCGATTCCGAAGGAAGGCGCGATGCTCTGGATCGACCAGATGGCGATCCCCGCGGACGCGCCGCATCCCGGCAACGCGCTCCTCTTCATCAACTACATCCTGCGGCCGGAAGTCGCTGCGGATATCTCGAACGCGGTCGCCTACGCCAACCCCAATTCCAAGGCGACAGCCCTCGTCGATCCCGAGATCCGCAACAATCACAACATCTATCCCACCGCCGAGGTGAGGAAGCGGCTCTTCTTCGACACACCCGTCAGTCCGGAATACGAGCGCGAGCGCACGCGTACCTGGACGCGGGTGAAGACCGGCGGCTGACGGCGTCGCCCGTGGGCGCGGCGGCTGCGGCGTCTCTGGTCCGTCTTGAGGGGGTGGCAAAGCGCTTCGGCACGGCACTCGCCGTCGACGACGTCGCGCTCGAGATCGAGCGCGGCGCCTTCTTTGCGCTCCTCGGACCCTCCGGCTGCGGCAAGACCACCCTCTTGCGCATGCTCGCGGGCTTCGAGCGGCCCGATAGCGGCCGCATCCTCATCGACGGCATCGACGTCGCGGAGGTACCGCCCTATGCGCGTCCGACCAACATGATGTTCCAATCCTACGCGCTCTTCCCGCACATGACGGCTGCGGAGAATGTCGCCTTCGGGCTCAGGCAGGAGGGGATGCGACGCCAGGAGATCACGGCGAAGGTCGAGGCGATGCTCGATCTCGTGCAGCTCCGGGCGCTCGGCGCGCGGAAGCCGCACCAGCTCTCGGGCGGCGAGCGGCAGCGCGTGGCGCTGGCGCGCGCGCTCGCAAAGCAGCCGAAGCTGTTGCTCCTGGACGAGCCGCTCGCCGCCCTCGACCGCAAGCTCCGCGAGGAGACGCGCCTCGAGCTCGTGCGCATCCAGCAGCGCGTGGGTATCACCTTCCTGATGGTCACGCATGATCAGGAGGAGGCGATGGGAATGGCGAGCCGCATGGGCGTGATGTCGAAGGGGAAGCTCGTCCAGGTCGGGACGCCCGCGGAGATCTACGAGCGCCCTAGCTGCCGCTTCGTCGCGGACTTCATCGGCGGGGTCAATCTCTTCGAAGGCCGAGTCGCCGGCTCGGGCGCGCCGCTTTCGGTCGAATGCCGGGAGCTCGGGCAGACGCTCGCGGTTGCGGGCGCGGCCTCCATCGGCGCGGTTGTGGCCGTCGCCGTGCGTCCCGAGCGGATCGCGCTCTCGGCGGAGGAGCCAAGCCGAGCCAATCGCCTCCCGGGGACGGTGCGGGAGATCGCCTTCCGCGGCGAGGCCTCGACCTATCACGTCGCGGTCGCGGGCGGTCGCCTGCTCCGGGTGACGCTCCCCAACGTGGGGCCAGGCACGGCGCCGCCCGGTCTTGGCGCCGCGGTATGGCTCGCCTGGGACGCAGAGGCGGGCGTCCTCCTCACGGCATGAAGGCGCCCAGCATCGGGAGCGGCTGGGGCCGGTGGGGCATCATCGGCATTCCCTATCTCTGGCTTCTGCTTTTCACGCTGCTGCCGCTCGCGATCGTCCTCAAGATCAGCTTCGCTGAGAGCCGCCTCGCGATCCCACCGTACGGGCCGCTCCTCGATGTCGGCGACGACGGGCTGCAGCTCGCTGCGACGCTGGAGAATTACGCGCGGCTCATTTCCGACAGCCTCTATTTCCGCGCCTACCTCTCCTCGATCGTCTACGCGCTCGCTGCGACGCTCATCTGCCTCGTCCTCGGGTACCCCATGGCCTATGCGATTGCGCGGGCACCGAAGGCCTGGCGCATTGCGCTGCTGATGCTGGTGATCCTGCCGTTCTGGACGAGCTTCCTGCTGCGCGTTTATGCGTGGATCGGGCTTCTCAAGGGCAACGGCCTCGTCAATAACCTGCTGCTGGCGCTGGGCCTCGTAAGCGAGCCCCTTCCGCTCCTCAACAATTCGTTCGCGGTCGTGCTCGGCCTCGTCTACGGCTATCTGCCGTTCATGGTGCTGCCGCTCTATGCGACTCTCGAGAAGCTCGATCCCGCGCTCCTCGAGGCGGCGGCCGATCTGGGATCGCGGCCCTGGCGCGCCTTTCTCGCGGTGACGCTGCCGCTCTCGCTGCCGGGGATCGTCGCGGGCTCGCTTCTGGTGTTCATCCCCGCGATCGGCGAGTTCGTCATTCCCGAGCTCATGGGCGGCCCCGGCACGCTCATGATCGGCAAGGTGCTCTGGGACGAGTTCTTCAACAACCACGATTGGCCCGCAGCCTCGGCGGTCGCAGTCGCGATGCTGCTGCTCCTCGCCCTGCCAATGGCGGCGATGCGGAGTTTCCTTCGGGAGGAGGCGCGATGAGCGGGCGGCGCTCTCTCTTCCTCCCGGCGATGCTGGGCCTCGGATATTTCTTCCTCTATGGGCCCATCCTCTCGCTTATCGTCTACTCCTTCAACGCCTCGCGTCTCGTCACAGTCTGGGCGGGGTTCTCGACCCGCTGGTACGGCGAGCTTCTGCAGAATGCGGCGATCGGGGATGCCGCCTGGACGAGCCTTCGCATCGCGGCGATCTCCGCCAGCGCAGCGCTCGCGCTCGGGACCGTCGCAGGCTTCGTGCTCGCGCGCATCTCTCGCTTCCGCGGCCGCGGCCTCTTCGCCTTTCTGCTCTCCGTGCCGTTGGTGCTGCCGGAGGTCATCATGGGCCTCTCGCTGCTGCTACTCTTCGTCGATCTCGAGAGCGCAATCGGCTGGCCTGCGGGACGCGGCCTCCTCACCATTGTGATCGCGCACGCCGCGCTCGGCACCGCCTATGTCGCGGTGGTCGTGCAGTCGCGTCTCCACTCCTTCGACAGGTCGCTCGAGGAGGCGGCGCTCGACCTCGGTGCCCGGCCCCTCAAGGTCTTCTGGGTCATCACCCTGCCGATCATCGCGCCGGCGCTCGCTGCGGGTTGGCTCCTTGCCTTCACGCTCTCGCTCGACGATCTCGTGCTCGCGAGCTTCACTTCGGGTCCGGGCGCCACCACGCTCCCGATGTGGATCTTCTCGAGCGTGCGCCTCGGCGTGAGCCCGCAGGTGAACGCGCTCGCGACCATCATGGTGGCGGTCGTGACGCTCGCGGCGGTGATCGCGGGACGGCTCCTCGCGGGGCCGAAGGCGCAGCGTCAGGAATCGTAGCGGAGCACCGAATGTACGGGGACGTCGAGACGCTGGCGGCCGCCGAGGAAACTCAGCTCGATGATGCAGGCGGTGCCGGTGACGGTGCCACCGACCTTGCGCACGAGCCCGACCGCCGCCGCCATGGTCCCGCCGGTGGCAAGGAGATCGTCGAGCACCACGATCCGCTGCCCGGGACGCACGGCGTCGGCCTGGATCTCGATGGTGTCGGAGCCGTATTCGAGGTCGTAGGTGAGCGGAATGGTGGCGCCGGGGAGCTTCCCCTTCTTGCGCACCATCACGAAGCCGCAGCCGATCGCCAGTGCAAGCGGCGCCGCCACCAGGAAGCCCCGGGATTCGATGCCCACCAGGAGGTCGGGCCTCTGCTCGGCGACGCCATCGGCGAGCTGGCGCATGGTCTCGCGCCAGGCGCCGGGATGTGCCAGCAGGGTCGAGATGTCGTAGAAAAGAATTCCCGGCTTCGGAAAATCGGGAATCGAGCGGATATGCTGCTTAAGGTCCATTCGACCATCCTTCGGCGTCGGTCTCACCGGCGCACTCTAGCGGGTTCGGCCACGCGGAAAAGCCTGCATTTTTCGTGCTCAGCACGTTCCTCCCCTGTAAAGTGAGCGGTCATGGCTGAGGACGCTTGGGTCGAGGCCGGCTTTCGAGAGGGCGCCTTTGTCCTGCGCGCGGGCGGGGCTTGGAGGGTTCGGGCCGCGGCCGCCCTCGATCATAAATTGAAGGCGCTCGATCCGGGGGCGGCCCGGGCGGCGCGGATCGACCTCGGAGCGGTCGAGAGCCTCGATTCCGCCGGCGCCTGGCTCCTCCTGCGCACGGAGCAGGCGCTCCAGACCCGCGGCATCTCCGTCAGCGTCGAGAATCTCCGCCCGGAAATCGAGCCGCTGCTGCGGAAGGTCGAGAGTAGCTGCCACGCGGTTCCGCCGGGGAAGCGCCGGCACCGGGGTGGCCGCGGCTATCGGGATTTCGCCCGGCGGGTGGGCGAGGCAACGATCTGGGTGATGCTGCAGGCGGGTGAGCTCGTAAGCTTCCTCGGCCTCGTCACCATCGTGATCTGCCGCACCATCATAAAGCCGCGGCGGCTCCGCTTTACCTCGCTCGTCACCCACATGGAGCGTGCCGGCGTCACGGCGATGCCGATCGTCGGACTCATCTCCTTCCTGATCGGCGTCGTCCTCGCCTATCAGGGGGCGGATCAGCTCCGTCAGTTCGGGGCGGAGATCTTCACGGTCAATCTCCTGGGCATCGGCATTCTGCGCGAGCTCGGCATCCTCCTCACCTCGATCATCGTCGCGGGACGCTCCGGTAGCGCCTTCACGGCGGAGATCGGCACCATGAAGGTGACCGAGGAGGTCGACGCGATGCGCACGCTCGGTCTCGATCCCATCGAGATCCTGGTGCTGCCGCGGCTATTCGGCCTGCTGATCACGCTCCCGCTCCTGGGCTTCTACGCCAACTTCATGGGGCTGCTCGGCGGCGCCCTCATGTCCTACGCCGCGCTCGACATCAGCTTTCCGCTCTTCGTGCGCCAGCTTCAGAGCGCGCTCTTCGGCTGGACCTTTTGGCTGGGACCGATCAAGGCCCCCTTCTTCGCGGTCGTTATCTCCGTCGTCGGCTGCTACCAGGGCTTCAAGGTCTCGCAGAGCGCAGAGAGCGTCGGCCGGCTCACCACTGTCTCCGTCGTCGAGTCGATCTTCCTGGTGATCGTGCTCGACGCGGGCTTCTCCATCATCTTCTCCTTCCTCCATGTCTGACGGCTCGCAGGGGAACGGCGCCGCGCCGCCGATCATCCGCATCCGCGGCTTGAAGACGCGACTGGGCGGGCGCGCCATTCATCGAAACCTCGATCTCGACGTGCGCCGAGGCGAGGTCCTGGGCGTGGTCGGCGGCTCCGGCACCGGCAAGTCCGTGCTGCTGCGTGCGGTCGTTGGCCTCGTCCCCATCCGCGCGGGCACCATCGAGGTGTTCGGCCAGAATCTCGCGAAGCTCAACGACCAGGCGCGGCGTCAGGTTGAGTCGCGCTGGGGGGTGCTCTTCCAGGACGGCGCGCTCTTCAGCTCGCTTACCGTCGCGCAGAACATCGAGGTGCCGCTCAAGGAGCATCTCCACCTCTCGCCCGAGCTCATGGTGGAGATTGCTGCGATGAAGGTGGCGCTGGTGGGGCTGCCGGCGGATGCGGGGCTCAAGTTCCCATCTCAGCTCTCGGGCGGCATGCGCAAGCGTGCGGCGCTCGCGCGCGCGCTCGCGCTCGATCCCGAGCTTCTCTTCCTCGACGAGCCCACCGCGGGTCTCGATCCCATCGCCGCCGCCAGTTTCGACAACCTCATCGGCGACCTCCAGAAGAGCCTGGGACTCACGGTCTTCCTCGTCACCCACGATCTCGACACGCTCATTACGATCTGCGACCGCATCGCGGTGTTGGTCGACAAGAAGATCAAAATCGGCACAATGGAAGAGCTGCTGCGCGACCCGCATCCCTGGATTCAGTCCTATTTCAGGGGCCCTCGCGGTCGCTCGGCGCTCGCGGCGCAAGGGGTGGCGGGGGAGGACTAGACGATGGAGACGCGGGCAAACTACGTCTTGGTGGGGAGTTTCGTGCTGGCGGTGCTGTTGGGGATGTTCGTCTCGGTCCTCTGGCTCGCCGGCGCGCAATTCAATCGACAATTCGCTTACTACGACATCTTCTTCACGGGCTCCGTGACCGGACTCAGCGTCGGCGCGCCGGTCAACTACAACGGCGTCTCGATCGGCAAGGTGACCGAGATCCGGCTCGATCCCACCAATCCCGATCAGGTCCGGGTGACGGTCGAGCTCGACTCCTTGGCGCCCATCAAATCCGATAGCGTCGCCTCGCTCGAGCTCACGGGCATCACCGGCGTCTATTATGTCGAGGTCGGCGGCGGTACGCGCGAGGCGCCGCCGATATTGAAGCAGGAGGGCCAGCGTTATCCCGTGATCGCGTCGCGGCCCTCGCGGCTGCAATCCTTCGTCGCCAGCATTCCCGACGTGCTGAGCCGAGCGATCGAGATCGAGGATCGCGTGACGCGGATCCTCAGCGATCGGAACATCGCCTCGATCACCAATACGCTGCAGAACGTCGAGGAGATCTCTAATGATTTCGCGAAAGGCAAGAAGATCGATGCCGTCGCCGACGAGGCCATCACGACCTTGAAGCAGATCCAGGGCGTGATGACGTCAGCGAACGAGGCGCTGGCGGAGGTGAAGCACGCGACCACCATGGCTGAGGGCGCCATCGGCGACGCGTCCGTCACCCTCAAGACCGCGAACACCACTCTCGTGCACGTCGATGGGGTGGTGCAGGACGTCCGTCCTGGAGTGCGCGATTTCAGCCAGCGCGGCCTTTCGGACCTCATGCAGCTCATCGCGGACGCACGGGTGCTGGTGGCTAGCCTCACGCGCGTCAGCGAGCAGATCGAGCGCGATCCCACGCGCTTCTTCTTCGGCGAGCGGCGCGAAGGATACAAGCCCCGATGAGCACCCTCTCTCGCCGTTCCATTGTTCTGGGCCTTCCCGTGGCGCTTGCGGCCTGCAGCGGCCCGCTCGGCGGCGGCCCGCCGCCCCAGCTTTACACCCTCACCCCCGCGCGCGATTTTCCCCCGGGCCTCCCGAGCGCCAAGGGTCAGCTCCTGGTAGAGGTGCCGGTGACGCCCGGCGGGCTCGATACCGAGCGCATCGCGCTCATGCGCAACCCGGTCATGCTCGACTATTTCGCAGGCTCCGCCTGGACCGACCGCGCGCCACTGATGGTGCAGGGCCTTCTGGTGGAGTCCTTCGAGAATTCCGGAAAGATCGGCGCCATCGGCCGCGAGAGCCTGGCGCTCCGCGCGGATTGGATCCTGAAGCCGGAGCTACGCGTCTTCACGGCGGTCTACGAAGGCGGCGACGCGCCCATCGCCCGCATCCGCCTCGCGCTCAAGCTCGTGCGCCAACCCGAGCGGGGGATCGTCTCGGAGCGCACGGTGGAAACCGAGGAGCGCGCCCAGCAGAATGCGATCCTTCCGGTGGTGGAAGCCTTCGATACGGCGCTCCACCGCGCCATGCAGGACGCCGTCGCCTGGGCGCTTCCCTTGATGGCGCGGGGCTGAAGCGGCTCCCGCTTGCCTCCGCGGCGCGAATCCCGCATAAGTCGAGCGAGCCCGCACCTTTTCGGACCGCATGGTCGAACTCGCGAGAGTCCCGCGTCTTGAGCTAGAGCGCATGGCTGCGGCCGGACGCGAGGCGCTGGAATGCATGCGCGGCCTGGCGGAGAGCGGCGCCAGCGTCGTCGGCGAGGCGCTCAAGGGCGCCGATGCCTTCTTCGAGTGGGAGCACTATCCCGCGGGCGACATCTACGATTCTGCAAGCCACGCGCAGTTCTATTATCACGCCCATCCCCCGGCGGAGCGCGGCGGAGAGCACGGGCACTTCCATACCTTCATGCGCCCACGGGGCATGCCTCCGGGCACGCGGCCCATGATGCTGCCGGAGCTCGCAATCCCCGATGCCCCTGCACAGCCGCATGGACCGGTACGACCGCCTGCGCGACAGCCCGATCAGGGCGAGGACAACGACGCACTGAGCCACCTCGTCGCGATCTCCATGAGCCCAAGGGGCCTGCCGATTCGGCTCTTCACCACCAACCGCTGGGTCACCGGCGAGACCTGGTATCGGGCCGAGGACGTCGCGCGCATGCTCGAGCGTTTCGTGGTCGGCGTGCCCCGGCCCTCACGCCCGCTGAACCGCTGGATCGGCGCGATGTTCGTGCTCTTCCGGCCGCAGATGGCGGCGCTCCTCGCCGCGCGTGACGCCGCGGTGATGCAATGGCGACGCCGCCATCGCGGGAAGATCCACGTCCTCGAGGATCGGCGGCTCGAGGTCGCCTCATCCCTCGCAATCGACGTCGAGGACCAGCTTCGCCGGATCGAGTCCGTGTTGAGGCGCGTCGCCTGACGGGGGCGCCGCCGCCCGTTAAGTCAAAATTAGCCATATGCCGCCCATCATCGCGGCATGACGGACTCCCTCTCGCTAGCCGACGTGCAGCACCTGCTCGCGGACCCCTCGGCCGATACCCGTGCCGAGATGGCCGCGAAGGTCGCGCACGAGCTCGAGCGTCCGGGATTGAACGCGGAGGAGCGTCGGATTGCCCAGGAGATCGTACGGGTGATGGCGCGGGATGCAGCTCAGCGCGTGCGTCAGGCGCTGGCGGAATGCCTCAAGGAGAGTCGGCATCTGCCGGAAGAAGTGGCGATCCGCCTCGCGCGCGACGTAGAGGCCGTGTCGGTTCCGATCCTGCAGTATTCGACCGTCCTCGGCGACGATGCGCTTGTTACGCTCGTCAGGGGAGCGACGAATGCAAAGCTCATGGCTATCGCGCGCCGGCGCACGCTCTCCGAGCTCCTCTCCGATGCGCTGGTGGCGGAAGACAATCCAAGGGCGATCGCGGCGCTGGTCGCGAACGAGGGCGCGGAGATCGCCGAGCCCACCCTCCATATCGTGCTCTCGCGACACGGCGCCGACATCGAGATCGGAGATTCGCTCGCCTGCCGCAGCCGGCTCCCCGTCGGCATTCTCGAGCGGATGGTCGCGGAGGCTTCCGACCGGCTCCGTCAGAAGCTCATGACCCGTCACGACCTGCCGGACCGGCTCGCGAGCGATCTCGTCTTTCAGATCCGCGAGCAAGCGACGGTGGGGTTGGTCTCGCCGCTCTCCCCCGCGACCGAGGCGCTCGAGCTCGTGACGCATCTGAAGGAGGCGGGTCGGCTCACTCCCTCGCTCATCCTGCGCGCACTCTGCATGGGCGATCTCGCGATGGTTGAGGCGGCTTTTTCGGTGCTCGGCAAGGTACCGCTGCACAATGCCCGCCTCCTCATTCACGACGCGGGACCGCTCGGCTTCAAGTCGCTTTACGACCACTCCCAGCTTCCGAAGGCCTTCTATCGAGCCTTCCGCGTCGCCCTCGACGTCGCGCGTTCCACGCCGTTCGACGGTCTGGCGCAAGACCGGGAGCGCCACCGCCGCCGCATGGTCGAGCGGATACTCACGCAGTTCGAGGATGTGGGGGCCGAGAACCTCGACTATCTGCTCGCAAGGCTACAGCAGCGCGAGGCGGAGGAAGCCGAAGCCGAGGGCTGAGCCTCTGAGCGCTACTGGCCCGATGCCTTGGTTTGCCCGGAACTCTCGGGTGGCGGCAGATGCCTGTCGCGCAGACATTGCTGGACGAAGGCGTCGCGCTTGGACGCCCCTTCCTGGGTGTAATCCGGGAATTTCTTGAACGCCTGGCGATTACAGTCGTCGGCGGCGTGCCACCGCTGCCTCGCGTTATCGATGCGAGTGTTGTCCGTCCCCATGCCGGCAGCCATGGCGCCTGCCGCCACCGCCGCTGCAATCACCGCCGCTGCAATCCAAACCGGCACGCTTCTAGCCACCCAATGCCTCGCTTTGCTGCGCCGCCCGCGGACGACCTTCGCGGCTCCATTCTACTGCGGCCGAGCCATCCTTCGCAAAAGCCATTGTCAGGATAAGGGAATGCTGGCTTGCTTGCGCAAGTCCCGGCTTTTTCACTTCAAGGATGGCGGCGTGCTGGAGCGGCGCATCTACGATTGGCTCTCGGCCGACTCGAAGGCTTGGCAGGCCGTCCTGTTCCGGGTCATCCACCATCTCTTGGCGGTCTCCGGACTCGCGGCGCTCGTCCTCGATACCGTCACCACCATCAACGCTTCTTTCGGCCATATCCTCGACCTCGTTTTTGACACGACGCTCGTCTTCTTTGCGATCGAGTTCGCACTGCGCCTGATCGTCGCGCCGGCGGCGCCCTGGGTGCGGCAGGGAGAATCCTGGCGCGCGCGCCGGCAATGGGCGACAAGCAGTGCCGGCGTCATCGATCTCTTGGCTTTACTGCCGCTCGCGGCGCTGGCGGCGGGCGCCCCGCAACTCCTCGTCCGCGTCGCCGGCGTCGTCTGGATCTTCAAATTCGGCCACTACTCCGAGGGCCTGGCTTTGGTCGGGCGCGTACTCCGGAATGCCCGCGGTCCGGTCGAGAGCCTCTTCATGGCCTTTCTCGTCGTCCTGCTGCTCGCGGCGACTCTCGAATACGTCTCCGAGCATCCCTCGCAGCCGGAGGCGTTCAGCAGCATTCCCGCCTCGCTCTACTGGGCGGTGACGACGCTCACGACGACCGGCTATGGCGATGTGGTGCCGCTCACCTCCTTCGGTCGCTTCGTCGCGGGTCTGGTGATGGTCTGCGGCATCGCGACCTTCGCGTTCCTTGCGGGTATCCTCGCCAACGCCTTTGCGGAGGAGATGCGCCGCCGCGAGTTCCTGCGCACCTGGGACATGGTTGCGCGGGTGCCGCTCTTCCGAGACGTCGGTGCCGGCACGATCGCGGAGGTGGCAAAGCTGCTGCGCCCGCAAGACGTTCCCGCGGGCACGATCGTCACGCGCCGCGGAGAGCCCGGCGACTGCATGTATTTTATCGTCGCGGGCGAGGTGGAGATCCAGATCCACCCCGCGCCGCTCGTCCTCGGCACGGGCCAGTTCTTCGGCGAGATTGCGCTGGTCACGGGTGGACCGCGCACCGCGACGGTGATTGCGCGGCAATCCTGCGAGTTCCTATTGCTCGACCTCGCGGATTTCCGGAGGCTCGCGGCACAGCAACCGGAGCTGATGCGCGCGATCGACGAGGAGGCGCACCGACGCCTCAGCGCGGCGCAGCAGCGCCGCTAGCCTGGCACGGCGTCAAGGCCGCGCTCGATGCGCGGGAGCGCCGCCGCCTGCGCTGCCCCGCGTGCGGCCATAAAGAGCATGAAGGCACCCCAGAGGCCGTCATTGCCGAAGCGGGAGACGAGGAGCGGGGCGCTCAGAAGGAACACCAGGACCGCCACCGCCATGGTGTTGCGGAGCGCCCGCGTAGCGGTAGCGCCGATGAAGACGCCGTCGAACTGGAAGCTCCAGACGGAGACAAGAGGCGTCGCGATGGCCCAGGGCAAGAGGCGAAGCGCCGCCTCCCGCACGGGCTCGATGTTCGTGAGCGCGCGCAGTATCGCCGGACCCAGCAGCAGGAAGAGAAGCGAGAAGGCTAGTGCCACCGGAACAGCAGAGACGAGGCCTGTACGCACCGCGCTTCGAAACCCCATGCGGTCGCTGCGCCCGACTGCCGCTCCCACGATCGACTCAGTCGCGAGCGCCAGCCCGTCGAGCCCGAAGGAAGCGAAAGTATGAAAGTTGAGGAGGAGCGCATTGGAGGCGAGCGCGATCGTGCCGAGTCTCGCGCCGGTGCGGTTGAAATAGGCGAGGGTCACGACCAGTGCCGCCGTCCGCAGGAAGAGATCCCGGTTGACCCGGAAGAAGCGCCGCAGCGCGTGGCGGTCTAGCAGCTCGCTGCGATTGAGCCGATTGCGCCGGAGGAGCGGAAGGGCTAGGGCGAGGCCGAGAGCTAGCCCCAGGTAATCCGCGATAGCCGTTGCCGCTCCGACACCCGCGACACCCCAGCGAAAGCCGAAGACGAAGAGCACGGCGAGGCCGGCATTGCCGAGATTGACGGTCGCCTGCACCAGGAAGGCGCGGCGCGTGCGCTGGAGGCCGAGGAGCCAACCAAGGATGACGAAATTGGCGAGCGATGCCGGCGCGGAGTAGAGCCGGGTGAGGAAATAGAGGCCGGCCGCCGCCTGCACCTCGGGGCCGCCGCCGAGAATCCCGAGCCCGAGCCAAAGGATCGGGCGGCCGAGTGCGAGGAAGAGCATCCCAAGACCGATCGCTACGAGAAGGCCACGCGCGAGGATGAGCTTCGCCGCGCGGAAGTCGCGCGCCCCCTCGGCTTGCGCCGTGAGGCCGGTGGTGCTCTGGCGCAAGCATACGAGGCCCCAATAGAGGAAGACGAAGATCGTTCCTCCGAGCGCAACGCCGCCGAGATCGGCGGCTTCGCCGAGGTGGCCGACCACGCCCGCGTCGACTGCGGTCTGCAAGGGCACCGTTAAGCCCGAGAGAATGACGGGGGCTGCGAGCCGCCAAAGCCGGCGATGATCGCTCGGGACCGCCTCCGAACTCGGCGTCTCGGCGCTCAGGAGGAGGACGGCGCAGCCGCACGGGCGCGGCCGCGATCGAGCCGGCGGAGGATCGCGCGGTAGGGGAGATAGACGGCTAGGTAAGCAATGAGCGGCGCCTCTACGATCAGCAGCGCCTTCGCCTGCTGGCTCGCAACGAGCCGCCTGCCATGCTCGAGCGTCGCCTCGCGGCAGCTCGTCGCGAGCGGGCCCACGCGCTCGCCGCAGGCCTCGGTGACGTAGTCGTCGAGACTCAACACGCGCCCGTCGCTGCGCAGCGTGTCCTTGAACACCGGATAGACCTTCCAGGTCAGAGCAAGGACCACCGCCGCCGCGAAGAATGCAACGTAGCGCGAGATGCCGGGGGGCGAAGACACGAGTCCGGGAGCTCCGGTTCGAGGGGATCGACGATCAAGCGGCGCCAGCAGCGCGTTTGTCAACATCAGCCCGCGAACCCGTGACTGGAACTTCGCGCTGCCGCTCGGCATGATCGCGCGCAAAGGAGCGGCGATGCAGGTTCTGAAGCGGCGCCTCATCAAATGCACCGTCTTCGTCGCGGCCTCGCTGCCGCTGCTCGTGCTCGCGAGAGGGGTGTTTTTCGGCGCGCTCGCAGCCGATCCCTATCCGCCCTCGATCCAGGCAACCGGCCTCTGGGCGATGCGGCTGCTGCTACTGGGCCTCACCCTGACCCCGCTCTCGCGCGCGACGGGCTGGGCCTGGCCGATCGAGATCCGCCGTATGGTCGGCCTCTTCGCGGCGTTCTACGCACTCCTGCACCTGCTGATCTGGATGAAGGATTACGACTTCGACTGGGCCTTCATTCTGGGCGAGACTGTGGGACGTGCCTATCTCGCGATCGGCTTGGTCGCGGTCCTGCTGCTGGTGCCACTCGCGGCGACCTCGATGGATGCCGCCGTGCGCTGGCTCGGCGCGCGCGGATGGCGCAAGCTGCATTGGCTCGTCTTTCCCGCGGTCGCTCTCGGCTACCTCCACTTCGAGATGGCTGGGCGCTTCACCCGCGCGGAGACGCTGCTCGATGCGCTGTTGCTCGTGGCGCTCTTCGGCTGGCGATTGCTGCGCTGGGCGCGGCGCATGCTGCGCCTGCGCGCTCAGTACCCGTAGTAAGAGGGCATTGACTGGTCAAGGGAAAGCCCGGCGATCCCGCAATCCTGAGCGAGGCCGATCGCTCAGTACGCGAGCAGTTCCTGGAGCGCGCGGTTCAGGAAGTCGCGGTCGGCGGGATTCTGCGTGGGGTTGCCGGCGCGGTGGCCCCAGAGCGAGGGGATGGGACGGAGCTCCGCGTCGGCCATCAGCGCTACCTCGCGCCGGTTGTCCTCGACGGTGAAATAGAGGTCGCTCTCGCTGGGCATGACGATCGCCTTGGCGCGAATAGCGCCCAACGCCTTCGCGAGATCGCCGCCGTATCGCTCATTCGCTGAAATATCCGCGTGCTGCCAGGTCCAGAGCATCGCGAGCAGGTTGTTGGCGTCGCGGCGGAGGAAATTTCCCTCCCAGTTATGCACGAGGAAATCCTCGAGCGAGGAATAGCCGAGGCCAGCCCAGAGGCGCTCGCGGTAGAAGGCCTGCGAGAGGCCCCAGCCCGCATAGACGCGCCCCATCGCGCGCAACCCCCTGAGCGGCTGGCGCTCGAACCAGCCGTCCCGCCATTCGGGATCGGCGGTAAGCGCCGCCTTCACGCCCTCGAGGAAGACGAAGTTGTGCGGGGAGGTGCGTGCGGAGCCGCAGATGGGCGCGATGCGCTCGACCATCTCCGGGAAGAGCGCCCCCCAGTGGAAGGCTTGCTGTCCGCCCATAGAGAAGCCCACCACGAGCTTCACCCGCTCGATCCCCAGCTCCTCCCGCAGCAGCCGCTGCTGCTGGACCACGTTGTCGTACATGGTGAAGTGGGGATAGCGGCCGCGATCGTAAGGAGGCGGCGCGTTGCTCGGCGAGGTCGAGAGTCCGTTCCCGAACATGTTGGGAATGACGATGAGATATTTGCTGGGGTCGAGCGCCCAGCCCTCACGGATCAGCCACTCCGTGTCGTAGTGCTGCGCGCCGTAGGAGGTTGGGTAGACGATCGCATTGGAGCGGTCGGCGTTGAGCGTGCCGAAGGTCTTGTAGGCGAGGAACGCTCCGCGGAATGTCATGCGCGACTGCAGCAGGACATCCCCGAGCTCGAAGATGCGATAATCGCTCATCCCCTCACGAACGCCCGACGCCCTCCAGGAATTGCTGCACAGCGTCGAAGAGGCGCTGCCTGCCCGCCTCCAGCATCATATAGTGCGTTCCGCCGGGGACGTTGAGGAAAGTGCGGCTGGCCGCCGCGATGAGTCGCGAGGCGAGATCGCGATCGCCGGCGTCGGTCGAGAGCGTGTCCCATTGCCCTCGCACCACCAATACGGATGCAGTGATCTTTCCGGGGTCGTAGGGTGCGCGGCTCTGGTCCCAAAAGCGTTGCCGGTCGAGCGCCGGCCCGTTGGGCGCGCGCACGATCTGCGGCCGCTTGGCGGCGCCGATCGGATCGACCTCCATGTTGGCGGACCAAAAGCCGTCGAGCCAGGATTGCGGCACGAGCTTCGCTTGATCGCCCGCGGGCGCCATTCCGATCCAGCTTTGCCGCGCCTCCTCTAAGGCGATCGCGCGATAGGCCCCGACGGGCGCGGGCGTGGGCGAAGGATGCGCGATCGCAGTGACCCATTGCGGCGCCACCATCACCAGGCGCTCGACGTAGCCGGGCTTCAGCGAGGCGAAGCGCGCGGCGACGGAGGCTCCCCAATCGAAGCCGATGATGGTGAGCCGCTCGATCTTGCGCCGCTGCAGGATGGTCGCGACGGCCGCCTCGAGCTGGAGCTCGGCTGCCTCGGTCGACGTCACGGGATCGTTGAGCTCCGCCGCCATGCTCATGCTGAGCGGACGCGAGGCGCGGCCGAAGCCCTCGAGATCGACGTAGTAGACATCGAACCCGCGCGCCGCGATGAAATCCATCCAGGACATGCCCGAGAGCAGCAGGTCGAAGGTGCTCTCGGCGGGATAGAGCCCGCCATGGACGAAGAGCACGGTGCGCTCCGCCCGGAAGTTCTGGAAGCCCTGAGGATACTTGTTCTGAACGAAAAGCTGTGCGCCGGTCTCGCCTGGCGGCAATACGCGGTAGCTCTCGGTGATGAGGACGGGCGTCTGGGCGCTTCCGACGGACGGGAGCCCGGCAACCAACAGGGCCGCAATCAGCGCCCGCTTCAGCAGGTCTCGCATCGCCACCCCTCCATCTCCGGGATGGGCCACCAAAAGCGCAGGGCAGCCCCTCGCACGAAAGGGCTATAGCCTGATCAAAAGGGGTTGACAAGGAGGAGGCGTGGGGCGAACCGCGCTGGGACATGCGAACCCCGCCCGGCAAGGCCTAAAGGCGGGGTTCGACTGGGTGGCTTCTGGAGCTCACCGCCCGGTCACGCGACCGAGCTTTGGGTTTGGCGCTGATCAGCACTGATCCGGTGGAGTCATGCTTGTTGGGCACCCTCCCGCTATGTTGCGCCGGTGATTCAGTTGTGACGATCCGATGGCGGGTCAATCCGCCGCCGATACCCTCGGGTGGCGTGTGGTTCGCGCAATTTCGTTGCCGAGGCGCGAATGTGCAGGGGTTTTCATTGATTTCGCGGACGCATCTCGGCTAGAGAGGCGCTCCCCATGTCCGAATTATCCACAGAAATTTCGCGGCGGCGGACTTTCGCGATCATCTCGCATCCCGATGCCGGAAAAACGACGCTCACGGAGAAACTGCTGCTGTTCGGCGGCGCGATCCAGCTCGCGGGAGAGGTGAAGGCGCGCGGCGAACGGCGACGCGTGCGCTCGGACTGGATGGACGTCGAGCGCGAGCGCGGCATCTCCGTGAGCTCCGCCGTCATGACTTTCGAGCACGAGGGGCTCATCTTCAACCTGCTGGACACACCCGGCCACCAGGACTTCAGCGAGGACACCTATCGCACGCTGACGGCGGTCGACAGCGCCGTCATGGTGCTCGATGCGGCCAAGGGCATCGAGGCGCAGACGCTCAAGCTCTTCGAGGTCTGCCGCCTCCGCGACGTCCCCATCATCACTTTCGTGAACAAGCTCGACCGCGAGGGGCGCGATCCTTTCGATCTGCTGGACGAGATCGAGCGCACGCTTGCGCTCGACGTCACGCCCGCGAGTTGGCCCATCGGCATGGGCCGCGATTTCCTCGGGACTTACGATCTCTTCGCGGATGCGCTTCTGCTCTTCGAGCGCGGCGAGGGCGAGCGCGTGACGGAGCCCGTGCGATGTCAGGGTCTAGACGATCCCAAGCTAGAGGCACTGCTGCCCGCACGCGCGGTCGCGACGCTCCGTGAGGAGGTCGAGATGGCCCGCGGCCTCTG
The DNA here is from genome assembly GCA_035581425.1 of Allostellaceae bacterium. Taxonomy (GTDB): domain Bacteria; phylum Pseudomonadota; class Alphaproteobacteria; order ATCC43930; family CGMCC-115725; genus DASZHJ01. The sequence goes on along the minus strand of DATJVP010000155.1, from coordinate 24,245 downwards.
CCCGCCCTTCGAGATCGAGGCCTATCGCGGCGGCCACCTGACGCCGGTCTATTTCGGGAGCGCGCTCAACAATTTCGGCGTGCGCGAGCTCATCCGCGGCATCGCCACGCTCGCGCCGCCGCCGCGCCCGCAGCCTGCGGAACCGCACGCGATCGATCCCACGCAGGAGAAGGTCACGGGCTTCGTCTTCAAGGTGCAGGCCAACATCGATCCGCAGCACCGCGACCGCGTCGCCTTTCTTCGGCTCTGCTCCGGCCGATTCCGCCGCGGCATGAAGCTGAAGCACGGTCGCAGTGGACGCATCATGGCGATCCAGAATCCCGTCTTCTTCCTTGCGCGCGAACGCAATCTCGCGGAGGAGGCTTGGCCCGGCGACATCCTCGGCATTCCCAACCACGGCACTCTTCGGATCGGCGACACCTTGACCGAGGGCGAGGCGATCCGGGTCACCGGCATTCCCAATTTCGCGCCGGAGATCCTGCAGCGCGTGCGGCTCGACGATCCCCTGAAGTCGAAGCATCTCGCGCGCGCGCTGGAGCAGCTCGCGGAGGAGGGCGTCACCCGCATTTTCAAACCGCGGATCGGCGGCGATTGGATCGTGGGCGTGGTCGGGCCGCTGCAGCTCGAGGTGCTGGCGGCGCGGATCAAGAGCGAATACGGGCTCGGCGTGCGCTTCGAGGCGGCGCCTTATGTGACGGCACGCTGGGTTGCGTCGGAGGACCGTGACGAGCTCGAGCGATTTCTCGACCGCAATTCCGGCACCACCGCGGACGATCACGACGGCATTCCCGTCTATCTCGCCCGCAACAAATGGGACCTCGATACCACCATGAAAGAGTGGCCCAAGCTCCGCTTCACCGCGACGCGCGAGCAAGCGTGAGCTTGGGCCTCGGATCCTACCGCCTCAGTTGAACTTGAACATGCTCATGAGGTCCCCGATCGCGGGCATGTTGCCGGGGACATAGGGCGTGGGCCCGGAGGTCGGGTTCGGCAAGTTGTCGCGGCTGCGTATGGAGAGCGGGCTCAGGAGCCAGTTCGCCTCGATGAATTTCAGGATCGAGGCGTGATCGGCGTAGGTGTGATCGATGTGACCCCCGCGCGAGAAATCCGAGACGATGAGCATCGGAATACGCGGCCCGTCGCCGAATTTGTCGAGAATCTGGATGAAACCGGAGTCGTACATTCCGCCGCCCTCGTCGAAGGTGATGAGGATCGCCGTCTCCTGGAAGAGCTTGCGGTTCGACTGGACCCTGCTGACGATGTCGTCCACCTGCGCCTCGAAGAGATCGAGCTTCGAGGATTGCGGATGGCCGTCGAGGAAGCCGCTGGGCTTCACGATCGACACCGACGGCAGGGTGTTGTTCTGAATGTCCGTGAAGAGATCCAGCATGTCCCGCGTGTGGGCGACCCGGTTCGCGGGGTAGTTCACCGAATACTGCATGGGATTGCAGATCGGGCAGTACGCGTTCGCGGTGTTGTGCGCGACCGCCTGATTGTAGCCGCCGCCATAGTATTTCCAGGAGATGTTCTTCGCGTTGAGCGCGTCCCCGATGTTGGGAACGGTCTGCGGCGGCACGAAAATCAGGTCGGAGATGTCCTGGGTCTTGGGGAAGTTCGCGAGGCTTGCCAGCGTGCCGTCGGGATGGAAGCCCGGGAAGATGTTGTTGACGACGTAGAAGGTGCTCTGGGCGCAGCTCGTCGGCCCACTCGCATAGGGAAGCGCGCTCAGATAGGTCGCGATCGCGGAGATCCCGGGCTGGGTGGTGTCGGAACAATTCGTATAAAAGGGCGTCAGGCTGTTCGTGTAGGCGTTGTTGGTGTTGGGCAGCGGTTCCGGATTGGCGACGAGAGGGATCGTCAGCGTCGGAGATAGCCCGACAAAGGCGCCGTTGAGTGGGGGCGGCGGTAGGGGATTGCCGTGGCCGTCATTGAAGTAATAGGCGTCGCCGGTGCCGAGCATGATGTGGTTCGCACCGGTGCCGCCCATCACGCCCTGATGGTAGTTGTCCGACAGTGTGAACTCCTCGGCGAGCCGACGGAGCACGCGCGCGTCGCCTTGGTTCACGTTGAAGAACGACATCGACATCGACTGTCCCTGCTCGGTGAGGCCCGCGGCGGTCGTCACGACGAAGGGGTAGAGGTCGCTAAGACAACCCGTCGGATTGTTGGGGGTCGCATTCGCGACTGCGCAGTCCGACTGCTGCCACATCTGGAAGAACTGATGGATCGTGTCCTCGGCATATTCGTCGTAGTCGAGACCATTGCCGCGGAAGTCCTTCGCGGTGAGCTGATAGGGCCCGTTCGGGAGTTTTTTCGCGTTCAAGATCCGTGTGTCGGGATTGCGCACTCCATTGGGCGTCGGGGTCAGCCCGCCGCCGGTCGTCTCCGGCATGAAGGGAAGGCCGCTCGCGCCGGTGGTGAGGAGCGGGGCATCTTCCGTGGAAATCGACGGCTCGGCAGCTTCCGCTGCCCCGACCGTCGTGAAGGGAATTGGATTGCTGTCGCTCGCGCTCGTGTGCACTCCGTTGAGATCGGGCGGCGGCAAGGTTGTGTAGGGCGTCTTGCTGCCGGTCGGCGCGCTGATGAAATAGTGGGGCTGCGGCGAGACCGTGAACTGTGCCGCTTTCCCGGCGCTGGGCCCGGGCGTACCGTCGGCGTTGACGATGCCTTGCGAACGCAGATTGAAGATGCTGTCGCCGCTCCTCGGAATGAAGGTGCCGAAGACGTGGTCGAAGGTACGATTCTCGCCGATGATGACGATCACGTGCTTGATCGGCGTCTTCGTCGGCGCCGCATCCTCGGGAGAAACCGCCGCGCCGCTGCGCGCGCCGGCGCCAGCCGCGCCGAAGGCAAAGACTCCGAGCGCGATCGCACCCGCGCCCACCATTGTTCCGAGACGCCGCCGCTGCGGCGTCCAAGCCGAAGATGTCATTGTATTCCCCCTGGAGGCGAGTTAAGGCCTACTGAAGCCTAGTGACGCTAGGTGACAGCGCAGTGGCAGAACCATGACGCGAGGACGAGTCTTCCAGTCGAATCCGTCGTTTGGGGTCGCCAAAGCCGCGGCGATCTGATTGGATCGCCGCCGTGTCCCCGTCTGCGATCTCCCTTAGTGTGCTCGACCAATCGCCCGTCCGCGCCGGCGGGACGGCGGCGCAGGCTTTCGCAGAGACGCTCGAGCTTGCGCGGGCTGCGGATCGCCTCGGCTATCGCCGCTACTGGGTCGCGGAGCATCACTCGACCGAAGGGCTCGCGGGAGCAGCGCCTGAGATCCTGGTCGAGCGCATCGCCTCCGAGACCTCGTCAATCCGCGTGGGCTCCGGCGGCGTCATGCTGACCCATTACAGCCCGCTCAAGGTGGCCGAGACCTTCAGGGTGCTCGAGACGCTGCATCCCGGACGCATCGACCTCGGGATCGGGCGGGCGCCTGGGAGCGATGGCCTCACGGCGCGTGCGCTCCAGGCGGGGCCTGGAGCGCTTCCCGTAGAGTATTTCCCGACCCAGGTTCGAGATCTTCTCGGCTATCTCGGCGACGGCCTTCCCGCCGAGCATCCCTTCGCACGCATCCGCGTGACGCCGGAGCCCTCGGGACGGCCGGAGGTGTGGCTCCTCGGCTCCAGCGACCAGAGCGCGATGGTCGCAGCCTATCTCGGCTGCGCCTTCTCGTTCGCGCATTTCATCAACGATCAGGGCGGCCCCGAGGTGATGGCGGCCTATCGCGAGCGCTTCCGTCCCTCCGCGCACCTCACGGCATCCCAGGGCAGCATCGGGGTCTTCGCGCTCGTTGCGGAGACCGAGGCGGAGGCCGAGCGTTTGGCCCAGAGCCGCGATCTCTCGCGCCTGCGGCTCGATCAGGGCCATCTCGGCCCGTTTCCCAGCGTCGAGGAGGCGGAGGCCTATCCTTATAGCCGCGAGGAGCGGCTGCGCATCGCCTTCAACCGGCGGCGTATGGTGATCGGCGCACCTGAGCAGGCGCGGGCGAGACTGCTGGAATTGGCGGAGCAATATGGCGTCGAGGAGCTCGTGCTGGTCACGATCTGCTACGATTTTGCCGCACGGCTCCGCTCCTACGAGCTTCTAGCCGAGGCTTTCGGGCTCGAGCCGCGGGCCGCCGTCTGACCGGTATCCCCGCCTAAAGAACGTGGCTAGTCTCGCTGGAAGCCCGCCACCCGCCGCCCTAGGTGAATGAAGGGTCGCAGAGGGGTATTGCGGCCACCGTCCATTTGCGGAGCATCGCTAGAATATGGCGCGTTCAAGGGAATTGCCGACCGAGCGGCCGGCGCAGACGGAGATGGCTTGGATCCCCGGGGGTGCTTTCCGCATGGGCTCGGAGCGGCACTATGCCGAGGAAGCGCCGGTCCACACCGTCGAGGTCGGCGGATACTGGATGGATGTCCATCCCGTGACGAACGCCCAATTCTCCGCCTTCGTCCACGCGACCGGCTACGTAACCGTCGCGGAGCGGCCGCTCGATCCCAAGGACTATCCCGGCGGTAAATCCGAGCTGATGAAACCCGGCGGGCTCGTGTTCCGTCCGAGCCAGGGCCCGGTCGATCTGCGCGACTACCGAAATTGGTGGTCCTATGTGCCCGGCGCCAATTGGCGCCACCCGATGGGCCCGCGCAGCTCCATCGCGGGAAAAGCCGCGCATCCCGTGGTGCAGGTCACCCATGAGGACGCGACCGCCTATGCGGCCTGGGCGCAGAAGCAGCTGCCGAGCGAGGCCGAATGGGAATTCGCCGCGCGCGGCGGGCTCGAGGGCGCGGATTATTGCTGGGGCGACGAGTTCATGCCGGGCGGACGCATCATGGCTAACACCTGGCATGGCGAGTTTCCCTGGGAGAACCGCTCGCCGCACGGATTTCGCGGGACCTCGCCGGTCCGCTTCTTTCCCGCGAATGGCTACGGCCTCTACGAGATGGCCGGCAATGTCTGGGAGTGGACCGACGATTGGTATGCGGTGCAGCACACGGCGGATACGGCCAATTCCTGCTGTGCGCCGCTCGATCCCCGCGGCGATCGCGCCGAGGCGAGCCGCGACGCGAACCAGCCGCACATCCGCATTCCCCGCAAGGTCGTGAAAGGCGGCTCGCATCTCTGCGCGCCGAACTATTGCCTGCGCTATCGACCCGCCGCGCGCCAGCCGCAGATGATCGACACCGGTACCTGCCACATCGGATTTCGCTGCATCAGAAGAAAGGAAGGATCGCCATGACCGAACCGTCCACCGATCCTTCAAGCCGGCCCTTCTAAGGCGAGCGCGTAACACCGGCGGGATTGCCAAGCACGAGCGCGCCAGCGGGCACCGATTTCGTCACGACCGCGCCGGCACCGACGATGGCGCCGGGGCCGATCTCGAGTTTCGGCAGGATCACCGCACCGGCGCCGATCACGGCGCCGCGGCCCACTTGGATGTTCGCGGCGAGAACCGAGCCAGGGCCGATCGAGACGAAATCCCGAAGCTGCGTGTGGTGGCCGATGCTGGCTGCGCGATTGATGATGACGAAGTCGCCGATCTCCCCGCCGCCGCCGATCGTGCAGCCGGCATTGACGTAGACCCCCGTGCCGAGGCGGGTCGAGGAGGCGACTGCCGAGGTCGGGTCGACGAGCGTCTCGGCCCGCGTGAAGCCGCGGCGCCGCGCATCCTCGAGTGCGGCCTCGCGATTGGCCGGGGTGAAGAGCGGGAGCACGATGGGGAGCGCCGTCAACCCCTCCGGAAGCGCGTCGGCTTCCATGAGGGGGACGCGCTCCGTGACGTAGCTCGGCCCCGGAAGGTTCCGCACCGCGGCTGCGATCTCGATGCCGAGCCGGAGGCAGCTTTCCTCGGCGTCGATCGCGAGTGGCGCGCCCGCGGCATAGATCACGAGCCGATGTCTCGCCATTTCCGCCTCAGCTCGCCGCGAAGGCCGTGAGCACGGAGGTCTCCGCCGAGCCCGCGAGGAATTGGTGGATTGCATTCATGCGGTTCTCGTGATTCTCGTCGGTCGAGCGGATCATGTAGAAGGAGGTGGGCAGCATCGTGCAGGCCCAAGGCCGGTGCCGGAGCTGCTCGAAGACCGCACGATCGGAGGGCACCTCGCCCTCCGGCGTCGCCAGCGGCAGCGAGCGGTAGCGCAGCACCGGCTCGCAGCGGAGCTTGTCGATGAGCAGGCAGTTGGGATCGACGAAGCCGCCGAAGCGCTCCGCGAAGACGCCTTTGCCGGGTCCGACCGATTCCCAGCGGTCGATGCAGAGCGGCTGGCGCGTCGCCTCATCGACGTACCACCTTAGGCTGAAGGCCCAGTCGTGATCGCTGATGGCATGAAGCAGCGAGCCCAGATGCCGCGGCCCCATCCAGTTGTCGTCGGCGAGATAGGCGACGAAGCGGCTGTTGGCGAGGTAGCTCATGACGGTGTGGAGCACGCCGCCCCAGCGGTCGGGATGCAGGCCGCCGTGTCTCACCGAGGTCGAGTAGCCGGGATCGAGCACCGTCACCGCCTGATGCGGCGGACGCTCCGCGAGCGCCGCCTCGAGCAGGCCGTAATCTCCGACCGCCTTGTCGATGCCCACGAGGATCTGCACTCGCCCCCTGAAGTTCTGCCGGAAGACCGACTGGAGAGCGTCCTTCAGCGTCGGGCGCAGGAGTGTTGCGATCACCACCGCGGCGTCGAACGGCTGCTGCATGTCGAAGCCGTCGTGGTGGAAGTTCTTGATCGGGCCCAAGGTCGCGCCGTCTCAGGGGTCGGGGGCGGCGAGCCTAGCAGCCTCGCCTCAGCTCTGCCAAGGCAGCAGGCCCCGCGGAAGGCGCCTCGCCGCGAGGCTTGCGGTTACCATCAGCGCCACGGTCGCGAGCACCGTCAGCACCGAGAGCGCGGCTGCGCTGGTGTTGTCTCCCGCTTGCTCCAGGCTGAAGACCACGACACCGAGCGTCTCGTTCCCGGCGGACCACAGCAGCGCCGAGACCGTGAGCTCGTTGAGCGCGGTGAGGAACACGAGCACCGCCCCCGCCGCTACGGCCGGTCCCGCGAGCGGCAGAATCACCGTCCCGATCCTTCGGAGGAACGCCGCGCCGAACCCGCGTGCAGCCTCCTCGAGGCTGCCGTGGATTTGCAGATAGCTCGCGACCGTCGTCCGCAGCGCCAGCACGAGGAAACGCGCGATATAAGCGACGACCATGATCCCGAGCGTGCCATAGAGCGTGAGGCCCAGGAGCGGCAGCGGTCGCAGGAAGACCAGGATCATCGCGAGCGCCAGCACCACGCCCGGCAGCGCATAGGGCAGCTCCGCCGCGATGCTCACGAGCCGCGCGAATGTGCCCGAGCGCCAGACGACGAGATATGCGAGAACGACGCTCGCGCCGGCCGTCAGGATCGCGGTCGATCCCGCGAGGAATAAGCTGTTGAGCGCGGCCCGCGCCGTCGCCGCGTGCTCCGTGAGGACGTAGCGGAAATTCTCGGAGGTGATCGTCGCGGCGTTGAGCGGCAGGCCGTAGGCCCGGACGAGTGCCGTCGAAAGGAGCGCCATGAGCGGCAGCGCCACGAGCATCGCAACAATGAGCCAGGCGAGTGCGGAGAGGAACGGGCGCCAGCGCCGAAGCGCCAGAAGCCGCCGCGCCGAAGGTCGCGCCGCGCTGACGTCGCGCCGGCGGCTCGCGACGGTCTGCACTGCGACGCCAAGGGCGGCGATGGCCGCGAGCAGCAGCGAGAGCACGGCCACGCTTGCGATCGCGCGCGGACCGAATCCGGCGAGCTCCCGGTAGATCGCGACGGATAGCACGGAATACCCCGCGGGGATGCCGAGAAGCGCGGCCGTTCCGAAATTGCCGAGGGCGGAAACGAAGGCGAGCGCGCCGCCCGCCACGAGGGCGGGCCGCAGCAGAGGCAGGAGGATGGTGCGGGTGATCCTGAACCCACCTGCGCCTGCGGCCTCAGCGGCCTCAATGAGCTCGCCGGGTAGCGAGCGGATCCCCGTGCGGGCCGAGAGGAAAACCAGCGGCGCATGCTCGAGCCCCATCAGGAAGCTGATGCCGCCGAAGCCATAGAGCGGATGCGGCGTGCCGACCGGCGGCGCCAAGCCCAGCGTCTTGAGGAGTGGACTCGTCGGACCCAGAAGCTCGATCCAGGAAATCGCCGTCACCTGCGAGGGGATCGTGAGCGGCAGCAAGAAGGCGAAGCCGAGCGCGGACTTTCCCCCGATGTCCGTCGCGCCCAGCAGCAACGCCATCGCAGTGCCAAGGACGAGGGCGATCGCGGTCGACGCGAGCGCCGTCGCGAGCGTGCGCTCGGCCGCAAGCCAGGTCCTGGGCGAGGTCAGGACGTCCCATAGGGCGCCGGAGATCAGCCCCTCAGCGAGCAGGCGGCCGAGCGGAACGAGGGAGAGCGCGACGACGGTGAGGCCACAGCCGAGAAGGATCGCGCGCTCGCTTGCGGTACCATCGAGCCCGCGCAAGGGTCCGTCAGCCTCCGAAGAGCTTGCTGAATTGCGCCTTGAGCTCGCTCGTCTCCTGGACCGTCCGCCCCATGTCGAGCGGCAGGATGTGGAGATCCGCGGGTTTGGGGAAGCCCGAGGGCGGCTCCACGTCGAGGCGGGCCGGCAGGAAGCCCTGGCGCACCGCGAGCTCCTGTCCCGCCTTCGAGAGGATGAAGGCGACGAAGGCTTTTGCCGCCGCGGGGTTCGGCGCCGTCTTGAGGATCGCGACGGGCTCGGTGACGGCGCTCACGCCCTCGCGCGGAAAGACGAAGTCGACCGGCGAGCCCTTCGCTCTCGCGTTGAGGGCCATGAAATCGACGAGCATGCCGTACATCTTCTGGCCGCCGGCCACCTGCGTCACGACGCCGCCGTTTCCCTGGACTGCGATCGCGCCATTTGCCGCGAGTTTCGCGTAGTAGTCGCTCCCGAGTGCGGGGTCTGAATCGATCGCGGCCATGTGGATGACAGCGGCGCCAGAATAGAGCGGGCTCGGCAGCACCACCTGGCCCCTGGCGTCTGCCGCCAGAAGATCGAGCCAGGATGCCGGCCGCTTGGCGGCGGTGTTGTAGACGATCCCCGTGGTGATCAACTTCGAGCCGAAATAGGTCTTGTCCTTGTCGTAGGCCGCGGCGGGGAAAGCCGAGAGATCGGCCTCGGGGAAAGGAAGGAGCCGCCCCTCCGCCTTCAGCCCTTCCATGGTGACGGCATCGGCGATGAAGAGCACGTCAGGCTTCGGGTCGCCGGCGAGGAACTCCGCCGCGAGCTTGTTCATGACCTCCGTAGTGCCGGAGCGGTAGACGTCGACGCGGATGGCGGGATAGCGCTCTCTGAATGCGGCGACGGTCTGAGTGGCGATGCGGTCGGGCTGCGAGGTGTAGAGCGTCAGCGTTCCGGATTGCGCATGCGCGGCGGCGCCCCACAGCACGAGCCCGAGCACGAGCACGCCGGCGATCCCATTCCTCATGGCGAGGGTCCTTTCCCGAAGGGCTCGCATCAGCGATTAGGCCCGGGATCGCTACGCTTCGATGACGGCGCGTCAGCCGCCGGGGTGGACTGCGTCCGCTGCGGCCTCGCTCGCGAGGCGGAGCGTCGCCGCGCGCATTGCCTCGGCCGTTCGCCGCAACCGCCGGTAGGAGTAGACGCTGAAGGGGATCGAGCCGAGATAGGTCGCGCCGATCACGAGCATGGTCGCCCAGGGCTCGGTGGTGAGGAAGGCCGCGAGTGCGCCCACGAGGAGCAGCGTCGGCGGTACCCACTCGTGCCGCACGCGGAAACGCTTCATCGCGAAGGTCGGCACGCGGCTCACCATCAGCGCGGAGATCGCGATGATGGTGGCGGCGTTCAGGATGGGCGAGCGGAAGACCTCGTCGAGGCCGAACTCGAAATTCGCGATCATCGGCATCAGCACCAGCCCTGCCGCCGCCGGCGCCGGCACGCCCGTGAAGAAATTGTAGGCGTAGGGCGGAAGCTCCGCGCCGATCTGGGTGTTGAAGCGCGCGAGGCGCAATGCGCAGCAGACGGCGAAGATCAGCACCACAGCCCAGCCGAAACCGGGATGGCGCGACATCGTCCAGAGATAGAGCATCACCGCGGGCGCGACGCCGAAGCTCACGAAATCCGAGAGCGAGTCGAGCTGGGCGCCAAAGGTCGAGGTGCCCTTGAGGAGGCGCGCGATGCGGCCGTCGAGCCCGTCAAGGATCGCCGCGATGATCACCGCCGCCACTGCCGACTCGAATTTGTCGGCGACCGCGAAGCGGATCGCCGTCATCCCCGCACAGAGCGCGAGCATGGTGAGGATGTTCGGGATCATCCGGTTGAGCGAGAAGGTCAGCGGTCGGACGCGGACCCTGACGCGCATGCGCGGCCGACGCAGCATCAGTGCGCTCTCCCCTGCCGGGGCGCCTCGCGCGCGACAGCATCGGCGAGGACGGTCTCGCCGCCGATGACGCGCTGGCCCTTGATCGCGAGCACCGCCCATTCCGGCGGCAGATAGACCTCGGTGCGGCTTCCAAAGCGTATGAGGCCGAAGCGCTCGCCGGTCGCGACCTCCTGGCCCTCGGCGAGCTCACAGACGATCCGCCGCGCGACGAGACCCGCGATCTGCACCACCGCCACCTCGGCGCCCTCGACCGAGGCGATGCGGATCGCCATGCGCTCGTTCTCCTCGCTCGCCTTGTCGAGGCTCGCGTTGAGGAAGCGGCCTTTGCTGTAGGCAAGCTTCGCGATGCGGCCGGCGAGGGGAATGCGGTTCATGTGCACGTCGAGGACGTTAAGGAAAATCGCGATCCGCGTCATCGGCGCGTCGCCCATTCCGAGCTCTTTGGGCGGCGGCGCGCGGTCCGCGGTCACCACGATCCCATCGGCCGGGCTCACGACCAAGCCGGGGCGGCTCGGCGTCACCCGCCAGGGATCGCGGAAGAAATAAGCGATCCAGAGCGCCAGCACCAGGGCAAGCCATCCCAGCGGCGTCCATCCCACCAGAAAGAGGATGAAGGCGAGGAAGAGCGCTGCGGCGATGAAAGGCCACCCGGCGGGATGGACGGGGGCAAGCACGGATCTCAGCATGTCCAGTGGCGAATGTCCCAGCGAGTGCACGACCCCAGGAGCGCGGCGGCGCACCTTAGCGGAAATCGCGAAATTCGCCCACTGGCAAGGCTGTCATGCGTTGCCTGGGGAGGACCGACCCTTGCGAAAAGAGGGCGCTTGCGGTTCCTTGACTTCGGCGCCCCAGTGGGCCGCCGCCGGCCTATTCGCTCGAGGCACAGATGTCCCTAGCGGCTTCCGGACGCGAGGCTGAGATCGGAGCCGTTGCGGGGACCGACGCGCGGCCGAGGAGCGTCGAGAGCAGGACCTCCTGGATCGTCGCGGTGAGCGTGCTCGCGATCATGTCGCTGTCCTTCGGCGCGCCGCTCATCGCCGTCGTGGGATTGCAGCCCATCGCGAGCGCGCTTGGGGGTGAGCGCTCCGTTCCCGCCCTCGCCTACTCGCTCGCCTGGCTTGGGACTGCGCTAGGGGGCTTCGCGATGGGCCGGGTCGCCGACCGCATTGGCGCGCGCTGGACGGTCGTGTTCGGCGCCTCGATGATCGGGGTGGGCCTCGTCGTCTCGACGCTGGGCGGCGCCTTCGCACTTTATCTCGGCCACGGCCTGTTGATCGGCCTCATCGGCAACGCGGGGATCAACGCGCCGCTCTACGTCTATGTGAGCCGTTGGTTCGACCGCCGCCGCGGGACAGCCTTGGCCTTGATCTCGAGTGGCCAGTACATCGCGGGCGTGGTCTGGCCCGCGATATTCGAGCGCGGAATCGCGGAGCTCGGCTGGCGGCAAACCATGATCCTTTTCGCCGTCCTCGAGGTTGCGATCGTCGTCCCGCTCGCGGCGCTGGTGCTGCGCGCCCCGCCGGATGCGACGCCGCTCGGTGCCGTTGCCCGGGGCCCCGTCGCGGGGAAGCCGGTGCTCGGCCTCAATGCCAATCTCGTGCTGGGGCTGCTGGCTGCGGCGGGATTTATGTGCTGCGTGCCGATGGCAATGCCGCAGGGTCATCTCGTGGCGCTCTGCGGCGATCTCGGGATCTCCCCGGTGCGCAGTGCCCTCATGCTCTCCCTCTTGCTCGGCTGCGCCTTCGTCAGCCGCCAGGTCTGGGGCCTGATATCCGATCGCATCGGCGGGCTCAGAACGATATTGGCCGCTTCCGCCTGCCAGGCGGCAGCCATGGCGGCTTTTCTCGTGACGCAAGACGAAGTCGGCCTTTTCGTGGTCTCCGCCGGCTTCGGGTTTGGCTTCAGCGGCCTCATCCCTGCCTATGTTCTGGCGATCCGCGACCTTTTCCCGGCTGCCGAAGCGGGAAAGCGGATTCCCGCCTTCTTCGTCTTCAGCGGCTCCGGTATGGCCGCCGGCGGTTGGCTCGCGGGCGCCATCTACGATCGCGTGGGGTTCTACGCGCCCGCTTTCGCCGCAGGTCTCGCCGCCAACCTGCTGAACCTGGCGATCGTGGGCTTCCTCGTTGCACGGCAGCGGCGCTACCGCCATCGGATGCTCTGAGCCCAATTAGCTCGCCGCCTTCAGCTTCGCCTCCAATTCCGCGATCCGCGCTCGATAGTGCGCCACCAGCGGTGCCAACTCGCGCTCGCTGAATCGGCGCGGGATGTGCTGGTTGCAGTTGAGGTCCCAGGCCTCGACGCGGATGCGGATCGCCCGCTCGGGCTTCGCCTCGTAGTTCTCGGGCATCGTCGCCGCGATGAAGGTCGGGTCCTCGACCACCGTCGCCCGGCCCCAAATCTTGAGGCGGCGCTGGTTCGCCCAATCCATGAGGAAGAGATGGACGCGGTCGTTCTCGGTGAGGTTGCCGATGCTCAGATAGTGCTTGTTCCCCGAGAAATCCGCGAAGGCGAGCGTGCGCTCGTCGAGCACCTGCAGAAATCCCGGCGGGCCGCCGCGATGTTGGACATAGGGCCAGCCCTCGCGGCTTGCGGTCGCGAGGAAGAAGCTGTCGCGCTCGCCGATGAAACGGATGAGGTCCGGCGTGAGCATGTCGTTGGCGGCGGGATGGGTCTCGAGCCGCTCGCCGTTGCGGCGCGCGCCGTTTCGAAGCTGAGCCTCCTTGACCGAATCCGTGAAGGCGAGGCGCGTGAACGCACGGGTCATCGACGCGCCTCCGGCCAGGGGATGACACGACCGAGCTCGGCCTCGAAGGAGACGTGCCGCAGCTCCGCGCGCACGCGCTCGAACCAGGCGCGGAGCGCGCGGTAAGGGGCGAGGTCGTAGCCGCCCTCCTCGGCGATGTGACTGTAGGCGTATAGCGAGATGTCCGCGACGCCATAACGCCCGCCCGCGACGAACGGCTCGCGCGCGAGATGCGCGTCGAGAATCGCAAGCGCGGCATTTCCCGCCTTCTGCTTCTCCGCGATCTGCTCCCGGCGCGCCTCCGCGGATTTCACGTATTTGATCCAGAAGCGGGGCGTGCCGATGTTGGGCTCGAGGCGGTACTGCTCGAAGCTCATCCATTGCATCGCGAGGGCCCTCGTCCAGGCATCCGCCGCCAGAAAGGGCGTACCCTCCCCGAAATGCCAGAGGATCGTGTTGGATTCCGCGAGTATGCGCCCGTCATCGAACTCGACGAACGGCGTCTGCCCCAGGGGATTGCGGGCGCGGAAGCGCGGCGTTTGCGTCTCGCCCCCGAGAAGGTCGATGTCGATGCGCTCGAACGGCTGCCCAAGCTGCGTCAGCAGCAGCCGGAGCTTGTATGAGTTGCCGGAGCCCTGAAAATTGTAAAGCCGGAGCATCGATTGCCTCGTGAAGACATCTCACAGTCGGACCTTAACATAGGGTGAAGAAACCGCATTACAAAACGAAGTCTTTTGACGCCATGTGTGAGATATTCTAACAGTAGTGCATGGCCCAGCATCTGCCGCCCTTCGCCGCATTGCGTGCCTTCGAGGCGGCGGCGCGGCATCTGAGCTTCACGCGCGCGGCTGAAGAGCTCCATCTCACGCACGGCGCGATCAGCCACCAGATGAAGGCTTTGGAGGCGCGGCTCGCGGTTCCGCTCTTTCGCCGGGAGGGAAAGCGGCTCCTCCTTACGGAGGCGGGACAGCAATTCGCAAGCCGCGTCCGCGGGATCCTCGCGGAGCTCGCGGAGAGCGTGGAAGAGGTTGCAGGGCCGCGCGATCCGCAGCGGTTGATGGTCAGTCTGCTGCCGTCCTTCGCCTCGCTCTGGCTCATACCGAGGCTCGCGCGCTTTCACGCGGCGCATCCCGAATTCGACATAGACATCCGCGCGAGCCATGCGCTCGCGGAATTCGGGCGCGACGGCGTCGACATCGCGATCCGCATCGGCGCGGGCGGCTGGCCGGGCGTGATCGCGGAGAAGCTTTTCGACGAGGAGGTTTTTCCCGTCGCAAGCCCGCTGCTAGATGGGGGCAAGTTGCCGCGTCGTCCGGCCGAGCTCGAGCGCTGCGTCCTTCTGCGCAGCGAGCGTCAGCCTTGGACGCCCTGGTTCCGCGCCATGGGCCTCGCTCGCGGCGAGCCGCGGCGCGGGCCGATCTTCAGCGACGAGACCTTGATGCTGCAGGCTGCGGTCGAGGGGCTGGGGGTGGCATTAGCGCGCGGCGCCATGGTCGCGGCCGATCTCGACGCACGCCGCCTCGTCCGCCTCTTTCCTGAGCGCGTGCCGCCAACAACCGCGTACTACCTCGTCTATCCCCGTGCCGCGGCGACGCTTCCGAAGGTGCAGGCGTTTCGGAGCTGGATGCTCACGGAAGCCGCCGGGCGGCCTAGCGCCCCTCGCGGCGCCAAGCGGCGATGAAGGCGCCGAGCGCCAGGAGCAGCGCCAGCGCGCCCGGCACCAGCGGCGTCTCGTGGACGCCGGTCACGATGTAGTCGCCATTGGCGCGGAAGCCCATCCAGCTCCGCCCGGAGGCGCTTCGGCCGGGCTCGACGCGGCGCACGTCGGGGATGGAGCCCGGCCCGACCCAGTAAATGCCGCCGCCGGTCGCGGTGGTTATCGGGGAGAGCTTCTCGTCGGTTGTGCGCACGTCGGACATCTCGATCGGATTGAGCGCGCCCGCGGCGGCGAGCGCAGTGCGCGTGCCATCGGTCACGCGGTAGAGGCCGCTCTCCTCGATCGGCACCGTCGCGACGCTGCGGCCGCCGCTCTCGGGGATGAGCGGCACGACCTGCGTGACGCCATCGGGGCCGGTCACTTGCACTGGGCGGTCGTCCTTCTCGAGCGATTGCCGCGCGATCAAGAGCCGGTTCCCCTCGACGCGCGCGCTCAGGGCGTTCTCCTCGAGATCGGGCTCCTTCATCAGCCAATAGACGAGGCGCCGCAACAGCTCGGCCTGCGGTCCGCCGCCTTCGAAGCCGCGGGTCCAGAGCCACATCTGGTCCGAGAGGAGCTGCGCCACCCGGCCTTCGCCGGCGCGGGACAGCACCAGGAGCGGCCGGTCGTTCCCGCTGATCATCACGGGCACGCCTTCCTTGGGCGTGGCGTCGACGCTGCGGAACCAACGGCCCCAGCGCGGGTCCTTGGCGTCGACACCGGTGCCGCCGGGGAGGTCGGCGGTGACGGGATGACGCAGGCCTTGCTCGCTGACGCGCGGCTTGAAGCCCTGCTCATAGACCTGACCGGTGGGCTCCGCCGGCAGAACGCTGCCGAGCGGGGTGCGGTAGAGGCTGAATGCGGGGCTCACGCCCGGTCCCGAGGCCTCGAGGAAGGCGCCGCCTTTGCGTACGAAGCGCACGATGTTGTCGAGGTAGGAGATCGGCAGCACGCCTCGGCGCTGATAGTCGTCGAAGATGATGAGGTCGAACTCGTCGAGCTTCACATCGAAGAGCTCGCGGATGGGGAAGGCGATCAGCGAGAGCTCGCGGATCGGCGTGCCGTCCTGCTTCTCCGGGGGGCGCAGGATCGTGAAATGGATGAGATCGACGGAGGGATCGGACTTGAGGATGTTGCGCCAAGTGCGTTCTCCCTGATGCGGCTCGCCGCTCACCAGCAGGACCTTGAGCCGATCGCGCACGCCGTTCACCACGAAGGCCGCGCGGTTGTTCTCGAGCGTGAGCTCCTGCGGCCCACGCTCCGCCTCGATCTCCACGACATTGGGGCCGCCGTGATCGATGGGGATGCGGACCTCAGTGTCGCGCCCGAGCGGCACGTTGATGATCCGCGGCTGTCCGCCGTCCTTGCGGATGGTGACGCGCACCTGCCCCTGGGCGTGGCCGCTATCCGGGAGATCGTCGACCCGCAGCGTCACCGCGACCTCTTTGCCGACGAGGCCGAAGCTTGGGGCCGACTTCACCAGGAGCCGCCGGTCCGCCTCGCCGGGCTTTCCCGTGAGGAGCGCGTGGAGCGGCGCCGGGAAATCGAGCCGGTCGACGGGAGGCACGTCGTGCACCTCGCCATCCGTAATCATGACGGCGCCCGCAATGCGCTGCTTCGGAACGTCGGCAAAGGCCTGCTGAAGCGCGGTGTAGAGCCTCGTCCCGCTGTCCGCGAGGCCGGCACCTGCTTCGGGCGCTCCCGCGTGGATAATGCGGAGATCGAGGTCTGGAAGCGCTTTCAGCCTGGCCGTCACCTGGTCGAGCGCCGTTGCCGCGAATTGCCGGCGCTCGCCGATGCGCATGCTGGGGCTGTCGTCGACCACGACCACGGCCACGTCGCGTTGGGGCTGGCGATCCTCGCGGATGAGCGAGGGGTCCGCCAGGATCACCGCGAGGATCGCCGTTGCAAGCAGCCGCCAGAGTGTGCCGCGCGCACGTCGGACGGCGCCGAAGCCGATCGCCAGCAGGGCGAGCGCCAGGAAAGCGCCGATCGCCCACCACGGCAGCAGCGGCGAGGTCGCGAGGCTGTAGCCGGAGAGGCTCATTGTCCCAAGCGCTCCAGGATCGCGGGCACGTGCACCTGATCGGTCTTGTAGTTGCCCGTGAGGGTGTACATCACGAGGTTCACGCCGAAGCGCAGTGCCATCTCGCGCTGCTGCTCGCCGCCCGGCACGACCGCGTAGAGCGGCCGGCCCTGGCCGTCGATCGCCCAGGCACCCGCGAAATCATTGCTGCCGACGATGATCGAGGCGACGCCGTCATTGACCTTGCCTTCCGTCGGCTCGATCCAGAGCCGCCCCCCGCTCCAGCGTCCCGGGAAGTCCTGCATCAGATAGAAGGCCTTGGTGAGGACGTGGTCCGGCGGCAGCGGCACCAGCGGCGGGATTTTGAGTCCCGCGACGAGACGCTGCAGCCGCTGCTGGGTCTCGAAGGCGGTCGCGGCGTTGCGATCACCCTGATCGCGCGTGTCGAAGAGGATAGTGCCGCCGGTCGCGAGGTAGTGGTTGAGCTTGTCGATCGCCTTGGCCGAAGGCAGCTGCTGCCCTTCCGCCACCGGCCAATAGAGCAGCGGATAGAACAAGAGCTCATCGGTCTCGATATCGACCTCGAGCGGGTCGGCGCCTTCGACGGCTGTGCGGCGATTGAGCACGTCAGCGAGACCTGCGAGACCCGCGCGCGCCTCCTCGTCGACCTCAGCGATCCCGGTGCGCACATAGGCGAGGTGAAACTCCGAACTCGCGCGGATCGCGGTCTCGTCGTCGTTCGCGGCGCGCGCGGGGAGTGCCGCTGCGAATATCAGGAGGGCGCCAGCCGCGACCCGCCGCGTGCGTCCGATCCCCCCGAGGAGGCCTCGGAGCGCGTAGGCCACGACGAGGTCGATGAGGGCGAGCCCCAGGACGGCGCCGAGAAGCCAGGGCCGGAAATCGATCTCCTTGCCGCGCTCATAGGGCTGCAGCGCCGTAGCCGGCGGCAAGTGCGTGAGCGGTATCAGCTTCGGCACAGAGGAAGCGAGATTGAGCGCCCGCCTCGCATCCGCGGTTCCGTAGAAGCCCGGCGGATGGCGCGGATCGACGCGAGTATCCGCGAAGGCGCCGGCTGCAATGAGCTGCGCCGATGCCGGCGCCGGGCCGAGGCGGCCGAAGCCGTCGACGGTCTCGACCGGCGGCAGTGTCACGTCGGCCGCGGCAGCAATCCCTTGGCTCAGCCCCACGACCCGTCGCAGCATCTCCACGAAGAGGCCGGAGATCGGCAGCGTCGACCATTCCGGATCGGCCGTGGTATGCACGAGGACAAGCCAGCCCTTGCCACGTTTCTCGGCGGTCACCAGCGGCGTCCCGTCAGTGAGGCGCGCCCAGGTCTTGCTGCTGAGATCGAGTGCGGGCTCCGCCAGCACTTGGCGCGTGATCGTCACGTCCTCGGGTATGCCGAGGCCTGCGAAGGGGCTCTCGGGCGTGAAGGCCGCGAGATGCGCGGGCTTCTCCCAGGAGAGGGCGCCGCCGAGCACGCGCCCGCCACGCCGCAGCGTCACCGGCAGCAGCTCGTCGGGCTTCTCCGCGAGGTTCGGTCCCGCAAAGCGCAGCACGAGCCCACCGCCCTCGATCCATTTCGTGATCGCCGCGCGGTCGCCTGCGTCGAGGGTGGTGGCGTCCGGAATCAGAAGCACCGCGATTTCGCGCTGTAGGAGCTGGCCCACGCTGCCGCGCCGGACCTCGCTGAAGGGCTGCAAGGCGCGCTCGAGGTAGTAGGCGCCGGAGAGCAGCGGCTGCGCCGCCTCACCCGGCGGGGGCGCCGCGATGCCGACAGGCCGGCGGCGCCAGCGCTCATCGAGGAGCAGCGTCGCACCCGCGGAAGCCTCGCCCTCGACGATCACACTCGTCGCGCGATTGCGCAGCTCGACGGGCATTTTCAATGCGACCGCGGTGCTCTCGGCGCCGGGCGCCATCTGCGCCTCGGTGCGCGCGAGCAGGTGCCCGTCCTCCGCGAGAGCGCGGACGAAGAGATGCTCCTCGGCTCCCGTTCCCGCGCGCCGCACCAGGACGGTCAGGTCCTTGGCCTCGGGATCGCCGGGCGCGATGAGCCGCGGCAGCGCTGTCGACGCGTCCATTTCCACGCGGAGCTGGCCCAAGGCCTCGAGCCCCTCCGCGAAAGCGTAGCCGTCACCGTCCTCGAGACCGTCGCTGAGCCAAACCGCGGTCGCATCCTGCGGCGCCAGGGCGCGGAGCCGCGCGAGGGCCGCCTTGCGGTCGACCGGCCAGGGATGCGGCGTCATCGCGGCGGCAGCGGCGCGGGCGTCCTCGGGCCGCAGCACCGAGAGCGGCGGAGGCGCGATGCCCCCGGGCTCGGCCGCCGTTCCCAGCAGCACGACCCGACGCTCCTCGCGTGCCGCCTGACCCAGGAGTTGGCCGAGCGCAGTCTGCCGCTCCTGCCAATGCGCGGCGGAGCCCCAGCCATCGTCGACCGCGATCACCAGCGGTCCCGTGCCAAGGAGGCGCGCGTTCGGATTGAGGAGCGGATGGGCGAGCGCGAGGATCACGAGCCCCGCCAGCGCCATGCGCATGAGGATGATCCAGAGCGGCGTCTTCGCGGGCGTCTCCTCGCGCGGCAGCAGATCGCGGAGCAGCCGTAGCGCCGGGAAGATCACACGCTTGGGCGCGGGTGGCGTGACCCTGAGGAGCCACCAGAGGATCGGCAGGATCACGAAGCCAAGGAGTATCCAGGGTGCAGCGAAGGCGAGGCTGCCGAGGCTCAGCATCGGCTCACCGATTTTTCGGGCGCGCGAGCGCGCCGTAGAGCGCGAGAAGCGCCGTGGTCGGGGGACGATCGGTGCGGTGGTGCGCGAAGCTCCAGCCCACGGCCTGGCTCAGGGCCTGCAGCCCCTCACGATGATGCCGAAGCTTCTCCTCGTAGCGCTCGCGCACGGTCTCGACACGCGCCAGCAGAAGATCATCCTCCTGCTCGAGCCCCTGGAAGCGCACCCGGCCCTCGAAGGGCAGCGTCTCCTCGACGGGATCGAGCACCTGCAGGAGGTGCCCCTTGACGCCCATCGCCGCAAAGCGGCGCGCGAGCCGGTCGATTTCCGCGAGCGGCTCCAGGAGATCGCCGATCAGCACGATCTGCGCGTAGCGGGGGAGTTGCTCGAAGGTGGGGAGGCTCGGGCCCGAGCGATCTTCGCGCTCGATCTGCAGCGCAAGGCGATTGAGGACGGCATTGCCCGTGGCGGGCGGTCTTCCCGATCCCAGGAGCGTCACGCGCTCGCCGCCGCGGATCAGCAAGGCCGCGAGCGCGAGCGCCACGAGATCGGCGCGCAGGCGCTTCGTCGGCAGCTCCTTTTCGGAGGCGTAGTCCATCGAGGGCGAGGTGTCACGCCAAATCCAGACGCTCTCCGCCGCCTCCCACTCGGTCTCGCGGACGTAGAGGCGCTCGGATCGTGCGCTTTCGCGCCAATCGATCTTCTGCGCGGACTCGCCGGGCTCGTATTGCCGGAACTGCCAGAAGGTCTCGCCTTGCCCCACACGGCGGCGGCCGTGCACGCCCTGCGACACCGTCACCGCCACGCGCTCGGCCTCCACCAGGAGCGGCGGAAGCTGGGCGGCGAGTGCCTCGGCGCGGTGTCTGAGCGCGCTGCGGGCGGCCTGTGCTGGCATCGCGGTCGTTCCGACCTCAGCGCAGCGGCTGGATCAGCCGGTCGATGATCTCCGGCATGGTGACGCCGTCCGCGCGGGCGGAGAAGTTAAGGGCCATGCGATGGCGGAGCACCGGCGGCGCCAGCGCGATCACGTCGTCGATCGAGGGGCTGAGCCTCCCGTCGAGGAGCGCGCGGGCGCGGCTTGCGAGCATCAATGCTTGGCTCGCGCGCGGACCAGGTCCCCAGGCGATGCGTCCCGCGATCTCCGGTTCCGCCGAGCCGTCCGGGCGTCCTGCGCGCACGAGCTTCAGGATCGCCTCGACCACGCTCTCGCCCACGGGAATGCGGCGCACGAGGCGCTGCGCGGATTGCAGCTCGCTCGCGCTCATGGCCTCCGAGGGCTTGTCCTCCGCAAGGCCGGTGGTCGCGAGCAGCATCTGCCGCTCCGCCTCGAGATCGGGATAGCCCACGTCGATCTGCAGGAGGAAGCGGTCGAGTTGTGCCTCCGGCAGCGGGTAGGTTCCCTCCTGCTCGATCGGGTTCTGCGTTGCGAGCACATGGAAGGGCCGTGGCAGCGGGTGGTATTGGCCCGCGACCGAAACGCGGCCCTCCTGCATCGCCTGCAGCAGTGCCGACTGCGTGCGCGGGCTCGCGCGGTTGATCTCGTCCGCCATCAGGAGCTGGCAGAAGACCGGGCCGGGAATGAAGCGGAAGGAGCGGCGTCCGGTGTCGGCTTCCTCAAGCACCTCCGCGCCGAGAATGTCCGCGGGCATGAGGTCGGGAGTGCATTGGATGCGCTTGTCCGCGAGCCCGAGAACCACGCCGAGCGTCTCCACGAGCTTGGTCTTGGCGAGGCCGGGGACGCCGATCAGCAGGGCGTGACCGCCGGAGAGCAGGGTGATCAGGGCTTGATCCACCACCTCGCGCTGGCCGAAGATGACGCGGCCGATGCGGTCGCGCACGAGTCGCAGGCGTTGGCCCAGCGTTTCGACTTCGGCAACGAGGTCCTTGGTGGCAGCGGAAAGCGGCTCGGGGGCGGTCACGGCATCGACTCCTCAGGGCACAAGAAAAAGCGGGAAGGGCGGAAGACTGGAATGACGGAAAGACCGGCTTCGGAGGAACTGCGGCGGTTGGCGACGCAGGCGGCCGAGCCGGCCCGGAAGACCGGCAGGCCCCCGCCGCGGGATCTCGGTGAGATCGGCATGCACATCGCTCGCGATGGTAGCTGGTTCTATCGCGGTTCTCCAATCACACGCGCGAGTCTGGTGCGGCTTTTCGGCTCGGTGCTCAAGCGCGAGGCAGATGGCGGCTATTGGCTCATCACTCCCGCCGAGCGCGCTCGAATCACCGTCGAGGACGCGCCATTCCTGGCGGTGGAGCTCGATGTCGCGGGCGAAGGGTCTGCGCAAGTCTTAACTTTCCGCACTAATCTCGACGAAATTGTGGCCGCTGGCGCCGCGCATCCGCTCCGAATCGCGGTCGATCCCGTGAGTGGCGCGCCTAAGCCCTATATATTAGTGCGCGATGGTTTGGAGGCACGGCTCACGCGGGCGGTATTCTATCAGCTGGTCGAGCTCGGCCGTGAGGAGCGTATCGAGCATGCGATGCGCTTCGGCGTCTGGAGCAACAACGAATTCTTCTCCTTGGGAGAGACTGCCTGACTGCACTGACGGAGGAGTTCGTCCGCGAGCGGCTGAAGCATTATGACATCGGCCGCCGGGGCTTTGGCACGCCGAGGGATGGCTGGCTCCCGGTGGGTGTGCGCGGCGACCATTCGCTGACCCCCGGAAGCGAGCCGCCCCCGCGTCCTCTCACTGCGGCGGCGGTGCTGGTGCCGCTGGTGCGCCGCGAGCAGGAGCTCACGGTGCTCCTGACCCAGCGCACCGCGCATCTCGCCGACCATGCGGGGCAGGTCGCGTTTCCCGGCGGCAGGATCGAGCCGAGCGATCCCGACCCCGTCTACGCCGCCCTGCGCGAGGCAGAAGAGGAGGTGGGGTTGACCAGCGATCACGTTAGTGTGATCGGTCGCCTCGACACCTACATCACCGGCACCAGCTACGAGATTACCCCGGTGGTCGCGGTGGTGCGCGCCCCCTATCCCGTGAAGCCCGATCCCGCAGAGGTCGCCGACATCTTCGAGGTACCGCTCGCCTTCGTGCTCGATCCCGCCAATCACGAGCGCCACAGCCGCGAGGTGAGGGGCCGTGTCCGCGCCTTCTACGTGCTGCCCTATCCCGGACGCTACATCTGGGGGGCGACCGCGGGAATGCTGGTCAATCTCGCGGAGGTGCTGAGCGGCCGATGATCCGGGTGCTGCTCACGATCATCCTGCCGCTGCTGCTGCCGACGCTGCTCTATCTGCTGTGGGTGCTGACGATGCGCCGGGACAATCTTTCCGCGGGCGCCCAACCCCTGCGCGATTTGCCCCTGGTTTGGCTCGCGGTGGCGGGGGTGGCGCTCGTCTCGCTCGTGCTCGTCGTGGCCTCGGTGCGCTTCGGCGGCGGCAGCAGCGGCGTCTACGTGCCGCCCACCACCGTCAACGGCCAGATCGTGCCGGGGCACGTGGTGCCGGCGCCGCGGCAGTAGAGAAGCACGTGCCGCGCATCCTCCATAGCCGGGATGGCGCCGCGCGGATAGCGCCGCAGCCCTGGATGAACGAGCGCGCAACGCGGCGCCTTGTCCGCGTGCTGAAAGGCGGCGGTATCGCTCTGCGCTTCGTCGGCGGCGCCGTCCGCGACACGCTCTTGCGCCGCCCGGTCGGCGATATCGACGTCGCGACTTCGGCTGCGCCGGAGGCGGTAATGGCGTGCCTGCAAGAGGCGGGGATCAAAGTCGCGCCGACGGGGCTCGCGCACGGCACGGTAACAGCGGTGATCTCACCGCGGCATTTCGAGATAACGACGCTCCGCCACGATGTGGAGCCGCTGGGGCGCCATGCGCGCGTCGCCTTCGTCGACGATTGGAAGGTCGACGCGGAGCGCCGCGACTTCACCATGAACGCGCTCTTCCTCGATCCCGACGGCACGATCCTCGACTACGTCGGCGGACTCGGCGATCTACGCGAGCGCCGGGTGCGATTCGTGGGCGATCCCGAAACGCGGATCCGCGAGGACGTGCTGCGGCTGCTGCGCTTCTATCGCTTTCATGCGCAGATTGGCCGCGGGCTCGCAGACGGCCCCGCGCGCGCGGCCTGCTGCCTCTTGGCACCGCTGCTGTCGAGGCTCTCGGCCGAGCGCGTCGCCGCGGAACTGCTGAAGCTCATGGGCGCACGCGATCCGGTCCCCACGCTCGAGCTCATGGCGGAGGATGGGGTGCTGCCCGTGGTGCTGCCTGAGGCGACGCGGATGCCTCGCCTTGAGGCGATGCTCGCGGTCGAGCCCGATCCCGATCCGATCCGCCGACTCGCCGCGCTCGTCGACGTCGACCGCGAAGGCGCGCTCGCGCTCGCGCGGCGCCTCAAATTCTCGAACCTCCAGCGCGATCGGCTTGCGGCGCTGGCGGCCCCCGCTTGGCCTGTCGACCTGGCGGCCGATCTCCGCGCACAGCGGCGCGGGCTCTACCATCTGGGAACCGAGCTCTACCGGGACCTCCTGCTGATGCGCGCGGCGGAGGCGCCGCCATCCAATCGTCGCCGCGCACGCGCGCTGCTGCGTCTTGCCGCGCGGACCAAGCAGCCGATCTTCCGCCTCAAGGGGCGCGATCTGCAGATGCTCGGGCTGAAGCGTGGCCCCGAGGTCGGCCGGCTGCTTCGCGAGCTCGAGGCTTGGTGGGAAGCGGGGGACTTCCGCGCGACCCGCGGCGCGTGCCTCAAGGAGGCAAAGGTCCGGATCGCGGCTCGGCGATCGGCGTCGGGC
>DATJVP010000154.1:0-34486 GCA_035581425.1 Allostellaceae bacterium | reverse complement strand
AAGAGCACGGCGCAGATCGAGAGCTCGACGGTCGCGGGGAAGAGCGCCGCGAATTCCTCGGTCACGCGCTGATGCGTGATGACGGAGATGCCGAGATCGCCGTTCACGACGTGCCAGACATAGACGCCGTACTGCACGATGAGCGGCTTGTCGAAGCCGTACTCCGCGCGGAGCTGGGCGTGGCGCGCCGCATCGATCCCGCGCTCCCCCGCGAGCGTCTCAATGGGATCGCCGGGGATCAGATGCACGAGCAGGAAGGCGAGCAAGGTCACCCCGATGAAGGTCGGGATGACCAGGCTCACGCGGGTCAGAACGAACCGGAACATTGCCTAGGAGCCCGCACGCGGGGAAACCGGCGCCCGGCCCGCGCTCGGACCGGGCGCCGCCGATGCTATTTCAGGTCGACGCCGTAGAAGACGTGGGCGCCGAAGGGGCTGAGCTTGAAGTCCACGACATTGTCGCGCACCGCCGCAAACTGGACGGAGTGGGCCACCGTGATCCAGGGCGCCTCCTCCTTGAAGATCACCTGCGCCTGCATATAGAGATCGGTGCGCTTCTTGGTGTCCGTGATGTGCTCGGCCTCGATGATGAGATCGTCGAAGGCCTTGAAGCACCATTTCGCGACATTGCTCCCATTCGACTTCGCGGCATCGCAGCCCAAGAGCACGTGCAGGAAGTTGTCGGGATCGCCGTTGTCGCCGGTCCAGCCAAGCTGCACCATCTGGTGCTCTCCGTTCTGGGCGCGCTTGCGATACTCGCCCCACTCGTAGCTCTTGATCTCCGCCTTGATGCCGACCTTGGCGAGATCGGCCTGCATCAGCTCGGCGATACGGCGGGCGTTGGGATTATAGGGACGCTGCACGGGCATCGCCCAGAGGTCGGTATCGAAGCCGTTGGGATAGCCCGCTTCCGCGAGGAGTTTCTTCGCTTTCTCGGGATCGTAGGGATAGTCCTGGACGGAGTCGTTGTAGCTCCAGAGCACCGGTGGGATCGGATTCTTCGCGACCACACCCGCGCCCAGATAGACCGCCTCGATGATCGCCTTCTTATTGACGGCCATGTTGACCGCCTGGCGGACGCGCTTGTCGTCGAAAGGCTTCTTCTGCGTCTGGAAGGCAACGTAGCCGATGTTCATGCCGGGCTGCTCAAGCAGCTTCAGGCTCTTGTCGGCCTTGATCGCGTCGCGGTCGGCCGGGTTCGGATAGGGCATCACTTGGCACTCGTTCGCCTTGAGCTTCTGGAGCCGCACGGAGCTGTCAGGCGTGATCGCGAAGACGAGGTCGTCGATCTTCGCGGGGCCGCGATAATAGGCCGGGTTCGCCTTGTAGCGGACGATCGCATCCTTCTGATACTGGACCAGCATGAACGGGCCGGTGCCGACGGGCTCCTGGTCCACCTTCTCCGGCGTCCCCGCCTTCAGCATGAGGTCCGCATATTCCTTGGAGGTGATGGAGGCGAAATCCATGGCGAGGTCCGCGATGAAGGGCGCCTCGGCCTCGTTGAGCTCGAACTTGACGGTGTAGTCGTCGACCTTGGTGATGGACTTGAGCAGCTTGTCGAAGCCCATGTCGCTGAAGTAGCTGTGGTTGCTGCTGGTGACCTTGAAGTAGGGATTATCCTGCTTCCACTGCCGCTCGAAGCTGAAGATCACGTCGTCCGCGTTGAAATCGCGGGTCGGCGTGAAGCCCTTCGTGGTCTGCCACTTCACTCCCTTGCGGAGGTGGAAGGTGAAGGTCTTGCCGTCCGAAGAGACGTCGTAGCTTGCGGCCAGGCCCGGCTCCACTTCGGTCGTCCCCCGCACGAATTCCATGAGACGGTCGTACAGCTGGCGCGAGGAGGCGTCGAAGGTGGTGCCCGTCGTGTTGATTGCGGGATAGAAATTCTCCGGGCTGCCCTCGGAGCAATAGACGAGGGTCTTTGCCGAAGCGGTGTGTGCGCCCACGAGCGCAAGCGTGAGGACGGCGGTTGCCGCCAACAATCTCGGTTTCATGTGAATAACCTCCCCGATCTTTCCGATGTGCCGCGCTCGCCTCTCCGGCCCCGCCGCGCAGCGTTGGGGCTAAAGCTACTGTCGCCCCGCAGAGGCGTCAATCGAGCCGCCGTCTCGCGCCGAGCCGCCGGTAAACGGGCGCCAGCGCCGCCGGCAGCAGGTAGATCGGCAGTTGCGCGCAGACGAAGAAGAGAAGCAAATCCGGGGAGGTCGCGGAACCGAGATTGGCCCAGACCATCGCCATGTTCTTGTTTCCGCCGATGAGGCCGACCGTGAGCGCGGACGGCCGCTCGAGCCAGGCGAAGAGGATGGCGCTCACCACCTGGAGCGAGAGGCTCGCCCCGATCGCGGCGCCAGAATAGGCGAGCACCGTCAGCGGCTCCTCGCTGATCCGCGCCCACATCCCGTCCATGATCGCAACCGCGAAGGCCACCAGCAGCAGGACGTTGAAGCCGTTGATCTCGCGTGCGTGCCGGTCGAGCCGCTCGGCGCCGATGAGCCGGCGGAGCACGAAGGCGAGGGCCGCCGCGCCGAGGACGAAGAGTGCGAGGCGCCGCATGAGCGTGAGCACGCCAATGCCCAGATCGAGCCCGATCAACTCCAGCAGCAGCGGCGGCAAGGTAAAGGGCATCAGCAGCGTCCCGAACACCATCGCCAGCAGCGAGAGCGCGGTGTCGAGCCCCATCAGCGCGGCAATCGCCGGGAGCGAGGTGAGCGGCGGCGAGGCCGACCAGATCACGAGGGCCTGGCTCAGATTGCTCGGAAGACCAAGGAGGCGCGCTATCGCCGCGAAAAGGATCGGCGATACCACCAGCGCCCAAAGCACGATGAGCAGGATGCGCAGCGGCCGGCGCGCATGGAATGCGACCTCCGGCCACTCGATCCGCAGAATGATCGAGGTCGTGATCGCGAAGACGAAGATCGGCAATAGCGGCGCCATCGCACGCGCGAGAGGCGGCAGCGCGAGGCCGATGGCGAGTCCGGCCGCAAGGAGCGCTGGCCCATGCCGGTCGAGATAAAGGAGGACGCGAATTACCATCGACGTGGCGCTAGGCCGCGCGCACGTCGACACGCATGGAGCCGATGCCGGAGATCGCGGCCTCCATCACATCGCCGGGCCGCACGGGTCCCACGCCTTCGGGCGTGCCCGTCAGCAGCACGTCGCCGGGGAGGAGCGTATAGAACGAGGAGGCGAGCTCGATCAGCGTTCCGAGACCGAGCACGAGGTCGCGGGTATTCGCGTGCTGCCGGCGCTCGCCGTTGACGGCGATCGAGAGATCGAGCGCAGTCGGATCCGCGATCTCGTCGGTCGTCACCATCCAGGGACCGAGCACACAATAGCTGTCGCAGGATTTGCGCAGGCTTCGTTCCTCGGGTCCGCGGATGGTCATGTCGAGGCCGATGGTGTAGCCCGCGACGTAGGAAAGTGCATCAGCGGCGCGCACGCGGTCGGCTGGCTTGCCGATCACGAGCGCCAATTCGACTTCGTGGTCGTTGCGGCGGTCCAGATAGCGGAGCGCCACTCCTTCCGAAGGCCCGACCGCCGCGCTCGTCGCCTTGAGGAAGAGTCCGATGCGCTGGATTTCCTCGACCTGCTTTTGGTGGTGAATTTCGGCGTCAGCGCGCGCTTCCTCGAGGTGGCGGCGGTAGTTGACGGGTGCCGCGACGATCTTGCTGGGATTGGCGATGGGGCTCAGCAGCCGCACGCGCGAGAGCGGCCGCGCCGGGGCGCGCGCGAGCTCGGCCTCGATGTGCGGCCGTAGCTCGCCGAGCGCCGCGATCAGCGGATCGGCCTTGGAGAACGACCAGCGTCGCGCCGGGAGCCGCGCTACGACGGGCGTCACGTCGCGGACCTCCTCTCCGATCACCACGCCGAGGCGATCGTCGTCGAAACGGCAGAGCCTCATTCGGGTTTCCCTCTCTCGATCAGGCGCTCACGCCCTTGTTGCGAAGGCCGATGCTCCGTCCGAGCTGCGGTGGGCGTGGCAGGCGGCGATGCTCTGCAAGCATTGCCTCGATCCGGGCCGCCGCCTCCTGCGGAAACGGCACCGCCCGCCGCGCCCCCATTGCGACGTGGACCCCCATGAACTCGATCGTTGCGGCGAGGTAGCCTGCATCGGCGTGCTCCATCCTATGAAAGAAATGCAGTCGCTTCTCGTCGGCGTCGACGAGCCGGCCCACGATCGAGATCGGATCGCCCACCCTGAGCTCGCGCGCGTAGGTCACGTGCGCCTCCAGCGCGAAGAGCGAATGCTCGGTCGCGCGGACGTAGTCGAGGCCGACGCCGAGGCGCTCGAAAAGCGCGTCCGTCGCCTTGTCGAATGCAACGAGGTAATAGGCGAGATTCATGTGCCCGTTGTAGTCGATCCACTCCGGAAGGACGCGGCATTGATAGGAGGGAAGGGGCTCGGCTGGCATGCGTGTCGCTCCGGAGGGATCAGTGCGGCAGCCCGGTGTTTACCCAATCTCTATCATTTCCCGCAATGATTCCCGCTCGACGGTCGGTGACGGGAACTCTCGTGAAGACGACTAAAATCTCGGATTTCCCCAAGCTCGCGGGGCTCGGCGATGCCGCACTCGAGGCGATGCGCACGCGCAGGGTCGCGCCGACGCCGCAGAATTACGGGCTCTGGTACGCCTATTCCGGCGGGCTCCAGCCGGAGCTGAACCGCGCCGTCGATGCGCTGATCGCGGATGGCGCGCCCTTCACGGACATGCTCTGCCGCGAGCTCTACGATCGTTTCTGCGACGCGGGTCGGCATCTCGGCGTGCTGCAGCAGACCGGCGCCGAGCTCGACCAAGCGGTGGGTCGCGCGATGACCCTCATCGCGAGCGCCGCAGGCGATGCGCAGAAATTCAACCGGGCGCTCGACGACGTCTCGGGCCAGCTCACGGGCGGCGAGCCTCCCGAGCGCGTCCGCGGCATCGTCTCGTCGCTGCTCGCGGAGACGCAGCGCGTCGCCGAGCGCAACCGCAGCCTTGAGACCCGGCTCACCCAGACCTCGAGCGAGCTCGCGGAGCTCCGGCAGAACCTCGAGGTGGTGCGACGCGAGGCGCTGACGGACCCGCTGACGGGCATCCCCAACCGCAAGCTCTTCGACACTCGCCTCCGGGACGCCGCGCGGAATGCCTCCGAGAACGACGAGCCCATGGTACTCCTGATGCTCGACATCGATCATTTCAAGAAATTCAACGACACCTATGGCCACCAGCTCGGGGACCAGGTGCTGCGCCTCGTTGCCAAGACGCTCACCGAGAGCATCAAGGGCCGCGACACCGCCGCGCGCTACGGCGGCGAGGAATTCGCGATCGTCCTGCCGCAGACCCGGCTCGAGAACGCGGTGACGCTCGGCGAGCAGATCCGCCGCACCATGGTCCGCCACAAGATCGTGCGCAAGGACACCGGCGAGGAGTACGGCGTCATCACGCTTTCCGTCGGCGCCGGTGTCTATCGCAAGGGAGAGCCGCTCGGGGAGCTCATCCGCCGCGCCGACGGCGCGCTCTATCATGCGAAGCGCACCGGGAGGAACCGCGTCGTCGCCGAGGACGACGTGCCGCCGGAGGCCTTCGCCGCAAGCGAGACCGCGCAGGCGAGTTAGCGGTCCTCGCGCGCGAGCGCCTCGAGCGCCGCGCCTTCCGCGCGATAGGGCAGCCACTCTTCCATGTGGCGAACGCCCAACCGGTGGTAGAAACCGCGCGCGGGATTCCAATGCAGCACCCAGAAGTCGAGTCGGCCCCAGCCGCGCTCAACCGCGATCGCGGCAAGCCTCGCCATGAGGCGACGGCCGACGCCGAGCTTCCGCGCCCATTCGAGGACGAAGATGTCCTCGAGATAGAGGCCGGGTCGGCCGAGCCAGGTCGAGAAATTCGGAAAGAAGAGCGCGAAGCCCGCGGGGCGCTCGTCCACGAAGGCGAGGAGTGCCTCGAAGCGCCGCTCCGGCCCGAAGCCGTGGCGAAGCAGATCGGCCTCGGTCGCGACCACCGCCTCCGGCACCTTCTCGTAGAGGGCTAGCGCGCGCACGAGGTCGAGAAGCGTGCCGACATCGGCTTCGGTCGCGTAGCGAAGGGCGATCGTCTTCATGGCGCCTCCTAATCCGCGCCCGGCAAGAATGGCAGCCAGTCCCAGAAGGCAAGCCACGCGAGCGCGAAGGCCATCGAGAGAAGCGTGATGGGGACGCCCGCGCGCGCATGCTCGGCGAAGGTGATGCGGACGCCGTAAGCTGCGGCGCGATCGACCACGATCAGGTTGGCGAAGCTTCCCACCAACAGCAGATTGCCGGCGAGCGTCGAGAGGAGAGCAAGCGCGTAAAGCGCTCCTTGCGGCGCATCGGGCCAAATCTGCAGCAGGAGAATCACGGAGGGAACGTTGCCGATGGTGTTGCTCATCAAGAGCGTGAGCGGCGTCAAGACCGTGAGATTGTCCGGCATGAGCCCCTCGCCCTGGAGCGACGAGATGAAGGTCCAGGGGATGCCGGTGTCGTGGAGCGCGCCTGTCACGGCGAAGAGGCAGGCGAAGAGCAGAAGCAACGGCCAATCGACCGCGGCGATCATGGTGCGGCTCGTGACCTTGCGGCTCGCTAGCAGCAGCGCCGCAAGCAGCAGTGCCGCGACCTCGCGCTGGAGCGACGTCGTAAAGGAGAGCAGCAGCAGCGCAACCGCCACGGCGCCCTTCACGGTCTGCAGCCGGTCGTGCGGGTGGAAGGGTACTTCCGGCAGGTCCGGCGGCAGCGCCTCGACGTTCTCCATGCGGCCGCGCCAAAGGAACCAGATGACGCCGAAGACGACGCCGAGTCCCACCAGGGCGGGAATCCCGCAGGCTCCGAGGAAGCTCCAGAAATTGAGGTTCCCCATCTGCCCGATCGCGATGTTCTGGGGATTGCCGATGAGGGTGGCCGCAGAGCCCGCATTCGTCGCCGCCGCGAGCGCCAGCACGAAGGGCCGAGGATCGAGTCCGCGTCGGCGCACGCCCGCAATGAGAAGCGGCGTCAGCCCGATGAGGAGGATGTCGTTGGCGAGGATTGCGGAGAGGCCGCCGCAGACCGCGACCGTGAGGGCGAGCAAAGCCGCCGGTCCGCCGCGCACGCTCATCAGGCGCTGGACGCAAACGTCGAGAAACCCCGAGGACGCAAATTGCGCGGAGATGATCATCAGCGCGAACAAAAGGAAGAGCGTCGCGGTGTCGATGTCGTTGGTGATGTCGTCGGTGGTGGCGGCGCCCGTGCCGAGGAGCGCGATCACGCCGAGGAGCGCAATGCCCGTCCGGTCTACCTGTAGCCAGGGAAGCCTTCCCGCCGCCATTCCCAGATAGGTGAGCAGGAAGACGAGGACGGTGACGGCGTTGGCGATGTTGGCGTCTTGCATCGGGGATGGGGCGGTGGCGCGCTCGCCGCCCAGCTATATAGCGAAGGGCGGCGCGAGAAAAGTGCGTTGCCGTGTCGGCCGCTTCACCCGGGAACCGCGACACTGGCTGGCAAAACCCGCCGCGTTTCGATACAAAATAGGCAGCGGCCGCAGTCCCTTGTATTGTCGTCGATGAGCCAGCACAGGTCCGAGGAAGAATGAGCGCCACGATCTTCATCAGCTACGCGTCGCGAGACCGAAAGGTCGCGGACAGCGTCTGCAACGCGCTCGAGAATCGCGGCCTCAAATGCTGGATCTCGAGCCGCGATATCCACGGTGGCGAGAACTTCCAGGAAGCGATCGTGCGCGCGATCCGCGGCGCCAAGGTGATGCTGCTGATTTTCTCCGCCAACGCCAACAATTCCGACGAGCTCAAGAAGGAATTGGTGGTCGCCGGACAAAGCAAGCTGATCGTGGTGCCGCTGCGGGTCGAGGAGGTGACGCCGAACGACGCCTTCTCCTACGAGCTCGCGACGCGCCAGTGGATCGACATGTTCGACAATTGGGAGCGCGCGCTCGACACGCTGGTGTCGCATTTGACCGCGGTCCTCGGGACCGTAGCGCCCGCAGAGCTGCCCGCATCCTTGACCGCGGCGCCACCGCAGCCCGCCTCCGTCTCCGCCTCCGCTCCAAAGGCGGAGACGGTTCCGCCACCCCCAAAGCCGCCGGAAAAGCCGGCGGAAGCGCCGCCGCCGATTCGGCCCGCTGCCATGGCTCCGCCGCCCGTGCAGCAGCGGCCTGCGCCCTCCGCTTCCCCCACACCGGCCGCGCCGCCGCAAGGGCCGGATGCACGCAAACGGACG
Source organism: Allostellaceae bacterium (assembly GCA_035581425.1). GTDB lineage: Bacteria > Pseudomonadota > Alphaproteobacteria > ATCC43930 > CGMCC-115725 > DASZHJ01. The sequence continues at coordinate 26,293 of DATJVP010000154.1, read as the reverse complement.
GTCCTCATCGTGGCGGGCGGGGTGCTGGCTGCGATCATACTGGCATGGGTCGGGTGGACCCTCTATCACGGGCCGGGGCCGAAACCGCCGAGCGAAGCCTCGAACCCGACGCCACCGCCCAATCCGGCGCCGGCGCCCAACCCGACACCGCCGCCAAGCCCAAAGCCGACTCCGAATCCGGCCCCAAATCCCGTGCCGCCGCCCAACCCCTCGCCCAAGGCGGGACCGACGCCCAATCCGAGCCCTTCCATCGCGCCGGCCGAGGCCAATCGCAGAGGCGAGCAGGCAGAGGATCAGAAGAACTACCCAGAGGCGGTGCGCCTTTATAAGCAAGCGGCCGAGGGGGGCAACGCTCGCGCGCAGAACAATCTCGGCTACCTCTATTCGCACGGTCTGGGCGTCGATCTCGATTACAACGAGTCGATGCGTTGGTATCGCATGGCTGCCGACCAAGGCGACCCGCTCGGGCAAACGAATGTCGGCGTGCTCTATCAGAACGGCTGGAGCGTCAATCAGGATTACTCCGAGGCGCTGCGCTGGTACCGCAAGGCCGCAGACCAGGGATTCGCGCTCGCGGATTATCGCATCGGGCTGATGTACGAGAACGGCCTCGGCGTCTCGAAGAACCTCCTCATCGCGCGGGCTTGGATGCGCGAGGCCTCGGACCACGGCAACGAGGACGCGAAGAAGTGGCTTTCCTCGCACGAGTGACCTCGCACGCTTTCGGGCAAGCCTGAGCGGGCGGGGGAGGAGCCGCAAGGCCGCGCTTTCATCGCGCGGCGCCGATAGGGTATAGCGAAGCGATGTCGGAAGAGCGCGCTCCCGTCGCGACCGAGCCCCAGCCGTCCTATCTCGCCGCCCTCAATCCCGCTCAGCTCGCGGCGGTGGAGGCGGTGGATGGGCCCGTGCTGGTGCTCGCCGGCGCCGGCACCGGAAAGACCCGGGTGCTGACGGCACGTCTTGCGCACATCCTCGCGACCCGGCGCGCCTTCCCGGGCCAGCTTCTCGCGGTCACCTTCACGAACAAGGCCGCGCGCGAGATGCGCCTGCGGCTCGAGAAGATGATCGGTGCCGCAGTCGAGGGGCTTTGGCTCGGTACTTTCCACGCGCTCGCGGCGCGCATCCTCCGCCGGCACGCCGAACGCGTGGGGCTCAAACCCAACTTCACCATTCTCGACACCGACGACCAACTCCGTCTCGCAAAGCAGCTCGTGATCGGCGCCGACCTTGACGAGCGCCGGGTGCCGCCGCGGGCACTCCTCTCGGCCTTCGACCGCTGGAAGGACCGCGGTCTCGATCCCGAGAAGGTGCCTGCAGACGAGGTGGCGATGGTGGCGGATGGGCGCGGGCGCGAGCTCTACCGCCAGTACCAAGAGCGTCTCCTAGCACTCAACGCGGCGGATTTCGGCGATCTCCTGCTGCACAATCTCGCGCTCTTCACGGGGCATGCGGAGGTGCTCGCGGATTATCAGCGGCGCTTCCGCTACATCCTCGTGGACGAATATCAGGACACGAACGTCGCGCAATACCTCTGGTTGCGCCTCCTCGCGCAAGGCCATCGCAACCTCTGCTGCGTCGGCGACGACGACCAGTCGATCTATAGCTGGCGCGGCGCCGAGGTCGGCAACATCCTGCGCTTCGAGCGCGACTTCCCGGGCGCGCGCATCGTGCGCCTGGAGCAGAATTACCGCTCGACCCCGCATATCCTCGCCGCCGCCTCGGGCCTCATCGCGCACAATTCCGGCCGGCTCGGCAAAACGCTCTGGACCGAGGTAAACGAGGGCGAGAAGGTCCGCGTGCACGCGGTCTGGGATTCCGAGCAGGAAGCGCGTTGGGTCGGCGAGGAGATCGAGGCGCTCCAGCGCAAGGGAGAGGCGCTTGCGGCGACGGCGATCCTCGTCCGCGCGGGCTTCCAGACCCGCGAGTTCGAGGAGCGCTTCATTCAGATCGGCATGCCCTATCGCATCGTCGGCGGTCCCCGCTTCTACGAGCGCCAGGAAATTCGAGACGCGCTCGCCTATTTCCGCCTGATCCATCAGCCCGCGGACGATCTCGCCTTCGAGCGCATCGTGAACGTGCCCCGGCGCGGGATCGGCGAGGCGACGCTGCAGACACTGCACGCGACCGCGCGGGCGCAGCAGGTGTCGCTCTCGGTGGCGGCGCAACGGCTCGTCGGCACCGATGAGCTCAGGCCTGCGGCGCGGCGAGCGCTCGGCGGGTTCTTGACGGCGATCGAGCGCTGGCGCGGCATGGAGAATTCGCTGCCGCACACGGAGCTCGCGGCCTTGGTGCTCGAGGAATCCGGCTATGTCGCGATGTGGCAGGCGGACAAATCCGCGGACGCGCCGGGCCGGGTCGAGAACGTGAAGGAGCTGGTCGCGGCCATGGCGGAGTTCGAGAATCTCGGCGGCTTTCTCGAGCATGTGAGCCTCGTCATGGAGGCGGCCGAGGGCGGTGAGGGCGACATGGTGAGCGTCATGACGCTCCATAGCGCCAAGGGTCTCGAATTCGACAACGTCTTCCTGCCGGGCTGGGAGGAAGGTGTGTTCCCGAACCAGCGCGCGCTCGAGGAGGGCGGCACCAAATCGCTCGAGGAGGAGCGCCGCCTCGCCTATGTCGGCGTCACCCGCGCGCGCCGGCGCGCATCCGTGAGCTTCGCCGCCAATCGCAGGGTCTACGGCCAATGGCAGAGCTCGATCCCCTCGCGCTTCGTCGAGGAGCTGCCGAGCCAGCACGTCGAGGTGCTCGCGGAGACGGGATTGCTGCCGCGCGTGGGAGGCTGGGGCGATCCCGGGTTCGGCGAGGTGGAGGCGCTGCGGGCGCCGCGCTGGGCGCCGCGCGGGGGACCGCCGCTCATCGAGGGCAAGGCCGTGCCCTTGCGCGGACAAGAGGTGCATCGCGTCGGCGGGTTCAAGCCGGGCGATCGGGTCTTTCACCAGAAGTTCGGCTACGGCACCGTGCAGCGCGTCGAGGACAACAAGCTCGCCATCGCCTTCGACAAGGCCGGCGACAAAATGGTAATGGACAGCTTCGTCGAGAAGAGCTGAAAGGCGAAGGGCGATGTCCGCAAGCGCTTACTTTTCGGCCGACTACGGCGAGGCCCGCCGCAAGTTCCGCGACGCCGCAACGCGCGCGGGCGCCCATCTCACGACCTTCGTCAATCCCAATAGCAGAGGCCCGAACGGCGAGGAGCTCACGACCGATGTGGCACGGCTCGGGCCCGCGCGCGCAAGTCGCGTCCTCATGACGATCTCGGGAACTCATGGGGCCGAGGCTTTCTGCGGCTCGGGCGCGCAGGTCGGGAGCTTCGAGGCAGGTCTCGGCCGCGACCTGCCGGCAGACACGGCGATCGTCGCGGTACACGCGATCAACCCGCACGGCTTTGCCTGGCTCCGCCGCGTCAACGAGGACAACGTCGACCTCAATCGCAACTTCGTCGACCACGGCGGTGCGGTGCCCGAGAACCCCGGCTACGACGAACTCGCGGAAGCGATCTGCCCCCGCGAGTGGAGCGAGCCCGCGCTCGGTGCGGCGCAGACGCGGCTCGAAGCCTATGCCGCGGCGCATGGCGCGGCCGCGCTGCAATTCGCGGTGACCGGCGGACAGTACAAGCACGTCGACGGGATCTTCTTCGGCGGCGCCACGCCGGTCTGGTCGCGCCGGACCATGCTGGAGATCGTCCGCGAGCATGCTGCGGGCGCGCGTCGCCTCGCCATGATCGATTTTCACACCGGGCTCGGCCCCTGGGGTTATGGCGAGCCCATCGTGACGCATGCGCCGCAGAGTCCGGGCCTTGCGCGCGCGCGACAGTGGTATGGCGATCGCATCACCTCGCCGCGTCTCGGCAATTCCACCTCCGCAGACGTTCGCGGCGACATCCTCACGGGGGTGGAGGAGCGCTACCGCGGCATTGAGATCACGGGCTTGGCGCTGGAATACGGCACCCTCTCGCTGCAGGAGGTGCTGAACGCAGTCCGCGCCGACAATTGGCTGCACGCGTACGGCACCCTCGATAGCGCCAAGGGCCGCGAGATCAAGCGGATGGTTCGCGACGCCTTCTATGGCGACAAGCCCGACTGGAAGGACATGATCTTCGAGCAGGCACTCAGGGCCGAACGAAACGCACTCGGCGGCCTCTCGGCGTGATCCGCGACGGAGGCGTTTGGCGCGTTTCGGTCGAGGCGGCGGACGCCGCGGCGGCCGAGCGCGCGGCCGCCGTCCTCGAGTCCGGTTGCGCCGCCGTCAGCGCCTTCGAGAGCGCTCCCGGGGGATCCTGGCTCGTCGAGGGCTTTTGCGATGCGGTGCCGGAGCGGGCAGCACTCCCGCCGGGCTCGCGCGTGGAGCGCCTTCCGCCCCGCGATTGGGTACGCGAGAACCAGGAGAGCTTCCCGCCGCGCCGCGTCGGCCGCTATTTCATTTACGGATCGCATCATCGGGGCGGAGCTCCCGCAGGCACTACAGGTCTGCTGATCGATGCCGCCACGGCCTTCGGCACCGGCGAACACGCGACCACCGCAGGGTGTCTCCGCATCCTCGACGCGCTCGCGCGCCGCCGCCGTTTCCGCCACGTCCTCGACATGGGAACCGGCACGGGCATCCTCGCCATCGCCGCCGCCAAGACTTGGACCCGGCCGGTGCTCGCGGTCGACATCGATTATGGCTCGGTGCGCGTCGCGCGCACGAATTTTCGGCGGAACGGCGTCGCGCCGCGAGCCCGTGCGGAGTGGAGCCACGGCTATCGCAGCCGGCACGTGACGGCGGGCCGGCCCTACGATCTCGTGCTCGCGAACATCCTGGCGCGGCCGCTCGCGGCGATGGCGCGCGATCTCAGCGCCGCGCTCGCTCCAGGCGGCGTCGCCATTCTCTCAGGCCTCATCGAGTGGCAAGTGCCTTTCGTCCTCGCCGCGCATCGCCTGCAAGGGCTGAGCCTTGCCCGCCGGCTCGTCATCGACGGTTGGGCCACGCTCGAGCTCCGCCGCATATCGACTCAATCCTTGGAAGAGGAACCGAAGCCGTGAATACGCTCCAAGCTCTGCTGATGGCGATACTACAGGGCATCACCGAGCTCTTCCCCGTGAGCAGCCTCGGCCACGCGGTGGTGCTTCCGGCGCTCCTGGGTTGGGCAATTGATCAGAAGGCATCCTATTTCCTGCCTTTCCTCGTGGTGCTCCATCTGGGAACGGCGGCGGCGCTGCTCATCTACTTCTGGCGCGATTGGATCGGGCTTTTGCTCGCGGTGTTAGGGCGCGGCCCCGCGGCGGAGCGGCAGTCTCAGCTGCGGCTCCTCGCGCTCATCGTGGTGGCGACAATCCCTGCGGTCATCCTCGGCTTCGCCTTCGAGAAGCCGCTGCGCGCGCTCTTCGGGTCGCCCGTGGTCGCCGCAGCCTTCCTCGTCGTGAACGGATTCGTCCTCTTCGTGGGCGAGCGCCTACGCCGGCGCGGCGGCGAGCGGCGGCTCGAGGACATGAGCTGGGGGAACGCACTGCTGATCGGCCTGCTGCAGAGCACGGCACTGCTCCCGGGCATCTCGCGCTCCGGCGCCACCATGGTGGGCGGCCTCCTCGCAGGCCTGCATCACAAGGAGTCCGCGCGTTTCTCCTTCCTGATCGCGACGCCCATCATCGTCGGAGCCGGGGTTCTCGAAGTACCGAAATTGCTGCATGAAGGCGAGCACATCACCGGCGTGACTTGGCTCGCGGGCCTCGTTGCGGGCGTCACCGCGTTCCTCAGCATCGCCTTCTTGATGCGCTATTTCCGGCGCCACGATTTCGAGGCGCTCGACCCCTTCGCTTGGTACTGCTGGGCCGCGGGCGCGATCTCGCTTGGCCTTCTGCTTTTCGTGCTCTAAGCGGCCTCAGAGCCGGAATTGGACGGGCTCGCCGTTGGAGCGGATGGGGACGTTCCCGCTGAGGAAGCGCACGATCGCGCCGGTCTCGCTAGCGAGCGGCAGCATCAGGCGATGCCAAACCCGGGTGTGCACGGCGAGCGGCGGACGATGCGAGGTGGAGACGGGCTCGCCGCGCCGATAGGCCGCGCGATAGAGGGCGAGATAGAAGCTGCTGACGTAGTCGGGCGCGGGGTGCTCGCTGAGGCGCTTCCCCGTGAGGTCGAATCCCGAGACCGAGGCGACGACGCTGCCGTAAAGCCGGAAGCGGAAATCTTCGCCGCCGTCGAGTACATCCGCGAGGACGATGAAGCCGAGCGCGGGGCGCATGTCGACGGGATCGATGTCGTGGATCCTCGGCGCCGGTCGGCCGGCCGCGCGCTCCCGCCAGTAATTGAGGAGGAACCGAAGCTGGGGCGACGGCAGGGACGAAGCATCCGGCGACCACGCGATCTCGGGCCCCGCGGCGCCACGCTCGGCGAAGGCTGCGCGTATATCGTCGAGTTCGCCTGCCAGGATGAGATGCGTCCAGCGCTCGACGATCCCGGGGTCGGGCATGCCGAGCTCGCGACGGCTGAGGGATTGCGACATAGCCGCCCACCTTACCCAGGCAAGGTTAATGGGACCCTGCCTCGGGGCTGGCTGTTCACGCACCTTCGGGGTGGTGCCGCGCCCGCACGGGATCGCGGCTCAGCGGGTGCAGCGGCCCGTGTAGGTGCAGCAAGAGAAGTCCAGCGGTGAAGAGAACGCTTGGACTTGAGCGAGCCCTCGACCGGCGGGGCGGCCACTACCGGCCCGCGAAGGCTCAATCAGGGGCGAAGCGCTCGCTCCGCCCCGTAGTGCCCGGTTTCGCTCGTGCGAGACCGGCTTTAGGCAGCGTGACGGATGTTGCCGTTCGCGGGAACGAGGTCGATGCTCGGGGTCACGAGCTCCGCCGGCCGCGGATCGAACACGAAGGGGATCTCGCTCCGGCTGATGCCGATATCCGCCAGCGAGCGGTCGTCGAGCGCCGCAAGCTCACGGTAGGCCCGTTCACGAGCGGCCCAAGCCCGAACCCGGGCAATGAAGGGAGAGATCAGGGAAGCCATCGTCAGACTCCATCGGTTAATGTGCAACTGCGAAAGCCATTTCGCAACTGCAGCAAAGGTAAGCCTGTTTGACCCGGTTTGCAGCGGGAAAACCGCAAGGCAGCCCCTCCCTCGCTGCATGGCAGCGCGGTCTATCCCTTTGGCAGGAAAGGACTGTTTAATCCTTGTGTCCAAACCTTGGCGGGCCTAGCTTCTGCGCGGTAATGGAGGCGGCCCGATGGATGATCGCGCGGGGCTGAACGGTGGTTACAGGGGCGATTCGGCGCTCGCGACCTTGCTGCGGGCGGCGGGCTCGCCGCTCGATCCCACGGGCGTGCGGTCTCTGATCTCCGGAGTGCTCGCGGCGCCCGCGGGTTCCGAGCCTGGAGCCTGGCTGCGCCTGGTCACGCCGCGCCTCACTTCGGAGCTTGCGGCGCAACTCGACGCCCTAAAGCATGAGATGGCCCGGAAACTTCCGCCGGAGGAAGCGTCGTCGGGGGCAAGCGCGCAGCGGATTGCGGCCTTGCGCGCGGAGCTCGCGCGGCGCGGCGTGCAGGGATTCCTCATCCCGCTCGCGGACGAGCATCAGGGTGAATACGTCCCGGCGCGCGCGCGCCGCCTCGCCTGGCTCACGGGCTTCACGGGGTCGGCCGGTATCGCCGCGGTGTTGCAGGAGCGCGCTGCGATCTTCATCGACGGGCGCTACACACTGCAGGCGGAGGCCCAGGTCGATGGCGCGCTCTACGAGCGGCGTCATCTGACGGACGCGCCGCTCACGGATTGGATCGCTGCCGCGCTGAAGCCGGGGCAGGTGCTGGCCTACGATCCCTGGCTGCACACCCTGGGGGAAGTCGAGCGTTATCAGGCTGCCGCCGAGAAAGCCGGCGGGCGCCTCGAGCCCATCGAGGGCAATCCCGTCGACGCCATCTGGAAGGATCAACCGCCGCCACCGATCGCGCCCGTCGTGCCGCATGACCTGCGCTTCGCGGGCGAGGCCGCCGCCGAGAAGCGCCGCTCACTTGCCACCGCGCTCGCGCGTGACGGCGTCGACGCCGCCGTCATCACCGCGCCTGATTCGATCGCTTGGCTCCTGAACATTCGCGGCGGCGACGTCGCGCACACGCCGCTGCCGCTTGCCTTTGCGCTGCTGCGGAGCGATGGAGGGGTCGAGCTCTTCATCGACCGACGCAAGCTCGCGCCGGAGGTGCTGCCGCATCTCGGCAACGAGGTGAGCCTGCGCGATCCCCCGGAATTCGGCGCGGCGTTGAGCGCGCTCGGCGCCGAGCAACGTCGAGTCCAGGTCGATGCCAGCTCGGCCGCCGCCTGGATTTTCCAGCGGCTGGAAACCGCGGGTGCGCGGGTTCACCGCGCCGCCGATCCCTGCTTGCTGCCCAAAGCCTGCAAGAACCCCGTGGAGCTCGCGGGAACGCATGCCGCGCATCGTCGCGACGGCGTCGCACTGGCGCGCTTTCTCGCCTGGCTCGCCCGCGAGGCGCCGAAGGGGATGCTCGGGGAGATCGCGGCTGCCGACCGCCTCGAGGCCTTTCGGCGCGAGGGAGAGAATTTCCGCGATCTCAGCTTCGACACTATTTCCGGTGCGGGCTCGAACGGTGCGATCGTGCACTATCGCGTGAGCCCCAAAACCGAGAAGCGCCTCGAGGCCGGCACTCTCTACCTCGTCGATTCCGGTGCGCAATACCTGGACGGCACCACCGACGTCACACGTACGGTCGCAATCGGCACGCCGACGCCGGAAATGCGCGACCGCTTTACCCGCGTGCTCAAAGGGCACATCGCGCTCGCGACTTGTCGCTTTCCCAAGGGCACGCGCGGCTCGCAGCTCGACGCGCTCGCGCGCCACGCGCTTTGGCAAGTCGGGCTCGATTTCGATCACGGGACCGGGCACGGCGTCGGCAGCTACCTCGGCGTGCACGAGGGGCCGCAGCGCATTTCCAAGGTCCCGAACATGCAGCCGCTCTTGCCGGGCATGATCGTTTCCGACGAGCCTGGCTACTACAAGACTGGCGCCTACGGAATCCGGATCGAGAATCTCGTGGTGGTGACGGCGGCGACGGTGCCCGGCGCCGAGCGGGAGATGCTGGGATTCGAGACGCTGACGCTTGCGCCGATCGACCGCGCGCTCGTGGAGTCCTCGCTTCTGACCGCCGAGGAACTCGCTTGGCTCGACGCCTACCACACCCGCGTGCGGCGGGAGGTCGGTCCCCTCCTCGACGCCGAGGCGCGCGCCTGGCTCGAATCCGCGACCCAACCAATTGCAAAATAAGAATTCGCGGCGGAAGAATGCGCCGCTACGACCACAGCGCCCAGTTGTATCTCGGTTGAATTGTGCCCGTGATTTTGGCACAGTGAAGGCGTGATGGGGACGATCGACCACATTCTCGTTGTCGATGACGAGCGGGAAATCTGCGAAATCATTCGGCAGTACCTCGAAAGCGAAGGCTATCGCGTGAGCTGCGCGCATGATGGCGCGGGCATGCGGCGGGTGATGGCGACGGAGGCAGTGAGCCTCGTCATCCTCGACCTGATGCTGCAAGGGGAGGACGGGCTTACGCTTGCGCGCGAGCTGCGCGACAGCCGCCCGGAGATCGGAATCCTCATTCTCACGGGGCGCGGCGACACCATCGACCGCATCATCGGGCTCGAGATGGGCGCCGACGACTACCTCTCGAAACCCTTTCACTTGCGCGAGCTGCTGGCACGCGCCAAGAGCGTGCTGCGTCGCGTGACGTTGATGCCGCGCGAGGGCGGCGGAGCGCGCACGCGCACCCAGGCGCGCTTTGCGGGCTGGCAGCTCGATCTCGCGACCCGCGAGCTTGTGGCGCCCAAGGGACAGAGGGTGCATCTCACCACCGGCGAGTTCGACCTGCTCGCGGCATTCGTCACGAATCCCAACCAGGTGCTCGACCGCGATCGGCTCCTCGATCTCGCGCGCAACCGCGAGGCTGGCCCCTTCGACCGCACGATCGACGTGCAGGTGGGCCGCTTGCGGCGCAAGCTTGAGCACGACCCGCAAAACCCGACGCTCATCAAAACGGTGCGCGGCACCGGCTACATCTTCACGCCCGCCGTCGAGATTGCCTGAGCGGCTGGCTGCAGGGCTCCCTTGCGCCCGCGCCCGGTTGACGCTCCGGGGGCGACCCCCGCATCCTCGGCGCCCCATGTCCGGTCTCCGCGCCTCTGCCCCCGCTTCCGCAGCGCCGCTACCGCGTTGGCGGATGCTGCTGCCCTATGCGGGGCTCGTCGTGACGATGCTCTGCTGGGCCGGCAACTGGGTGGTGGGGCGCGCAATCCGCGAGGAGATGCCGCCCATCGCGCTCAACTTCTGGCGCTGGGCGGTAGCGCTTTTGATCCTCGCCCCCTTTGCGCTGCCGCGACTCTCCGGCAAGGGCGCGGTGCTGCGCCGGGAAGCGCCGATCCTCTTCGGCCTGGGCGCGACCGGCGTCGCGCTCTTTCAGGTGCTTATCTATCTCGGCTTGCGCAGCACCACCACGGTGAACGCCGTCCTCATGAATTCGGCGGCACCGCTCTTCATCATCCTCTGCGCGTGGATCTTGGAGCGCGATCGCGCGAGCCCGCGCCAGATCTTGGGAATGCTGATCTCCCTTTGCGGCATCGTCGTCATCATGGAGCGGGGGGATTTCGGCGCGCTCGCCGATTTCCGATTCCAAACCGGCGATCTCGTGATCCTCGCGGCGATGCCGGTCTGGGGCGTCTACTCCGTGCTGCTGAAGCGCCGGCCGCGCGAGCTCGACGGCCTCGGTCTCCTCTTCTCGATCGGAACCGCGGGGCTACTGCTGCTGGCCCCGGCCTACGCCGCGGAGACGCTCTGGTTCCGCGCGCCGACGGCGTCGCTCGCCTCGGCTGGGGCGGTGTTCTACGTCGCGCTCTTCGCCTCGCTCCTCGCTTATTTCTGCTGGAATTACGGCGTTGCCGCTGTGGGGCCGAATCGCTCGGGGTTCATGATCCACCTACTGCCGGTTTTCGGCACGCTGCTCGGGATGGCCATCAACGGCGAGAGCGTCTACCGCTACCACTTCGTCGGCATCGGCACGATCCTCCTGGGCGTGCTCCTGGCGACGTCGTCGCGGGGACGCTAGCATCGTGTCCGGCTAACGAAATTGTAATCCCCGGCGAGGCGCCGACCCATTAAGAGACAGGCGCGCTGGGAATATGGGTCACAGATGAGTTCGGCCGAGCCACCGCCGCTTCTCCAAAGGACGACCGCGTCACCGATGCCGCAAGAGGCGGGGCACTGGCTCGGCCGTCGCCTGCAGGATCTGGTGCGCCGTACCGGCCAATGGGGCCTGCGCGACAGCGAGCTAGGCGTCCTCGCCGTTAGCGCCGTCCTCGGCATCGCGATCGGCGCGGCGGTGATCGGGGTGCAGTGGGTGGTTCGCCTGGTGCACACGGTCTTCTTCGACATCGGGATCGATCGGCATCTGAGCGAGGGCCGCGGCATCGATTGGTGGCGCCTGCTCCTCGTTCCCGTCCTAGGCGGGATCCTCTCGGGCATCGTCTCGGACCTGCTGCGCCGGTCCCGGGAGCGGGAGGTAGTGGACGCGATCGAGGCGAATGCGCTCTTCGGCGGCAAGATGTCGCTGGTCGACAGCGCTTCCCTCACCTTCCTCACGGTGATCTCCTCGGGCTTCGGCGCCTCGGTCGGAATGGAGGCGGGATTCACGCAGCTCGGCTCTGGCCTCGCCTCGCGCGCGGGGCAGGAGCTGCGCATGCGCCGCGGCGACCTCAGGACGCTCGTGGGCTGCGGCGCGGCCGCGGCGATCGCTGCCGCCTTCGATGCGCCGCTCGCGGGCGCCTTCTACGCCTTCGAGCTCGTCATCGGCAGCTACACCACCGCGGTGCTTGCGCCGATCGCGATCGCGGCACTCTCGGCGACGCTCGTCGTGCGCGAGGTCTTCCAGGCGGAATCGATCTTCACCCTCGACCGCACCGTCCAAGTCGCAGGCCTCGACTACGTGCTCTTCGCGGTGCTCGGACTCGCCGCGGCGGGGATCGCGGTCGCGACGATGACCGGCGTCACCTGGGTCGAGCGCATCTTCCGCCGCCTCAAGGTCAAGGCCTGGGCGCGCCCTGTTGTGGGCGGGCTCATCGTTGGACTCATCGCCGTCGTTTTCCCGCAGGTGCTCGGCAGCGGTCACGGCGCGATTCAGCTCACGCTCGACCGCGCGATTCCCGCGGGAGTGCTGCTCGGACTCGTCGCCGCCAAGGGGCTCGCCTCCGCGATATCCGTCGGCTCGGGCTTCCGCGGCGGCCTCTTCAGCTCCTCGCTCCTCCTTGGCAGCGTCTACGGCGGCGTGGCGGTCGTCCTGCTGCAGATCGCGATCTCGGCGCTCGGATATCCGGAAACGAAACTAGACCCCTCCGCCTATATGCTCGTCGGCACCGCCTCGGTGGCGGCGGCGGTGGTGGGGGCGCCCGTCACCATGATCTTCCTGGTGCTCGAGCTCACCGGAAGCCTTCCGGCGGCCCTCGGCGTGATGGTCGGCGTGATCATCGCCTCGGTCACGGTGCGCCTAACTTTCGGTTACTCCTTCGCGACCTGGCGCTTCCACGTGCGCGGGGTCGCGATCCGCGGCGGGCACGATGTCGGCTGGGTACGCGACCTCACCGCCGCGAGCCTGATGCGGCGCGACACGCATGTGGTGCCGCTCGGGATGACGATCGCGGACTTTCGCGCGAAGTTCCCGCTGGGCGGGCACAAGCGCGCCTTCGTGGTCGATGCCGAGGGGCATTATCGCGGCATCGTCCTGGCGGCCGACGCGCACAACCCCGACCTCGGGGACAAGCTCGACGAGCGCACGATCGACGGTCTCCGCTTCGCCGAGGACAACTTCCTCCTGCCGCAGCAGAACATCCGTGCGGCGCTTGGCCGGTTCTCCAGCGCCGAGAGCGAGACGCTGGCGGTGCTCTCCGATCCGACCGAGCGCCGGCTGCTGGGGTTTGTCACCGAGGCCTACGTGCTCCGGCGCTACAACCAGGAGCTCGAGCGCACCCAGGCAGAAGAGCACGGCGAGCGCACGCTCTTCGGGCCAAGCTGAGGAAAATCACGGCATGCGCGACCGCGCGTTCTCCCCCCACTACGCTCCGGATGTGTTGGCGCAAGCGCGCCGCCGGCGCCTGAAGCGCGTGCTCGTCGCCGTCCTTCTGGGCTCCATCGTTGCCGCCTATACCTATGGTGCGCTCGACCAGCGCGTCATCGCCGAAGACAAGAATGATTTGCTGCCGCAATGGGCGGAGGCGCTGGTGCTGGGCGTCTCCGTCTCCGTCGCCTCGCTGCCGGTGGGCTGGTCGGTGCTCGGGCGGATCGTGATCCCGATCCCGACGCTCTTTCTCTATCTCTCAGTCTTCACGGGGAAGGATCCGCCGCTTCCCTTCACCGCGGGCTTCGTCCTGGCGCTCATCTATACCGCCGCGCTCACCGCGCTCTCGGCCTATCTCGGCGAGCGGCCGGACCGCCGCCTCTTCGGCACGCGGCCTCAGGCACCGCCGTAACGCTCCGCGAGCTGCGCCCCGATCCGTTCGTGCTGCATCTCCGTGCTGCCGTCGACGTAGTTGGCGATCCGCGCGAGCGCGATATGGCGGCCGATCGGATGCGCCTCGCGCAGCCCTTCGGCTCCCATCGCTTGCATGCAGTCGCCAAGCCGACCGAGGATCAAGCGGGAGGCGAAGGCCTTGGCCTGCGCCGCCGCGAGGACGGCGTCGCCGCCGCTCTCGATCGTCTCGGCTGCGGCATAAGCGAGGTGACGCATCGCCTCTAGATCGGTCGCGACCTCCGCGAGCTTCCAGCGCAGACCCTGATGCTCCAGGAGCGGCTTGCCGAAGGCGCGGCGCTCCGCGCCGTAGCGGAGTGCAATTCCGAGCGCGCCGCGGAGCATGCCGCAGCACATGGCCGCGACATAGGTGCGCGCGCCGTTGATGCTCGCGAGCGCGGTCTTGAATCCCTCGCCCGGCGGATAGAGCATATCGGCTTCGGGCACGACATAGTCTCGAAGCGCAAAGCCGCCGGTGCCGATGGCATGTCCCCCCATCAACTGGAAGGCCGGTTTGCGCTCAAAGCCTGGTCGCGCTGCATCCACGAGGAATCCCGCGATGCCGCGCCCGCGCAGCGCGGGATCGGTCTGCGCGAAAACCAGGGAGAGGTCCGCGAGCGCCGCGTTGGTGATCCAGGCCTTCTCGCCGTTCAGCATCCAGCCGCCCTCGACCTTGCGCGCGGAGGTCGCGATCGCCGCGAAGTCGCTGCCGGCGTGAGGCTCCGTCAAGGCGGTGCAGCCGAAGCGCTCGCCCCGCAGCAGCGCTGCGAGATAGCGCTCGCGCATCGAGGGCGTGCCGCTGCGGGCGAGCCGGGCGGCAGTGTTCTGCGTGTTGATGAGGCTGAAGGCGAAGCCCATGTCCGCCTCCGAGAGCACCTCGGCGATCCGTACCTTGACGGTGAAGCGCGCACCCAGCCCGCCGAACTCCTTCGGCACCTCGATCCCCGCGAGCCCGAGCGCCGCCGCCGCGCGAAGAGCTTCCGCGGGCATGCGGCGCTCGCGCTCCCAGCGCGCGGCGTGGGGCGCGACCTCGCGATCGCGGAACGCCGCGACTCTCTCGATGAGCGCGGTCTCGGCGGCATCGAATTTCGGCAGCATGCGCGCCTCCTCCGGGGCCATCGAGCCTAGCATGGCAGTCGCCGATTGCGGCACTATGGGCATCCCATGCAAGGCGACACCGCGATCCGACCTTTGATTCCCGGCGACGAGGCAGCGCTCGATGCGTTCCTCTGCGCGCACGCGGCCTCCTCGATGTTCCTGCGCTCGAACCTGCGCGCGGGTGGGATCGAGGATCGCGGCCAGCCCTACCAAGCCCGCTATGCCGGGCTCTTTCGCGACGGCCAGCTTGCTGCCGTTGCCGCGCATTGCTGGAACGGGAGTCTGGTTTTGCAGGCGCCGGTCGCGGCCGAGCGCGTTGCCGCTTCGGCCGTGGACGCAAGCGGCAGGCGAGTTCGCTGGGTCGTCGGACCCGCGGCTCAAGTCGAGTCGGTCGTGGGATCGCCGCTCCTCGCGGGACGAATTCCCCTCAAGAGCTCGCGCGAGGAGTTGTTACGCCTCGATCTCGGCCGGCTCGAGGCGCCACCGGCGCTCATTTCCGGCCGGGTGCGGTGCCGGCGCGGCGGGGAGGGCGATTATGAACGGCTCGCGGAGTGGCGCGTCGCCTATGAGGAGGAGGCTTTCGGTCGGAGAGCAACGGAGGCGATCGCGCGCGAGGCGCGCGCCGAGGTGGAGCGCCTCTCGAAAGCCGGCTCGATCTTTCTGCTGGAAAGCACCTCGGCCCCGGTTGCCATGTGCGCCTTCAATGCGCGGCTGCCCGACACCGTGCAGATCGGCGGGGTCTTCACGCCAAGACCGCTGCGGGCGCGAGGCTACGGGCGCGCGGTGACCGCGGGCGCGCTTTTGGTGGCGCGGGAGGAAGGCGTCGCGTCAGCCATTCTCTTCACGGGGATCGCCAATGCGCCGGCCTTGCGCGCTTATCGAAGCCTCGGCTTCGAGCGCGTCGGCGACTATGCGCTGGCGCTCTTCGAGACCTGAGTCCGGTCAGGCACCCATCCGCTCCGCGAGCTCGAGGAAATCCTCGGCGACGACATCGAAGGGATGCTCGGCCTTGAAGTCGCGCTGCTGGTGCGGGCCGTATTCGGTCGGTCGAGCGACGAAGCCCGTTCGTAATCCCTCGCGCGCGGCGGCGACGAGATCGTTGTTGTGCGCGGCGACGAGCATGACCTCGCCGGGCGCGATGCGCAGCAACTCCGGCACGCTGCGATAGGTCTCGGGATCCGGCTTATAGTGCCGCACAAGCTCCGCCGAGAAAATCATGTCCCAGGGAAGGGCCGCATTCTTCGCCATGTTGAGGAGCAGCGCCACGTTCCCGTTGGAAAGCGTGCCGATAACGTAGCGCCGCTTGAGCCGCGCGAGCCCCGCGACAGAATCGGGCCAGGGCGAGAGTCGGTGCCAGGCGCGGTTCAAGTGATCCTTCTCGGCCTCGGAGAGGCCTTTGACGCCGTGCTGCTCGAGGAGCGCCTCCAAGGTGACGCGGTGAAGCTCGTCTATCGTCTTCCAGGGCGTCTCGCCCTTGCGCACACGATCCATGCTGGGCATGTAGCCTGCGCGCCAGCCGTCGGCGATAGCGACCCAATCCGCCGCGACACCCTTGCTGCGCCCGAAACTTTCGAGCTCGCAGATGACGCTGCTCCGCCAGTCCACGACCGTTCCGAAGACGTCGAAGACCAGGGCCTTCACGCCGGGGATAGGCTTGCTGCTCATCTCGATCCTCCGTGCATACGTCGCCGCCGGGGACGGCGCCGGTCCTGGAGCGCAGGCCGCAATCCCGCGAGCAGAGTCTCGAAGCTCTTCGCGAGCTCCTGCTCGATCTCGGGCCTTTCCTCGAGGCGGCTCAATACCAGGGCTGCGGCTTCCAGCGTCGAGAGACTGTCGCGGCGCGGCTCGCGCCGGAGCGCGCCGTAGCGCGAGGGCGTGCGCGGATTGAGCACGATGCGTTGGCACTTGAGTACCCAGGGGTTGCGCCACCAGAGCGCCTTCGCCTGACTCCAGGTGCCGTCGAGCAGGACAACGCCCTCGATCGACGCAAGGGCCGTTTCCCGGTCGACCGCGGGCTCGCCCTTGCGGTCGAGCAGGATGATCTCGCTCTCCGGCGCGAGTTCCGCGGGCTTGGCGGATCCGAGATAGAGCACCGCCCAGCGCTTGGGATCGGCGGGTCTTCCCAGCGCCGCCGCAAGGCTCGGCCACGAAAGCCCGACCCGAAAAGTCGAATTAGCGAAATGCGAGGCCGCGAGGCGCGCGGTGCCAAGCGCGCGATCTTGCTCCTGCGGATGCTGCAGGATCAGGAGCGAAATGCGGTTCGCAATGGGTTTGAGCTCGGTCACCTGCAGGCTATACGCCGCGGCCGAGCGTTCTTCAATCGTCTCGGGTAAAAGCGCACCCAGCAAGTGTGCACCACTTTTGCCCCGGTGGTATCGGTGATCCGATCTGTTAGGCTTCGATTTCGCTACCCCTTCGGCAAACCGGGGAGCCTCGGCGATGGCAAACCTGCTCGCGACGGCAAGACCGCAATCGGGAGCGCCGGCGGTGCCGGCCGCCCAACCTCCGATCCCGCGCGAGCGTACGCGCGAGGAAGCGCTGCCCGGCTCCGATCGGACGCAGGCCGCGAGCCGCACGCTCGTGGTGGGACGCGAAATCGTGCTCTCCGGCGAGATCAGCGCCTGCGACCGGCTCGTCGTCGAAGGCACGGTGAAGGCGAACATCCGCGAGTGCCGCGAGATCGCGATCGCAGAGGGCGGCCTCTTTACGGGGTCCGCCTCGGTCGAGACCGCGGAGATCAGCGGACGCTTCGAGGGCGAACTCAGCGTAAGCGGCCGGCTCATGATCCGCGCGAGCGGGAAGGTCTCGGCTTCGGTCCGCTATCGCGAGATCGAGATCGAGCGCGGCGGCGAGATTTCCGGCAACTTCGGCAGCTTCACGGAGACCGGCGGCGCGAGCTAAATAGGGCATGCACTTCCGCGATCGCCCGTCGCCCAATCACAACCCTCGTCCCGCCGGCACCGCCGTCGACATGCTGGTCCTCCATTATACCGGCATGCACACGGCCGGTGAGGCAATCGACCGCCTCTGCGATCCCGCGGCGAAGGTGAGCGCGCACTACGTCATCGACGAGGACGGCACAGTCTGGCGACTCATCTCGGAAAGCGAGCGCGCTTGGCACGCCGGAGTCTCGTTTTGGCAGGGCACCACCGACGTGAACGCCCACTCGGTCGGGATCGAGCTCGTCAATCCCGGCCACGAATGGGGCTATCGCGCCTTTCCCGAGCCGCAGATGGCGGCGCTCGAGACACTCGCGCACGGCATCCTCGTCCGGCATCCCATCCCGGCCTCCCGCGTCGTCGGTCATTCCGACGTGGCGCCCGAGCGAAAGCAGGATCCCGGCGAGCTCTTCGATTGGCCCCGGCTCGCGCGCGCAGGGATCGGCCTCTGGCCGGGCGAGGGAAGGTCGCCTACGGACCTCGTGGCGGTGCAGAAGATGCTCGCAACGATCGGCTATCGCATCTCCGTTACGGGCGCGCTCGATGCGCAGACGCAGCTTGTGCTCACGGCCTTCCAGCGACGCTTTCGTCCGCGTCAGGTTGACGGTGCGCTCGACGCGGAGACTGGCGGCCTCATCGCGGGCCTCGCGGCGCTCCGCGCCCGATGTGGTTGACTTGATGCTGATTCCAGCCCACTTCTAGCGCGCCAGACGGCCGGATGGCCGCTCCCGGTTTCGGCCGGGGGAGGAAAGTCCGGGCTCCACGGAAGTGCGGTGCCGGGTAACGCCCGGCGGGGGCGACCCCAGGGAAAGTGCCACAGAAAGCAAACCGCCGAGCCCATCGCGATCTCCGGATCGCGCGGGGCGGCAAGGGTGAAAGGGTGCGGTAAGAGCGCACCGCGCCGCCGGTAACGGTGGCGGCACGGTAAACCCCACCGGGAGCAAGACCAAGTAGGGACGGCAGGCCTTCACGGGCCAGGCGCGCTTCCGCGTCGCCGTCCGGGTCGGTCGCGCGAGGCGCTCGGCGACGAGCGTCCCAGAGGAATGGTCATCCCCCGCCCAAAGCGGGGACAGAACCCGGCTTACAGGCCGTCTGGCATCCTCGCCCCAGGAGCGGAAACCCAGACCATCCCACAACGGTTCGTCCCCTCTTCTTGGTCTTTACTGCGAACATAAAGCGAACGAGTCCCTAATATTTGCCGCGCCACAGTTTCGCCGCAAGCGATTGGGGGGTACGCGCCCGGTCGTGTCTACCCCTTGATCGCTAAAATTTTGCACAAAATCGCGCTGTCACAGGGATTTACCCGCGATCCCAATTGACCCCTGGAATAACCCGTGATATCCCATGCTGTCCCATATTATGGCACTCGGTCCCAAATTGAGGCGGGACGGCCATAAAGCGCATGTCGAAGCGCGATCCCGGGACTGGTCTGGTGGGGGACGGCGGTGGCGCTGTTTCTGTCCGAGCACGAGAACAGAGTGGACCGCAAGGGCCGGGTCTCCGTGCCTGCGCAGTATCGCGCTCAGCTCGCGGGCCAAGCGTTCTTGGGGATCATCGCCTATCGCTCCGATTTTCATCCCTGCATCGAGTGCTGCGACATGACGCGGATGCAGGACTACGTCGCGCGCATCAATCAGGCCTACGCCAAGGACAGTCCCGAGCACGACGACGCCTCCGAGATTTTCGCCGCGGCGCATCAGCTCCCCTTCGATGGTGAGGGCCGGATCATGCTGCCGCAGAAGCTCGCGGAGCATGCGAGCATCGCCGACATTGCCTGCTTCGTTGGCCGCGGCGACACTTTCCAGATCTGGAGCCCCGACCGCCGCCGCGCCTTCGAGGACGAGGCGCGCGAGCGTCGGCGGCGCAACCGCTCGACGATCCCCACTCAGACCCCGGGACCGGGAGAGAGACGGTGACGGTCCCCGCGAATTCCGCATCGGAGCGCACGGGCACGCATGTGCCGGTGCTCCTCGAGGAAGCTGTCGCCGCGTTGGCGCCGCGCGACGACGGTCTTTACGTAGACGGCACATTCGGCGCCGGAAATTACAGCCGCGCGATCCTGGAAGCGGCGCGCTGCCGTGTCGTGGCGATCGACCGCGATCCACAGGCGCTCCGCCACGGCGACGAGCTCCTGCGGCGCTACTCCGGCCGCTTGACCGTGGTCGAGGGGCGCTTCGGCGACATCGCTCGCATCCTCGCGGGTCTCGGCATTGCCGCCGTCGCGGGCGTGGTGCTCGATCTCGGTATTTCCTCCGGCCAGATCGACGATCCCGCGCGCGGCTTCTCCTTCCGCACGGACGGGCCGCTCGACATGCGGATGTCCCGCGAGGGCATCACCGCGGCGGAGCTCGTCAATACGCTCTCGGAGACGGTGCTTGCCGATCTCATCTACGTCTACGGCGAGGAGCGCTTCGCCCGCCGCGTCGCGCGCGCGATCGTGGCGGCGCGAGCGAAGGCGCCCTTGACGCGCACCGGCGAGCTCGCGGCGATCGTACGCAAGGTCGTGCCGGCGCCCAAGGGCGGGATCGATCCCGCGACCCGTACTTTCCAAGCGCTTCGCATGGAGGTGAATGACGAGCTCGGCGAGCTCGAGCGCGCGCTCGTCGCTGCCGAGCATGTGCTCGAGCCCGGCGGCCGCCTCGCCATCGTCTCTTTCCATTCGCTCGAGGACCGCAAAGTCAAAGATTTCCTCCGCGCGCGGAGCGGCGGCGAGGGCGTCTCGCGGCACCGTCCGAGCGCAGTGCAGCGCGCTCCGACTTTCGCGCTCGTCACCCGCAAGCCGGTGCGGCCAACCGAGGCGGAGGTTGCCGTAAATCCGCGCTCGCGCTCCGCACGGCTCCGCGCGGCAGAGCGCACGGCGGCGCCGGCTTGGGAGATCGCGGCATGAACGGCACCCTCCGTCTCTCGACCGTCCTCTGGCTCGCGGTAATAGCAGTCGTCGGCTACGGCATGTTCCAGGTGAAATACCGGGTGATGCAGCTCGAGGACCAGCTCGGCCGCGTCAACCGCTCGATCGACGCCGATCGCGACGCCCTCCGCGTGCTCGGTGCGGAGTGGAGCTATCTCAATCAGCCGCAGCGGCTCGACCAGCTTCGCCAGCGCTACCTGACGCTGGTGCCGGTCCAGCGCGCACAGCTCGGGACTCTCGACCAAATTCCATTCCGACCGGGCGAGCAGGGCATTGCGCCGGAGGCGAAGCCCTCGCGCCCTCAAGCGTCCCCCGTGGCGCTCCCCGGAGGCGCCTCGCTCGCGAGCGCCCCAAGCGGAGGCACTCGATGAAGCCCGATTTCGATCCGCGCGAGAACCCCTGCCGCCCCCGGCATTTCAAGCCCGCGCCCTGCGGGCCGCTCCCGGCGGAAGGCCCCGCCAAGCAGACGCTCGAGACGAGCCGCACGCGGCTCGTGCTGCTGGGGGCGCTCTTCTGTCTCGCTTTCGCGGCGATCGGTCTGCGCCTCGTCGACGTGACCGTGCTCAAGGACCAGGGTCCGAGATTTGCGCGCGCGCATCTCCGGCCGCATCTCGATCACGCGCGCGCGGACATCCTCGACCGCAACGGCGTCAAGCTCGCGACGACGCTGGAAACGCCCTCGCTCTTCGCGAATCCGAAGCTTGTGCAGGGTGCGGCCGAAGCCGCTGCGAAGCTCGCGGCCGTGCTCCCCGGCCTCGACCGACAGGATCTCGAAGCCGCGCTCTCGAACAAGGAGCGGAGTTTCGTTTGGATCAAGCGCAACCTCACGCCGGAGCAACAGTTTGGGGTGAACCGCCTCGGCATTCCCGGCCTCTTCTTCCAGACCGAGCAGCGCCGGCTCTATCCGCAGGGTAGCCTCACCGCGCATGTCGTGGGCTTCGCCGACGTCGACAACAACGGGCTCCAGGGCGTCGAACGCGGGCTCGACGACGAGCTCAAGACCGGCGACGGTCCCGTGACGCTCTCGATCGATCTCCGGCTCCAATACATTCTCAAGGAAGAGGTCACCCGGCAGATCGAGTCTTTCTCCGCCAAAGGCGGGATGGGCATGATCGCGGACGTCGAGACCGGCGAGATTCTCGCGATGGTGTCGTTGCCGGATTTCGATCCCAACGACCGCGCCGCCGTCGATTCCGACGCGACCTTCAACCGCGCGACGCTCGGGACCTACGAGATGGGCTCCGTGTTCAAGATCTTCAACACGGCGATGGCCCTCGATAGCCACGTCACGACACTCAATGGCGGGTATGACGCCTCGCATCCGCTCCAGGTAGGGCGCTTCACGATCCACGACGATCACGCGAAAAACCGCTGGCTGAGCGTGCCGGAGATTTTCATCTACTCCTCGAATATCGGCTCCGCGCGGATGGCGGTCGATGCCGGGATCGATCGGCAGCGCGATTTCCTCGGCCGCCTCGGCCTGCTGCGCGCGCCGAGCCTGGAACTCCCGGAGATCGGCGAGCCGCACTATCCCCGAGACTGGCGGCTCGTTAACACCATGACGATCGCCTTCGGCCACGGCATGTCCGTGAGCCCGCTCCAGATGGTGACGGGCGTGAGCGCCGTCGTGAACGGCGGGATCCTGCATCGCGCGACGCTGCTCCGCCATCCCGACGGCTATCGACCCGAAGGCGTGCGGGTGATGTCCGAGCAGACCTCCGACGACATGCGGCGCCTCCTACGCCTCGTGGTGGAGAAAGGCACCGGCAAATTCGCCGCCGCCCCCGGCTATCTCGTTGGTGGCAAGACCGGCACCGCCGAGAAGGTCGACGGCAAGGGCTATGCGCATAAGGAGTTGCTCTCGTCCTTCGTCGCCGCGTTCCCCATGAACCAGCCTCGCTACGTCATCATGGTCAGCATCGATGAGCCGCATCCCAACGGGCACAGCGCGGGCGAAGCGACCGGCGGCTGGGTGGCGGCACCGGCAGTGAGCCGCATCGTCCAGCGCATGGCGCCGATCGAGGGAATCCCTCCGGTAGACGAGGATTCGCCCGAAATCCGCCGCTCTTTGGTGGTGCAATCCGCGGAGACGCCGGGACGGAAATTTGCGGCTAACTGAGCTCATGGACGGAAATTACGCGCCCTCGTCTCCCACGCCCGCCGGCGATGTGGAGATCCGCGGACTGACGGCGGACTCTCGATTGGTCGAGCCTGGCTTCCTCTTCGCGGCTCTCCCCGGCGCCAGCGTGCACGGGAAGACATTCATCGACGAGGCCGTGCGCCGCGGCGCCGTCGCGCTGCTGATCGACGATGCGCTGGCGCTTCCGGATCTGCACCGGCGCTACCCGCGGCTTCCGGTCGTGGTCGACGCCAATCCGCGCCGGCGGCTTGCGATCCTCGCCGGCCGTCTCTTCGTGCCGCAGCCCAAGACAATCGCCGCGGTCACCGGCACCAACGGCAAGACCTCGGTCGCGGCCTTCACGCGACAGCTCTGGCTGCGTCTCGGCTGGAAGGCAGCGAGTCTTGGCACTCTCGGAGTCGTCGGGCCCGATTTCGAGCGCTCGGGCTCGCTCACCACGCCCGATCCGGTGACGCTGCACAAGGAGCTGCACGAGCTCGCGCTCGCCGGAGTCGATCACGTTGCCATCGAGGCTTCGAGCCATGGTCTCGATCAATTCCGCCTCGACGGACTCGATCTCGCGGCCGCTGCGTTCACAAATTTAACTCGCGATCATCTCGATTATCACCGCACCATGGAGGCCTATCTCGCGGCGAAGACGAGGCTCTTTGGTCAGGTGATGCATGCGGGGCGAGCGGCGGTATTGAATGCGGAAGTGGCGGAGTTCACTCCGCTACTGATGCTGTCGCGCCGACGGGGTCACCGTGTCATCGCCTATGGCGAGGGTGTCGCCGCGGACCTGCGCCTCGTCTCGGCGCGTCCCACGCAAGCGGGTCAGGCCCTGGAGCTTCTGGTCTTCGAGGAGCCGCATTCGGTTTTCCTGCCGCTCCTAGGCCGCTTTCAGGCGATGAACGCGCTTGCGGCGCTGGGCCTGGCGATCGCGACCGGCGCGCCGCCCGCCGAGGCCGTGGCTGCGCTCGGCACGCTCAGCGGTGTTCCCGGCCGCATCCAGCACGTGGCCTCGCATCCGAACGGCGCGCCGATCTTCGTCGATTACGCGCACACCCCCGACGCGTTGCAGACGGTGCTGCGCGCGCTTCGCCCGCATTGCCGCGGCCGGCTCGTCGCCGTCTTCGGCGCGGGCGGCGATCGCGATCCCGGCAAGCGACCGCTCATGGGCGAGGTCGTGACGCGACTTGCGGACCGCGCGATCGTCACTGACGACAATCCCCGGAACGAATCGCCCGCGGCGATCCGCCAGGCCGTGCTCGCAGGCGCGCCCGGTGCGCGCGAAATCGGCGACCGTGCCGAGGCGATTGCGACGGCGATCGCGGAGCTCGCGCCCGAGGACCTGCTCGTCATCGCCGGCAAGGGCCACGAGCGCGGACAGACCGTGGCGGGCGTCACCCATCCCTTCGACGACGCCGAGGTCGCGCGCGCGGCGGTCGCCGCCTTCGGGAGAAAGCATCCATGAGCGCACTCTGGACCTCCGCCGAGGCGCTCGCCGCGACCCGCGGCACGAGCGAGCGCGCTTGGGAGGCGAGCGGCGTCTCGATCGACAGCCGTACGGTCGGTGTGGGCGACCTCTTCGTGGCGCTCGCGGGGCCCAATTTCGACGGCCATGATTTCGTTTCGGATGCGCTCGCCAAGGGCGCCGTCGCGGCTATGGTCTCGCGCTTGCCGCCGGGTGTCGCCGCTGGCGCGCCGCTGCTGATGGTCGAGGACACGCTCGCTGCGCTGACAGAGCTCGGCCGCGCCGCGCGCAAGCGCTGTCGCGCCCGCATCGTCGGCGTCACCGGCAGTGTCGGCAAGACCGGAACCAAGGAGGCGCTCCGCGCCGCCTTCGAGCGTCAGGGCCGCACCGTCGCCTCCGCGGCGAGCCTCAACAACCAATGGGGCGTGCCGCTCTCACTCGCGCGCATGCCCCGCAACACCGAGTACGGCGTCTTCGAGATCGGCATGAATCATCCCGGCGAGATCGCCGCGCTGACGCGGCTCGTCGAGCCGGAGGTGGCGGTGATCACGACCGTCGTCGCCGCCCATCTAGGCTTCTTCCCCTCGGTCGAGGCGATCGCGGACGCGAAGGCCGAGATATTCGAGGGAATGTCACCGACCGGCGTGGCTGTGCTCAATGTGGACAATCCGCACTACCACCGCCTCGCTGCGGCGGCGCGCGCCCGGGGCGTCTCGCGCATCCTGGGCTTTGGCGAGGGCGCCGGGGCGGATGTGCGGCTCATCGACTGCCACCTCTACTCGACCGCCAGCGCGGTCACCGCGCAGGTCAGGGGCGAGATCCTCGACTATTGCCTGAGCCTTCCCGGCCGGCATTGGGTCCTGAACAGCCTTGCCGTCATGGCCGCGGTGAAGGCGGCGGGCGGCGATCTCAGCGTGGCGGCGGCGGCGATGGGCAGGCTCGAGGCGCTTAGTGGCCGCGGCAAGCGCCATCGCTTCGCGGCCGCCGGCGGCATTGCCACTCTTATCGACGAGAGTTACAACGCCAATCCCGATTCGATGCGGGCGGCGCTCTCAGTGCTCGCGAGCGCGGATCCGCCGCTAGGCGGACGCCGCATCGCGGTGCTCGGCGACATGCTGGAGCTGGGCGCCGAAGCCGACGAACTGCACGCAGCGCTCGCGGAGCCGATCGCCCTTGCGGGCGTCGATCTCGTCTTCACCGTTGGCCGGCACATGCGGGAACTCGACCATGCGCTGCCCGCGCGGCGCTGCGGTGGCCACGCGGAAACATCCGCTGCGCTTCTCCCGATCCTCGCGGGTGCACTTCGCTCCGGTGACGTCGTCATGGTGAAGGGTTCGCTTGGGACGCGCATGATCGAGATCGTGAAGCCGCTACTCGCGGGAGCCGGCGATGCCGCGCTCGCGCTCAAGGGGTAAGCGGCATGCTCTACTACCTTCTCGCACCGCTTGCGAGCCAGTTCGAGCCGTTCAACCTCTTCCGGTATCAGACTTTCCGCGGCGCGGGTGCGGTGGTGACGGCGCTCGCCATCAGCTTCCTCGCGGGCCCCTACGTCATCGATTGGCTGAAGTCGAAGCAGGCGGAGGGGCAGCCGATCCGGCTCGATGGGCCCGAGGGGCACCTGCTGCGCAAGAAGGGCACGCCCACGATGGGCGGGTTCCTGATCCTGCTGGCGGTCGCGGTCTCGACGCTGCTGTGGTCGGACCTCGCAAACCGCTACGTCTGGGTGACCCTGCTCGCGACGGTCGGTTTCGGCGGCATCGGGTTCTTCGACGACTACCGGAAGCTCACGCGGCGCTCCTCGCGCGGCCTCTCGAGCCGCGGCAAATTCCTGGCGCAGCTCTTGGTGAGCGCGTTGGCGGCTTGGGCGATCATCTACATCACGCGCGTGCCGCTAGGCACCTCACTGGCGGTGCCGTTCTTCAAGAGCGTGCTGCCCGATCTCGGCTGGTTCTTCATGCCGCTCGCGATCGTCGTGATCACGGGCTCCTCCAACGCCGTCAACCTCACGGACGGGCTCGACGGTCTCGCGATCGTCCCCGCGATGATCGCCGCGGGCTGTTTCGGCTTGATCGCCTATCTCGTCGGCAACCGCATCTTCTCGGAGTATCTCCAGCTCCAATACGTTCCCGGCAGCGGCGAGCTCGCGGTCTTCTGCGGCGCGATGGTCGGGGCGGCGCTGGGCTTCCTCTGGTTCAACGCGCCGCCGGCCATGGTGTTCATGGGCGACACCGGCTC
>DATJVP010000153.1:0-27867 GCA_035581425.1 Allostellaceae bacterium | reverse complement strand
GTGGAGATCGCCCATCGCCTGATCGCGGGCGAGAAGCCGATCCGGGTTTGGCGAGAGTACCGCAAGCTCACCCAGCAGCAGCTCGCGGACAAGGTGGGCATCAGCAAGCCCTACCTCTCGCAGCTCGAGAGCGGCGCACGGGAGGCGTCCGTCAACGTCATCAAGCGCCTTGCCGCGGCACTCGAGGTGGACGTCGACGACCTGATTTAGGTCTCGGCTGAGACGAAAACCTCCGTATCGTTAGCGGCTGCCGCGGTATCACATTGACGAACAAGGTCGTCTTGTTTGCCGCCGTGCTCGGTCTTTTCGGACGCCAGGGCAGGGCCTTCAGCTCTTCCCTACCCGCTCCTTCACAACCGACGCCACCAGCCAATCCCGGAAGAGCTTGATCTTCGGCGTGTCCGCGGTCTCCTCGGGGGCGACGACGTAGAAGCCGGCTTTGTCCGGGAGAACGAGGTCGAAGGGAGCGATGAGGCGGCCTTCGCGGAGGTCGGCTTCGACGAAAGGCGTGCGGGCGAGGGCCACGCCGAGGCCGTCGATCGCGGCTTGCAGCGCCATGAAGCTCTCGGAGAAGACGAGGCCGCGCTTCTGTGCGAAGGCCGCCGGCAAGCCAGCGGCGGTGAGCCAGAGCTGCCAATCCTCGCGGAGCCCGGTGTTGTGGATGAGCGTGTGCTGCGCCAAGTCCTCGGGCCGCTTGAGCGCGCGCTCCCCCTGGAGGAGCGCGGGACTGCAGACCGGGAAAATATCCTCGGACATGAGCCAATCCGCGCGCACGCCGGGCCAGCTTCCGTGCCCGTAACGGATCGCCATGTCGATCTCCTCGCGGCGGAAATCGACGAGATGGGTCGAGGCCGTGAGGCGCACCTCGATGCCGGGATTGGCGTCCTGGAACCCCGCGACGCGCGGCAGCAGCCACTTCGCCGCGAGCGAGGCCATGGTGCTGACGGTGAGGACGCTCTGCCGCTCGCGACGCCGGAGCCGCTCCGTCGCCTCGCGCAAATCCTCGAAGGCCGCGCGCACCGCCGGCAGATAGGCCTGCGCCTCCGGTGTGAGCGCCAGCGCGCGGTTGCGGCGGTGGAAGAGGCGGAGTCCGAGCTGCGTCTCGAGCCGCCGGATCTGATGGCTGATCGCGGTCTGCGTGACATTCAGCTCCGCGGCCGCACGCGTGAAGCTCAAGTGACGCGCCGCCGCCTCGAAGGCGCGCAAACCATTGAGCGAGGGAAGTCCGATCGCCATACGAGCGATATTAGCATGAATTTATCTCATGGAAAGGTGGACAAAGTGTCGTTTGCGGCTCCTGTGCGCGGGGCTCATTCTTTCACCAACAGAACGAAAGAGAAGGAGTTTCGCCATGACCATCCTGGCCCTGCAATCGGAGATAAATTCTCATGGCTTCGGCACGCTTTCACGGCTTTTCGAGCGCTTCGAGGTCTGGCGCGAGCGCCAGCGCGGGCGGAGGCTTCTGGCGCAGATGGATGCGCGCGACCTTAAGGACCTCGGACTCTCGGTTTCGGACATCTATGTTGAGGTCGAAAAGCCGTTCTGGCGCGCTTGAGGGGAGGCCCGGACCATGGAAACCGTGACCACGCAGCTTCGCGACGAAGTGGTGGCGCCGCTGGTGTTCCTCGCGGATACCAAGGTGAAGGCCGCGACCTACAACCCCCCGCCCGGAACGGGCGAGGTGAGGCGCACGGGCAACTACGGAAGCTTTCCCACGCGCATCCGCGACGGCCGGCCCTTCGCGGGCTCGCTCTCGCTGGAGCGGGAAGGCTTCCGTCTGGTGCGCCGCCCGAGCGCCGTCACGGACTTCCTCGACGAGAACCAGATCCGTACCGTCTACTATCCCGAGGTCGAGCGCCTTGTTGCGGAGACGACGGGCGCGGCTGAAGTCGTCGTCTTCGACCATACGATCCGCTCGGCCGAGCGCGCGATCGAGCGCGGTCTGCGCCAGCCCGTTCGCATGGTGCACAACGACTACACCGACAAATCCGGGCCGCAGCGCGTGCGCGAGCTCCTGGGCGAGCGCTCGGAGGAGAAGCTCCGGCATCGCTTCGTCGAGATCAACGTGTGGCGGCCGATCCGCGGCCCCGTGCTGGAAGCGCCGCTCGCGCTCGCAGACGCGCAGAGCCTCGCCCCGGGCGATCTCGCGCCCGTCGATCTCGTCTATGCCGACCGCGTGGGCGAGATTTATTACGGCGTCTTCAATCCCTCCCAGCGCTGGTTCTACTTCCCGCGCATGACGCCGGATGAAGCGATCCTCATCAAGTGCTACGACAGCGAGCGCGATGGCCGCGCGCGCTTCTCGCTGCACTCCGCCTTCGACGATCCCACCACCCCCGCCGGCGCCCCACCCCGCGAGAGCATCGAAGTCCGCGCCTTCGGCTTCTTCGCGGAGTAATTTGAACCGCCAAGACGCCAAGGCACCAAGTTCATCCTCGCGGCGAAGCCGCAAATCACTTTACAGCGTCCTCCGCGCATCCCCCGTAGCCTTTGCGCGAAGGAATCGCGCGGGGGTCGCAGAGGTCGCGCGCAGGAAGCAGGGGACTAGTTGCGGCTTCGCCGCGAGAAAGAACTTGGCGTCTTGGCGGTTCAAGATCTTTCCTTTTTCAGGGCCGTCACCGAGCCGTCTGCGTGAGCCCTGTGGGCGGGCCGTCGATGGCGGTCCAGCCGGCGTCGATGAAGAGCGTCGTGCCGCTGATGTAGCTCGCCGCGTCGGAGGCGAGGAAGGCGACGGCGCTCGCGACCTCCGATGCCTCGCCCCAGCGCCCGAGCACCGTGTGCTTGGCATAGGCCGCGTGGATGTCCGGCCGATGCTTGATGGGCGCGGTGAGGGCGGTCTCGATGACGCCCGGCGCGATCGCGTTGACGCGCACGCCCGCTCCCCCGACTTCCGCGGCGAAGCCCTTCACCAGCAGCGAGATCGCGGCCTTGGTCGCGCCGTAGATCGCAAGGCCGGGCTCGATGGTGGCGGCGCGGATCGAGGAGCAGGCGATGATGCTGCCGCCCCGCTGCGCCACCATTGCTCGCCCCACCGCCTGGAAGAAAAGAAAGGTGCCTTTGAGATTGAGGGCGACGATGCGGTCGAACTCCGCCTCCGTGTAGTCGAGCACGAGCTTTCGAATGTTGATCCCGGGCGTGGTCACGGCGATGTCGATCCGGCCGAGGCTCGTCCGTGCGCGCTTCACGAGCGCCTCCACGTCGCGGGCATCGGCGGCATCCGCGCGCGAGGCTGAGGCAGCACCTCCGGCCGTAACGATCGCCTTCGCCGTCGCCTCCGCCGCAGCCAAATCGAGATCGGCGCAGTGGAGCTCGGCGCCGAGCGCCGCCATCGCCTCCGCGGAGGCCCTGCCGATGCCCGAGCCCGCACCCAGCACCAGCGCCTTCCGCCCCGTCAGATCGAAGAGCTCTCGATAGTCCGTCATCGGCCTCTCTCCGGCCTCCTGTCGCGTTGACCCCGCGGGGAATGGATGAAATAGTATCGGCCGTGTTGTACGATGACCAGACAAATAGAGCCACGCGTGCAAAGGGCTTGGGCGCCGCCGCGCTCGAGGTCGTCGACGGCCTCGCGGAGACCCTGGTCGCGGTGGCGCTGCTGGGCGAGCTCGCGATCGTGCTCGCGAACGTCGCGGCGCGGACCTGGCTCCATCACTCCTTCCTCTGGTCCGACGAGGTCGCCCGCCTCGCGCTATCGATCCTCGCCTTCATCGGCGGCGCGGTCGCCTATCGTCGCCGCGAGCACGCCTTCGTGCGGATCGTGCTCAACTTGCTCCCGCCCCGAGCCGCTGCGGCAATGCTCGCTTCCGCAGACGTGCTGGTGCTGCTCGCGGTCGCGCTCGCGGGAGTGGCGTCCATCGACTTCATCTCGCTAAGCTGGAGCGAGACCACGCCGATCCTCCAGCTTCCGGCGCCGCTCATCGCGCTCCCGCTCCCGGCGGGAATGGCGCTCATCGCGCTCTACGCGCTCGACCATCTCCGGCGCGAGCACGGGCGGGTGGCGCTCGCCGCCGGTCTCGCAATCGCGGCGGTGCTGGCGCTCCTTGCGGCGACGCACACGAGTTGGCAGCCCTTGCTCGCAGGCGACGGCGCCATCGCGGCGGCGCTCGTCTTCTTCCTGGTGGCGATCCTCGCGGGCGTTCCCGTGGGCTTCGTGCTCATCCTCGCGACGGCGACGTATCTCTGGGCGAGCGGCGCGGGCACCATGCTCGTGCTTCCGCAGAGCATGGTGAACGGCACCGGGAACTACATTCTCCTCGCCGTGCCCTTCTTTATCTTCGCGGGCCTCGTCATGGAGCGCGGCGGCATCAGCTTGCGCCTCGTCCGCTTCGTCCACGCCGCGGTGGGCCACGTCCGCGGGGGGCTCCTCCAGGTGACCGTGCTCAGCATGTACGTTGTCTCCGGCCTCTCGGGCTCGAAGCCCGCCGATGTCGCGGCGGTCGGCACGGTGATGCGCGACCAGCTCCGCCAGCGTCATGGTGCTGCCGAGGGTGCTGCCGTGCTCGCGGCCTCCGCCGTCATGGGCGAGACGGTGCCGCCGAGCATCGCGATGCTGATCGTGGGCTCGATCACCAACGTCTCGCTCGCCGCTCTCTTCATCGGCGGCATGATTCCGGCGGCGGTGATGATGGTCTGCCTGATGATCCTCATCTACTGGCGCGCGCGGCGCTCCGGAACGCCGCCGCTGCCGAGGGCCTCGACCGGGACGATGCTGCGCGCGGGCCTCGGCGCGGTGCTGCCGCTGCTGATGCCCGCGATGTTGCTCGCGGGCATCCTCCTGGGGATCGCGACACCGACGGAGGTCGCGAGCTTCGCCGTCCTCTACGGCCTCTTCCTCGCCCTCGCGGTCTATCGCGTGCTCGATCTCCGGGGCGTGCTGCGCGCGGTCTCCGACACGGCGGCGCTAACGGGCGTGCTGCTCTTCATCTTTGCCGCCGCCTCCGGCTTCTCCTGGAGCCTCACGGTGGCCTATCTGCCGCAGCGTCTCGTCGAGCTCCTGCACGCGATCGGCGACAGCCGGGCGATCTTCATGGTGGCCTCGATCCTGCTCCTCATCGTCGTGGGCGTGCTGCTCGAAGGTCTTCCCTCGCTCAACGTGCTGGCGCCGCTCCTGCTGCCGATCGCTGCGAAGCTCGGCTTGAGCGGCATCCACTATGCGCTGGTGCTGATCATCGCGATGGGGATCGGCGGGTTCATGCCGCTCGCGGGCGTCGGCTTCTACGTCTGCTGCGCGGTCATGCGTTCGGACGTCGAGGCGGCCTCGCGCGCGATGATCCCTTACCTCGTCGTCATCGTCTTGGGTCTTTTGATCGTCGCCTTCGTGCCTTGGTTTGCGTTGTACCTGCCGAATTACTTCGGCTTCCGCGGTTGAATGAATCCAACAGGGAGGAAACCCATGCATCGCAGAGCCTTTCTCAAGACCGGCCTCGGCGCCGCCGGCTTCGTCGTCTCCACGCCCTATCTCGCGCGGGGCGCGGATCCGATGACGCTGCGCTTCGCGCATTTCGCCGACCAGGACCACCCCGCCAACGTCGCGGCAAAGCAGTTCGCGGCCAAGGTCGAGGCGCGCACGAATGGTGCGATCAAGATCAACATCTTCCCCAACAACCAGCTCGGCGGACCGCCGGAGCAGGCGCAGCAGATCAAGCTCGGCACCATCGACATGGGACTTCCGACCCAGGGACAGCTCGACAAATACGACAAGGCCTTCGCCGCGGTGATGCTGCCCTTCATCTTCGACAGCACCGAGCAGGTCTTCCGCGTCCTCGACGGCCCGGGGATGCAGTGGCTTGCGCCGCTCGCGGAGGCGCAGGGGTTCATCCTGTTGCGCAACTGGGAATACGGCTTCCGCAACGTCACCAACAGCGTGCGCCCGATCAACGTGCCCGGTGACATGAAGGGCCTGAAGCTGCGCACGCCGCCGGAGCTGCAGATCCAGGCCTCGATGGAGGCCTGCGGTGCGCTGGTCCAGGCGATCGCCTTCCCCGAGCTCTACTTGGCGCTTTCGCAGAAGACCGTCGATGGCGAGGAGAATCCGATCGCGGTCATCTACTACAACAAGTTCTACGAGGTGCAGAAGTACCTCTCGATCACCCGCCACATCTACAACAACATGATCCATACGGTCTCCGCGATCACCTGGAAGAAACTGACGCCCGAACAGCAGGCGATCTTCCGCGAGGAGAGCACGAGCGCGGGCGATCTCATGCGCAAGCTCATCGCGGAGCAGGAAGGCGACCAGATCGCCAAGCTCGGCGGTCTCGGCATGCAGGTGACGCGGCCGGACTTGGCACCGTTCCGCGCGCTCATGGATCCCGCCTATAAGCGGATCGCGGATTACGCCGGCGAGGCCAACGTCAAGAAGTTCCGCGAGATGGTGGAGGCGAGCCGCAAGGCCTAGCCCAGGCACTTCTCGCCGTCGACCGGCTCCGGCTGCCGCGCGAGCGGCAGCACCGGCGATGCCAGGATGATCGCGGCTTGCAGGAGAAATCCTGCGGCTGCGACGGCGAGTGCGGTCTCGGCCCCGAAGGCGCCACCCACCGCCGCCCCGATCGCCGCGCCGATGGGGCGCGCGCCGGTCGCGGTCGCGAAGATCGCGGAGACACGGCCGAGCATGCCCGCGGGGACGACGCTTTGCCGGAGCGTCACGGTGCCGATGACCCAGAGGATCGGTCCTGCGCCGATCAGGAAGAAGCTCGCGCCCGCGAGCAGCGGCGACGGCAGCCAAATCGTCGCGAGCATGACGCATGCTGCGATCACGCCTGCGACCGGGCCGGTTGCGATGACGAGCCCGAAGGGAAGCCGCGCGACGATCCGCGGCGCGGCCAGCGCGCCCACGACCATGCCCGCGCCATAGCAGGCGAGCGTCACGCCCACCTGCGCCGCCGTCAGCCCGAGGCTCGCCACGGCATAGGGCACATAGACCGCCTGCAGCACGAAGAAGGCCGTGTTGAAGACGAGCTGCGTCAGGAACACCGGCAGCAGCAGGGGATGGCGGAAGGTGAAGCGCGCGCCCTCGCGGAGGTCGTGCAGCGGGTGGCGCCTTGGCAGCGCCGGACGCGCGGGCTCGCGCAGGCGTGCGAGGAGCGCCACCGCAATGGCGGAGAGTGCCGCCGCAAGGGCGAAGGCCGGCGTGCCGCCGGTCCAGCCAACGAGCGCTCCCGCGAGCGCGGGTCCGCCCGCGAAGGCGATGGTTCGCGCGAGCTCGATCCGTGCATTGGCCGTCGCGAGCCGGTCGCGCGCAACGAGTGCGGGAATGAGCGAGGGCGCGGCGACGCCATAGGCGACGGTACCGGCGGCACCTGCGAAGCCGAGGATCGCCAGCAGCGGCAGGCTCAGATGATCGAGAGCGAGAAGTAGAAGGATCGCCACGAGCGAGATTGCGCGCAGCGCCTCCGCCCCCGCCATCAGGCGCCTCCGCGAGCCTCGATCCGCGAGAAGGCCCAGCGGCAGCGACAGCAACAGGAAGGGCAGGGTCTGCAGCATCTGCAGGAAGCCCGTCCCGCCCACGCCTGCGTGGAGCGCCAGCACCGCGACGAGCGGCGCCGCCGCCAACGCCACCTGCTCCGCCGACTGCGCGGCGAGGTTCGACCAGACGAGGCGGCTGAAAGGAGAGAGCGAGACCATGGCTGCCGATCCTTCTCTGCGAGGGACCGGTGGGTTTTAGATGCGGCTACGAGGCCGCGCGTCCCGGAAGTTGCGGATCAATCCTCGGGAAGGCCAAAGGGCCGCGCAGGGTTCGCGGAGGGCCCGTGCGTCCCATCACTATCGAATCCTTATTTCCGATTTCGGCCGCGCTCCAGGTCCATGTACCCGTCGCGCGTCTGCGGGAGCTTGCGGGCGAGGAGGCGGGAGGCGATGACGGTGCGCAATATCTGCGCGGTGCCGCCGCCGATGGTGAACATGCGAGCGTCGCGCACCATGCGCTCCAGGGGGAGATCGCGGCCGTAGCCCTCGGCGCCGAAGATCTGGAGCGCGTCGTTCGTGACCTTGATCGCCATCTCCGAGGCGAAGACCTTGGCTTGCGCGGCCTCGGTCGGGTCGGGGAAACCCGCGGGATTGCTGGTGGCGGCTTTGTAGATCAGCGCTTGCGCCGCGGCGATCCCGATCGACATGTCCGCGAGCATCCATTGCAGGCCCTGGAATTCCGCGATCGGACGGCCGAACTGCTCGCGCGTCTTCGCGCGCTCGAGCGCCAGCTCATAGGCGCCCTCGGCAAGGCCAAGTGCCACCGTCGCGGCGCCGACGCGCTGGCTGTTGTAGGCGTTCATGAGGCCCGCAAAGCCGCGCTCGATGCCCTCCGGCGGAATGAGCGCCATCGCCGCCGGCACTTCGAGATCGCGCAAGACGATCTCCGTCTCGGGAATCCCGCGCAGCCCCATGGCGCGGCTGCGGCGGCCGATCTCCAGGCCCTTCGACTCCCCGCGCACCGCGATGAAGCCCGCGATCCCCTGCTCGGCTCCCTCCTCGTCGAAGACGCGCGCGAAGATCAGATGGAGGCGTGAGACGCCGCCGCCGGTGATCCAATGCTTCCTGCCGTTGAGGATGTAGACGTCACCGCGCTTGTCCGCGCGCGTCGTCATCTCCGAGGCGGCGCTGCCGGCCTCGGGCTCGGTGATGCAGATCGCGGGCTTGTCGCCCTCGAGCACGAGACCCGCCGCGAGCCGCTTCTGCGCCTCGCTGCCGTAGCGCATGACCGCGCTGATCGCGCCCATGTTGGCCTCGACGACGATGCGCGCGGTGACGCCGCAGACCTGCGCCATCTGCTCGATCGCGAGCACGGCATCGAGGAACCCGAGCCCCTTTCCGCCATAGGCCGGCGGAATCGTCATCCCCATGAGCCCTGCCTCCTTGAGGAGGCGGACGTTCTCCCAGGGGTATTCCTCAGTGCGGTCGACCTCCGCCGCGCGCGCCGCGATGGCGCCTCGCGCGACCTCGCGCGCTCGTGTCTGGAGCGCCTTCCGTTCGGGGCTCAGCTCGACCATCGCTCGCTCCCTCGCAATCCTTCCCCGGCATCTTCGTGCAGGTTCCGCCGGTGTCAATCGCGCGCTACCCCCGGCACTCGCCGGCGGATTAGACTGCCACCGATGACCTCGACCGAGCAGCCCTTCGCGCGATACCGGCCCAGGGTCCGCTCGGCGCTTCCGGAGATCGGTTGGCCGGCGCTCACGGGCGGGATGGCCACCGATCTCCTCGCGATCTCGCAGCAGCTCGCGCAGTCGCAATGGTGGAGCCCGGAGCATCTGCTGCGCCACCAGCTCCGGCAACTCGCGCCGCTGGTACGCTTCGCCTTCGAGAGCCTGCCCTTCTATCGCGGGCGCCTCGCCGCTGCCGGCTATCGTCGCGGGCGTGAGCTCACGCCGGAGATTTGGCGGCGCCTGCGTCCTCTCGATCGGGCGACCGCCCGCGAGCGCATGGGCGAGCTTCTCTCGGTGACGCCGCCGCAGAGACACGGCGAGGTGCTGGAGGAGGCGACCTCCGGCAAGACCGGCATTCCCCTTCGAGTACGCCGAACTGGGCTCGCTCATCTCTTCTACTTCGCGCA
The DNA here is from genome assembly GCA_035581425.1 of Allostellaceae bacterium. GTDB lineage: Bacteria > Pseudomonadota > Alphaproteobacteria > ATCC43930 > CGMCC-115725 > DASZHJ01. The sequence goes on along the minus strand of DATJVP010000153.1, from coordinate 18,329 downwards.
GACGCTGCGGGAGGAGGCCTGGCAGCGCCGCGATCTCCAGCGCAAGCTCGCTGCGATAAGGCCCGTCAAGGACGGTCCGCGCACGGAGAGCTTCGCCAATTGGGGCCAGCCCGAGGCGCTCCTCTTCCGCACCGGCCCCGCGGCGCTCCTCGATTTCACCAGCACCATCGAGGAGCAGGCGGAATTTCTCCTGCGGGAGCGACCGGATTACCTCGTCATCAACGCGGGCTCGCTCGATGAGCTCGCCTGGCATTTTCGCGACCGCGGACTCCGGCTTCCGGAGCTCCGCGACATCCGCACCTTCGGCTCGCGGGTCGGGCCCGAGCTGCGCCTGCGCGTGCGCATGGCATTCGGCGTCGAGATCGCGGACATGTACAGCGCCGTCGAGGTCGGGCACATCGCGCTGCAATGCCCGAGCCACACGCACTATCACGTCGCGGCCGAAAGCACGCTCGTTGAGGTTCTCGATCCCTCGGGAGCACCCTGCATGCCCGGCGAGACCGGCTCCGTGGTCGTGACCTCGCTCCACAACTATGCGATGCCGCTGCTGCGCTACGAGCTCGGCGATCTCGCGCAGGCGGGGCCGCCGTGTCCCTGCGGTCGCGGCCTGCCGGTGCTGCGCGAGATCGTGGGACGGCAACGCGACCTGCTGGTGTTGCCCTCGGGCGCGCGGCGCCACGTCTCGCTCGGCAACCGCAGCTTCGCGGAATTCGAGCAGATCCGGCAGTTCCAGGTCGTGCAGAAGACGCAGCGCGACATCGAGGTGAGGCTCGTCGTCCGCGGCGCGCTCGGCCCCGCCGAGGAGGAGCGGCTCCGCCGCAGTCTCGCCGCGCTCCTCGAGCCCGGCATGAGTATCGCCTTCGCCTATGTCGAGGCGATCGCCCGCGGCGCCGGCGGCAAGCTCGAGGATTTCGTCTCGGAGGTGGAGCGGGGCTAGCCGCGGACGGAGCGAGGCTCGCCTGCGCCGGGCATCGGGGTCTCGCCGATCGCCGCGCGCATGAGCTCGCGGCCGAGGCTGTGCAGCTCCGCTTCCGGCAGGAAGTGCGGCCGGAGCCCGCTGCTGACGAACTCGCCGATGAGCTCGCCGTTCGGTCCCTCGCGGTCGAAGCGGTAGTGGAAGAGCTCCTGCGTCACGATAACGTCGCTCTCCATGCCCACCACTTCCATCAAGCTGGTGATGCGGCGCCTGCCGTCGCGCATGCGGCTTACTTGGATGATCATGTCGACCGCGGAGGCGATCTGCGCGCGCTGGGCGCGCGAGGAGAGGTTCATGCCGCTCATGTCGAGGAGGTTCTCGAGACGCGTCAGGGCCTCGCGCGGCCCGCTCGCATGGATCGTGCCGAGCGAGCCGTCATGGCCGCTGTTCATGGCCTGCAGCATGTCCAAGCACTCGCTGCCGCGGATCTCGCCGACGATGATGCGGTCGGGGCGCATGCGGAGCGCGTTCCGGAAGAGATCGCGGATCGTGACCGCGCCCTTGCCCTCTAGGTTCGGCATGCGGGTCTCGAGCCGGCCCACGCGCGGCTGCTGGAGCTGGAGCTCCGCAGCGTCCTCGATGGTGATGATGCGCTCCCCGGGATCGATCGTGCGGGACATCGCGTTGAGGAGGGTGGTCTTGCCGGAGCCGGTGCCGCCGGAGATGAGCATGTTGAGGCGCGAGCGCGTCGCGATCGCGATCACCGCCGCCATCGAGGCCGAGAGGTTGCCCTGCTCCACCATGCGCTCGAGCGTGATCACCTGTTTCGCGAATTTGCGGATCGAGATCATGGGTCCGTCGAGCGCGAGCGGCGGCACGATCACGTTGACACGGCTTCCGTCCGGAAGCCGCGCGTCCACCAGCGGCGTCGACTCGTCGATGCGGCGGCCGACCAGCGTCACGATACGGGTCGCGAGGTTGAGGACGTGGCGGTCGTCGATGAAGGTGACGTCGGTCGACTCGAGCTTGCCGCGGCGCTCCACATAGACGCGCTTTGGCCCATCCACGAGGATGTCGCTCACGCTCTCGTCGGCGAGCAGCGGCTCGAGCGGGCCGAAGCCCACCATCTCCGCCACCAGGCCCTTGATCGCAGCGGCGCGCTCGGGTCCGTTGAGCTGGAGATTGCGCTCCGAGATGATCTGATTGACGAGCGGCTCGATCTCGCGCGCGAGCTGGTCGCGGTCGATGCGCGCGGCTTGCGCGACGTCGATGCGCTCGATGAGCTCGTTCTGAAGCTGCGCCACCATGGTGGCGATGCGGTCGCCGTCGAGACGGGGCGTGCCGGGCCGGGCCGGGGCCTCGGGGGCGGGCGCGACTTCGCGGACGGGGGGGATGAGATGAAGCGGCTCGGCCGCCCGAGGCGCCGGTTGCGCTTGCGGCTGTGGTTGTGCCTGAGGCTGCGGCTGTGGCTTCGAGGGTGGAGGCGCCTTGTCCGCAGCCTTGAGCGGTGCCGAGGCGCGCGCGGTATCGGAGAGGCGCTCGAAGAACTGGACGCCGAGATAGGTGTTGCGCCGCCAGGCCACGACGCCGGAGATCTTGTCGGAGCCGTTGAGGTGGAGCGTCACGGGCTCGCGCTCCTCGATCGAGGCGAGCAGACGCACGCAAGCGCCCGTCGGAGAGAGGTCGAGGACGCGACAGTCGAAGCGGCCGCGCGCCGTCTCCAGGACCGCCCGCATCGTGACGCGCACGCGATTGCGCCGACGCCGTTCCTGTCCGCCGTTGTCAGATGTGCTTGCCACGTTCTTGCCCGAGAAAGAGAAATCGATGCGCGGGCGCTAGAGTGGCGGAATATGATTAACCCGGCCTTTGCGTCAGGGGCCGCCCCCTCATCCGAAGGGAGGGGCAACCGGCGCTCTGCGAGGCCAACTCGCCGCATTCGGGCGCCGGCCCCGGCTTTGCCTAGCGCTTAATGTCCGAATAGGGATAGACGAGGGTCCCGGACTTGAGGTCCGGCGGGTAGAGGATCACTTGGACACCTTGCTTGCGGAATTGCGCGACGTCGTTCCCGACGACGCCCTGATACTGCACGAAGATCAGCCGCGATTTCTCCCACTCGCCGTTCTCTGCGAACTTCACGTCGCCGACGATGGTGTGGAAGGTCTCTTTGTGGATGTAGTCCGCGATCTTTGCCTCATCGAGGCTGCCGACCTTGGTGATCGCCTCCGTCAGGACCTGCATTTCCGCGTAGGCGAAGGGCGGGAGGTAATATCCGAGGGGATCGACGCCCTGCGCCGCGGCCTTCGACTGATAGGTTTCCAGGAATTTCTCGACGCCGGGAAACTTCATCGTGGGCTCGGGCACGTAGACGTCGTAGGCGACGATGCCGTTGAGCAGCGGCCCCAGCTGCGTCTTGATCGGCGTGAAGGCGAGGCCGATCATGCCGCCGCCGAACATCTTGGGCGCGAGCCCCACCTCGTTCGCGGCGCGCACCATGCCAACGCTGTCGGGCGGATAGGAGGCGACGTAGACCACGTCGGGATTGGCCGCTTTGACGGCGCGCGCGATCGGCGTGTAGTCCGTGGTGTTGGGCGGATATTTGCCGTCGTAGACCACCTTGAGTCCGAGTTCCTTCACGATCTCGCGCGCCCCGGCGATCACGGTCTGCGCGTATTCCGCATCCGCCGCCACGAGCGCGATCGTCTGCGGCTTCGGATCCATGGTCATCGCGACGCGCAGGAATCCCTCGGAGGGCCCGAGCCGCGTCTCCTTGCCGTTCGGCAGGATCTGGAAGTAGCGGTCGTATTTGAAGGTATCGTTGATGCCGGTGCCGAAGAGCGACATGAAGACCTTGCCGCGCGGCATCACCACGGGCATCGCCGGCGCGATCTGGTTGGTGGCATAGGCGGAGATCACGAGGTCGACCTTGTCGACGTCGAGAAGCTTCGTGTAGATCGCGGGGACGTTCGCGCCGTTGGATTGGTCGTCGTAATAGACGAGCTCGACCTGTCGTCCCAGCAGCCCGCCCTTGGCGTTGATCTCGTCTTTCCAGATCTGGATCGCCAGGAGCGCGCTCTTGCCCCCGCCGGCGAGTCCGCCCGTCAGCGACATGCTGAAGCCGATCTTGATCGGGTCCGCCGCCTCCGCGCGCCCGAGCGAGAGCAGGGTGGCGAGCGCAATGACGAGGCAGCGTAGAAGGGAGCGCATTCGTTTCCTCCTTTTCGTGTTCGGTTTTTTTACCGCTTTGCCAGGGAAGACTAGTCCGCGGCGCCGGTGCCCGCCAGGATTCTGCGCGAGGCATCGCGGGTCGTGGGCAGCAGCCCAACTTCGCAAGCCTTGATCTGGAGCGCGAGATATTTCGAGTAGATGCGGCATTGCGCGAGGCTGCCCGCGATGAACCAGAGTCCGGGCTGCGGCGTGCGCATGAACATGTTGCGGAGCTCCTGGCCCTTGCCGAAGCCCCAGACCGGGCCGACCTTTGCCGCGATCTCCTCGCCGAAGAGCTTCCGCACCAGGAATTCCTGGCCCTTGTAGCCGGTCGCGAGGACGACGAGATCGGCGGCCAGCGTCTCGCCGCTCCGCAGCCGCGCACCCTCGGCGACGAAGGCGTCGATCTCCGAGTTCTGCAGAAGCCCGATCCTTCCCTCCGCGATCAGGTCGGAGCAGCCGACATTGAAGTAATAGCCGCCGCCGCGCGTCAGGTACTTGAACTGCCAACCCGTGCCGTCCTCGCCGAAATCGAGCCTGAAGCCCACGCGCTCCAGCGCATCGAGGAGCGCGCGGTCGAGCTTCCGCGCCTGCTCCGTGATGAGCTTGTGGCTCTGCCTCGCGAGCGCAAGCGGGACCGATACGGTGATGAGATCGCAATCCTCGAGCGAGGGTCCCTCATCGTAAAGCGCGTAGGGGATCTGGGCGCTCGGCTCGACGTTGACGATCAGGGTCGGGCTGCGCTGCACGATCGCGACTTTGGCACCGGACGAGTAGAGGTCTTGCGCGATGTCATGGCCGCTGTTGCCGGTGCCGACGACGAGCGCCGACTTTCCCCTCCAGGCCTCGCCGTCCTCGTATTGGCTCGAATGCAGCACCGTGCCCGCGAAGTTCCGCAGCGACGGAATCTCCGGCAGGCTCGGAATGCCGCTCACGCCCGTCGCCATGACGAGGTGCCGCGGCCGCATCTCGCGCAGGCCGCCGTCGGCGCGGCGCAGTCTCACCACCCAGCGCCCCTCGCGCTCGTCCCAGCGGCCACCTTCGAATTCCGTCGCCGTCCAATAGTTGAGCTCCATGCTCTCGACATAGGCCTCGAACCAGCCCGCGAGCTTGTCCTTGGGGATGTAGGTCGGCCAATTCGGCGGGAACGGCATATACGGGAGGTGATTGACCTGCGTCTGATTGTGCAGCGTCAGTGCGTGATAGCGATTGCGCCAGTTGTCGCCGATGCGCTTTCCGCGATCGACGATCAGCGTGTCGATGCCGAGTTGCGTCAATCGCGCCGCCGCGCATAGGCCCGCCTGACCGCCACCCACGACGAGGACCACCGGATCCCTGTCGGCGTACTCGCCCGCGGCCTTCCTGAGGTCGAGCCAATTGGGCCCGCGAAAATCGCGCGCGTGGGCCTTGGCTCCGAGCGGCGATCCACCGGCCCGTTCCTCGTATCCCTTGAGCTCGTCGAGCGCCGTGAGCAGCGTCCAAGCCTTCGTCTGCTCCTCGTCGCCGTCTTGGGGCGTCAGCCTGAGGACGCCGCTCCCGCGGCCCTCTACCGTCTCGAAGGTGAAGAACGCCTCGATGGTGCGGGCGCCCGCACGTGTCACATGTCGCGGCTCCGCGCGGCGCGGATCGATCCGGAAGCCCCTCGGCCGCGCGCGGGCGGCGTGTGCTCGCAGCTCCCTCAGGATTGCATCGCGACCGCTGACGGTCTCGATCTCCCAGGTGAGCGCCAGCACGTCGCGCCAGTGACTCTCGGCATGGAAGAGACTTCCGAGCGGACGATCGTCCGGCTGCGCAAGCGCGCGCTCGAATTCAGCGAGCCAATTCCCGACCGCCGCCGCAACGGGCTCGAGAGCAAGCGCCATTGTCCCTCTCCCTTGGAAAGCGCTGCCGTAGTGACGCAATCCCCATCGACATTAATGCGCGTTTTGGCATGCCGCCAGAATTTCACCACAGAGGCGGTGAGACAATATTGTCCCTGCGGTGAAATTGTTTGGTTTCTAAGACGCGCACTCATTAACGCGCAACCATATTGTCGTGTACCTCTCCGGCTGTCAGTGTGAGCCGCACCGGCAGCCCGTTGGTATCGACGACCGCATGAATCTTGCTGGTCAAACCGCCTCGCGAACGGCCCAGCAACTGCAGTCTGTTCCGCGTGATGCATGCACCGTGCTGATGCACGCGGATGATTGACGTGTCGATCATCTGCACGGCTGTGTCATGGGTGCCAGCTATTGAGGACACGACGATCGTTGGCCCGCGGCACGCCACGCGGCCTATTCGGCAGCATCGGCTTGATGGCGGTCCACTCATAATCGGTGAGTTCGTAGCGCATGATTGAAGGCTCCGGTTTGGGACCTTGAATCACGCACCGGGCGACGACATCAACTGACAAAAGCCCATCGCGGCAGATGCAAATTCCCTGATTCGACTCCCGGGCGCTGCTGCTGGCCTCGTCCGGTCGAAAATGACCCCGACCGGAAATCTCGCGTTCGCCGCGTTGACCTACATCAACGCTTTCCGAAATTCCCGCGACTATAGAGCGTTCGAAAGGGGCGAAAGCGGGGATTTTGTTTTTGCTTGGAGGTGGTTATGCCGAGAAATCGCTTGATTGGTCGCGCTTCGGCGGTAGCGGTAGGCGTAATGTTGATGATGGGGTCGGTGTCGGCACAGCAGATCAATGGCGTGCCCGGCTCGCCGAGCGCCACCACCACGATCCCTGGTGATCAGTTGCCGCCGCCTCCGCCCAAGTTCGGCGGCGTAATCGGGGGTACAGCCGCGCAGTCCAAACCTTATTGGCCTCCGCGCGTTGTGCCGCCCAAGGGCGCGCCGAACGTGCTCCTGATCATGACGGATGATGCGGGTTACGGGGTCGCGAGCACATTCGGCGGCGTGATCCCGACGCCCGCACTCGACCGCATCGCACGGAATGGCCTGCGTTACACCAACTTCCACTCGACGGCACTGTGCTCGCCCACGCGCGCTGCGCTCATCACGGGCCGCAACCACCATTCGGTCGGCTTCGGCGTCGTCTCCGAGCAGGCGACCGGCTTCCCCGGCTACGACAGCATCATCACGAGGGACAAGGCAACGGTGGGCCGCATCCTCCGCGATAACGGCTATCACACGTCGTGGTTCGGCAAGGATCACAACACGCCGGAATTTCAGGCGAGCCAGGCGGGCCCGTTCGACCAATGGCCAATCGGCATGGGTTTCGAGTACTTCTACGGTTTCATCGGCGGCGACACCAACCAGTGGCAGCCGAACCTGTTTCGCAACACGACGCAGATCTACCCGTTCCAGGGACAGCCGCCGGGAACCTGGAACCTGACCACCGCGATGGCCGACGACGCGATCGACTACATGAAGCGGATGAACGCGCTCACGCCGGAGCAGCCGTTCTTCATCTACTACGTGCCGGGCGGCACGCACGCGCCGCACCACCCGACCAAGGAGTGGGTCGAGAAAATCAGCGCGATGCATCTCTTCGACGCCGGCTGGAATAAGCTGCGTGAGCAGATCTACGCCAATCAGAAGAAGCTCGGCGTGATACCGCAGAACGCGAAGCTGACGCCGTGGCCGAGCGACATGCTGAAGGAATGGGACCAGCTCACCGCCGACGAGAAGAAGCTCTTCATCCGGCAGGCCGACGTGTTCGCCGCCTATGCCGCCTACACCGACCACGAGATCGGACGCGTGATCCAGGCGGTCGAGGACATGGGCAAGCTCGACAACACGCTGATCATCTACATCGAGGGCGACAACGGCACGAGCGCCGAGGGCACGATGATCGGCACGCCGAACGAGATCGCGATGTTCAACGGCGTCAACCCGAACGTCGAGGAGCAGCTTAAGTTCTTCTACGACGTCTGGGGCACCGACCGGACGTACAATCACATGGCGGTGCCGTGGGCCTGGGCGTTCGACACGCCATTCACATGGACGAAGCAGATCGCGTCGCACTTCGGCGGCATTCGTCAGGGAATGGCGATCTCGTGGCCCGCTGTGATCAAGGACAAAGGCGGCATCCGCAACCAGTTCCACCACATCATCGACATCGCACCGACGATCCTCGACGCGGCGAAGATCAAGCAGCCGAAAACGGTTGACGGAATCCCGCAGAGCCCGATGGAAGGCGTCAGCATGATGTACACGTTCGACGCGGGGAACGCGAACGCGCCTTCCCGGCGCAAGACCCAGTACTTCGAGATGATGGGCGAGCGCGGTGTCTATCACGAAGGCTGGTTCGCCGCCACGAAGGTAGGGCGGAAGCCGTGGGAGAACGTGGCGCCGCCGCTCGACCTGGCCAATACCCAGTGGGAGCTCTACGACCTCAACAACGACTGGACGCAGGCGGACGACCTCGCCGCGAAGAATCCCGCGAAGCTCAAGCAGATGGTGGCGATCTTCGAGCAGGAGGCACGGAAGTACCAGGTGCTGCCGCTCGACAACTCGTTAGTCGCCCGCGCGATCGTGCCGAAGCCCAGCATCACCGCGGGCCGCACCGTGTTTACGTGGACCGAGCCGTTCACCGGCACGCCGAACGGGGATGCTCCATCGGTGCTCAATGCGTCGTACAACTTCAAGGCGGAGATCGAGGTGCCGCAGGGCGGCGCCGAAGGCATGCTGATCACGCAGGGCGGGCGCTTCGGCGGCTACGGGTTCTACCTGCTGAAGGGCAAGCCGAAGTTCGTCTGGAACTTGGTAGGCCTGAAGCTCGTCCAGTGGGAAGGCCCTGACGCGCTCGCGCCGGGCAAGCACACGCTCGAGTTCGACTTCACCTACGAGGGGATGGGTGCGGCGACGATGGCTTTCGGCAGCTTCGTCGGCATCGGCCAAGGCGGAACCGGCGTGCTCAAGGTGGACGGGAAGGACGTGGTCACCCAGAAGATGGAGCACACGATCCCGTTCATTCTGCAATTCGACGAAAGCCTCGACGTCGGCTCGGACACGCTGACGGGCGTCAACGACGCCGACTACCAGCCGCCATTCGCGTTCACCGGCAAGCTCAACAAGGTCACGCTATCGATCGACCGGCCGAAGCTCTCGCCCGAGGACATCAAAAAGCTCGAGCAAGCGCAGGTGAATGCCGCGAAGACGCGGGAATAACGTAACGTCGGCGTACGCAAGATGAAGCGAACGAGATCGCTCAGGATCGCGGTGACGTCAGTGCTTGCGGCGGCCGCGACCGCGCCGCGCTGCCCACGGCATCGGCGACGATCACATCGGCCCTGACCGTCGTTCCGACCAGCCTCGCGATCGCGCTGGTCGTGGCCTAAGGTGCTCTCGCGGCAGAGCATGGATCGTGATCTCGATTGGCGGAATACCGCGCGACCGCATCGAAGATCGCTCGAATCATGCGGCTTTCAAAGCGTTCTCCATTCCACTTTCGAAACATCTCTGACGGAGGGAAAACCTTAGATACAACATCCAATGAGGTATCGAGCATTAAGAAGCTTCAAGCGGCCCAACGAAACAACAAAGTGAGCGAGTAAGCTGCAGTTCGTGCGCAGGGTCACGCGCCTTGCGCTGGGAGGCCGTTATTGGCACTTAGCGACGTTTCGCTGCCGCGCAGCAAGATGTCGGCTGTTGGGGCATAGCGGACTCTGTCCCGCCCGCCCGGCAGATTTATGGGTTCACGGCCTAATGCCCGATCCCGGCTGCCGCCAGGATTCTGCGGCTGGCCTCGGCCAGGGCGGATTTTTGGGCGGCGAGGTCGGGGTAGAGGAGCTTGCCCGCGCGCTTCGCGATCTTGCCGGCGACGAGAACGGTGTCGACGTTGGCGGCGTTGGCGTGCAGCACGATCGCGGCCACGGGATCGGTCACGGGGAAGAGGTTCTGATCCTCGGCGCGAAGGAGTATGACGTCCGCCTGCTTCCCCGGCGCGAGCGAGCCGATGCGGCGCTCCATGCCAAGCATCCTGGCGCCCTCCAGGGTCGCCCATCGGAGCGCCTCGCGGCAGGGGACGGAGATGCGTTCGGGAGCGCGACCGGTCTTGGCGATGGTCGCGAGATCCTCCGCGTGACGCTCGGCCTGGAGCGCCACGCGCAGCACCGCGAACATGTCGCCGCCGATGAAGGACTCGATATCGACGCCGAGCGAGGGTGCGCTTCCGAGACGCCGGAGCGAGCCCGTGAGGCAGTCGCCGTAGCCCATCTGCAGCTCGATATCCGGCGTCACGGTGATGCTCGCGCCCTCGCCCACGAGTGCGCGGAGCTCCTCGAAGGGGATGCTGTTGCCGTGGACGATGTTGACGCCGGGGCTCACCAGCCCCTCCGCAACGAGCCGCTGGAACCCGTCCGGCGTCAGCATCGTGCCGCCGCCGACATGCATGCTCGCGAGCATCCTCATCTCGCGCGCGAGCGTCAGGTCCTGCCGGCTCACCTCGTAGGTGGAGTAGGCGGGGCCGAGGATCGCCATGCCGAGGGTCACCAGCGCCTCGCGCGAGGGGAGCCGGTCGCGCGCCAAGCGCTCGATCTCCGCGCGCGGATGCGGGATTTCGCTGAAATGCCGCTGGCCTGGCTTCGGATCGGGCTTCGGTGAGCCGTGCAGGAAAACCGCGCGGATACCGGATTCCTGCAAGGCGTCGATCGCGCGGTCGCTGTGCGCGGGCGTCGGATTGTTGTGGCACCAATCGACGAGGGTGGTCGTGCCGGAGTTGAGCTGGTTGAGCGCGCCCGCGAGCGTCGAGACGTAGATGTCGTCGGGCCGGAAGGCCGGCGCGATCGAGGCGTGCATGGTGTGGAGGTATTCGAGGATCGTCCAATCCGCGGCGATCCCGCGCAGGCACGTCTGCCAAGTGTGCTGATGCGCGTTGACGAGTCCGGGCATCACGATCATCCCCGCGGCATCGAGAACGGGCGCCTCGGCGCGAATCTCCGGCGCGATCGCGGCGATGCGGTCGGCCTCGATGAGCACGTCCCCGCGGCGCAGATCCGGCACGCTGGGATCCAAAGTCACGACGATGCCGGATTTGATCAGCAGACGGTTCATCGCGACTGTTCCTCATCAAGGCGTGGCCGTTCGCGTTGGGGATGATCGCGGATTCGAGCGCCGCGCGCCAGACCGGGTTGGCGATCCGCCGCGCCGCCATCATCGAGCTTGCAGCGCGCTACTGCCTGCGCGCGAGCAAATCGTCCGCAATCCAGCGCGTGGCGGGTCCGAGCTACGCCGCCTTCGAGAGACGGTCGATCTCCGCCATTTCCTCCGCGGTGAGCTTCCAGCCGACGGCCTTCGCGTTCTGCTCGAGCTGCTCGGGCTTGGTGGCTCCGGCGATGACGCTCGAGACTTGCGGGCGATTGGCAAGCCAACTGAAGGCGAGCTCGAGGAGCGTGCGGCCACGGCTCGCCGCGAAGTCGCCGAGCCGCTCGGCGATCCGCCAGTTCTGCTCCGTGAGAAAGCGATCGGCGAGGCGCTGGGTGTTGGTGAGGCGCGTCCCCGCGGGCATCGCCGAATTGCGCTGGTATTTCCCCGTGAGGAGCCCGCTCGCGAGCGGGAAGAACGGCAGCAGGCCCAGCTCATAGCGTTGCATCGCCGGAACCAGCTCGCGCTCGATCTCGCGCACGACGAGGCTGTACTCGTCCTGGCAGGAGACGAAGGCGTTGAGGTTGAGATGCTTCGCGGTCCACTGCGCCTCGACGACCTGCCAGGCCGGGAGGTTGGAGCAGCCGATGTAGCGCACCTTCCCCTGGCGGACGAGGTCGTCGAGCGCGCGCAAGGTCTCCTCGATCGGCGTCAGCGGATCGGGACGATGAAGCTGGTAGAGATCGATCCAGTCGGTCTTGAGCCGGCGGAGGCTCGCTTCGACCGCGGACATGATGTACCCGCGCGAGGCACCCTTGAGCGTCTCCGCCTTGTTCATGGGCATTGCGAACTTGCTCGCGAGCACGATCTGCTTGCGGCGATCGCCGAGCACCTGCCCCATCGCCGTCTCGGAGCCGCCGGCCTCACCGTAGACGTCGGCGGTGTCGAAGAGCGTGATGCCGAGGTCGAGCGCCTTATGGATCACCGTGCGCGTCGCTTCGAGGTCGATGCGGCCGCCGAAATTATTGCAGCCGAGCCCCACGACCGAGACCCGAAGGCCGGAGCGTCCGAGATTGCGGATTTCCATGCCGTGCTTCCTCTGCGCTAAAGCGTTTCCATTCCCGCTCTCACGCCGCATCCCACTGCGGCGCCCAGGCGGGATTGACCACTCTCGTGCCCCCCGGGAGCGCATCGAGCGCGCGATGGTCCTCGGCGTCGAGCCTGAAGTCGAAGATCGCGAGATTCTCCTTCGCATGTGCCGCGCTTCCGGTTTTGGGAATGGCCGCGACGCCGGGCTGCTCCAGCAGCCAGCGCAGCGCGACCTGATTGGCGCTCTTCCCGTGCTTCGCCGCGACGCGGAGCACCGCCGGGTTCTGCATCAGCCGCCCTCGCGCCAGCGGACAATAGGCCACCGCGGCGATGCCATGCGCGCGCGCATAGGCGAGGACAGGCCGCTGCGCGAGCAGCAGGTGATACTCGATCTGATTGCAGACGATCTCGCGCCCGAGATGTGCGACCGCCTCCTCCATCTGGCGTACGGTAAAGTTGCTGACGCCGATCGCCTTGACCTTGCCGTCGCTCTTGAGCCGCATCATCGCATCGAGCGTCTCCCTTACCGGGACCTCCGTGCTCGGCCAATGGATCAGCAGGAGGTCTACGTAGCCGGTGCCGAGCCGCTCCAGCGATTGCGCGAAGCTCGCGGCCACCTCGGCCGCCCGCAGCGTCTCGCGCCAGATCTTCGTCGTGAGGAAGATGTCGCCGCGCGGCACCCGCGACCGTGCGATCCCCTGGCCGACCTCCGCCTCGTTGCCGTAGACCTGCGCGGTGTCGACGTGCCGATAGCCGATCTCCAGGGCCGTCTCCACCATCTGTCGGCACGCGTCGCCCGACAGTGTCCAAGTTCCAAACCCCAGCGCCGGCACCTGCCGCCCGCCCATCGTCACGAAGATCATGCGTCTTTCTCCACCAATTCGCCGAACTCGGCGGCGCCATCACCGCCACCATCGATTTTGCAACACGAGCGCCGTCAAAGACACCTGCGCATTTGGCTTGGCTCAAACCCGGGTACGAGTAACCGCGCCCGTCGCCAGCGAGTGGAAGACGGCATCGTGAGCGGCCGAGACTGCTCGCCGCCGATTCAATGTCGAATTGGTAGCCAGCCGTCTACATCGACTTCCGCATGGGAGGGCGAAGGGAGCGAATGTGCGATTGTTGTGCGTCTCGTCATGCCGCGAAATCTACAGTGCGCGGGATTGCAATGTCCATCGCGAGCGCCGCCGCAAGAACCGCGCTGGACCTCGCGCGCGGGTCCGGCTAGACCCGTCCGCATGAACGAAGTCGATGTCGCGATTGTGGGGGCGGGGGCAGCGGGGCTGGCGGCGGCGCGCCGACTCCGCGAGCGCGGCGTCGAGGCGCTGCTGCTGGAGGCGCGCTCGCGCATCGGCGGGCGTGCGCACACCGTCGTCACCGCGACGGGATATCCGGTCGATCTCGGCTGTGGCTGGCTGCATTCGGCCGACCGCAATCCCTGGGTCGGGCTCGCGCGCGGCTACGGGCTTGCAATCGACGAGACGCAGCCGGGTTGGGGCGAACGTCTCGCACGCCAGGGCTTTACCGCCGACGAGCAGGCGCATTGGTTCCGCACGCGCGAGGAATTCTACGCCCGGCTCGAGCGCACCGCGTCGGAGGCCGACCGTCCTGCATCCGACCTGCTCGAGCCCGGCAATCGCTGGAACGAGCTCCTGAACGCCGTCAGTACCTGGGCGAACGGCGTCGAGCTCGATCGCCTCTCCGCCCATGACTATCACCGCTACGACGACACCGGCCTCAACTGGCGCGTCCGCGAGGGCTATGGTGCGCTGGTCGAGCGCTTCGGCGAAGGTCTTTCCGTGCGGCTCTCGACGCCCGTGCTGCGCATCGACGGGAGCGGGCGCCTGTTGCGGCTGGAGACGCCGGCGGGAACGCTTGTCGCGCGCGCGCTCATCCTCGCGGTGCCGCCGAGCGTGGTCGCAGCCGACGGCATTCTCTTCTCGCCGCCGCTTCCGGCGGAAAAGTACCGGGCGGCGCATGGTCTGCCGCTCGGCGGCAACAACAAGCTCTTTCTGAGCCTTTCAGGAGACTGGCCGGAGTTCGGCGCGAATTGGCACGTCACGGGCTCCTTCACACGGACGCGCACGGCCGCCTATCAGATGCGGCCGCACGGCCGGCCGATCGCGGAGATGTTCCTGGGCGGTCGGCTCGGCGTCGAGCTCGAGGCCGCGGGCGTCGAAGCAATGGCCGATTTCGCGCGCGAGGAGCTCTCGGTGCTTTTCGGAAACCGCATCCGCGCAGCGCTCGCGCCGCTCGCACACTCCGCCTGGAATGGCGACCCCTATTCGCGCGGCAGCTATTCGGCCGCGCTTCCCGGTCATGCCGACGACCGCGCGGTCTGGGCGGCGCCGCTCGACGAGCGCATCTTTTTCGCAGGCGAGGCCACCTCGCTCGATCAGTTCTCGACCACGCACGGCGCCTACCTCACGGGCCTCGCCGCGGCGGATCGGGTGCTGGCGGCAGCGCGCTAGCACCCCGCTCGGCCGCCGCGGCGAGGTCCCGATTTCTAATGTCCTGCCAATGGGTTCCCGGGCGGGCCTCCCGCTGAGCACCCGGTAATTTCCCGTTCGCCACGGAAAGATCGAAGCCCTTCGACGGCGAACCATCTCCCCCCGAAGGAGTATGTTGACGGGAGGTGAGTGGGTACTCACTATCCGGGCCCTTTGCGGGATAAAGGTTAACCAGACACCCCATGACCGGCTCCACCAGGCTCCGTCTCGATGGCGAGGCCCGCCGCGATCGTATCGTCGCGGCGGCGATGCCGCTCTTCGCGCGGAAAGGCTTCGTCGGCACGACCACCAAGGAGATCGCGGAGGTCGCGGGCGTCTCCGAGGCGCTGCTCTTCAAGCATTTTCCGAGCAAGGCCGCTCTTTACGGCGAGATCCTCGACCACAATTGTCGGCTCAAGGACGAGACGCTCGCACGGCTCGACGCGCTCACGCCCTCGACGCGGACGCTCGTGCAGATGACCTACGCGATGGTCTATCACATCGTCCTCGGCGAGACCGGCGACACCACGGACACGCGCCATCGCCTGATCCTCAACAGTCTGCTGGCGGACGGCGACTACGCGCGGCTCGTCTTCGAGACCATCTTCGGCCAGGTCTTCCCGAAGTTCGGCGCCTCGCTCGAAGCCGCGGCCGCGGCCGGGGATCTCGTGGAGATGCCGCTCGCGCTCGAGAACCGGTTTTGGTTCGCCCAGCATCTCGCGATCATGCTCGCTTATGTCCGCCTCGCCGGCCGTCCCGCGGTTCCCTATGCCGGCGCGCCCGAGGAGGTCGTGCCCGGCGCGGTCTGGTTTGCGCTTCGCGGCATGGGGCTCGTCGATCGCGCGATCGCCGAGCATTTCGACCGCGAGGCGCTCGCAAAATTCGCCCACGCCATCGTGCCGCTGGAGTCCGAGAGGATCCGCCCATGAACTCGCAAGCGCTCATCGTCGCGGGCTCGGTGCTCGCGGTCTTCGTCCTCGCTCTCCTGGCCTTCGTCTTCCTGCGCCGGAGATGGCTCCGGCTCGCGCTGATGGCGGTGATGCTCGCGATCGTGCTGACGGGGCTCTGGGGCTTCAACCGCTTCCGGGCCGAGGCGATCAATCAGGCATTCTCGCATTTCGCGCTGCCGCCGACGCCGGTTGCGGCCGAGGTCGCGCGCGTCGAGAGTGTCGCCCGCTCGATCTCCGGCATCGGCACGCTCCAGGCGGTGCGCCAGGTGACGGTGGTGGCGGAGGTCGGCGGGCGGATCAAGGACATCCTCTTCCAGCCCGGCACCACCGTCGAGGCGGGCACGCCTCTGGTGCAGCTCAACGACGAGCCCGAGCAGGGCGATCTCGCGAATTTCAAAGCGCAAGCGCGCCTGGCGGAGGTCAGCCTCAACCGCTCGCGCGATCTCGTGACGCGCCAGGCGGTGCCGCAGCAGACCGTCGACCAGAACCAGGCGACGCTCGACGAGGCGCGCGCGGGCATCGCCAAGACCGAGGCGCAGATCCGGCAGAAGGTCATCCGCGCGCCCTTCGCGGGCGAGCTCGGCATCCGCCAGGTCAATCTCGGCCAGTACCTGAACCCCGGCGGGGCGATCGTGAGCTTGACCGATCTCTCCGTCCTCTATGTGAACTTCACGATGCCCGAGCAGGACCGCAGCCTCCTCGTGCAGAACGGCCCCATCGAGCTCATGGTGGACGCGTACCCCGGCGAGGTCTTCAAGGGCACGATCGACGCGATCGACCCGCAGATCGACCCCGCGACGCGCGCCATCAGGGTACAGGGGACGCTCGCCAATCCCGATCGGAAGCTTCTGCCGGGAATGTTCGCGAATGTGAGCGTGGCGCTGCCGCCCGAGCCCGCCGTGGTGACGGTGCCTGCGACCGCCGTCGACTACACGCTCTATGGCGACAGCGTCTTCATCGTGAAACGCGAGGGTACGGATCAGAACGGCAAGCCGATCGATAAGGCCGAGCGCTCCTTCGTCAAGGTCGGCGAGCGCTATCAGGGCAGGGTCGCGATCCTCGAGGGCGTCAAGGGCGGGGATCTCGTGGTGATCTCCGGCCAGCTCAAGCTGCAATCGGGGATACAGGTGATCGTGCAGCCCTCGAACGCCCTCGATCCGCCCGCGAAGATCCCGAATAGCTGAGGGCGTGTCGTGAGTGAGACGAGGATGCAAATGCGGCTTCGCCGCACCTAAGCAGCAGCAGGGACGCGATGCGCTTCACGGATATCTTCATCAAGCGGCCGGTGCTCGCGACCGTCGTGAGCCTGCTCATCCTGCTGGTGGGGGCGCGGGCCTTGCTGTCGCTGCCGATCCGGCAGTATCCGAAGCTCGAGAACACCGTCATCACCGTCACCACGATCTATCCCGGCGCCAGCGCCGAGCTCATGCAGGGCTTCATCACGACGCCGCTCGAGCAGGCGATCGCGACCGCCGAAGGGCTCGAATACATGACCTCGAGCTCGGTCTCGGGGAAGAGCGTGATCCAGGCCTATGTCCGCCTGAACTACGACCCCAGCAAGGCGATGACGGACGTGATGGCCAAGGTCCAGCAGGTCCGCTACCTGATCCCGCGCGAGTCGAACGACCCCATCATCACCAAGACCACGGGACAGACCATCGCGGTGATGTATCTGGGCTTCTCCAGCGACCAGCTCTCCTCTGCCGCGATCTCGGACTATCTGTCGCGCGTGGTGCAGCCGCTGTTGGCAACGGTCGACGGCGTCGCCTCCGCGGACATTCTCGGCGGCCAGACCTTTGCGATGCGCGTCTGGCTCGATCCCAAGCGCATGGCCGCGCGCGGCATCACCGCCGACGACGTTCGCCTGGCGATCCAGCTCAACAATTTCCAGGCCGCGCCGGGCAACGTGAAGGGGCTCTTCACCCTCACCGCCGTCGACACCAACACCGGCCTCAGGGGAATGCACGAGTTCCGGGAGATGGTGGTGAAGGCGCAGGATGGCGGCCTCGTCCGTCTCGGCGACATCGCGAAGCTCGAGCTCGGCGCGCAAAGCACCGACAGCAGCGTCAGCATGAGCGGAGTCCACGCGGTCTTCGTGGGCATCAACGCGACACCGACCGCCAATCCCCTGACCATGGTCAAGGACATCCGCGCGATACTCCCGAGCATCGAGCGCGACCTGCCGCCCTCGGTCCACATGCGCATCGGTTACGACGCCACGCGCTTCATCACGGCCTCGATCGACGAGGTCTACTACACGCTGGGTCAGGCCGCGCTCATCGTCGTGCTCGTGATCTACCTCTTCCTCGGAAGCCTGCGCTCCGTGATCGTGCCGGTGGTGACGATCCCGCTCTCGCTGGTGGGCGCGGCGATCATCATGCTGGCGCTGGGCTTCAGCCTCAATCTGCTGACGCTCCTCGCCTTCGTCCTCGCGATCGGCCTCGTCGTCGACGACGCGATCGTCGTGGTCGAGAACATCCACCGTTGGATCGAGCACGGGAAGACGCCGGTGCAGGCGGCGATGCTGGGCGCGCGCGAGATCGTGGGCCCGATCATTGCGATGACCATCACGCTCGCCGCGGTCTATGCCCCGATCGGCGTCCAGGGCGGCTTGACGGGCGTGCTCTTCCGCGAGTTCGCCTTCACCCTTGCGGGCTCCGT
>DATJVP010000152.1:0-5082 GCA_035581425.1 Allostellaceae bacterium | reverse complement strand
ACCTGCCACGCGAGGTAGGCGATCGCAGCGCCCACGCTGATCAGCTTGATCCCGAGCAGCAGTCCGATCAGCCACAATGCCGTCACGGGAAGGCTGGCCCACAGGATCACCGAGAGGAAGATCCCGACGAGCCCGCTCGCGAAGACCCCGCCCCAGTTAGGAAAGGGCCGGATCGTCAGCGAGAAGATGACCTTCGAGATGCCCTCGATCATGAAGAAGACGATCAGCAGCAGCGTGACCGTCAGCATCCCCTGCGCGGGGTCGCGCAAAAAGAGCAAACCGACGAGCACGGCGAGGATGACCGAAATGAGCTGCAACCAGAAATGCGGCACCTGGCCGGAGCCGATCAGGCTGATGCCCTGCAAGACCCCGCTGACGATCAGCAGCCATCCCAGCAAGACCACCACCGCCACCGACGAAACCACGGGATAGACAATCGCGAGAATCCCGGCCGCGACCAGCAGCACGCCCTCGATCAGATACCAGAGCGAGTACTGCTTGACGGTTTGCCGCATGGCCTCGCGATACGCCTGCGCGGCTTGATCCAACGAGATCGACATGGCATCCCTCCATCGACTGGGCCAAGTTGTAGTCGCCTCGCGCTCGCCTGCTCGCTGTCGCGGATCCAAGAAAGACCCGAACCAAGATTCTCCGGAACGCCGCTGCTCCGAAGCAAGCATTCGCGCATTTCCGGCCTTCGTACAAGACAACCAAAAGGCCTGGATAGCTGAGCCCGCCACGAGCATTTGCTCGAATGAGAATTGAGTGCCCCCGAGGCTCCCGCCGGCATTGATTTACATCAGGGCCGACCGGCCTTTGGCGCGTAATTCTTCCCTACGCGGAGCGCGGGCCGCATGGTGGGATTCCGCGATGGTGCTGACAACGAGATCCAACCAACGGAGAAACCGATGATGCGTGCCGACAGTTCCGGGCGCTTTGCACGCTGGCGAGCGTGGGCGCGCGAGCCGGCCCTTACCGCCCTGCTCGTCCTGGAGCTGTTGGTGATCTTCGTCCTGATACCCCTCAGCGGCTTGTCGGTGTTCGCTGCGCGGTCGATCCAGGTGCACCTCGCATCCTTGGTCGTCGTCGCGGCGGTGGCACTGATTGCTCCACATCGCGCCGCCCTGATCGTGACGTTGCTGGCTGCGGCAGCCGGCTGGGTCGCGGAAGCATTCCGATACGTGTGGCCATCCGAACTCAGTCAATTGGTGATTCTTCTTGTCGCCCTCGGATTTTTGTTTGTGCTGACGGGGGTCATCGGCCGGGTCGTGTTCGGACCCGGCCGCGTGAGCGCGCACCGAGTTCAAGGCGCAGTCGTGGTCTATCTCCACATGGCCCTGGTGTTTGCCTACCTGCAGGCAATGGTCCTGTTCTTTGCGCCGGGAGCATTCGGCGATGGACTCGTCGCCACTGATCCGACTGTCGGAGGAAGGCTCCTATACTTCAGCTTCACCACGCTTACGACGGTGGGATACGGCGATATCGTCCCCGTGCATCCCTTCGCGCGAAGCCTCGCCAATCTCGAGGCGATCGTCGGCCAACTGTATCCCGCGACATTGCTCGCTCGCCTGGTGACGCTGGAAATTTCGTCGCACCAAGAATGAATGCATGGCGCGACCTTGTCTCATGCGCCCGAAGCCCGCGATGAGGACGATATGAAGCGCTTTCCCCGCTCAGGATCTCAATGAAGGTGGCGGCAATGGCTTGCTCCGGACGATACGGTCTTCTCGCTCTTTGCGCGCTGCTAGGTCTGAGCGCTTGCGGGAGTCCCGCGGTTTACGAGAGCAAGCCCGCCGTCATCGACCCCGCCGTTCCCGGCCACGTCACGCTGGGCGAAGGCGGATATCGCCTGCCTTCGTTCTGGAGAAAAGGAACTCCGCCCGATCTGCTGCTGGTGCTCGCCTTGTCCGGCGGCGGCAAGCGCTCGTCGGCGTTCTCCTACGGCGTGCTCAAGGGCATGCGCGACATGCCCGTGCGAGAATCCGGTACGCCCACCCGCCTCCTCGACAAAGTCACCGGCATCGGATCCGTATCCGGCGGCACCTTCACGGCCGCCTACTACGGCCTCTATCGCGACCGCATCTTCACCGACTACGAGAAGGATTTCCTGAAGCAGGACATCAATGGCTACATCTGGGGTACTTACCTTCTGCCGTGGCATTGGGGCTGGATGCCACCCGGAAAATACGGGACCAGCGACCACATGGAGAGCGTCTATGACGATCTTATGTTCCACGGCGCGACGTACGCCGACTTGATCAAGCGGGGCGCGCCGGTAATTTGGATCGGCGCCACCGACATTTCCTACGGCGACGTCTTTACCTTCAATCAGGAGACCTTCGACATCATTTGTACAGACTTGCCGAGTTTCCCGCTCGCGCGCGCGGTCGCGGCCTCGAACGGGTTCCCCGTGCTGTTCTCGCCGATCAACCTCGAGAACCACGCCGATCGCTGCGGCGGATGGCGGCCGAGTTGGATCGACGAGAAGATCGTGGCCGACGAGGACACGATGCTGCGCCGGAAGGCTCTCGCGAATGGGGCAGAGGCGTATCTGGATACCTCACGGACACGCTACGTTCATCTCTCCGACGGCGGTATCTCCGACAATCTCGCGATGCGCGGCATGCTCGCCCAAATCATCGAACTGGAGTTCGATACTCAGTTAGAACGCAGCCGCGGCTTCGAGCACGTTCGGCGCATTCTCGTCATCAGCGTGGATGGCGAAGCCGCGCAAGACTCGAGCGTCGCAAAGGAACCGACGGTGGGCGGCGTGGGCCGGATCGTCGGGGCGGTCACGGGATTGCAGATCGACCGCTACAATTTCGAGACGCTGAGCCTCGCGCGCATCAAGATCGCAGGCCTCGTCGAGCGCATTAAGAAGCTCCGCTGCGGGACGGCCGCTGTGATCGACGGGTATCCCTGCGACGACGTCGAGGGCTATGTCGAGCATTTCTCGCTCGCGGGCGTCGAGGACCCGCAAACGCGCGCGCGCCTCCAGAGCATTCCGACCGGCCTCACCATCGACGATGCCGACGTCGACGCCCTCGTCGCAGCCGGCGAAGACCAAGTGAAGAAGTCGGCCGCGATCGCAAAGGTGGTGAAGGCCCTCGAGCAGACCGGAGCGAAGCCGGTGGTGGCACGCTAGGACGGTCTTCGAATACAGTTGATGATCCGAAGCGGTCGCTCCGGAATCCTTCGTTACTTCACACTGAGAGCGCTGATCAGACGCGCGGTGTGCGCTCTGAGATAGGGCTTGGGATGTGCCGCATAGCCGGTGAAGGCATAGTCCCATCCGGGCTCGACGACGACCGCGCACTAAAACACCATACCTATGCAACCAGTGCGCTCGTGCTTGCGCTGGGCGGCCGATTTCAGTATTGTCCTGGCACTCTTGAGTGGCGAGTGCTAACAACTCGCCATTTTCTTTGCAAAATCAGCGATTTGGAGGAGAAGTTCCATGCGGTTCCGTCCTTTGCACGACCGGGTTTTGGTCCGGCGCGTAGAGCAGGAGGAGAAGACTGCCGGCGGGATCATCATTCCCGACACGGCGAAGGAAAAGCCCCAGGAAGGCGAGGTGGTCGCGGCAGGCGCAGGCACGCGCGGCGAGGATGGCAAGATCCATCCCCTCGACGTCAAAGCCGGGGACCGGATCCTGTTCGGCAAGTGGTCGGGCAGCGAGGTCAAGGTCGACGGCGAGGAGCTCATCATCATGAAGGAGAGCGACATCCTCGGCATCGTCGAGGGCAAGAAGTCCGCCTCCAAGAAAGTCGCCTGAGGGCGGCGCATCCGTATCTGAAGGAGAATTGATTCCATGGCTGCGAAGGAAGTTCGTTTCAGCGGCGATGCGCGCGACCGCATGTTGCGCGGCATCGACATTCTCGCGAACGCGGTACGCGTGACGCTCGGCCCCAAGGGCCGCAATGTCGTGCTCGACAAGTCGTTCGGCGCGCCTCGGATCACCAAGGACGGCGTCACCGTCGCCAAGGAGATCGAGCTCGCGGACAAGTTCGAGAATATGGGCGCACAGATGGTGCGCGAGGTCGCGAGCAAGACCAACGACATCGCCGGCGACGGCACCACGACGGCCACCGTCCTCGCCCAGGCGATCGTTCGCGAGGGCGCCAAGGCGGTTGCCGCCGGCATGAACCCGATGGACCTCAAGCGCGGCATCGATCTCGCCGTCGCGGCGGTGGTCGAGGACGTGCAGAAGCGCTCCAAGAAGGTCTCCACCAACGAGGAGATCGCCCAGGTCGGCACCATCTCCGCGAACGGCGAGACCGAGATCGGCGAGATGATCGCCAAGGCGATGCAGAAGGTCGGCAACGAGGGCGTGATCACGGTCGAGGAGGCGAAGAGCCTGGAGACCGAGCTCGACGTTGTCGAGGGCATGCAGTTCGATCGCGGCTATCTCTCCCCCTACTTCGTCACCAACGCCGAGAAGATGATCGCCGAGCTCGAGAGCCCCTTCATTCTCCTCCACGAGAAGAAACTCTCCGGCCTGCAGGCGATGCTCCCGGTCCTTGAGTCGGTGGTGCAGTCGGGCAAGCCGCTCGTCATCGTAGCGGAGGACGTCGAGGGCGAGGCGCTCGCCACCCTCGTCGTCAACAAGCTGCGCGGCGGCCTCAAGGTCGCGGCGGTGAAGGCCCCGGGCTTCGGCGATCGCCGCAAGGCGATGCTGGAGGACATCGCGGTGCTGACGGGCGGCCAGCTCATCTCCGAGGATCTCGGGATCAAGCTCGAGAACGTCACGCTGCCGATGCTCGGCAAGGCCAAGCGGGTGCGGATCGAGAAGGAGAACACCACGATCATCGACGGCGCCGGTTCGAAGAAGGACATCGAGGGCCGCATCGCCCAGATCAAGGCCCAGATCGAGGAGACGACCTCGGACTACGACAAGGAGAAGCTGCAGGAGCGTCTGGCCAAGCTCGCAGGCGGCGTGGCGGTGATCCGCGTCGGCGGCGCGACCGAGGTCGAGGTCAAGGAAAAGAAGGATCGCGTCGAGGACGTGAAGAAGCGCTCCAAGAAGGTCTCCACCAACGAGGAGATCGCGCAGGTCGGCACCATCTCGGCCAACGGCGACAA
>DATJVP010000151.1:0-8904 GCA_035581425.1 Allostellaceae bacterium | reverse complement strand
GGAACCAATCGATACCCGCCCGGCTCCGTGACCAGGATTTCCGCATGGGCGGGGTCGCGCTCGATCTTCTGCCGGAGCCGGTAAACATGGGTCTCGAGGGTATGGGTCGTGACCCCCGCGTTATAGCCCCAGACCTCGTTCAGGAGGGCATCGCGCCCGACCGTCCGCGCGCCCGCGCGATAGAGGTATTTGAGGATCGAGGTCTCCTTCTCCGTGAGCCGAACCTTCTTCCGCCCGGTCGCGTCCAAAAGGATCTTGGCGCTGGGGCGGAAGGTATAGGGGCCGATCGTGAAGACCGCATCCTCGCTCTGCTCATGCTGGCGGAGCTGGGCGCGGAGTCGCGCCAAAAGCACGTTCAGGCGGAAGGGCTTGGTGATGTAGTCGTTGGCCCCGGCATCGAGGCCGAGGATCGTGTCGGCCTCCCCGTCGGCGCCCGTCAGCATCAGGATCGGCGAGCGGACGGCATTGCGGCGCATCAGCCGGCAGAGCTCGCGCCCGTCCATGTCGGGTAGCCCTACATCCAGGAGGATCGCGTCGAAATATTGCCCCTTCGCCTGGTCGAGCGCCTGGTTGGCGGTCTCGGCCTGCTCGACCTTGAATTCCTCATGCAGCTCGAGCTGCTCCGCGAGCGATTGCCTCAGCGCGGCATCGTCGTCCACGATCAGGATCTTGCGGCCGGCGGTCATCCCAACTCCCTGCCCAATGACCAGTCCTTTATTGTAGTAGGCCCCGGGGCGCAACCTCCCCGTCCTAGGCGAAAATCTGCCGCTCCACCGCCCGGTTGAGGATGCTGCCGGGCTCGGCGAAGCGATCCATCACCGAAAAATGATGGGCGTCGGGCTCATCGGCGATCTCCAGCGCGAGACCCGCCTCGCGCCAGGCGGCCGCGAAATCCGCCTGTTGGCGCAGGAACTCCGGCGTCTCCCCCCTGCCGAGCGAGAGAATGAGTGGCGGCGCCTTCTCCGGGACGGCCAGGATCGGGCTGTTGCGGCGGGCCGTCTCCGCATGGAGGCCGAGAACCTTGTTGAGATAGCTGAGCCGGATCGGCTCCAGGTCGTAGAGGCCGCTGATGGCTGAGCCGCCGCGGACGGGCGAGGCCGCAAGCCCGAAGTGCCGCCAATCCGTCTCCAGCATCATCGCGGTCAGATGCCCGCCTGCGGAGTGGCCGGCGACGTGGATGCGGCCGGCATCGATACCGAGCTCGCGCGCATTCTTGTGGAGCCAGGCGATGGCGGCGCGGTTCTGGCGCACGATCTCGTCCATGCTCGCCTTGGGTGAGA
This sequence comes from Allostellaceae bacterium, assembly GCA_035581425.1. Taxonomy (GTDB): domain Bacteria; phylum Pseudomonadota; class Alphaproteobacteria; order ATCC43930; family CGMCC-115725; genus DASZHJ01. Next base: position 7,624 of record DATJVP010000151.1, on the reverse strand, counting down.
GCGTGTAGTCGACGACGGCGACAGAAATCCCCGCCTCCTGATATGCCGGCGCCACAAAACTGAAATCGCCCTTGCCGAAGGCCTGCCAATAGCCTCCGTGGATGAAGACGAGACAGGGCGCCGGCGTCTTTGCCGCGGGAAAGAGATCGAGCGCCTCGACGTCGTAGCGCAGATCGAGCCGACACGAGCGCGTCGCGCGCGCGGCCTTGCTCGCACGATCCCAGCGCTCGAAATAGGCCTGATGGTCGAGCACGCGGGCGCGGAGATTGTACTGCGCGTCGAGTGCGGCTTGATCGTAGTCGCGATAGATCGGCATGTTTCCCTCCGACAAACTCTCACCGACTCTCGTTCGCCACCGCGAGAATGTCCACATGACCGACCGTGAGCCCTAGCGTTCCTTCCGCGCGCTCGCGGTGGCGATCCCTGCGCCAGGCGTCGATCAGCGCAGCGGCGCCTGGCTCGCTCTCCGCCGCCGCGGCGGCATCGCCATCGACCAGCGCCGAGAGCAGCGCATCCTCCTGCGCGGCGAGCCGCCAATCCGCGGGCGCCGCCGTCACGGAGTAGCCGCGCCCCTCGAAGACCGTGCGGGCGGTTGCGGGAGCCGCAGGCCCGAGCGCCGCGCCGAAGCCCTTGTCGCGGACCTGATGCCGCGCAAATGCGGATACCACCAGCGCATCCTCAGGATGCTCCGGCCGCCACTCCCGCCGCCCGTCGACGCTGAGCGCCGCGAGGAAGGGCACGCGCGCCCCGGCAAGCCGATCGGTCAAGGCGCGGAGCCAGCTCTCCGAGACGAGATCCAGGAGCGCCGCACACGCGACACCATGCGCGCTCGCAAGGGAAAGCGAGTCGAGCCCCGCCGCGAGGTCGCGGTCGATGCTGTGCGCGCGCCAATTCGCGCGACCCGTCGCGATGGTGACGACGCCCATGCCATGCGTCACGCGATAGCCTTGGCCCCGCGCCCATTGCGCGATCTCCGCGGCCTGATGCCCGAGGAGCGCGGGATCGTGATCGACGAGGCGCCATTCCTGATCGCCGGGAATGAGCGGCGCCAGCGCCCGGAACCCCGCGCCGCTGCCGGCGCCGAGATCGAGAAGAAGGGCAGGCGCCTCACCGGCCTTCCGCCGCACCGCCGCGCCGAAGCCGCGCGCGAGCGTCCGGCTGCGCGCGCGGACGTCTTGGGTCTCGCGGAGCCGAAGCCAATCGAGGCCGAAGCTCTCGCTCATGCCGCAGCCAGCCGATCGAGCGCAGCGGCCCAACCCGCGATCGCCTGCGGCCAGTCCGGAAGCCGCGCGCCTGCAGCACGCGCCCCCGCAGCGAGCCTCGCGCGGAGCGTCGGCTCCTCGAGGAAGCGCGCGAGCGCCGCCGTGAGTGCGGCAGCATCTCCCGGCGGCACCAACAGCCCCGCGCTCGCAGGCACGGTCTCGGGGATGGCGCCGGCGGTGGTGGAGATCACCGGCAAGCCCCAGGCAAGCGCCTCCGCAAGCGCCATGCCATAGCCCTCGTGAAAGGAGGGCAGCACGAAGGCATCCGCCTCCGCATAGGCCTCGGGAAGCCGGGCCGGCGGCCACTCGCCCTCGAGCGCGATGCGGCCCTTGAGACCGCGACGGCCGATCTCGTAGCGCAGCAGCGCCGCGTGCTCGGGCGCGCGCTCGGCGCTGCCGATGAGGCGGCAGCGCCAGGGACGATCCGCAAGCGCCGCGAGCGCCTCCACCAGCAGGAGATGCCCCTTGCGCGGCGTGAGCGTCGCAACGCAGAGAAGGTCGAGCGGGCCTCGCGCGGCGCGGCGGCGCGGCAGACGCGTCGGCTTCAGCGTGCCCGGCGGCGTGACCGCGAGCCGCGCACGAGGCAGACCGTAGGCAGCGAGGCTCCGCGCGGTGCTTTCGCTGGGGCAGAGCGCGCCGCCCAGACCACGCAAGAGCCGCCCCTCGAGCGCGGCGATGCGGCGATGCTCGCGCTCGCTGAGCCCGGTCTCCTCCGCCAGCGCGTGGTGCACGAAGGCGATGGGGCGGAGCCTCCGGCCTATTTCGTCGAGAACGTCGGCAAAAGCGAGGAGAGCGAGCCCGTCGATGACGGCGAGGGCGCCGTCGGGAAGACGCGTGAGCGCCGCGCTTGCGGCAGAGATGGCCGCCGCATCGGGCTCGGGGAAACGACCCGCGAGTTCCACGACCTCGACCGCGCGGCCCGTCGCGCGCAGTCCCTCGACGATCGCGCGATCGAAGAGATAGCCGCCCGTGAGCTGGTCAAGCGGGCCCGGCACCAGGAAGACGATCGGCCTCACACCAACGGGCCTTCGAAGGCAGCCCAAGCGACCGGCGATTCCCGGAGCAGCACGCGCATCGAGGCGAGCGCGCCGGCCGTCCCAGGCCCGAAGCCGCCGGCGGCAACGCGCGCCTTCAAGCGGCGAAAGATGTCGCCTGCGAGGAATTCCGTCGTGGTGTTGCGCCCGCGGAATTCCGGCAGCTCGTCGAGGTTTTTGTAGTTGAGCTCCGCCAGCACCTCCTTGAGCGTCGCGAGCGCGCGGCCGATGTCGCAGACAAGCCCATCGGCATCGAGCTGCGCACGGCGCACCTCGACCTCGACGGCGTATGTCGCGCCATGGAGCTGCTGCGCCGGCCCGAATATCTCGCCGACGAAGCTGTGGGCGATCATCACATGGTCGCTGACGGCGAGAGTGTACATGTGTGCTTTCCGCGCTTTCTCATCGCTGCGGCCGGGATTTGTCCTGGCGGTCGGCGTAGCCGATAAATTTGAACCACCAAGACGCCGAGGCACCAAGTTCTTTCTGCCGGCAAGGCCGCAATTTCTCTTTTCTCACGGTCTCACGCCGGCGGAAACAACTTGGTGCCTCGGCGTCTCGGTGGTTCCAGTTTCCTGTTTCGAGTGGCTAGGTCCGCTCATACCGTACGACGTGGCACAGCGCGCCGTCGGGGGCGGAGGCGAGGCGGGCCATGGTCTGCGGCAAATCCTCGAAGGCGCTCTCGCCGGTGATAAGCCGGTCGAAGGCCGGATCGGCGAGCAGCGACAACGCGGTGGCGAGACGCTCGCGGTGACTGCGGCGCGAGCGGCGCGACGCGGCGACGTGGCCGACCTGCGAGGAGAGGAGGGTGAGGCGCCGCGAGTGAAAGGCCTCGCCGAGCGGCAGCGTCACGGCGCGATCGCCGTACCAGCTCAGCTCAACCACCGTCGCCTCGAAACCCGCAAGCGAGAGGGCGGTCGCGAGGCCCGCGGGGGCGCCGCTCGCATGAACGACGAGATCGCAATTGCCCTGCGCGCTCTCGGGGCTCGCGAATTCGCAGCCGAACGCCGCCGCAAGCTCGCGCCGCCGGGGATCGATGTCGACGATCTCGATCTTGGTTCCGGGAATGCGTGCGGCGAGCGCCGCTACCATGACACCCACCACGCCCGCGCCCACGACGGCGATGCGGTCGCCGAGGCGCGGGCCTGCATCCCAGATCGCGTTGACCGCGGTCTCCATGTTGGCGGCGAGTACGGCGCGGCGCACCGGGACTGCCGCCGGAAGCGGCAGCGCGGCCGCGGCCGGGAGCGTGTAGCGGTCTTGATGCGGGAAGAGGCAGAAGACGGGCGCGTCGATGAGCGCCGTCGCCACGCCGGTCCCGACCGCCTCGATGCGGCCGACGGAGGCGTAGCCGTATTTGACGGGAGCCGGGAAGTCGCCTTCCTGGAAGGGGCAGCGCATGCGCATGCGCTCGCTCGCGGGGACGCGGCCCGCGAAGACCAGGCTCTCGGTCCCGCGGCTGATGCCGCTCGCGACCGCGCGCACGAGCACCTCGCCCGGCCCGGGCGGGGCGAGCGGGCCGCTGCGGATTTCGCCGCGACCCGGTGCCACCACCCAGAACGCGCGGGCGCTCTCAGTCATGCAGGATGCATTCGACGAGTACATCCTCGCCGAGCGCGAAGCGGCGGATGCGCGGACGCAGCGCCGCACCGAGATCGGCAATCTCCGGCAGCGCGAGGCCCGGCCGGCCCGAGCCCAGGATCACCGGCGCCACCGCGATCTGCAGCCGCTCGAGCGCGCCCGCCGCAAGGAAGCGCGAGACCGTGACGCCGCCGCCCTCGACAAAGAGCCAGTGGAGACCCCGCGCCGCAAGCGCCGTGCGCACCGTCGCGGGCGAAAAGCCCGCGCCCTCAGCCGGCAGCGCCACGACCTCGGCGTCGCCTTTGCGCTTGGTCTCCGCTCGCGCCGTCAGCATCAACGTCGGCGCCGCACCATCGCGGAAGACTCGCCGCTCCGCCGGAAGTCCGAAGCCGGGATCGAGCACCACGCGCACGGGCTGCTCGCCTCTGCAGAGTCGCACCGTGAGGCGGGGATCGTCGTGATAGACGGTTCCCGCGCCGACGATCACGGCATCCGCAAGCGCACGCAGTCGATGCGTGTGCAGAAGGTCGGCGGACCCCGTGAGCCATTGCGAGGCGCCGGCCATGGTCGCGATCCGCCCGTCGAGGCTCTGCGCGAGATGCGCAAGCACGAAACTGCGACGATGTGCCACGGCTGCGAGAGGCAGGTAGAGGTCGAGGAGCGCCGCCGCATCGGGGGCAGGCACGCCGGTGAGGCGCCAGGCGCCGTCGGCCATGACGGTCAGGGTCTCGCGCCCGAGCGGCAGCTCGCGCGGATAGGCGAGGGGTCCCGCGCGAGCATCCCGGCGGAGCGCCAGCACCGCATCCCAAGCCGCCGCCGCCTCCGACGGCTCCGGTGGAGGATCTGTGCTGGGGTTAATTTGTGTCGAGGCCATCGGTCTCAGCCCGAATACACCCGGTACGCGCGGCCTGTCGACGGTGATAACGCGGGGCATCCGTGAGGCATCCCTTTGCCTCACGTGGACGTGATGGCTCGGACCGCAGAACTGCGGCGTTCTCATGGGCGAAGGCGGGTCAGACCCGCAAGGCTGGCACTGGCTTTCCGCCCGCCGCGGGTGTATGTGCCTGCCTGTTTCGGAAGGGCCGCGGCGGTGGGGAAGACATGCGGCGTCCCGGACGGGACCAACAAGGGGGCGAAAAGGTTGAGGCCATGCTGACGCAGCGACAGCAGCCGCCGAAGGCGGCAGACGCGCATGCCCTGGTGGAGATCGACCGGGCCGCGATGGATTTGCGCCGAGGGCATTGCGTGCTGCTGCGGACGCCCGATACGGCGCTGCTGGTGCTGGCGGCGGAGGCGGTGAGCGACGCCGCGCTGGTCCAGTACCGGAGTCTCGCGGGCGCGCCGCTTGCGCTGGCGATCACGCATCGGCGCGCGGCGGTGCTGGGTCTTGCGGAGCCGCCGAGCGCCCCCGGGGGCAGCGTGCTCCTCTCCATTCCCGAGGGAACTTCCGCCTCGCTTCTCGGCGACATCGCCGATCCCTCGACGCCGGCGACGCCGCGCCTTCCGGTGGCCGTGGTCGACGCGACGACGCGGATCGCGGCCGACGCCGCCGTCGAGCTCGCGAAGCTCGCGCGGCTCCTGCCGGCCGCGGTGGTGGCGCCGATCTCGCGAACGGCGATGCAGGGCTTCGCCGCGGGCGCGGGGATGCTCGTCATCGATGCCGCGCATGTCCTCGACTATCAGGGTGCCGCCGCACGCTCGCTCTTCGCGGTGAGCGAGGCGCGCGTTCCGCTCAAGGATGCGGAGACCGCGCGCATCGTGGCATTCCGTCCGAGCGATGGCGGGCTCGAGCATCTGGCGATCCTCATCGGCACGCCCGATTCCGAGGCGCCGATCCTGACGCGCCTGCATTCGGCCTGCTTCACCGGGGATTTGCTCGGGAGCCTCCGCTGCGATTGCGGCGACCAGCTCCGCGGCGCGATCGCGGAGATCGCGCGCGCCGGGAGCGGCGTGCTGCTCTATCTCGCGCAAGAGGGCCGCGGCATCGGGCTCGTCAACAAGCTCCGCGCCTATCAGCTCCAGGATGCGGGTTTCGACACCGTCGACGCCAACGAGCAGCTCGGCTTCGACGCCGACGAGCGCGTCTATCTTCCGGCGGCGGAGATGCTGCGCCAGCTTGGCTTCTCGCGGGTGCGCCTCCTCACCAACAATCCCGAGAAAGTCGCCGCGCTCAACCGCTGCGGCATCGCCGTCGTCGAGCGCGTCCCGCACATCTTCCCCGCGAACGGCCACAACGAGCGCTACCTAAAAACCAAGGCCGCCCGCAGCGGGCATTTGTTTTAGCCCCGCGCGGCGACCTCAACTCTCAATCGTCGCGAGGGACGCGATCGTCCTCGCCCTCCGGCAAAACCTGCCGCACCGCCCCCGCGGGATTCCCATAACCCCTTGAATTTCCCTAATATTCTCTTGGCATCGCTCTTGCGTGAGCGGAGCCAGGAGGAATGTCGATGTGAGTGACGGGATCGGGGTGAGTTCTGCGGTGGCATGGCCGACGGCTGAGCCCTATGTGGCTCCGGTCGAGGACGACAAGCCGCATATCTGGGGGCAGAAGGGGTTCCAGTTCCACGACCTCCTGGATATCGTGAACCCCCTGCAGCATCTGCCGGTCATCGGCTCGGTCTATCGCTGGATCACCGGCGACACCATCGGCAATCTCCCGCGCGTTGTCGGCGATACGCTCTATGGCGGGCTCATCGGCTTTGCCTCGGGGCTCGCCAACGTGCTCATCAAGGAACAGACCGGGCACGACATCGGCGAAACGGTCGTCGCCCTCGTGACCGGCGACGACAAGCCGAGCGCGGTGGCCTCCGTTCCCTCTGCGCCAGCGGCGCCAGCGGCCCCTGCGGATCATCCGGCAGTCGCGCCGGCGCACGCCGCCGCTGCCTCCGTCTCCGCGGCGCCCGCAGCGAGCGCGCCCGCCAATCCCGCACAAACCTTTCTTGCGCAGCAGGCAGAGCGCCGTCGCCAGCTCTATGGCTCGAGCTCCACGGCCGCCAACGGCCGCGTGCTGAGCGCGCAGGTGATCCCGCTCTCGATTCCCCCTGGCAGCCTCTCGCCGCCAGCGCGCGCGATGCCGGTTGCATACACCGCAAGTGCGCCCGCGCCGACGCCGACGCAAGCGGGCGGCACTGGGCCGGTCGACGTCTCCCAGAAGATGATCGACGCCCTCGACAAATACGCGACGCTCCAGCGCCAGCGCGAGGGCACGAGCACGCCCCGCGGAAGCCAGGTGGACGTCGCTCCCTAGCCCTCAGCCCCTTCGTCGCGCTATACCCGTGCCATGGACCTCGTGGTTCACAAGGACGGGCGAGCGCTCTGGAACGGGCGGGAAATACGGGCGGCGCTCGGGAAGGGCGGCATCAGCCGGGAGAAGCATGAGGGGGATCATGCAACGCCCGTCGGCGTCTTCCTGCTGCGCGAGGTGCTATACCGCCCCGACCGGCTCCGCGCGCCCAAGACCTCGCTCCCGCTGCGGCCGCTCTCGCCCGCCGATGGCTGGTGCGACGCCCCCGAGGATCCCCGCTACAACCGCCGGGTGACGCTCCCCTATGGCGCGAGCGCCGAGCAGCTCTGGCGCGGCGACCGGCTCTACGACGTGCTCGTTCCGCTCGGATACAACGACGACCCCGTCGTTCCCGGCCGCGGCAGCGCCATCTTCCTCCACGTCGCGCGACCCGATTTCGGCGGCACGGAAGGGTGCGTCGCTTTGGCGTTGGAGGACCTGATCGCGCTGCTGGCGGAGGCGAC
>DATJVP010000150.1:0-61362 GCA_035581425.1 Allostellaceae bacterium | reverse complement strand
GACAAGGGTTTTGAGCCCAGCCTTCGCGAGATAGGCTCCGCAAACCAGGCCGTTGTGGCCCGCGCCAATTATAAGCGCATCGTACCGCGCCTTCATGTCCTGCTCTTGATTTGAACGGGCAATCTACGACCTACATTTCTGGCACTGTAAACGCTGATCCGCATCGCCGCCGGCCCACAATGTAATGCGAGGCGCCGCAGATTTTCTGATGCCAGCCCCGAATCCCCCGTTCACACCCTGATAGCTCCCTGTTCGATCCCGAGGCGGATGAGTCCATACCATCCAGCAAACACACGAGACAGCACTTTTACGGCCAATGGCCGAGTCTGGGGATCATTTCGCGCGCACGCGAAGGTGACATCGCTCAGAACTTCGAGAGGTAGTTGTCGTATTCCCATTTCGAGATCGAATTGTGGTAGCTCCACCATTCTCGCTGCTTGACGTCGATGAAGGCGTCGAAGAGATCCGCGCCGAACACCGACCGCCCCAACGGGTCGGCGGCAAAGGCCTCGACTGCCTCGAGGAGGGTCCGTGGCAGGCTGCGCACCCCGCGCTTGGCTAGGTCGGCGGCACTCAATTCGTACATGTTGAGGTTGATGGGATCGCCGGGATCGAGATTTTGCTCTATCCCCTCGAGACCCGCAGCCAGCATCATCGCGGCGCCGAGGTAAGGGTTGAGCGAGGGGTCGACGGCCCTGCATTCGACGCGCGCGCCCGAAAGATACGTGCCGTCGTTCCGGTCGGGAGCGTCTTCGATTTGGGGGCGCACCAGGGGCACGCGCATCATGTGCGTACGGTTGTTGCCGCCGTAGGAGATGAATATTGGCGCCCAGGTGTATCCCGTCATCGATCCGCTCTTGATGAGGCGCTTGTAGGAATTCACGATCGGGCAGGTGACAGCGACGATCGCCGGCGCGTGACGCAGAATCCCCGCGAGGAACTGGTAGGCGACCTTGGAAAGGCCGCACCCCCGCCGATCCCGCGCGTCGCCGAAGATATTCCGCCCGGTGCGGAGATCGCTCATCGACATATTGAAATGGGCGCCGCTGCCGGTCCGATCGGCATACGGTTTGGGCATGAAGGTTGCCTCCCACCCGAACCGGCGCGAGACCTCCTTCATCATCATGCGCCAAAGCACGAAACGATCCGCCATGGTCATGACATCGGCATAGGCAAAATCGAATTCGAACTGACTGTTGGCGTCCTCGTGGTCGAACGAGTGCACTTCCCAGCCGAGTTCATTCATGTGGCCGACAACCGTATCGAGCCAGGGCATGTTCTCGAGCAAGCCGACTACGTCGTAAGCGGCCTTTGGCAGCACATCGAGGGGATTGGCCGGACGGATGGTGTCGCCATCGCGTCGCACGAGGAAAATCTCGCATTCGACGCCCAAATTGAACTTGAGGCCGCGCGCGGTGAGGCGATCGATCTGGCGCTGGAGGACGTTTCGCGAGCACATCGGCCACGGCGCGTCGTGAAATCTGAGGCCGCCGGGTGCCCAGGCCACTTCGCGCCGCCAAGGCAGCACGGAAACGGCCTGCGGATCGGGATGTACCGCGAGCTCGTCGTCGCTCGGTGTCTGTCCCAGGCCGTCGAGCGCTGCCCCGGTAAAGAGCTCGGATCCGCGCATCATTCGGGAGAAGTGACCGATCGGCACGCTCTTGGCTTTGGGAATGCCGTGCATGTCGACATAGGCCGCAAGGCAATGCTTTACGCCCTTCTGCGCGAGCGCGCGACCCAACGTCGCAAATTCGTCGTGCTCGACACGCGCCGGACCTGCCGGGCCCGGCTTTCCCTCGCGCGCAGCGGCGGAAGTCCCGCGGCCGCGATTCGTCTTGCTCATCTGAAAGTCCCCTGTCACTGACGAGATTACGGGATCGCTGTGCAGTCTCACCGTCCGACCGCCCGGTCGAGAACCCAATTTGCGATGTCGCGAACCAGCGGCTCCCGGACGGAGAACCTGCCGGTGCTGGCATAGGAAGAGCGCAATCCCAGTTGCTGTTGCTCGGAAATCGCATTGTCCTCAGGGATCGATTTGTCCCAGCGCTTGAAATAACGCCCCACCCGATCGCCGAAATCACTGCGGGCAGCGGTCGCGCGAGGAAAGCAGGAACCCACTACCAACCTCGTTCGATCCGGTCCCTGCGGGAATTGCTGCAGCCACCACATGCAATCCTGCGTGGTCGCGAAGAACGTCGAGGGGTAGATCACAAGGAAGTACGTGCCACCCGCGGGTTTTCCGCTCAACGTCGCTATCGGGGGGAAGGCGTAATCGAGATCCTCGGCAAGGACGGCGATCGTCTTCTCGGCAGGCATATAGATGCCGCCCCATTGGCCGCGAGCGATTTCCGGAGTCGTTATCTGGATCCCGATCGACTGCTTGTGCACGACGGGCGTGTGATAGTCCTCCATCGCGTTCTCGAGGAAGATCTTCCAATTGCAGGCGAGGTCGTATTCTCGCCGGCGCACGCAAACCATGTCGCCGAAGCCATAGGAACTGAGCCGCTCCGGCAGATCGCCGAGATAGTCGAGGAGGCTCCCGGCCTTTGCATCGAAATTGACGAAGATGAATCCGTCCCATGTCTCCAACCTGACGGGATGGAGGCCATAGTGTCGGCGATCGAAGTCGTGCGTATCCTCCATGCCGGCGGCGCCGACGAGCTCGCCACTCAGATTGTAGCCCCAGCCGTGGTAAGGGCAGACGATGGCGCGGCAGCTTCCCTTGCCCTGCAGCAGGCGAGTACCGCGATGCCGGCACGAGTTCGCGAAGGCGCGAACCGCGTTGTCCCGACCGCGGACCACGATGACGGACTCCCCGAAGAGATCGAAGACGGCATAATCGCCGGGCTTCGCGATCTCGTCCTCACGGCCGAGAAAATTCCAACTCCGCATGAAGACCCGGTCTACTTCCCGGTCGTAGAATTCTTGCGACGTATAGCACCACGGGGGCAGGGTCTCGGCATCGAGCAACGGCAGGCGAACCCTCTCGTAGTGACGGGGATCGAACATGTCCTCGGTCGTCGTCATCTCCAATCCTCCAGCCCGGGAAAATGGGGCAAAGCCGAATCGCACCTCCATCAATACTGCAGCTCGGGATCGACGCGATTGAGGAGCGGCTTGCGCTCTATGAACCGCGCCATGTTGCGGAACACGAGATCGAGCGTCCTCGGGGTGTATTGCTCCCTGTCATCGGACGAGCAGTGAGGGGTGATGATGAGATTGGGCGCCTTCCAGAGCGGGGACGAGCGCGGCAATGGCTCGGGATCGAATACGTCGAGGATCGCCATCAGCTCGCCGCGCCGGAGCCGTTTCGAAAGTGCACCGTAATCCACGAGGTTGGCACGGCTATAATTGATGAGGCCGGCACCGGGCTTGAGCAGGGCGATCTCCTGCGCGCCGATCATGTGCCGCGTTGCGTCCGTGAGCGGCGCAGAGATCAGCACGAAATCCGCGTGAGGGAGCAAGCTCCGTAGCGCATCGGGGGTGTACATCTCATCGACATGGCGATGTCGCCTTCCCGTCCGCCGGATGCCGACCACGCGAAGACCAAGCTTCTTCGCCCAGGCGGCGGCGCCGCCGCCGACGTTACCCACGCCGACGATCAGGAGCGTCTTATTGGCGATTGAGGTGTTGAAGACCTGCTCCCACTTCGCATGCCGTTGATTCCAGGCCATGCGGGGCAGCCCGTTGTTGAGCATGAGGAGTGCCATCGCGGTGTACTCGTCGGCCTTCGGCCCGTGCACACCGCGACTGTTCGTGAGGACGGCACCCGCCGGCAGCCAGTCGAGCGGCATGAGATGGCTCACCCCGGCGCCATGCGCGTGGACCCAGCGCAGTCTTGGCGCGCGTTCCGCGAGGTTTCTCCGGTCGAAATCCCAGGCGAAGAGCACGTCGGCGGTACGGATGGCGCTTTCGATGCAATCGCCGTCGTGGCCAAGCGTGATTTTCAGCCTCTCCTTAAGTCGAGGATGCCGTTTCAGCGCATCGGAGATGCGTTTCGGTGTCGCCTCGAATACCGGGTCGAGCTCGCCGCTATTCTCAATGTGCAGGTGTATCCGCCGCACGGGCATGGCACCCGCAGAACGAGAGGCCAGCACTGATTGCTGGTGGGCTATTCGCGGCATCTCCCGAGGTTCCCCTTGCAGCCTTTTCTGTCGCAGGCAATGTCGGGGCCTATGTTAGCCAAATCCTGATATTTGAGAACCGGCGTTGCTTGCGGCCTGTTCCCGTCCCGCAGCTACCGATGTGGGGTGACGGCAAATCGATAGGGTTTGGCGAAGAACTGCCTGAAACGATGAGGCAGGAAACCGGACAGGCGGGCCATGCCCGCGAGCACGAAGGGAAAGGCAATGACGGCGGAGTTTCTTTCGATACCCCTGCGAATACGTTCGGCGGCGTCCTCTGCGTCGACCATCCATCGCTTCTTTCCGACGATCTGATCGGTCATGGGCGTGTCGACGTAGCCTGGACATACGAGGTTCACCTTGATCCCTCTGGGCGCCAGCGATTCGCGCAGCGAGAGACCGTAGGTCAGCAGCGCGGATTTGCTCGCCGAATAGCTCGGTGAATCGGCCAAAGGCACAAAGCCCGCGATCGATCCGATTATGGCAATCTGACCTCTGCGTCGGGCGATCATGCATGACACGAGAGGGTGCACGGTATTCAATACACCCAACACGTTCGTTTCCATCAGGGTGTAGCTCAGCTCCGGCGCCTCGATATTGCCGTCTCGTGCGGTGCCCGTCATGACACCCGCGCTCGCGATGACGAGATCGACGGAGAACCGGGCGTCATAGCGTTCGAGATACGTCTTGAGCTTTTGGCGCTCGCGAACGTCGATCGCTGCGAGCTCGACATTCGGAGATCCGCACCGACGACATTCGCCTGCGATCGCCTCGAGCCGAGGCCGGTTCCGCGCGATCAGCGCGAGCCGGGAGCCTCGTTGCGCGTAGCGCCTAGCGAGTGCCGCTCCAATTCCGCTGGAGGCGCCCGTTATGACGATGGTAGAAGGCATGACTCACGCCGAGCGAAGCCTGCTTGCGACCGCCGAGTGCCGGAGCTCCTGGGCGCGCTCGCGTGCAGTTCGCAGGGCGTTTGCAGTCGTTTCAACGGCCCGGCGGATCTCGCTGGCGGTGTGCGCAGCGGTCAGAAAGAACCTGAGGCGCGCGCCGTTCGCCGGCACGGCCGGATACATCACGGGCATGACGTTGATGCCGGATTGAAGGAGCTGCTCTGAGAGAACCACGGCGAGAAGCGTGTCCTGAACGATGACGGGCGCCACTGCGACCGCATCGGCACCCATCACGTCGAGCCCGGCCTCCTTTGCAAGCTTCCTGAAGAGGACGGCATTCTCGCGCAGTCGCGCCACGCGCGCGGGCTCACCGCGCATGATCTGCAGCGCCTTCTCCGCCGTTGCCGCGATGACGGGCGGCATTGCAACGCTGTAGACGAAGGCGCCGACGGTGTTCTTGAGATAGTCGATCAACGTGGCAGTCCCGGCGATGTAGCCGCCGCAAGCGACCAGCGCTTTCGACAGCGTCCCCATCCAAATCTCTACTTGCGTCGGATCGATTCCGAACCGCTCGGCGATGCCGAACCCGCGCTCACCGATCACGCCGAGGGCATGTGCCTCGTCGACCATCAGCCAGGCGTCGTAGCGCCGCTTGATCTCGAGGAGACGCGGCAGATCGACGTAATCCCCATCCATGCCATAAAGGCCCTCAATGACGATGAGGGCATGGCGAAATTTGCCGCGGGTTTCCGCCAACAGCATTTCCAGCGCGTCGAGGTCGTTGTGCGGAAAACTCCGTCGCTGGGCGCCCGAGAGAACCGCACCGGTTACGGCGCTGTTATGGACGATCGAATCCGATATCAGGAGATCCCTTGAGTCGACGATTTGCCCGATCACGCCGAGGTTCGTCGCCCAGCCGCTGACAAAGACGCAGCAATCCTCGGCGCCATAAATCTCGGCCAGGGCGCGCTCCAAGTTTCGGTGCACCGAGCGCTCGCCCGCGACGCAGCGGCTCGCGCCCGGCGAGATGCCGTAGCGGTCGATCGCTTCCTTCGCCACCGCCATGATTTCGGGATGGCCGTTAAGTCCGAGATAGTCGTAAGACGAAAAGTTCAGGATTTCGTGCCCGCCAATGCGGGTGCGGGCGCCGGCCCTTCCTTCGTGCAACCGAAAATAGGGATTGGGAATGCCGAGGCTGCGGCCGATCTCCTGGTAGAGCCGTATTTCCTCGTAACCGGGCAGCGAGCGGAATACCGCGTCGTCACTGAATCGATTGGCGGATGCCCCCGGCACGGCCGCCGCGGGTCGCTCCGTGCGCAGCAGCTTTTCCGCCCTCCGCAGGAGGCTTTCGCGCGCGGCGTCCGTTCGTCCCCTCTTACCGCTCATGAGACATGCCGAAGCGCTGTCGTTTGGGTCCCGATTTCATCGAGGAATTCGGCCTCCTCGGGCCCTATTGCCGCTGCGTGCTTGGAGATGAGCGGCACGACCGACGGCTGACTTGCGCCACCAAGAGTCTGGAGATGGGCGATCACCTGGGCTGCGAGCGTATTCGCAGTCAAATTGGCGGGAATCGCTGCGAGCGCCCCGCGAATTTGGAACGTTGACTCCAACTTCATCCCGAGCTCCAGCGTCATGAGCGAATCGAGTCCGAGATCGCCGAGCACGCGGTCGCGGTTGATCTCGGCCTCCTGCGCGCTGAGGACGTGCGCGAGCTCGGTGGTGATGATATCGGCGACCTTGCGACGAGCCGCAGCGATGTCCGGCGAGCTCACGAGCGAGTGGATATCGATCTGCCCGAGCGTGTCGTCGGAACCCGCCATCTGTCGCAAATACGCGTAGGTCGGTGACCGCAGCGCGGCAAGGTGCCCGGCCGCCCGCAAATCGCCGGCGATGGCGATTGTCATGGACGCGAAATCCATCTCGCCCTGGGATCGCCCGAGCGCTTGGCCCATCAAATCGAGGGCCGCGCGTCCCGTCATGCCTCGGGCGCTGCCGAGCTTCTCCAGGTTCGCCTTTACCTTTTGATCGCGCGCGACGACGCCGACATCTGCGATCGGCCCCCAGCCGATCGCCAAGGCCGGGAGTCCGAGCCGCCTGCGGCGACGCGCGAGGCCCTCGAGATAGCCGTTGGCTGCGACATAGCCGCCCTGACCGGGATTGCCTATGAGGGTGACGACGGAGGAGAAGAGAACAAAATATCCGAGCGAATCACCCCGCGTGGCCAGATCGAGATTTTCAGCCCCCAGCACCTTGGGACGCAAGACGCGTTGGAGCCGCTCGGCATCGAGATTCGCGATGGTGCTGTCGTCGAGCACCATCGCAGCGTGAATGACGCCCACGAGAGGCGGCATGTTCGCGCGCATCTTCTCCAGGACTTTTGCAAGCGCGTCCGCATCGGCGACGTCGCAGGGGTCGCAGAGGACGTCGACGCCGCGTCGGCGGAATTCATTCGTAGCAGCCATGGCTTCCGCGCTCGCTGCGCCCCGCCTTCCCAAGAGAACGAGGTGTTTCGCTCCGCGATCGACCAGCCATTTCGCCGTCTCGAGCCCGAACCCGCCCAGCCCGCCCGTGACGAGATGCGAACCGCGAGGATCGAGCGTGAAGTCCGGATCGGCGGCCCGCACCGTCGCTATCGGGTGAGGGCGAACCACCAGCTTTCCGATGTGCGCCGCCTGCTGCATGATCTGGAACGCGTCGGATACCTGCGATGCCTCGAAGATCGTGTGAGGAAGGGGCTTGTAGTCGCCCTTCCGGACGCCCGCCATGACGGCGTCGAAAATGCGCCGGCCGACAGTCGCCTTGCCCGCGATAAGCTGGTCAACGTCGACACCGAAATAAGCGATGTTCCTGCGGAAGGGACGCAACGCGATCGGCGTATTCGCGACATAATCGCGCTTGCCCAGCTCCACGAACCGTCCGAATGCCCTGAGACAGGCGATGCTCTCCTCCATCGCCTCGCCCGAGAGACTGTTGAGCACGACGTCCACGCCCGATCCTGTGATATGCCGAACCTGCTCGGCGAATGAATTCGAGCGCGAATCCAGGACGTGCCGCACGCCGAGCTGCCGCAGCAGGTTGCGTTTCGCTAGAGAGCCTGCGCTGGCGATTATTTTCGCGTGCCGCTTCCGGGCGATTTGGATTGCGGCGAACCCCACGCCGCCGGCGCCGCCGTGGATCAATACCCACTCGCCGCGCTTCAATTTGGCGACGGTGACCAAGGAATAGTAGGCGGTGAGAAATGCGACGGGGAGCGTGGCCGCCGCGTCCGACGAGATCTTCGGCGGTATCTTCGAGACTTGCTGCGCTCCTACGGTAACGTGCGAGGCGTAGGCTGACGACGCAAGCGCGACGACGCGGTCGCCAACCCTGAAGCCGAGACCGCGCGAGCCAACGCGAACGATTCGACCGCTGCACTCGAGCCCGAGCGATGGGCCGGCGAAGCCCTGCTCCAGGAACTCGTCGGGTAAAAGCGAGAGTACCGACATGAGATCGCGAAAGTTGACGCCGACAGCCGCCACCTCGATTTCCACTTCGCCGGCGGAGGGCGCTCTGCGCGTCGTCGAGACCCAATTCAGCCGTTGAGGGGAATGGGAGGAGCGCTCGAGCGTCGCGGCCTCGACGTCGAAGGCCGGGCGCGGGCCGAGAGCTTGATCGAGCGCGGCCACACGTATCGCCGTCACACCCGTGCCGTCGCAGCAAAGCTCAGTCTCCGATCTCTCCGACGCGATGATCGCGCGGATGCTTTTCGCGGCGTCCTCGCAGCCGAGATCGTCGGCGAGGTCGATCCGGCTGACATTGAGGTGAGAGAATTCATTGGCGAGCGTGCGCGAGAACGACCAGAGAGCCCTCGAGATCGGGTTGACTGCTGTGGGGCCGCTCGCATGCGCCCCGGAAAACACAAGGAAGAGGCGGCTGCCGGGCTCAATGCTCTCGGCGCAACGCTTCATGTCCAGGCATCGATTGCAGATTTCGTCGACGGGATTGCCGCCCTCGGGGGCAATAAGCTGGATTACGATCCCTCCGCTCGCCGAGGTTTTCCCGGAACCGGAGGCTGCACTCGTCCGGCTTCTGCCGGAGAAGAGCGCGCCCGTTAGGCGACGCCCGATCTCCTCGTGTCGTGAATTCGCGCCGCTGACGACCACTGTCGTCTCCGGGCCGAGCGGCGCGGCGTCACCCGCGCCGCGGCGTGACGACGCTACTCTCGCTCCCGCCTCGCAGGCCAAGAGCGCGACGCGTGAGGGACCGCAGCGCAACGGGGCGCTGCGTACGGAGCAAAAATTTGCGCTCTCGAGCGCCGATTGCCATTCCTCGGCCATTCGGAGCGGGCCCACTGGGAAATCCTGGTGACCGCCGCCGAACCAATCCCTGTCCAGGCCGAAAATCAGGTCGCGAAAGAGAGTCGGCTCCGCCTCTAGCGCAATGAGCACACCGCCGGGAGCGAGCAGACGCTGCACACGATCCAAAGGCATTTCCGCGGGAAGGCGGTGGAGAGCATCGAGGGAGACGACGATGTCGTATCCATTGACCGCGAGATCCTTGTCCGAGCTGCCAAGGAAGGCATGGCTGCTCCTTGCCAAGGAAGTCTTGAGGCGCTCCAGACGCTTTGCGTCCGGCTCATAAACTTCGATCGCAGGACGTCGCGCTGTTCCAAGAAGCTGCAGCTCCCGCACCAGCGGACCACTTCCGATTTGGAGGATGCGAAGGGCCGCATTGGGAGGGCGCCGATCGATTTCGCGTGCGATGATTTGCAAGAGGGCATGGCTCGCTTCGACCGCCGGCGAATTTGTCGCCTCGAAGAAATTAATCGCCGAAGGCGGCAAATCGAGGCGCGGCGGCGGGGTGGCATCGCACGACCCGATCGCTCCGATCATCCCTGTCACGCTCGACGCCAATAGTATCTCGGCCGCTCGCGAGGCTTGCTCTCTCACGAGCATCTTGATGGCGTCGGCGCCGGTCGGAAGCGAGCGATCCGCGATCAGCGACCAGCCGGTCTCGCCTTCCTTGGCGAGTCCCGCCGTCTCGAGATTTCTGAGAAGGCCGATTAGCCACGCGCGATGGTCTTCATGCATGGCACCGCGCGCAATCGCCTGGTCAGGCCGGATGACGCCATGATCGGCCAATCTCCCGGCTGCCTCATAGGCGGCCGCGGTGGCCCATCCGTCGAAGAGGAGCGCGGCGATGTCGGCGTCCGATGTCGCGGCAATCAATCCCAGCTCCTTGGCCGCATCGATGATGTCATCGCTCCTGCGGGTGGCCGTCGCCCGGTGAAAAGCCGGTCCATTGACGGGCTTCAGCACCTCGCACATGGCGACAGTGTCGAGCCGTTCGACGTGTCGCACGGGAACGGCTTGAGAGCGCACGCCACGGAGGAGCGCGATCGCGTTCCCCTCGGCGTCGAATACGGTGCAATCCGCAATAATGGCCCGTTCGTTGAAATCGCTGACGGCGATGATCGCCTCTCGCGGGACGGCGCAGGCGGCGAGCAGGCGCACCTCATCGACGCGAACCGGGACATAGGCGACACCGCGTGCGGCGGACCGCAATAGCGGGAAGAGTCCGATCACGCCTTGCATGCAGCAATCGAGCCGCATCGGATCGAGAAGAAACTTGCTCGGCGCGGCTTCCGCGGCGAGCGTCACTCGGATCGAGCGCGTGTCGCCGGTCGAAACAGTCTGCACCAAGCGAAAGGCGGGGCCATAGTTGAGGCCGCTTGCTTCCGCTATCGCATAGAGCGCGCTGTCGCCGATGATCTCCGATCCGCCGCCGGGCCGAGGGAAGGCCTCGCCGTCTCTGAGTTTCCGCCGCATCATGCGGCCCCGGCAATTCAACAGCCACGCCGCTTGACCGAGGCGCGGCCGGCTGAAGATCTCGATGGTGCCGGTGCTCGGAGATACCCGAGACATCACCTCCTGTGTTTGTCCGCTGCCGAGATCGAGCGGCTTCAGGATCTCAAAATCCGTGATGGCGATCTCAGCAACATCAAGCCATTGCCGCGCTACGGCGAGGGCGATCTCCAGAAATGCCGTTCCCGGGAGGATCGTCCGATCGCCGACGCGGTGATCCCCGAACTCCGGAATGGTCTCCGTGTCGACATGGATGAACCATTCGAGAGCATCGCGTGAATTGCGGTGACCCGCCAAAGGAGAGGCGGCGAACTCAAGGGTTCCCGTGGCCTCCACGGTGGGCGCGTAGCGGTAAGGCTGGCGCTGCCACGGGTAGGAGGGAAGCCGAACAGTTCCGCCGGGATCCGTCCCAAATGCGGCTGCTGCATCGACTCTCGCGCCGTTGACGACTGCCTTGGCGACGGCCCGATCGAACGGGTCGCCTCTCTGCTCGCTGCGGTCGAGGACGCCCAATAGCGCCGTCCCGCCGGCGACATCGCTCAGGCTGTCTGCAATATGCCTGCGAAACACTTGCCGCGGGCCGATCTCCACGAAAATCCGGGCTCCCAATTCCGCGGCGCATCGAAGCGCGCGCGCGAACTGGACAGGGTCGCGCACATTCCGAGCCCAATGCTCGGCGCCCACGAGCGAGGGCGCTAAGACGTCCCCCGTGACCGTGGATATGAATGACACTGCGGACGGCATGGGCTCCAATCCCGCGAGATCCGCGACAAGCGGCGCGAGGATCGATTCCAGGGCAGCCGTGTGAAACGGGTACTCCAAGCCGAGATCGAGGAAGGCAATTCCGCGCTGCGTGCAAACCGCCTTGAGCGCTGCAACCGAGGGAGCCGGTCCGGCAATCGTGGTCGCCAGCGGGCTGTTAAAAGCGGCAATCTCAAGCGCCTCGATCCCCGCGATCAGGTCGCGCACCGTCTCCGGCCCGGCGGCGACGGCTGCCATCCGGCCCTTTCCGCGCACGATCTCCTGATGCTTGCTGCGGAGGTAGATCACCTTCGTCGCGGCGGCGAGATCGAGGATCCCCGCGGCACAGGCTGCGGCTACTTCTCCGACGCTATGCCCGAGGACCGCCGCGGGTTTCAATCCGAGCCGCTCCAAGCTGGCGGTCGCGGCGATCTGGATCGCGAATATCAGGGGTTGGGCGATGCTGGTGATGTCTAGGCGATCGCCCAGGGCGGGATCTATCATCGCCTTGCGAAGGCTCCATCCCGCGATCTCTTTGAAATGCTCGTCCGCCTCGTCGAACCGCGAGCGAAAGGAAGCGCTGGCATCGTAGGCAGCGATCCCCATGCCCGCCCATTGACTCCCGTTTCCGGCGTAGACGAAGGCGCAGGGGAGATCGTCGCCGAGAGCCGTCCCAGAGATCATCGCGTCGCTCTCTTGCTCCAGAGCGTGATGCTCCAGAGCATTCAGGAGCTCGCGCCGCCCCGAGGCAACGCACACGAGCCGCCGTGAGAAGCGGTGACGTCTGTGCGCCGCCGCGCGCGTCGTCACGGCGACCTCCGCCGCGGTTTGCTTTTCGATCTCGACGGCATAGGCCTTTGCGAGCGCTGCGAGCGCGGCTTTGGACTCGGCCGACAGGATCAGCAGATTTTTTCGCCTTCCTCCGTCATTCGCGGGAGGCGCGGTCGGCTCGCCGGGACCGGCGATCACATGCGCGTTCGTTCCGCCGAAGCCGAACGAGTTGATGCCGGCGAAGCGTGAGGCGGTACGCGCCAGTACCATCGGCTGGCCGCAGACGGAGATATTGAGCTCGGAGAAATCGATGCTGGGATTGGGCTCGTCGAAATGCAGCGACGGCGGCAAGATGCCGTGGTTCAGCGCCAAGATTGCCTTTAGCACGCCGGCGATACCGGATGCGGGCTCGAGATGCCCGATGTTCGTTTTTAGCGAGCCGATGGGCAGGGGATATCGCCGTAGTTTTCCGAGGCCATTGCCGAGAGCACGCGCCTCGATCGGATCGCCCACGGGCGTTCCGGTGCCGTGCGCTTCGACAAAGGCCAGCCTATTCGGATCGAACTCGCCGCGAGCGTAGACACTTCTGAGCAACTCTTGCTGCGAGGCCAGGGACGGCAGAGAAATGCCGTTCGTGCGGCCGTCGGAGTTTACTTCCGACCCCAGGAGCACCCCGCGGATCGGATTCCGCTCCGACGCCGCCAAAGCGGAGGTGCGCAACACGAAGACGACGCCGCCTTCTGCGCGCACGAAGCCATCGGCCTTCGCATCGAAGGCGCGGCAAAAGCCGGTCGGCGACAGCATCCCCGCCTGGCAGAACGACACGAAGGATGCGTGGCTCGCGATGACATTGATCCCCGCGACGATCGCCGTGCTGATCCTTCCGGACCGAAGCGCCTCCATAGCGAGATGAAGCGCCACCAGCGACGAAGAGCATGCTGTGTCGATGGTGACGCTGGGGCCGTGCAAATCGAAAACGTAGGATATGCGGTTCGAGAGTCCGGAGAGCGCATTTCCGGTCGCGAAATGCGAGCCGGCGACCGCGGGATCCCCGTAGGAAGCGGCCATGTACTCCGCGCTCGAGCCGCCGACGAATACCCCGATGTCCGAGCCTGAAATCGTAGCCGGAGGAATTCCGGCATCCTCGAGCGCCTCCCACGTCAACTCCAGCAGGATCCGCTGTTGCGGGTCCATCTGCTCTGCCTCTCGCGGCGAGATGCCGAAAACGGCCGGATCGAATCCCCAGACGTCGTCGAGGATTCCCGCGGCCCAGGTATAGCTTTTGCCGCGCTGCTGGCGGCGAGGATGCTCGAAACGTCGACGTGGGAATCGATCGTCCGGAACGCGCGAGATCGCGCAACGTCCGTCGATCAACAGCGACCACAATGCTGCTACCGAATTTGCTCCCGGCAGCCTGCAAGACCACCCACTCACGACTATTTGTTCGGTCCGAATACGCGCCCGCGTGCGATTCAAATGCGCCCCCGAATTCGCAATCCCGAGTTCTCTGTTCGCACTGGAACTATAGGCAATTCCGAATTGGTCTATCTCGTCGGGTGTGCTTGTTCCAAAAAGCACATAGGACCATGCGCGGGCTCGCGTGGGAGATTTGCGCTGCTGAGAGACGAACGGTTGAGGCTCTTGGAACGCATTTCGCCTCGAGGTCTCCGACGATGGCGCTGAGCGAAACCGGCAACCACCCCCTCAGTCGCGATGTCGGTGGAATACTGAGGCCGCTCGAACTGTCCGCGGTGAATTGGCTGATACCGCGACTGCCATCGTCCGCGGTGCCCGATCATCTCACGATTGTTGGAGCCCTCGGCGCGCTCGTCGCTTTCTTCGGCTACGTCCTGGCGGGGAAATATCCGGTCGCGCTCTGGCTCGCGTCTTTCGGCCTCGCCATCAACTGGTTCGGCGATTCACTTGACGGCGGCCTCGCACGCTTTCGGGGAATCGAGCGAGAGCGCTACGGCTTTTATCTCGATCAGGGCGTCGATACTCTCGAACAGGCTCTCATTGCGGCAGGCATGAGCCTTTCCGGCTACTTCCGGCCCGAATTGATCTACGCGGGCCTTGCGGCGCTCTTCATGGTCTCGATGCTCGGATTGATTCGGGCGCGGGTCGACGGCACCTTTCAAATCTCCTATTGGGGAATTGGGTTGACGGAGATCCGCTGCATCTTCGCCGCCGTGAACGCAACACTGTTCTTCGTTCCTCCGGTGCCATTTCCATTTCTCGGCACGACAGCGTCATACGCGGATATGCTGGCCTGTCTGTGGATCGCGGGAAATATTTTGATCTTCGTGACGACGGCGGTATCGGATGTGCGACGCCTCGCTTGGGAGGATCCGCCCAAGCGCCCGGTGGTCGGACGCGCTCCGCGATACTTCGCGCGCGCGCAGGATGAAGCACGGGGCCCGGTGCGGACGACCGTGGTGCTCGACATCTCGCGCATCCTCTTGGAGGCGGGTCGCACGACGCCGACAGGGATATTGCGGGTCGAGCTCGCCTACGCGCAGCATTTCATCGAGTGCGAGGCTTATGATCTCGTCTTCACGGCGATGTCGTGCTCGCGGCGCTTTGCTCTGGTGAATACCAGGACGATGACATCGCTCGTTCGGGACATCGGGAGACTATGGCGAAGCGGAAAGCGATCGCGCTTCGAAGCGTGGCGGCTGCGATTGCGCATGGTGCGCATCCACGCGACATTGCCATTGCGGGTCAACGCATTGCGCCGCGTGTTGCGAGCGCTCCCGCGCCCTGCCGTGTTTATCATCGTCTCGCAGGCTCATCTTCATAAGCCCAAGGCCATGCGTCGCCTCAAAAAACACACTGGCCTGCGTCTTATGTTTTTCATTCATGACATTATTCCTTCCCTATACCCGGAGTTCGACACTCCCGGTTGGGGCGAGCGGACGGACAATCGATTGGCTGCAGCTCGAGCGCTCGCTGACGTCGTTCTCGTCAATTCCGCGGATTCAGGTGCTGCATTCGAAGCGACACACCGGGCTGGACAGCGCGCACCGCGCATCATCGTTGCGCCGCTCGGAATCAGCTTCGATCCGGCGGAGAGCCGCCGACACTTTAAGCCGAAGGAGGCATATTTCGTCGTCATCGGCACCATCGAGCCAAAGAAGAATCACTTCTTCCTCTTGAGCGTATGGCGGCAATTGCGTCTGGAGCTCGGACATCGGACACCGCGATTGATCGTGATTGGAAGCCGCGGCTGGGAGAACGAGAACGTCGTCGATCTCCTGGATCGGTCGCGGTTGTTGAAAGGCGTGGTCGAGGAGCGCGGCGAGGTGGCCGACGAAAGACTGAGGGAGATCTTGTCGGGCGCGCGAGCGCTGCTGCTGGCGTCGTTTGCGGAGGGATATGGATTGCCTCTTGCGGAGGCTCTGGCGCATGGGGTGCCTGCGATCTGCAGCGATCTCCCGGCACTTCGCGAAGTCGGCGGCGAGATCCCGGAATATCTCGATCCCTTGGACGGCCCGGGCTGGCGTCATGCGATCATGGAGTATATCGATCCGGACTCTCCGCGCCGCGTCGCCCAAATCGAGCGACTCAAAGGCTGGAGTCCGCCGCGCTGGGCGGATCATTTCGCAGCGATCGACGCGCAAATCGAGCGGCTCGGCGTCGGCCCGGCCGGTCGGCCTTCCGAGCGACCGACGGCTTAGCGGCTTGCTGAGGACCGTCGTCGTCATGGCGATCGCCATCGTTGCGTTGACCGCGGGCTGCTCGAACCTCCCGAGCTCGGGTCCCTCGGTCCGAGATTTCGTCGACAACGCAAAATCCAACAATCCCATCGGATTTTCGATCGTCGACGTGACGCCGCAAGTGATCGATGCGTTGCATTACGAGCCGATCCCAGCGATGGGTACGTTGCAAGCCAACAACGCTGGCACGCCCGCGGACACGATCGGCGTCGGGGACGTGCTTTCGCTTTCTATATATTCGGCGGGGCCGGGTCTCTTCGGAGGCGACCGGAGCACACCCCAGGGCGGCGCCGCGGACTCCGGCGTCTCCCATGAGACCTTGCCCGCCCTGATGGTGGATGGCGCGGGAAACGTTACCGTCCCATACGTGGGGAAAGTCCACGTCGCCGGCCTGACAGCGGCGCAGGCACAGGCGAGGATCGAAGGGCGCCTCCATGAGAAATCGATACAGCCGCAAGTCATCGTCAACGTCGCCACCAAGGTCGCGGACACCGTGATCATCTATGGCGAGGTCAAGAGCCCCGGACGTTTTCCTCTCAGCCTCGCGCATGAGAGGCTCCTGGACATGATCGCGATCGCCGGGGGATCACCGCATCCGTCCGGCGATCTCGTGATCACGCTCATTCGCGGCGGCCGCGCGACGAGCGAGCGCATGGATCTCATTTCCGATCACACCGAGGAGAACGTCCGGCTGATCGGGGGCGATCGGATCCGCGTCGATTTTCAGCCGCGCACCTTCACAGTCTTCGGCGCGGGCGGCAAGGTGAGCGAGATTCCTTTTACGGCATCCTCGATCTCGTTGGATCAGGGTGTGGCGCGTGCGGGCGGGCCCAGCAACTTCCAAGCCGATCCCGCCGGTATCTATCTCTTTCGCTATGTGCCGCCCGAGATTTCGGAACGGTTGGGAATGCCGCGAGGCGTGGCCCCCGTGATCTTCCACGTGGATTTGAACGAGCCCTACACCTACTTCGCGATGCAAAAGCTGGAGATGAAGGATCACGATCTCATCTACATCGCCAATTCCGGCACCGACCAACTGCAGAAATTCCTCAGCCTCATCGGCCAGATCTTCGGGCCCGCCGCGACCTACAGGAATTTCGTGCAATGATCCTCTTTTCCCTGGGCATACCGGGAGCCTTCAGCGACTGGTGCGATGCTCTCGCTCATCGCATAGCCTCGGAGGCTCACGCAGGCGTGACGCCCGTGAGCGTGGACAGCCTTGCAGAGCTGGGACTCGCACAGATCAGGACGGCTTCACCGCATTTCATCGGGATCTCCAGAACCCCCGGCCAGGATCTGCGACTGGCGCAATTGGATCATCGCAGCCGGATCGTCCTCGCGCTGGACGATCCTCGGCACGCGCTCGCCGATCTCGTGCACAAGCACGGATTCCCTCTCTTGGGCGCCGTCCGAGCGATTGCCAATAGCTGCGCGTCGCTCGTCCGGTATCTCGACTATCCGGATCTGTTGGTTCTGCGGCCCGAGAAGGCACGCGACGCGCCTCGCGAGGTCGCGGCAGCGATGTGCAAGCACTACGACCTCGGATTGCCGCAACCTCTATCGGTCGAGCCTGCGCCGTTCGAGACTGGGCAAAGGATCGACGAGTGCGAGAGTTGGTGGGCAAGCCTCGACGAGCCCGACCGCATTCTCGCCGATGGCGCGATCGGTGCTTATTCCCAGTGTTTCGCAACGGGAAATCTGGATCGGATCGCATGGGACCGGCGGCTCTTCTTCAGCGGCGACACGCCGAGCGAGAGCCCGCCGGCAAGCATCGATATCACCGGCCGCGGTCGCTGCCTCATCTACGGCCCCTATATAAGAATTCCGCCGGGCACTTGGACTGCGCGGATAGAGTTGGGTTGCACGGATGAGGCCGCCGGTACGCAGTTCGTGGTCGACGCTGCCGCCGGTCATCGGCTCGGGCACGTGACATTCTCGCCTAAATTCGGCGGGGTTTTCGAGACGGCTCTTCCCTTCACGCTGGAAGAGGACAATCCGCATCTCCTGGAAATACGCTTTTTCGTGGAGCGATCGTCCTTCGAGGGCCGGCTCGCGCTTGGAGCGGTCACGCTGCTACCCACGCTCCGACCGCAAGCCATCGATCGCCACGGCCTGCGCGTGCCGCTCGGATTGACCGGCACACGACAGTCGTCGAGGACGTGATCTCGTCTCAAAACCTCCAGGCCTGAACGCCCGGATATCCGCCCCAGCTCTGACGCTTGCTGCCGCGCAGCGCCTCAAAGAGATGATCGAGCGCCTGTCGCGAGTAGAGGCTGATGTGACCGTTGTCCGGGCCGATGTACCACCAGTCGCGTCCGGTGCTCGGAGGGTCGTATTGCGCGGTCTGGAATGCCAGCGCGCCACCCGGCTTGAGCATCTCGCGCATCCGCCGGAACGTATCCACGGGCGTTGCGACGTGTTCCATGACCTCGCAGGCAACGACGATGTCGAATCTGCGATCGACCTTCGGGAGGAACCAATCCTTGCCGAAACGAGGAAGAATGATATCGGTTCCCCAGGCCTTCAGATTCAGATCGCGTCGGCATGCCTCGACGAAGGTGCCCATGCCGCAGCCGAAATCGAGCACTTCGATCTCGTCAGGCCGGCGCTGTACGAGATCGTTTGCGAGCATGACGAGCCGCAGTGTTTGTGTGACCCGACCGCCCCAATCCGGATCCTGATCCTTCCAGTAGGTATCGTCGTACAACTGCGTCAGGTCGGCGGCATCGAGGTGCGTCGAGAAGCAGAACTTGCAGCGTGTGCACTGGTAATAGATGCAGTCGTCGGGCAGATCGGGAATGGGATGTCCCGTCTTCTTCGAGACCGGCAGCGCAAACGCCGCCTCGGTGCGCGACTCGCAGATCTTGCAGGGAGGGGTCATATCGCGCGCCTCGCTTTCATCGCTCAGAGTCCCTGATAAATCTCGAGCGCGAGCTCGATGTCCTCGAAAATCTTCGCTCGGCCGCGGTGGACGATGAGGGCCTTGCTACAATAGCTGCGCACGATATCGGGACTGTGGATGGCAAGCAGCAAGGCACAATTGACACGCTTCTCGAACAATTCCTCGCGCGACTTTCGTTGAAACCGCTGGTCTCCGGCGCCGATGACCTCGTCGACGAGGTAGCAATCGAAGTCGACCGCCAGCGATAGTCCGAATGCAAGGCGTGCCTGCATACCAGACGAGTAAGATCTGATCGGCTCGGCCATGAACCTGCCGAGTTCCGCAAAGTCGTCCGCCCTGCCGCGAACCTCGGGAAAGGGCTTGCCGTAGACTCGAGCGACGAAGCGCGCGGCGTCGTTGCCGGTCATCGCGGGGTGAAAACCGGTGTTGAAGCCGAGCGGCCAGGATAGCGACATTTGCCGTTCGACGGTTCCCTTGGTGGGGAGTTCCACGCCGCTCAATATGCGAATGAGCGTCGACTTTCCCGCGCCGTTGAGACCTAAGACCGCGATCTTCTCCCCGCGATTCATGGTGAAGGAGACATCGTCGATCGCGCGATGGATCCCGCGCTCCATCCGATAATCCTTGGTGACACCCAGGGCCCTGATCATCGGACCACGAAATGGCGATGCGCGGACCGGAAGAGATAAAGCCCGATTAAGGTCGTCGATGCCGACCAGACCGCAATATAGGGCTGGTCCCAATAGCTCCGGACATAATCGCTGAGGAAGCCCGCTCGCATGAGCTCGAAAGCGCTGACCGTCGGCAGGAGCAGGTAGTACTCGCGCCAGGTATCGTTGGCCCAGGCGGCGAGGAAATATGCACCGGACAGCGGAATGAAGAGATATGAGAGCGGAGTCCAGAATTTCTCGACGAGCTCGCTCCGATCGCTCAGGCATCCCAAGACCAACCCGACCCCGGTCGTAAACCATGCCATGTAGAAGTAGCCGAGAAACACGAGCGCCGGCTGTGTCGGCCAATCCATGAGCCCGGTTGCGAAGAGAACGCCGAAGGCGAAGGCAAAGGTGAGAAGGTTGCCGGCGATCTCCGAGAGAATGCGGGCGAAGATCACATCCAGCAGAGTGACAGGCCGATGATAGAGGAGCGCGCTGCTGTCCCTGAGGCAGTTCAAGACGCGGCTCACGGTGTGGCGGAACAACAGCATGGGGATATATCCCAGCAGGGTAAACGTGATTACCGGAATTCCCTGCTGAAACTCCCCGCGCACCAGGCGCCAAAGCACGAGGACGCCGCTCGCAAACATCAGGGGCTCGCCCATCAGCCAGAGAAAGCCGAGGTTGTCGCGACCGTAGCGGGTCTGCAGCTCGCGCATCACCAGCGCGCCGATGACGCGGAATTGGACGGACAGGCACTGAAGGAAGGTGGACATGGATCAGCCGGTGGCGTGCTCGCGCACGCCGGCGATCAGGAGCCAGGCGATGCTGTAGGCGAGGAAGCAGGTCACCAGGACCATCACGAACGAAACGACGCGCTTGGGATAGAGCGGATAGTCCGCGAGATTGGGCTGCACGATATGCTCGATGTAGAGGGCCTGGCGGGCCACGTCGATGCGCGCCTTTTCGAGCGATTCCGTCGCTGAGGCGAGCTGCCTCTCCGCGAGTTCCCGCTCCAGGGTCAGGCGCTCGAATTCCGCGACTTTCGTCGCGACGGAGCCGTCTCCTCCGGTGATCCTCGCTTCCGTCTCGGCCATCTGCTGCTTCAACGCCGCAAGGCGCGTCTGCAAGCCCGGGATCGCCGGACTCGTCGGCGCGTCCCGCGTGAGCTGCGCGAGCATCGTTTCCGTCGACACCTTGGCTGCCGAAATCTGCGCGAGCGTCTCGTAGATGTTGGTCGAAGTCAGTTTCGGATCGAGGATCTGGACTTGCAGCCGATAGGCCGTGAGCCGGCTATCGGCCTCGGCCAGATGCTGCTGTGCGCGGGTCACCTCGCGGCGGGCCAACTCAAGCGCGTCGTGCTCGGCCCTTTGGTTCAGCGTGTTGACCAGGCGCTCGCTGTCCTGCAGGAGTGCCGCCGCGATCGCTTGCGCATCCTCGGGACGATATGCCTTCACTCGTAGGGTGCTCACTCCCGTCGAGCTGTCCGTCCTGATTTCGACGAAATCGCCATAGTGTCGATAGAGCGCCTCGAAGCTGGAGCCGGAGATCGGATTGGGAAAGCGGGTGATGAAGTCCGCCTCCGGCCGCCCGAAGATTTCCCTTATGCCGTTCTCCCGCTCGAGATCGCGGACCGCGTCGCGGGACATGATGAATTCGTTCACCGAGAAGGTGTCGTCCGACGATCGCACCAGGCCGGTGTCCTGAAGGAAGGCACCGAGCAGGCTTGCGGGCACGCTCGACTGCGTGCGTACGATGAACTTCGCTTCCGTCAGGTAGAGGTCCGATGCAATGCCGAAGAAGTAGACGGCAGCGAGCAGCGTCGGAAGGAGCACGAATACCCATAGCCAGAGGTTGAACGCCTGCGCCAATCGGCGCATTCGCTGCAGGAGCGATCCCCAAGCGCCGGAAAGCGGCGGGTCGTCGGCGGTTCCCTGTCTGCCTTTCTGCATGTTCCGCAAGTCCAGCATCCTCGACCCCTATCGGCCGCCCCCGGCGCCGCGAGCGGCGAGCATGCGCTCCAACGCCTCCACGACCACGGGAACGCTCAGCATCTTCATGCAGGCGCTGTCGTAGCTCTGCGTGAGCCTGCATTTCTCGAATTCGTTCCGCCAGCATGGGACGCAGCTCAGCGAGCGGCGAGCATCGAGATACCGCGCATGGGGATAGGCCTTGGCGCGCACCCGTCCATCGGTCGGACCCGCGAGGACGAGGCAGGGAATGCCGTTGGCACCGGCGATGTGTATGTACGAGGAATCCGGCGCGATGATCGCGCCCATCCGCGCTGCGATCGCCACGGCGGCGGGCAAGGATTGGTTATCGACGGCGACGAAGAGATCCCCGGGCTGCCTCGGAATCGGCCGGCTGTCGAAGACGAAGACGTTGTATCGGCGCGTGAGAGCGCGCGCCAAGTCGAGCATGACCGGCGCGTCCTTGTAGGTTTCCGCGGCGCGATACTGAATCCCGATCGACGGCGCATCGATCCGGCTGTTCCACCGAACGAACTCGACTGCCGATTGCTCCAGGGCCGAGGTCGGTCGGATCGGACAGTTCCGGCGTTTGGCGAAGGGAGAGAAGGGGACGCCCATCAGGCGCGCATAGATATCTATCCGGTGCGTCCGAATTCGGGGCTTCTGGCGGGTTTCGACGTCCGCCTCCGGCGCTTCCGTCATGTTGATCCATTTTCCGAAGGCAGAAACGTCGATATCGTCGCGCTCGATATCGAGGAGGTCGAGAGTGTCGTCGACCGAGAAAGCGGGAAAGAAGGCGCGGTTCGTCGCGAAGACGACCCGCCCGCCGTGGCGCCAGCGCCGTCGCGCCAGCTCCAGGAGCCCGGGCCGCATCGTGATGATGTCACCGATGCCGCCTTGCGCGCGCGTCACGATGAGATCGCGCTCGCGCTCGCGCGACGTCGTTCCCTCGATCACTCGCAGCGACGGGATGGGCGGATTTTGCTCGATCCTTTGGCGTCGGTTCCGCCGGCGAGAGAAACGGGGATCGCGGCTCGGAAAAATGCGTAGGAGAGCCTGCAGGGCCGCCGTCCACGGAACGGCCAAGCGGCCGCCGAGGCGGCCCGGCCGTACGAAGAGCCAGTAGTCGAGCTTGACGAGCAAGAGGCTCACGGAGGTGCCGAGCCCGCCATAACGCCCGCACAGAATTTGGGACATGCGAGCGAGCATGCTCAGACGCTCGTGCACATCCGCGCGAACGAGATTGACGCTCCCGGGCCCCATACTTCGACCAAACCGCGCGCGAGCGAATGCCCTACACCAGGCCGGGAGCCAAACCTCGACGATCGCGCGCGCATCGAGATCGCGGATCCTCGCGTGAAGATCGTAGGCAAGGACCTTTGCCGTAGCGACACGGTCGCCGAAAAGATGAGGCTTGCGGCAGAGCTGCGCGACCACGGTCTCCACCTGCGGCGGCAAAGGATTCGTCCTGCCGATATCTGCGATTTCGCCGACGAGGCGCTCCCGCCCCTCGGGAATCGCGCTCAGATCGATGCCCAGGAGATGCTGGGCTTGCGACCAGAAGCGGGAGACGTGACGGCTGTCGCGCAGCACCCCGAACCAGGCGATGGAAGCAAAGAAATATTCGCGGAAGGCCGGCCCGCTCTTCGGTTTCGTCGGCAGCTCCGCCGACTCCAGGAGCGCAAACACGAAATCGACGAGCGCATCCGCATCGGCGTCGGGCTTGCCACTCTCCCAGAATGCTCGGAGTTTGAACGCGGATTGCCGCAGCGCCGACGCCAAGACCAGCAGGTCGTCGCTGCCGAGCCGAGTGCCCTCGGCGTGCGCTCTCAGGAGATTGAAAACTTCGCTGTCGAGTCTTTGGGCGGCGAGCGCGCGGAGTTGTCGTTGGAGCCTCTGCGATCGCAGGGGCCGCAATTCCGTCTCGCGTTCGGCCTCGACAGCAATCCCCCGTTGATCCGGCACCATCGACCACTCGCCCCACACGATGCTCTGAAGGGCGAGATAGTGGCGACGCTCGCGGGGTCAAGCGCGACCATCCGACGACACAGGACGCGCAAATCGTCCGTTGGGACTTTTGGGCTCGATGCCGGGTGAACATCGAGCCCATCGTCCCCTACCTGTGGGTTGGCTCCGCGCATCCCCAAATGAAATTCCCAGTTGATGCCGTCGTTCGATGGCCCATCATGCAGGGGGTTGGGCCGCTGCGCTCGTTGCGTCGCGGACCAGCATTGGGGCTCGGTATGGAAGGTCACGCGGTTACCCTGATATTTGCCGACGGACAAAGCCGCGACGTGGTCGCCGGAGCCTTCGAGACCGTCGAGCAGGCGGCGCGCCGGCACGGTGTCCTTCTTTTGACGGACTGCCGGGAGGGC
Organism: Allostellaceae bacterium; assembly: GCA_035581425.1. Lineage (GTDB taxonomy): Bacteria > Pseudomonadota > Alphaproteobacteria > ATCC43930 > CGMCC-115725 > DASZHJ01. The sequence goes on along the minus strand of DATJVP010000150.1, from coordinate 37,380 downwards.
GCTTGCGGCACGTGCAAGGCGCGGTGCCTGCGCGGCGAGTTCGTCCTCAATGACTATAGTCGCGTAGCGCTCAGCGACGAGGAAGCGGCGGCTGGCCGCGTGCTCACATGCCAGATGCAGGCGCGATCGCCCTGCGTCGTTGAATTCGACTATCCCTTCGCTCAGACCGGGGCCAAGCGTGATGAAGCCTGGACGGAGTCGGTCCTCTCGATCGACCCGGTCTCCGAGAGCGTGGTGCGGCTCGTCACGCAGGGCATCGCCCCTGCACGCCGAAGATTCCTGCCCGGGCAATACGTCAATATCGATATTCCCGACACGGCGACGTCGCGGGCATATTCCTTCGCGAACGAGCCCGGTTCTCAGCAGTCGGTATTCTACGTGCGCCTCATCGAGGGAGGCGTCATGGGAGACTATCTGACGCGCCGCGCGCGTCCGGGGGATCGCTTGCGGCTCGATGGCCCCTTCGGCCGCTTCTTCCTGCGCGATGAGAAGCGACCCCTGCTGATGGTCGCGGGCGGCACCGGCCTCGCCCCAATTATAAGTGTTCTTCGCGATCTCGCCCAACGCGCCGAGCGTCCTCCGCGGATCGTCGCGGTCTACGGCGCAAACCGCCGATCCGACCTCTTCGGGCTAGATGTGCTCGCGCAACTGCGTAGCGAGCTCGGCGCTCTCGAGACGATTGTCGGCGTGGCAGAGGGAGATGCAGAATGGGGCGGTCCGGTCGACCTCGTCGGCACTATCGCAGCCCGGCAAGACCTCGATTATGGCGCCTTCGACGTCTATCTCTGCGGGCCAGTGCCGATGATCGACCACACCTTGAAATTGCTGATAGCGCGGGGCGCGAATCACGAGCGAATTTTTGCGGAAAGGTTTCTACCGACCTAACCGCGCGGGAAGCGAAGGGACCGAACGGAATGACGACCTCCGACGCGCTGCGCAATGATCTCCGCTCGGTCAAGGACTTGATCGACGATCGCGTCGAGCAAGACGTGTTTCGGGTACACAAGTCGATCTATAACGATCCCGCGATCTTCGATCTCGAGCTCAAGCGCATTTTTGCCAAGGCGTGGATTTATGTCTGCCACGAGAGCCAGGTGAAGCGGGCGGGCGATTACGTCGCGACGGAGATCGCGCGTCAGCCCGTATTCGTCATGCGCACCGCCAAGGGCGGCATCGCCGCCTATTTCGACGCCTGCGCGCATCGCGGTGCTCGACTGACCACGGGACGCACCGGCCATGCCCCTACGATCACATGCCGCTATCACGGCTGGTGCTTCAACACGGAGGGGAAGTGCACAAAGATTCAGTTCGAGAAGCTTGGCTGGCCGGACGGTTTACCTCGGGATTTCGATCCCAACCTGCGGCCGGTGCCACGCGTCGCGAGCTACCGCGGCTTCATCTTCGCCTCCCTCGACGCGGCGGCGGAGTCGCTGGAGAGCTTTCTCGGGAAAGCCACCTGCAAGGTGATCGACCTGCTCGCGGATCAATCTCCCGACGGGCTCGAGGTCCTGGAAGGCAGCATCCGATACCGGATGCGGGCCAATTGGAAGTTCCAATGCGAAAACGGTGCCGACGGTTACCACGTCGCGGCCGTGCATCGAAATTACGCCGCGACGGTCGTTTATCGCGAGCAGCTCGAAGGGCCGTCACTCGATCCCCTCAAGGCCACGGAGGCCGGCCGCATCCTCAATCGCACGGGAACCGCGACGGGCAGCTATGATCTCGGCCGCGGGCATATGCTGAACTGGTCCGACCGCGCCAATCCCGCGGCGATCCCGCTCTACGAGAGAGAGGCGCAACTCCTGGAGCGGTTTCCTCCCGAGCACGTGCGGTGGATGCTGCGGCGTGGCCGCGTCTTCACGGGATTTCCAAATTTCCTGCTCAACGACGTCGCGTCGACGAGCATCCGCATCTGGCGGCCGATCTCCGTCAATGAGACGGAGCTCGAGGCCTGGTGCTTCGCACCCGTCGGCGAAAGCGAGAAGGCTCGTGCCGCACGCATCAGGAAGTTTGAGGATTTCTTCTTTCCCAGTAGCCTTGCCGTGCCGGACGACGTTTTCGCGATGGAGGCCGCGCATCAGGGCAACTCGGCTACCGATCTCGGGTGGGTCCGGTTCGCGCGCGGCTATGCCACCGTGGTCTCCGGCGCGGACGAGCCCGCCCGCAGCCTCGGCATGGAGCCCGATTCCAGCAACACCCAGGGCGACAGCGAGACGGTCTTCGGCGGATTCTACCGCCGCTGGCTCGGCATGATGGCGAACGGCGAATAGGTCGCACGATGGCCGTCGAACCCGCGGACGATCTTCTCGCGAGAGCGACGGCCCTTCTTACATTGGAGGCCGAGTACCTGGATCGGCGGCGCTGGCAGGATTGGCTCTCGCTTTACACCGAGGACGCAGTCTTCTGGGCTCCCGCATGGGCCGGCGACGAGACCTGGACGAGCGACCCGCAACGTCAGGTCAGTCTCATTTGGGCAGATCGTCTGAATCTCGCGGCACGGATATTCCGTGTCGAGGGCGGAGACTCCTTCGCATCGGTGCCGCTGCCGCTCACGGTGCACCTCGTGACCGGCATCGCCGTGACCTCGGTCGCGGCGGAGACGGTCGAGGTGCGGGCGAATTGGCTGGTCCACAGCTTCCTGCGCATCTCCGGGGCGATCGTGCGCGCGGGCCGCTACGAGTACGGGCTGAGGCGCGCCGGTGCGGAACTGAAGATCGTTCGGAAGAAGGTCTTCATTCACGACGATGCCATCACTGGCGCGATCGACTTCTATAATATTTGACGCCGGGGACGCGCAAAAACGAGGCTCGTCATGTCCAAGAGCGATTTTCCGCAGGAAGAATTCGAGGACCGCCGAGCGCGGGTGCGTCGGGCGATCGCGAATGCCGGCCTCGATTGGCTGCTCGTCTTCCACCCGGTCTCGATGCACTGGCTCACGGGCTCCGAGACCAAGAGCTATCAGGCTTTCCAATGCCTGCCCATTTCGGCGCGACCTGGCCCCCTCATCATCTGCACGCGCGAATCCGAGCGCAACGAGTGGGAGGAGGATACGCTCGTCGATGAAGTCGTGGGCTGGGGCGGCAGCGAGCCCGAGGACCCGATCGAGGTATTCGAGCGGCTGGCAGCGCGGCTCGGTCTGCGGAAGGCGCGGGTCGGGATGGAGGTTCCCGCTTACTACCTCCATCCGCACCATTACGTCCGCATCAAGTCGATGCTGGGGGATGCGCTGGTGTCCGAGCCCAGCACGCTCGTTCACGATCTCAAGCTGGTGAAGTCGTCGAGCGAGATCGCCTTGATCCGCGAGGCATCCCGCATCTCCGACCTCGCGATGGACGCCTGTATTGCTTCCACCGCCGAAGGTCGCACCGAGCTCGAGATAGCCGGCGCCATCTATCACGCGCTGATGACGGCGGGCAGCGGCCTCCCCGCCAGCACGATCAACCTCGTGAGCGGCGAGCGGCTTCACTTCAGCCACGGCGCGCCGAGCCTGCGGCGTCTCCGGCAGGGCGATTGCGCCAACGTCGAATACGGTGCCGCCTACAAACGCTACACCGTCACGATGGGCCGCCAGTTCAGCCTCGGAAAGCCGAGTACGCGGGTGCAAGAGATCTATCGAATTGTCCGCGAAGCCGGTGATACCATGATCGCCGCGATCCGCGCAGGGGTTCCAGCGATCGTTCCGCACGAAGCCGCAAAGCGGGTAATCGCGGAGGCTGGCTACGATCGCAATCGAATCCACACGTCCGGCTACGGAATTGCGCCGGGCGTGCCGCCCGCGTGGGGTGAGCCCCTCAATATGTTCGGCGGCAGCACCTACACGCTTCAGGCGGGCATGGTGGTGTCGATCGAGCCGCCGATCTTCATCAAGGAGGAGAGGATCGGCGCGCGGATCATCGACAACGTCCTGGTGACGGAGACGGGAGCCGAACGGCTCTCGCGCTGGTCGCGCGATCTCGTCGTCGTGGACTAGCGCAGACCCTCCGGACGATCGACGGACTTTCCGGCCCATAGCCCGCTCCGCGAAAGCTCGCGCGCGACTTCGCGGACCGTGCGAATGAACGCCGCCATCATGTCCGACTGCCGCGCATTGGCGGATCTGACGAGCGTGAGCCGCCAAAACGCGCGCGGCCTGAATGGCCAGGCCTCGACCTCGCTGTCGCGGAGGTCGGCATCGAAGCCGCTGCGCGTCAGGAGGCTGAACCCGATGCCCCGGCGCAGCAGACCCCGGATGATCGAGTGATCGTCGGCCTCGAGCTTGACGCTGAGCGAGATGCCTTTCTCTGCGATCCAGCCGTCGAGAAGGCGTCGCGAAGCATTCGGCCGGCTCGGCAGGATCAACGGCAGGCGCGGCAGGTCTGCAATCCGGACATGGTCCCGTCGTGATATTTCATCAGTCGGCCGGCCCACCAGAAAGACCTCCTCCTTGACGAGCGGCGTGAATTCGAACCCGCGCTGCGGAAGCGGATCGTGGAGGCAGGCGATATCGACTTGGCCGCGCGCGAGCCACTCCTGGATATAGCCGCTGAATCCCCCGACAATCCGCAGGAACACGTTCGGGAATTCGGCGCCGAAGCGCGCGACGAGCGGCGGCGCAAGGAAATAGCCGGCGGCGGGCGGCAGCGCGAAGGAGATCACCCCGGAGGGGCCGCCCTTGCCGCCGCGAATCTCCGCACGCGTCTGATCGAGCTGACGTAGGGCGAGTTGGCTTCTCTCCAGCAGGATGCGGCCGGCATCGGTCAGGGTCACGCCATGCCCGTGACGGCGAAAGAGCGCTGTGCCGAGATCCTGCTCGAGCTTACTGATCTGACGACTCACCGCGGGCTGGGAGACGCGCAGGAATTCCGCCGCACGGCTGTAGCTCCCGCGCTCGGCCGCGGCCTGGAAATAACGCAGCGCGCGCGTCTCCATGCAGAGTACTTTTGCCCGGCTCGTACGATCCGGTTATAGCACCTATACGACTTATGCCTTGGACGCAAGGAGGGCAATCTCCGTAGCATTGAGCGCTTCCAATGCCTGCCGCCGGGGAGGTCTGCTGCGATGAAGTTCGGCTTGATGACCCAGGTGCAAATGCCGCGCCCGTGGGCCGAGGGTGCGGAGTTCAAGGCCTATTGGAACGCCGTCGATCAGGCGGTGGCTGGCGAGGCCGCGGGCTTCGGCTACTACTGGATCACGGAGCAGCATTTCTATCGCGAGATCGGGCACTGCGCCGCGCCGGACCTGCTGCTCACCGCGATCGCGCAGCGCACCAAGTCGCTGCGGCTCGGGTTCGGCGTAATCCTCGTCCCCTGCCACCATCCCTTCTACGTGGCCGAGCGCGTCGCCACGGTCGACATCCTCAGCAACGGCCGCGTCGAATTCGGATCGGGCCGGGGCACCTCGCCCTACGTCGTCGAGGGGCTCGGCTTCGATCCCGCGGTCGGCCGCGAGGTCGGCCGCGAGGCGATGGAAGCGATCATTCTCATGCTCGAGCACGAATATTTTCCCGGCTACAAGGGCAAGCATTTCGATCTGCCGGCGCGGCACGTGATCCCGCGCGCCGTGCAGCGGCCGCATCCGCCGCTCTGGGTCGCAGCATCGAATTTCGAGACCTACGAGCACGCCGGACGCCAGGGTGTGGGCGTGATCGGCGTCACCCGCAACACACCCGCCGAGACCAAGCCGGCTGTCGCGGCCTACCGCGCAGCCATAAAGAGCGCCGACCCCTCAGGCTTCATGGGTCGCACCCGCAACGAGCAGGTCGGCGTTTTCGGGATCGGCTATTGCGACAAGGACGACCGGATCGGGCGCGAAGTCGGCTGCGCCGCAGCGCGGTGGTACTACGGCGACAACGACGCAGAGATCAACCGCGTCCGCTTCGCCTCCGCGAAAGGCGGCGTCAAGCAGATTGCCGACAAGATCGCCACCCGCAGCAATGACGCGCTGGTCGATGATGCGATGGCAATCGGAGGTGATCCCGATACGGTGTCCCGGCAGGTGGAGAAATGGGCGAACATCGGCGTCGACCAGATGATCTTCATGCTGCAGGCAGGTTTCACGACGCACGAGCAGGTGATGCGAGCGATCGACCTCATCGGCGAGAAAGTGATCCCGCGCTTCACGGACTAAGTGGCACGGATCAAAACTCGCCGGACCATATTTCCTTCGCCTTCGAGGGATCGAAGGTCGAGCCGGTGCCGGGTCCATGAGCAACCAATGCCCTTCCGTGCTCGTAGCGCACGCCCGTCGCGGGGTCGTTCAGGATTCCGAGCGCGCCGTAGAGCTCTCCGATCATCGGCTCGAGCGCCATCGCGCAATGGATCGCGATCGCGGTCGCGAGCGCGCCTTCGTTCATTTGCCCCACGACGAAGGGGACGCCGTGGCTCGACAGTGTGCGGCCGATCTTGACCATCTCCTTGGCCCCGCCCGCCTTGGCGATCTTGAGATGGGCGGAGATGCGTCCGCGATTTGCGCAGAGACGCTCTACGTCGCTCCAGGATTGCAATCCCTCATCGAGCATGATCGGCACATCGGTCTCGCGCCCCAGCGCCTCCAGCGCCTCCCAATTGCCAGGCGTCGTCGGCTGCTCGATGTAGTCGAAGCCGAGCGGGCGCAATTTCGCGAGCGCTGCCGCCGCTTGCCGAAGCGTCCATGCGCCGTTCGCGTCGACGGCAAGATGGACCGAGCCGCCGAAGCGATCCCTGAGCCAGGAGAGACGAGCATAGTCCTGCTCGAGCGTCCCAATGCCGATCCTGAGCTTGATCGAGCGAAAGCCCTGGGCGACGTAGCGCTCGGCGTTGGCACGCATGTTCTCGTCGCTGCCCCAGAATACGCATTGATTGCATTCGATACCGTCCGCTCGCCATGCGCCGCCCAGGAACTCGGCAGCAGTCACACCCCGCTCGCGTGCGACGCCGTCGACCAGAGCATTCTCGACGAGTGCGCGCGAGATTTTGGGTGTATCCGCCGCCCGAGCAGGAAGCGCCTCGAGGATCTCGGACCAAGGCCGCGACCAATCGATCCCCTGCACCAGGGTGATGATGCCTGGGGCAACCTTCTCCTCCGCAGTGTGCGTGATGAATGCGATGTTCGCGCGGATCTCCCCAATTCCGGCAACGCCGCGCCCATCCTCAATGCGCAGATAGTATTCGCGCAGCGCTTTGACGAGCCCCGATGCCGCGGTATGGATCTCCTCGCCCGGCGGATAGACGAGCCCGGCCTCCGACAAGGCGATCTTGATCTTGCCCATGCACTCCGCTCCGGTCCTACGCGGCAGCGTCGCGCGCTTGCGGCGCAAATTTCAAGTATACTAGTATATCGACGAGGCCGCATGCGACGGAGCAAAGCGCCTCATGGTCGCGCGACAACAAACTCGCGTATAGCGGCGCGACGGATCGTGCAGGGGGCGATGGGCGGAATTCTAGCGCGTGTTTCCGACGAACGGGCCGGCTTTCTTGACGCTCGCCGCGAAAGCGAGGCGTGCTGCGTCCACTGCGGCTTGCAAAGCGTCGGGGCAAGGACTTGAATTGCGAGACGGGTGCCACGAACCTCCGCGGCAGTGTTTTGCGTTGACGATGGAACGACGACCAAACAACGACGCTCGGCCCCGACACACTGGGTCCGGCGCAGCGTAGAAGGAGGAAAGCGATGAGGAGCTTCGTCAGGACTGGGCTGATCGCGACCGCGCTCTCGTTCGGACTCGCGGCGGGAGCCGTCGCGGAAGAGCGGATCGTCGTCACGATCTATAGCGGCGTCTGGGGCACTTCGCAGACCGCGTGCATCCTGGAGCCTTTCAGCAAGGCCACCGGAATCACGGTCGTGCCGGAGCAAGCGATATCCTCGGTCGCGATCACCAAGATCAAGCAGCAGGGCGCCAATCCGGACATCGATGTGACCTGGCTCGACGGCGGCCCCTCCGAGCAGGCCTTGGCCGAGGGCATCATCGATTTCATCGATCCCGCTGCCATCCCCAACATGAGCAATCTCGACAGCAAGGGCGTCTACAAGACGAAAGACGGCAAAATCTATGCGGTCGGGACCGGCTACTACGCCACCGGAATTTTCTACAACACGAAGGAGGTCAAGGAGAAACCGACTTCGTGGTGGGATCTGTGGAAGCCCGAATACGCGAACCGCGTCATTTTCCCGTCGCCGGCACTTGCGAATTTTGCGCCGACCATCCTCTACCTCAATAAGCTCCTGGGCGGCACGTCCGACAATCTCGATCCGGTGATCGAGAAGTTCAAATCGCTCAAGGTCGCTTCCTATTATGATTCGACGGGCACCGTGCAGGCCTCGATCCAAAGCGGCGAGGCCATTGTCGGATCCCACTACATCAATGCGATTTGGGCGGTGAACGACCAGAATGTGCCCGTCATTCCGCTGGCGCCCAAGGAGGGGCTGGCCGCCGGCGACATCCGCTTGCATCTCGTCAAGGGCACCAAGCACAAGGAAGCCGCGCTCAAGTTCATCAATTTCGCGTTGACCCCGGACGCACTCAACTGTCTCGGCGAGAAACTCTATGTGGGGCCGCCGCTCAAGTCTCCGAAGCTCAGCGACAAGGCGAAGGAGCGCATGCCCTGGGGCGCCGATGGAAGCATCGACAAGCTCTACGTTCCCGATTGGGCCGAGGTGAACGCCAAGCGGGCGCAAATCACCGATCTCTGGAATCGCCGCGTCATCGGGAGGTAGGCTGATCGCTCCGAGATCGAGCGCGGCGGAGGCATGAGCGACGACTTCATCAACGTCGACCGGCTGTCGAAGCGGTTTGGGCCGGTGACGGCGTTGGCGGAGGTGTCGCTCAGCGTCCGCCGCGGAGAGTTCCTCTCGATGCTCGGCCCGAGCGGCTGCGGAAAGACGACGCTGCTGCGCGCGATCGCCGGATTCATCGAGCCGAGTTCCGGGGAGATCCGGATCGACGGCAAGGTGATGAATGCGGTGCCGCCCAACCGCCGACCCGTCAACACCGTGTTCCAGAATTACGCGCTCTTTCCGCACATGACCGTTTGGGAGAATGTCGCCTTCGGCCCGCGGCGGCGCCGCGTGCCGCGGCGGGAGATCGCGACGCAGGTCGACGAAGTCCTTGCCATGGTGGGGATGGAGGATTTTGGCGGACGCTATCCGCGGGCGCTCTCTGGCGGACAGCAGCAACGCGTGGCGCTTGCGCGGGCCATCGTCAATCGACCGCGTGTGCTTCTGCTCGACGAACCCTTGGGTGCGCTCGACCTCAAGCTGCGCAAGCGCATGCAGGTCGAGCTGAAGCGGCTGCACGAGCGCCTAGGCCTCACTTTCATCTACGTGACGCACGACCAGGAGGAAGCGCTCGCCATGTCCGATCGCATCGCCGTGATGAAGGCCGGCGAGATCGTGCAGCTCGGAACGGGCGAGGAGATTTATCGCAATCCCGTCTCGCGCTACGTCGCGGACTTCATCGGCGAGGCGAACCTGATCGATGTGGTGGCGGAGCCCGACGGAACCGTGCGCCTTGGGCCCGATCGCGCGGCGCTCCCCTATGCGGGCGTCGCGCCGGGCGCCGCCACCTTGATGGTGCGCCCCGAGGATATCCGGGTGGGCGAGCCCAATCGCGCCGACGGCGCGGTTACGCTCCGCGCCACTGTCCGGGACAAGGTCTTCATCGGGCAGAGCTGGCGCATCTTCGCGGTGCTGCCGACGGGGCAGGAGATCACGGTACAGCCGGGCTCGAGCCACGAGGCCGAGCGCGTCGTTCCCGGCGCGGAAACTCCGCTGTGGTGGCCGCGAGACCGCGGCCGGATCCTCGCGCAATGATGCGCGGGCATTCCGGGCGCTGAGGGCCCATCCATGCGCATCGGACGCTTCGAGGCGATGTTGCTGTTGGGCGGCCCGGTGCTCTTCCTGGTCCTGTTCTTCATTGCCCCCTTCGCGCTCATGACGATCGCGAGCCTGCAGCAGAAGAGCGGGGCATGGACGATGGGGCAATACGCCAAGCTTGTCACCGACAGCTACTATTGGGAAATCCTCCTGGAGACTTTCAAGATCGGCCTCTGGGTGGCGTTCGTCACCTTCGTGCTGGGCTATGCGCTCGCCTATTACATAACCTTCCAGGTCAAGAGCCGCTTCCTTCGGCGCCTCATCTTCCTCGTGGTGGTAACGCCGCTCTTCACCAGCAACATCGTGCGATCCTTTGCGTGGATCATCATGCTGGGCCGGCAGGGGATCGTTAACCGGAGCTTGCAGGCAACCGGCCTCATCTCGGAGCCGCTCTCGCTGGTCTACAGCAAGACCGGCGTCATCGTCGGGTTGAGCTACGTCCTGCTGCCCTTCATGGTACTGACGGTCTCGAGCATTCTGCAGAATCTCAATCGGACCCTGCTCGAGGCGGCCCGCGATCTCGGTGCGAGCCCGTTGATGGCTTTCCTCAAGGTGACGTTTCCGCTGAGCCTGCCCGGCGTGATTGCGGGATCGCTCATGGTGTTCACGCTCTCGGTCAGCGCCTACGTCACGCCGAGCGTCATGAGCGGTGGGCGCTTCAATGTGATGCCCATGCTGATTTTCCAGCAATACATGGTGCTCTTCGACTTCAACTTCGGGGCGGCGCTGGCCATCCTGCTGATGATCACTACGCTGCTGCTCATGGGGGCCTATGTCATGGTGCTCGAGCGGCGCGCGCGTGCCTTGGGGTGAGGGCGACGCCGCATGCGCAACGATGGAATGTTCCTAGGCCGAATTGCAGTTGCCGCGCTGAGCTGGGGCGTGATGGCATTCCTTGTCGTGCCGCTCGCGGTCGTGATCGGCGTCTCCGTGACGGAGACGGATTTTCTCAAATTTCCGCCGCAAGGCTTCTCGCTCAAATGGTATGGCGCCCTGCTGGGCGATCGAACCTATCTCGAGGCGTTCTGGCTGAGCGCGGAACTCGCCGTCGCCTCGACTTTCGCCGCGCTGCTGCTGGGCGTGCCGGCGGCGCTCGTGCTCTCCCGCAGGCGCTTCCCCGGAGCGCAAGCCTTCAACGCGCTGTTCATCTCGCCGCTCGTCCTGCCGAACATCGTGATCGGCGTCGCGATCCTGCAATATGCTTCTCTCATGGGATTCGCGCGCGGGTTCTTTGCGCTCCTCGTCGGACATATCGTCATCGTCGTCCCCTACGTCGTCCGCACGACGCTTGCCTCGCTGGCGGGCGTAGAGGCGTCCTATGAGGAAGCGGCGCAGGATCTTGGCGCAACGTCCTTCGAGACTTTCTTCTTGGTGACCCTGCCGCAGATCAAGCCGGGTGTGATCGCGGGCAGCCTCTTCGCCTTCATCATCTCCTGGATCAACGTCGAGGTCAGCATCTTCAACTCGACCTCGTTGCAGGTGACGCTGCCGGTCAAGATCTTCAACTACGTCCAGTTCACGGTCGATCCGATGATCGCGGCGGTGTCGGCGGTCACGATCTACGTGGCGATCCTGGCCGTCATCCTGCTGGACGCGACCATCGGCGTCGAGAAGGCGGCGACCGGCACTTGATGCGCAAGGACGACACGGCGGCCCTGCATCGGCATTTCTCCGACTGGGAATTCGCTCGCCGCAAATCGGCGGTGCTGACGGAAATGCAGGGGCAAGACCTCGACGCGCTCCTCATCTTCCGACAGGAGACGATGTATTGGCTGACGGGCTACGACACCTTCGGCTTCGTGTTCTTTCAGTGCCTCGTCCTCGGCGCGGACGGCCAGACGAGATTGCTGACGCGCCTGCCGGATTTGCGCGTGGCGCAGCTCACGTCCGGGATTCCGGAGATTCGCATCTGGAAGGACGGCGAGCAAGCCGATCCCGCATCCGATCTCAAAGAACTCCTTCGGGATTGCGGGATGCAAGGCAAGCGGCTCGGCGTCGAATGGGAATCCTATGGCTTGACGGCGCGTAACGGTCGCCGCGTCGATACCGTTCTCGCGGACTTTTGCACGCTCGTCGATGCGAGCTTCCTGGTCAGCAGGCTGCGGCTTGTGAAGAGCGAGGAAGAGCTCGCCTTCGTCCGCAAGGCCGGCGCGCTCGCGGACATGGCACTCTGGGAATGTCACCGCCTCGCCCTACCGGGCGCCTGGGAAGGCGACATCATCGCCGCCATGGAGGGCGTGATGCTTCGCCACGACGGCGACCCCCCGGCCAACGAGAACATCATCGGCTCCGGCCGCCGCTCCTTCATGGGGCGCTATATCTCCGGGCGTCGGCACCTCGATCCCGAGGATTCGCTCCTCGTCGAGTTTGCCGGGGTCTATCGGCATTATCACGCGGCGCTGATGCGCGTGCTGCGGGTAGGGAAGCCCATCCCGCTGCAGGTCCGGCTGCACGACATCGCCGTGGACGCGCTGCGCGCGGGCCAGGCCGCGTGCAAGGTCGGGCGGCCCATCGGCGACATCTATCGCGCCGTAGCCGCGACGGTCACAGCGTCCGGATACGAATTCGCCGGCGGGAACGCACTCGCCTTCTCCGTCGGATACAGCCTCGGCGCTACTTTTGCCCCGAACTGGATGGACTATCCCCTGATCTCCGCCGACAACGGCACGCTCATCGCGGCGAACATGGTGTTCTTCATGCACATAAGCCTTCGCGACGATGCCCGCGGCTTCGCCGTCTCTCCCGGCGAGACCGTCATCGTCGGGGAGAGCGGCGTCGAGCGGCTGTCGAGGGATTCGCTGGCGTTTCGCGTCAACGCCTGACGATCATTTCGCCGCGGTCACCATGATCTCGACCAGCACCTCCGGCCGCGCCATCTCCGCCCTGACGCAAGCGCGCACCGGCGGGTTCTCGGGATCGACCCAGGCGTTCCACACGGAATTCATGTCGGCGAAGGCTGACATGTCCTTGAGCCAGATCTGCGCCTGCAGCAGCTTCGATTTGCTGGTCCCGGCTTCCTTCAAGTAGTGGTCGATCCGATCGACAATCTGCTTGGTCTGGCCCTTCACGTCCTGCTTCGTGTCGGCGGCGGTGAGGCCGCAGACATAGACGGTATCTCCGTAGACGACGCATCGGCTCATGCGCGGCCCTGGCGGCTGGGTGATGTCGATGCGACGGATGGTCATGCGGATCCTCCCTTTCGAAGATGGAGACGGTCAGGCCTGATGCAGCAAAGCCGCGCGGAACGCCTCGCGGCACACCGCGCCGTCTAGATTGAGCTTGGCCTTGGGCGGGTCGGTCGGCTTGACGCGCAGCAGGACGAAGGCGGTCGCATTGCCCTGGCGCAGGATGCGCGCGCCCTCAGCGATATCCGCCTCGGCCGAGACCGTGCGCGTGAGTTTGATGCCGGATCCCTGCGCGATCGCCTCGAGGTCGACGCCGAGGCTCGTGTGCGACACCTGATACCCGGTCTCGCCGTAATGGCCGTTGTCGACGCAGAGGATCGACAGGTTCGGCGGATTCATGACCGCGATCGCGGCGAGCGATCCCAGGCTCATGAGGAGCTCGCCGTCGCCCGTCGTGACGAGCACGCGCTTTTCGGGCCGCGCGAGCGCGAGACCCAGCCCCATCATGCAAGCCGCTCCCATCGCGCCCGCAAGCGCGTAGGAATTGCCGGCGTTGCCGGTGAGCGCGGCGATGTCGTAGGCGGTGCCCGCGAGGCCTGCGATGTGGAGAAAATCCTCCTGCCGTCCGATCAGGGCCGGCACCGCCGAGCTGCGATCGAGTATGAATTGCGGCGCCGTCGCCTTCGCGGCTACTTTCGCTTTGGAGCCGGTCTCCATTTCTCTCTCCTCAGAATTTCTTGGCGCCGATCAGCTTCTGCGTCAGCAGCACAGCCACGGCCTGTCCGGATTGAAACACCATCGTGATCGCAGCCTTGGTCGTGGGGATGACGTCTTCCGGCCGCTCGGCGCGGAGGCAGATCACGCCCATGGCGGCGAGCACCGGCTCGACCGCCTGGCCCATCGCGAACTGCCAGGGGTTGCCCTCGCCGAATTCGCCGCGCATGGAGACGAGCGTCAGAAAGGGGAAACGCGATCCCTTTGTCAGCGAGAGCATGTTGATGCAATTTCCGACGCCGCTGCTCTGCATGAGCAGAACGCCCCTGCGCCCGCCGAGATCGGCTCCGGCGAGAAGCGCCACGCCTTCCTCCTCGGTCGTCAGCCGGATCGAATGGACGTCGCGATCGGCGAGCGAGCGCGCGATCAGAACGGAATGGCCGGCGTCGGGAACATAGGCGAATTGCGTGATGTCGCTTCGGCGAAGCTCGTCGTAGAGATCGTCCTGCCACCGTGCGGGATGTGCGATCTCGGTCTTCGGATTCATGCCGTCCCTCGATCCTTGCGTGGCGGTAGGTCGGAGCTCTCCTGCGGCAGAAGCGAGCGAAGATAATCGTGGGTCTTCTGCTCGATGACGATACCGTGCTTCTCTGCCTTGCGGCGCGCGGCATAGCGCCGGTCGGCAGGCAAGCGCGAGACGCCAACTGACGCAAGCCGTGCGAAGAGCTCCTCCACGCGCGCGCCAAAGCTCGCACCAGCCGTCACGGCGGGGTCCATCAGCATGATCGATTGGCCCGCGTTCGAGGATTCGGCGCCGGGATACTGCGCTGACCGGTCCTCGAAAGCGAACCGACCGCCGGTGAGGGCCGCCGCGAGTATCTCCACCATCGCGGCGATCGCGCTGCCCTTGTGCCCTCCGAATGGCAGCAGCGCGCCGCCCGCCATGATCGCCTTCGGATCCGTCGTCGCCCGGCCCTCCGCATCGATGCCGACATTGTCGGCGACCGAGTGGCCCTCTTGCGCCGCCAGCATGACCTCGCCCATGGCGGTGACACTAGAGGCCTGGTCCCAGACCAACGGCGGCCCGTTCGGCCTCGGGCATGCGAAGGCCATGGGATTTGTCCCCAGCAGGCGCTTCGTTGCGCCCCAGGGAGCGACACGCGAGCGCGTATTGACGAAGGAGAGCGCGAGGAGCCCTGCCTCGGCAAACGGCTCGACGTCCGGCCACAGTGCCGCGAAATGATGGGAATTCCGAATGGCCAGGAGCGAGATGCCGTTGCGCCTCACCTTCTCCAGGAGCAACGCCCGGCTCGCCGCGAGCGCGATCTGGGAGTAGCCGTTATCGGCATCGGTCGCCACGACGCCCGCGGCAGCGTCCTCGACCTTGGGCACGGAGCGTCCGTTCACCCATCCGCTGCGCAAGGTGCCGATGTAGCCGGGGATACGAAAGAGCCCATGGCTCCGCGCGCCGTCGCGCTCCGCGGCTGCCACCACCGAGGCCACGATGCGCGCGTTCTCGGCCGACATCCCGTTCGCCGCCAGCACTCGCGCAACGAGATCCTCGAGCGCCTCGGGTCGCAGCGTGATCGTCATCGGGCGCCCCGTTTATCTCCCGTCAATCCTGCGCCGTCGCAGGCGCCCATTCTAGCCGCGGAGCGGCCGGACTCAGAATCGATTCAGGCTGTAGGGCCGGAGATCGAAGTTGACCCTCTGGTTTGTGACGAGGCCTGCGATCAGGCGGCCCGTCGTGGCGGCGAAGCTCATGCCGCGATGGCCGTGGCCGAAGGCGTAGAATGCATTCTCCACCTTGCTGGCGCGGTCGATGACGGGAATGGAGTCCGGCATGGCCGGGCGATTTCCCATCCATCTCGTGGCGCCCTCCGCATTGAGATGGGGAAAGATCGCGCGAGCTTTCTCGACGAGCCGATCCGCGCGCGCGAAGTTCGGCGGCGCACCGAGACGCGCCAGCTCCACCGTGCCGGCGATGCAAAGGCCCGCCTGCATCGGAACGATGCCGAAGCCGCGCGAGGGGATCGTGAGCGAGCGCCGCAGCGTGACGCCGGAATTCGGCAGCATGACGTGGTAACCACGCTCCGCCTCGAGCGGCACCTTGTCGCCGAGGCGGCGGCAGAGGGTGCGCGACCAGGCGCCGGCGGCGACCACGACGCCGCGCACGGCGATGCGGCCGCCATCGGCAAGCTTGACGGCCTCGACGCGGTTGCCGCTCCGCTCGAAATCCACGACCTCGCCCTTCACCATCTTGCCGCCTTCGCGCTGCAGGAGCGCAGCAAAGTCCTGCAGCAGCTTCGGCAGGTTCGAGACGAATGTGCGTCCCTTCATGATCGCGCCGTAGGTGAAGCTGCGGTCGATCTCCGGCTCCTCCGCATGCAGTTGATCGGCGTCGAGCATTTCGTAGATCCCGCCGCCGCGAATGCGGAGGTAACCGTATTTTCGCTCTTCCTCGTCGAACTCTTCGCGCGACACGAACAGGCGAATGCATTCCGTCTGCGTGATCGTATCCTCTGCGCCTGCGGCCTTGATGAGCGGTTCGTAATCGAAGTGGATGAGCTCGCAGAGCTGCGTCAAGGCGGCGGCGACCTCCTCCATGCGCTTGCGGCTCGATGCCTTCAAGAAACGAAGGATCCACGGCGTCAGTTCGGGCAGGTTGCGCCAGCGAATCGAGAGCGGCCCCAGCGGATCGAGAAGCCAGCGCGGAACGGAGAACAGCACCCCCGGCACGGAAAGCGGAACGACCTCGCCGATCGCGAACTGGCCGCTGTTGCCATAGGAGGATGCGCGCTTCATATCGCCGGGATCGACGA
Source organism: Allostellaceae bacterium (assembly GCA_035581425.1). Lineage (GTDB taxonomy): Bacteria > Pseudomonadota > Alphaproteobacteria > ATCC43930 > CGMCC-115725 > DASZHJ01. The sequence continues at coordinate 20,894 of DATJVP010000150.1, read as the reverse complement.
GGACGACCTCCTCACCGGCCCGCCGCAGGTGGATCGCGCTGCAGAGGCCGACGAATCCGCCGCCGACGACGGCGTAGGGCAGCTTGTCGCGCGACGCATCGGCGCTCATGTCGGTTTCGTCCTCGTATGTTTCGCCAGCCGACGTTGGAGCGTTCTGAGCTGGAAGGGCTAGAGAGGATACTAGTGTACTTTCTCGACCTCGATCTTGCCGCGCGCGCTATCGCGGCACAAGCGCGCTTCGCTCGGCCGGAGGCTCCGCGCCACGCCCGAGGGAGCGCGACCGGGGCTCGGGACTACTCCCCGTAGCTCCGGCGATGCGCGGCTTTCTCGTGAAAGTCGATCATGGTCAGGAAATCGAAGACGGGCAGACCCGTCGCGTCCTGCACCGCCCTCGCATAAGGCGGCAGCATCGAGCATTCGATGAGGATCGCCCCCAAATTCGGCCGGTCCCGCTGCATCCGACGCGCGACGCCGACAACCTCGGCCTCGATCACATCGGGGTCGAGCTGGAGGCAGTCGCCGGTGACGCTCGAGCCGAAGACGGGCTCGTCCTGCATGCCCTGGATCAGCACCTCGCGCTCGGCGCCGAGCCCGGTCATCTCCAGCACCCGATTTCCGAGCGAGCGTGAATTCGCGCAGATGACCCCGATCGGCCGGTCGCGGCCGATGCAGGCGGAGATGAAGGGAAGCTGCAGCAGGCTCGACAGGTAGACTGGCACCTTCACCGCCTTGGCGACCGCCTCCTGGTAGTTGACGAAATAGCCGCAGTCGCTGCTGATGCCCTTGACCCCCTCCGCCTCGAGTGCCTTTGCGGCCTCGATCACCGCCGCCTCGAGCTCGGGATCGCCGGCGAAGACACGCTTGGAAGTTGCTTTCGGCACGGTGCGGAACACGACGGGATAGTCGTAGCTGCTGGCATTGCCGACATCGCCGGGAACGAACGGACCCTTGTAGTCCAGCAACAAGATGCCGACGGCCTGCCCGCCGGCGACCGCGTTTCCATTTGTCCTGTAGACAGGCATCGATACCTCCGGTGCTCAATAGTATCCGATGTAGCGCTCGCGATGCGTCGCAACCTGAAGAAAATCGATCATCGTCACCGCGTCGTAGACGGGCAAGTCGATCGCTCGCTGTATCGCGCGCGCATAGGGCGGCAGCATCGCGCCCTCCAGGAGGACGGCGCCGAGATCGGAATGCTCTGCGCGCAGGCGACGCGCAACGTCGACGGCCTCGGCCTCGATGCGATCGGAATCGAGCGTGTCCCTTGCCTCGAGCACCGCTGACCTGAATTCGCTTTGATTTTCCATTCCGCAAATGACGATGGGGTTGGGGACGGAAATATCGGGACGAGTGAGAAGGGCAGCCGGGACATCGGCCGCACGTGGCGCGAGGATCGCGATGGGCCGTTCGGGAGCGAGGGTGCGGGCGATCGTCGGCAGCTGCAAGAGGCCCGAGAGGCAAACTGGTACTCGTACGGCCTCGCGCACCTGATCCTGGAACACTGCGAGTGCACTCTCGTCTCCGACGATCCCCTTGACGCCCTGCGCCTCCAGCGCGCGCGCTGCCGCGATTACGAGCTCCGCAAATTTGGGCGCGGCGGCGATGCAATCGGCTCGGGAAATGCCGGCAATACTTCTATAGAGGACGGGATATCCGTAGGTGCCGGCATTGCGGACGTCGCCGGGGACGAAAGGCATGGAGGTTTCCAGCACGAGGATCCCGATGGCGTGTCCATAGGATTCCGCCGAGGGCCTCCGCCGATGTAGCGCCATCGATCGTGCCTTCTCCAGAAATGAGTATACCATTTTACGCGATGCCCGGGACTACCGGCAATCCGTCTCGTCCGCGGCGGGACAATTTGGGTTTGCGTCGGGAATACTCTCGTAGCAGCATCGACTGCGGAGCGACGCACCGAGAGGGCAGGGGCTGCTGGATGTCCACCGAAGGCTCGCCGGCGTTGCGCCGCTTGTTCTCGCCGCTGCAAATCGGCCGCATCACCCTCCGCAATCGCATCGTCAGCACGGCTCACAGCACCGGACTTTCCGAGGGCACGCGGATCGGCGAGCGCGTGCTCGCCTATTACACCGCGCGCGCCCGTGGCGGCGTCGGGCTTGTCATCACGGGCTCCACCAGCGTGCACCCGACCTCGACCTCGAAGCTGATGCCCGCGCTCGCGAATTGGGACGAGTCGATCATCGAGCCGTATCGGAAACTGGCGGCTGCGGTGCATCCCTACGGCACGCGGGTTTTTGCCCAGCTCAACCATGCCGGAGCCTTGTCGGGCGGCGGCGAGGCGCTCAATCGCGTCGTTGCGCCCTCCGCCGTCGATTCCGAGCTCGGCACCGAAACACCGCACGAGCTCACGCGCGAGGAGATCGCGGAGATCGTGGCCGCTTTTGCCGCCGCCGCCGTGCGAGCGCGCGAGGGCGGCCTCGACGGCGTCGAGCTGCACGGCGGCCATGGAAACCTGATCCAGCAGTTTCTCTCGCCGCTCACCAACCGCCGGAGCGACGACTATGGGGGATCGGCAGAGGGCCGCCGCCGTTTCGCCCTCGAGGTCGCGAGTGCGGTGCGCGCGGCAGTCGGGCCCGACTTCGTCGTCGGCCTACGTCTCAGCGCCGAGGAGGATCACGAGGGCGGCCTTACGCTCGCCGATACCCGCGAGATCGCGCCGGCGGTGGTCACCGCCGGACGCCTGGACTACGTCAACGTCACGTCGGGGAGCGATCTCACGGCATGGTCCCAGGCACATCACTATGCGCCGATGTATCTCCCGAGCGGACACATGCGGCGTCTCGCCCGCGGCATCCGCGAGGTCGTCCGGGTGCCGGTGATCTGCGTCGGCCGCGTCGTCGATCCCCGTGAGGCCGAGGCCATCCTCGAGGCGGGTGACGCCGATCTCGTGGGAATGACGCGGGCGCTCATCGCCGATCGCGACCTGCCGGAGAAAGCAAGGCGCGGCGATTTCGACGACATCCGTTACTGCGTCGGCATCAACGACGGCTGCCTCGGCCGCCTATACCGCGGCGTGCACATCACTTGCGTCCAGGATCCGCGCACCGGCCGCGAGCTCGATCTCGACGCACTTCCGCCGGCGGCGACCCCCCGCAAGGTCGTGGTCGCTGGCGGCGGCGTCGCCGGGCTCGAGGCGGCACGGATCGCGGCCCTGCGCGGCCATCGGGTCACCCTCCTCGAGCGCCTCCCGGAGCTCGGCGGACAGATCCGGCTCGCGAGCCGCGCGCCGGGCAGAGCCGAACTGGGAGCCATCGTCGATCACCTTGCACGGGAGCTCTCGCGGCTGAAGGTCGATGTCGTGCACGGCGTCGAGGCCACGGCGGACTCGGTTCTCGCTCTCGAGCCCGAAGCGGTCGTTGTGGCCACGGGCTCGGAGGCTTACCTGCCAGAATTCGACGGAAGCGAAGGCAGATACGTCTCCGCCCGCGATGCGCTCGATGGCGCCACGGTCGGCGACCTCGTTGTCGTCTACGACACCAAAGGCGACATGATCGGCCTCTCGACGGCAGACTGGCTCGCGACACGGCGCCATCGCGTCACCGTCGTCACCCCGCGGCGCCTTCCGGGCCAGCAGATCGAGCTGATGACGGGACGATTGCTCTACCAACGCCTCCTAGATCGGAAGGTGACTTTCATCGTCGAGAGCGAGGTCGTGCGCCTCACCGAGGACGGCGTCGCGATACGGCATCGTTATACGGGGTGCGAGACGATCCTTCCGCAGATCGCGACCGTCGTCGCCGCTTGCGGCGCCCGGGCGAACGACGGTCTCTATCGCGCACTGCGACGGCGCGCACCCGCGCTCGCCCTTCATCAGATCGGCGATGCGGCTGCGCCTCGGCAGATCGAGCGAGCGATCTACGAAGGACACATGGCGGCGCGCGGGATCTAGCGCGCCGGCACCCCGAACCCGCCGCCGCCGGCAGTCTGCATCGACACGACGTCGCCGCGTTTCAAGACGAGGTGCTCGGTCGGGTCGAGCGGCGCACCGTTGAGGAGTATGCGACCGACTTGACCGGGCTCGCCGCCGTGGACGCCGGGCGGTGGTACCTTGAAACGCGTCATGATGATCGCGCAGACCGCGGGCGTATCGCCGACGAACTCGAAGGTGAAATCGAGGCCGTCGCCTCCGCGATGGCGGCCGGCGCCGCCGCTTCCCGCGCGCAGCTTGCGGCGGACGATCCGAAGCGGCACCTCGCCCTCGATCACCTCGATCGGAGTATTCGAGAGGTTGGAGGGGAAACTCAGTGCCGCTAGCCCCTTGCGGCGGCTGGACGCTCCTTGGCCCGCATTGATGAAATAGATCCCCGCGTAGCGCCGCCCCGCATGCTCGCCGGATATCATCATGCCGGAATTGGCGGAGCCCGGAGCCCAGACGCGGTTCGGCAGCACATCCGCGAGCGCACCCATCAGCGCTACCGGCAACAGATGGCCGATCATGCCGCGCGCGCCGCTCGCGGCGGGGAATTTCGGGTTGAGGATCGTGCCCTCCGGCGCCGAGGTCGTGACTGGCAGGAAGCTCCCCTCGTTGTTGGGAATGTCGGGGCATAGGAGCGCTTTCACGCCGTAGGCGGTGTAGGCGAAGGTGTAGATCGGAACGACATTGACGGCGCGCGGCAGTTGCGGGGAGGTTCCGGTGTAGTCGATGTGGATCCGATCGCCCTGCACGGAGACATTACTTTCGATGACGATCCGCTCCTCGAATCCGTCGTGCACGATCCGGTAGTGGTATTCTCCATTCGGCACGGCGCTGATCGCCGCGCGCATCGCCGCATTCGATCTGGAAATGATCTCCTCCGCGACCACCTTCAGATCGACATCCGTCTCGTCGAGGATCTCGTTAAGCCGATCCGCGCATTTGGCGCAGGCGGCGACCTGACCCCAGATGTCGCCCATGGTCGCGTCCGGGACGCGGACGTTCTGACGGATGAACGCGACGATCGCCTCATTGGTGACGCCGCCCTCACGGAGCTTGAGCATGGGTATCTGAAGCCCCTCCTCGTAGAGCTCACGGATGCCGGAGCTCCTGAGCCTGCCGCCGATATCGGGCATGTGGCTCGTAATGCCCGCGAAAGCGACCAGCTCTCCTCTGCGAAAGATCGGGGTCGCGAGCGTCACGTCGTGGATGTGGCCCGATCCCATCCAGGGATCGTTGGTGAAGAGCACGTCTCCCTCGCGCAGGGTCTGCGCTGGAAATTTGCGCAGGAAATGCTTGATCGAAGCGGGGAGGGTTCCGATGAAGGAGGGAATGCTCTTAGTGGACTGCGCGAGCGATCTGCCCTCGGCATCGGTCAGCACAACGGCGAAATCATTGGCCTCGCGCACGAGGCTCGAGAACGAGGCGCGCACGAAGGTCGCGGCGGCCTCGTCCACCGCGCTGACGAGCCGGGTCCAGATGATCTCGAGCTGAACGGGATCAACGCTGTTTCGCATCGCTTCTCTCCGTCGGCAGATCGATGCGCACCGTGAGGTCGGGCAATACGCTGACTCCCGCGGGCTCTGCAACGATCAGGGTCGACTCCCTCTCCTCCAGAACCAAGGGACCGAAGAGACGGGTGCCAGGCGGCACGGCATACCGATCGTAGACGGGCGCTTCCGCAAAATCGCCGGCCCTGGGAATAAAAATGGGGCGATGCGTCCTCGGCTTGGCGTCCCTCCGTTCGGCGCGCCCGTCCGCCCAGGCAAAGCGCCGCTGATCGCGTGGCGAGCGGCCGATCAGGCGCCAGGTGACGATCTCGGGCTCGGCGCCTGGAACCAGCGCACCATAGAGATGCCGATACCGCACTTCGAAGAGCGTGCGAATTCGCTCCTCGAGCGATGGATCGATCGGTGAGAGCGGGAGCGTCACTCCGACGTTGTGGCTTTGCCCGCGGTAGCGCATGTCGAGAGAGAGATCCCAGGCAGTGGCGGATTCCTCCGTGCCCGCCGCTGAAAGCTCTTGAAGAGCGTCCGCGTGCAAATCCGCGATTGCCTGCGCGGCCTCGCTCCAGGCTACCTCGGAAAGCAGGGTCCGACGCGGCCAGGCGCGTTCCGCGCGCGCGGCTGCCGCGAGAAGCCCGAGGCAAGAGCCCGCCCCCGCGGCGATGGTGCAGAGAACCGTCGAAAGGCGAAGCCGCCGCGCCACATCGACAGCGTGAACTGGCCCCGCCCCGCCAGTGGCGACGAGCGCGAATTGGCGCGGGTCGTGTCCCTTCTCGGCGATGTGCACGCGCGCGGCGGCTGCCATGGTCTCGTTGACGACACTGCAAATCCCCCAGGCGGCCGCAGCGACCGGAAGGTTCAACTTCTCGCCGAGACGGCCGATCGCGTCCTCGGCCAGACGCCGGTCGAGCCGCATCTCGCCGCCGAGGAACCGGTCGGCATCGAGATATCCGAGGACGAGATCGGCATCGGTGACGGTAGCCTCGGTCCCACCCTGAGCGTAGCAGGCAGGGCCGGGAACTGCCCCTGCGCTTCGCGGGCCCACCACGAGAGTGCCCACGCCGCTTACGGACGCGATGCTGCCGCCGCCGGCACCGATCTCCATGAGATCGATGCTCGGAACCAGCATCGGCAGCCCGCTTCCCTTCTTGAAGCGCCGCACGCGCGCTGCTTCGAAGGAGCGAATGACCTCGGGCTCGCCGTCGCGGACGACACAGGCTTTCGCAGTCGTCCCGCCCATGTCGAATGCGAGGATCCGTTTCTCTCCGGCGGCCTCGCCGGTAACGATCGCGCTGATGACCCCGGCCGCGGGGCCCGATTCCAGGAGTTGGATCGGTGCCTCCGCGGCGCTCTCAACGGCCGTGAATCCGCCGCTCGAGAGCATGATCCGCAGCGCGCCCGCGACTTCTGCCTCGCGCAGGCGCGAGCCGAGCCGATTGAGATACCGTGCCATAAGCGGCTGCACATAGGCGTTCGCGGCGGTCGTGGACATTCGCTCGAATTCGCCGACCTCAGGCGCGATCCGGCAGGAGATGCTGATGCTGACGTCGGGCGCGATCTCGCGGACCGCATCTTCGACCGCCCGCTCGTGCCGGTCGTTGGCATAGCTGTGCAGCAGGCAGACGGCGGCAGCCTCGAATCCGCCGTCCCGAATCGCTCCGGAAATTCGGGCGAGGTCGCTGCCGTCGAGCGGCTTCAGGATGTCGCCCTGCGCGTTGAGGCGCTCGTTCGCCTCGAAGCGGCGATCCGGCGGAACCAGCGGCTCCGGCAGCTCCAGGTCGAGGTCGTAGAGATCGTAGCGGACCTCGCGCGCAATGTCCGGGAGGTCGGACGTCCCCTGCGTGACGATCAAGGCCGTCTTGGCGCCATTGCGCTCGATCAGCGTATTCGTGACGAGCGTCGTCGCATGAACGACCTCGCCGACATCGGTGCCGCTCAGTCGGGAGCTATGGAGCGCCAGTTGCCGCAGCAATTGCCGGACGACGGATGCGGCTCCTTCGCTGGGGTCGCTGGGGGTTGTCAGGCATTTGCCGACCCAGATTCGGCCGCTTTGCGCGTCCAGGCAGACGCCGTCGGTGAAGGTTCCGCCGATGTCGACGGCAATCCTGAGCGGCTCCCTCGACAACGGCACACCTCCGGGCGGCTCTTCATGGTCGGAAATAAGTATACTAGTATGATAAACTTCGTCACAAGCGCGCGGCATGAGGGTGGGGCATGAAGTCTGCGAATGCCCCTGCATTACCAGGAGACGCTCTGCCGTTGAATGGCCGTGGGATTTCCCGTATGTCCTGTCGAGACCCCGGAGTGAGCTTCGTAGATGGTAATGTTCGAAAACATCAAGCCTCTGAAGGCCGCGCAGTTGATCGCCCGGCGCATTCGCGAAGCCGTGATCTCCGGAAAATTGACGGTGGGCGAGCGTCTGCCGCCGGAGCGCGAGCTCATTAAGCAGTTCGGCTACAGTCGCGCGGCGGTGCGGGAGGGACTGCGGCTTCTCGAGGCGGACGGCTTGATTGCGATGCAGGCTGGGCGAAACGGCGGGGCCGTGATCTGCAGGCCCGAGGCAGAGCAGCTCGCATCGACGCTCGATACCATCCTTCGGCTCCGGCGCACGACCATCCACGACGTCCACGAGGCACAACGGTTGATCGAGCCGCTGGTGATCGCGCTCACAATCGAGCGTGCGACCGCGGCCGATCTCGCGCGCATCCGGCGCACCATCGAAATGATCGAGCGCGACCCCGGAAATACCGAGACGGTGCGTGCGCAAAGCAACCTCTTCCATGCCCTGCTCGGCGAAGCCGCGCACAACAACGTCATCGCAATCATCGCGGGCCTCATTCGGCAGATCGTCGTTCAGATGGGCTACACCGGCGATGCCGCTGAAGCGCTGGGCATCGCCAAAATCCATCGAAAGATCCTCGAAGCGATCGAGGCAGGAGACGCGGCGGCTGCGACCAGGCGGGCCCTGCGGCACTTGGATGCGAGCGAGGGAGTGCTGAGCAAAGGCGGCGCGCGCAAGTCCGTGGGTAGGCGCGGCGGGGCAATGCATGCGTCGCCGAATCCCAAGCTGGGCCGTCGGAAGGGGTTGTCTGGCAAGCGCTAGGGTTCAGCGCGCGGCATGCGCCGTGCGCTCGTTGTGCGAAGGAAATCGTTACACTATATTTCCCGATGCCGCTTGCGCTTCCCTGCAAGGGCTCATCCTTCCCTGGAGATTGCACCCGATGACCGAGACCGCGGATTTCGTGTGGATGGACGGCAAGATCGTTCCCTGGAGCGAAGCGACCCTGCACGTCTCCTCCGAGGCCGTGCTACGCGGCGAGAACGTGTTCGAGGGCATGCGCGGCTATTGGAACGATGACGAGCGACAGCTTTACATCTTCAAGAACGCCGAGCACCTCAAGCGGCTCCGGCAATCCGCCAAGATCATGCGGATGTCGATTCCCTACAGCGACGCTCAGCTCACGGATGCTTTCACGGAGTTGCTGCGGAAGAATCGCTTTACCGGAGGCGTGCACTTCCGCCCGGTGGTCTACTTCGGCGAAGGCGAGGCTTATGCCTGGCGGCCGGAAGAGATCCGAACCGGCGTGTTCGTTCTTGCCTTCAGCCGGCCACATGCGAAATCCATCTTCTCGGGCATCAAGAGCTGTGTCAGCACCTGGCGACGCAATTCCGACCTTGCGAGCCCGTCGCGCGTGAAGGCGGGGGCCAATTATCACAACTCGCGGTTCGCCCATGTAGAGGCGCGGCTCAATGGCTTCGGCACGCCGATCATGCTCAACGACCGGGGTAAGGTCTCGGAGAGCCCCGGCTCCTGCTTCATGATGGTGCGCGATGGTACCGTCATCACGCCGCCGGTCACGGCCGACATATTGGAAAGCATCACCAGGACGACCTTGATCGACCTATTCCGCGAGGATATCGGCGTGCCCGTGCTCGAGCGGGAGATCGACCGCAGCGAGGTCTATATCGCCGATGAGGCGTTCTTCTGCGGCAGCGGCGCTGAAGTGCAGCCCATCGTTTCGGTCGACCACTATCCCGTCGGCGACGGAGCCGTCGGGCGGCTGACGAAGCGCGTGCAGGATCTCTATTTCGCGATTGCGGCGGGCAAGGTCTCGAAATATCGGCATTGGTTGACTCCGGTCTATCAAGCCGAGACCGTCGGCGTCCGCTGACCGCGCGCTCTTCGGCCGCCAACGGCTCGCGTGAAAATCCCGTTCTTCATCGTCGACGCCTTTGCGGAACGCGAGTTTACCGGCAATCCCGCGGGCGTCTGCCTGCTGCCGCATTGGCTGCCGGCGGAACGGATGCAAGCGATCGCGAATGAGAACGCAGTCGCCGCCACCGCGTTCGTCGTGCGGGAGGGCACATCCTATGGCCTACGCTGGTTTACGCCCGTGGTCGAAGAGGAAATGTGCGGTCACGCCACCATGGGCGCGGCGTGGGTCGTACTCAATCGGCTGGAGCCCGAGCGGAAATCCGTCGCCTTCTCCTCGCCGGCCGGCCGGTTGGAGGTCCTCCGGAATGGCGAGTCCTACGCACTCGACCTGCCGGCACGCCCGCCGCACCCATGCCCCGAGCCGCCGGGACTCGCGGAGGCGCTGGGTGCCGCACCCCGCGAGGTGCTGCGCGCCGCCTATTTCATCGCCGTATTCGAGAGCGCAGGGGAGATCGCCGCGATCGAGCCGGACTTCGCGGCGCTCGCTCGTCAGGAGACGCCGGGGATTATCGTGACGGCGCCCGCCTCCGATATCGGCTGCGATATCGCGACGCGCTATTTTGCGCCGGCGAAGGGCGTCCCCGAGGACCACGTGACGGGATCCGCGCACGCGCAAGTCGTTCCATTCTGGGCGCAACGCCTGGGACGCAGCACGCTCCAGGCGCGGCAGCTCTCCAAGCGCGGCGGCAGGCTCGAATGCACTTGGCGCGGAGAGCGCGTCACGCTTGCTGGGCCCGCGCGGCTCTACATGAGCGGCGAAATCGAGGTTTCCCTCACGCCTTGACGCCGCCGACGTAGCCTCGCGCGAGCTCCGCCCGATCGCGAAATCGGTACCAATTCAAGAGGCTGCCCACCAGCGGCCGGGCCAGCGTGTGAACGAGACTGCCGTGCAACGTCGTCATCGGCATCGAGCACTCGCTCTCGGCCTTGCCCAGGATGCGCTTGGTGAGTTCGCGTCCGAGCAAGGTTCCGAACGCGATGCCGCGACCCGAAAGGCCAACCGCCGCCCAGGCGCCCGGAGCCAAATTGTGCAAATGCGGGTACTGGTCCGTCGTCATCCCGACCCAGCCCGCAACCTCGCTCTGCCAGACCGGCTCGCCGAGCTGGGGAAAGAGGTTTTGAATACGCCGGACGGCCTTGCCCAAAAAGGCGCCCGCGTTCGCGTCGAAGGAAGGCCCGTCCGTACTTACTTGGAGCCGGCCGTCCGACCGCAACCGGATCGCCGAATAGAGCCGGCGCGTGTCGGTTAGCGACTGGCCGCCGGGCATGATGGTCTTGCGCAGGTTCTCGCTCAGCGGTGCCGTCGCGAGGTGATATCCGCGGAGCGGGATCAGCGACCGCTGCAGGCCCGGCCAGAGAGCGTCGGTATAGGCATCGGTCGCAAGAACGACGGTATCCGCCTCGACCTCGCCATCGCCCGCGCGCGCGAGCCAGCGCTCCCCTCGGCGGTCGAGGCGCGTCACCCGGCTCGCCTCGAAGATCCTCACGCCAGCTTTGACCGCCGCATGGCCAAGGCCGCGCGCATAGGAGATGGGCTCAACGCAGCCGCCGCGGCGATCGACGACTGCGGCGGGATAGTAGGTGCTGCCGGTGAGCTCGGTGACGCCCGCGGCATCGAGGAATGCGACCGGCGCGTTTCGCGCCTGCCAGAATTTCGCTCGCTTCTCGAGCATCTCGGCATTGGCCGGCGTGTGCGCGGCGAAGATCAGGCCGTTCCTCACGGCGTCGCAGGCAATTCCGTGCCGTTCCACCAGCTCGAAGACGAGATCGGGACCGCTCGCGAGCATCGCGATCATGCGCTCGCCCCAGTCATTCCCGAAATGCGCGAGGACGTGGGCGTGGTCGTGCTTTGCATAGGGAACCACTTGCCCGAACGCGCGGCCGGACCCGCCCCAACCCACTTCTCTCGCTTCGAGCACGACGCAAGCGACGCCCGCGGCGGAAAGGTGAAGCGCAGTCGAGAGGCCCGTGTAGCCGCCGCCGACGATCGCGACATCCGCCTTCATGCTGCCGCGCAGCGGGGGTGCGGTGAGCCGCGGTGGTGCGCCACGCGCATAGGGCTCTGGCAGGGGAGTGGTATCGTCGAGGGGATGGATCATTGTGAGACCGCGCAGCGTGCTGCCGCCGAGGTTAATCTAGGATACTATTATAACCATATTGCCCAACTCATCGCCTCAGGGATTGCGAGTTTCTATGCGTAGAAGCCGACGACGTCCCCCTCGGTATCGACGCCGAGACCGTTGAGCAGGCGGTTCGAGTAGTTGAAATAAGCGCAGACCTGATTGACCTCGAGAATTTCGCCGTCGTCGGCGCCGGCATTGCGGCAGGCCTCGATATCCGCTCGCTCCATCGTACCGGGAGAGCGCGTCAGTTTCTGGGCGTAACGGATGAGCGCGAGCTCCTTGCCGCCGAAGGCCCGGTCCGGCCTCTCCTCGCGCAATGCCTCGAGAATCCCAGCGGCTCTCGCGTCGTCGCCGAGGAGCTTGCGCGCATTCGCCCAGTGGTGAGTGAAGCTGTAGTCGCAGCGATTGAGCAAGCTCGTCGCGGTCGCCACACATTCCAGGAACCAGAGCGGCAGCTTGTTGTTGGGGTTATGCAGCACGCTCCGATAAAGGACGAGATGTCCCTCCATAGTATGGGGTCGCAGGCTATGGGCCCGCATGACGTTGTCGACCGTCCCGTGCGGGGTCTTCACCTTCTCGTACATCTCCTTCACTGCACCGGTCGCTTCTGCGACCGGCACCATGTAGATCCATGCGCCCACGGATGACCTGCCTTTCGACGAGAAGCCTCAAAAATTCCTCGCGCCTCGCTCGCGCGCATCCCTGATCTCTAGCATACGAACGCCCTCGCCAAACTCGCGAATTTGCTTCAGTCTGATTGCCTCAGCAATGCTCGCACGGTCTGGGGCACGTGGCGCAGTCGATCGATCAGTCTCGTCAGCCCTTCGGCGGCTATCATCGCATCCTCGATGCCCGCGAAGATGCCGAACTCACGCATGTCGGGCCGAAGACCCCCTGCGGCGAATATATGCGGCGCTTCTGGCACCCGGTGGCGATGAGCTCGCAGATCGGGGATTTGCCGCTCCTGATAAAGGTTCTCGCAGAGGAGCTCGTCCTGTTCCGCGATCGCAGCGGACGGATCGGGTTGTTGCACAAGCATTGCAGCCACCGGCGCGCCTCGCTCGAGTACGGCATCCCGGCGGAGCGCGGCCTGCGATGCTGCTACCACGGATGGCTCTTCGACATCGACGGCCGCATTCTCGAGACCCCGGGCGAGCCTCCGACGAGCCCAATCCGCGCGACCGTCTGCCACGGCGCCTATCCCACGCTCGACTACAAGGGCCTCGTGTTCGCCTATCTCGGACCGCCGGAGAGCAAGCCGGAGTTCCCGATCTTCGACACCTTCGAGCTGCCGGACAACGATCTCGTCCCTTATTCGATCGACTATCCCTGCAATTGGCTGCAGGTCGCGGAAAACCCGATGGATCCGTTCCATAGCGTGTTTCTGCACACGCGTGTGACGAGGGCGCACTTCAATCCCGCCTGGGGGGCGCTGCCGATCGTCGAATGGCACAGGATGGAAGGGGACAGCGGCATCTATCTCACCAACACGCGGCGCTGGGGTGAATACGTGTGGGCGCGCACCGCCGAGGTCCTGATGCCGAATTTCGCGCAGCCCCCCGACATCTATCAGGATCCCGATCGCGAGAAATTCTTTCCCCGGGTCGGCATCAGCAAATGGACACTGCCGACCGACAATACGAGCTGCAAAATCATCGGCTGGCGGCATTTCAACGAGACGCTCGATCTCGGCGGCAAAGGCGATCGCGGCAAAGTCGGTTTGAATAAGATCGATTTTCTCGGGCAGACCGGCAGCGAGCGGAGCTACGCGGAAGGGCAACGCTTGCCCGGCGACTACGAGGCGCAAATCGGCCAGGGACCGATCACCGTGCACGCCGGCGAGACCCTGGGCACGACGGATACGGGCGTCGCCATCATGCGGCGCATGCTGCGCAACGGCATTCGCGCCGTCGCGGCCGGAAAAGAACTGCCGAGTTTGCCGCGCAACAGCGCCGGTCAGATCCCGACCATGGCGGGCGACGTCATCATCCGGTATCCGACATCCAATGCCGACGATTTGGCTGTTCAGCGCGAAATCGGCCGTCGCGTTGGCGAGGTCGCGGCGGCAACCCGAGCGCTGCCTCACGGCGAGCGCCAAGCCGAGATCGAGCGCCGCATGCGCGCCTTTAAGCTCTAGCGGTCGGACAGTGCCCCTGGCCCGCGCCATACGAGGGGGTAGCTGGCGGCTGACGCTCGATCTCGCTCAGCTCGCGATTGTGATAGGCGGGATCTCGTGGCTGGTCGTCGCCGGTGCGGGTGCCTTCGGCTACAACTGGCAGTGGTACCGTGTCCCCCAATTCATCGTCCGCATCGTCGACGGCGAAATAATCTGGGGACCGCTCGTGCGCGGCCTCATGGTGACGTTGGAGATCAGCGCCGCAGGCCTCGTGCTGACGCTCGTGATCGGCCTCGTGACGGCGCTTCTGCGGACGTCCCGCTCTTTCGCCGGCCGCCTCCTCGCGGGCGGCTACATCCAACTGATCCGCAATACGCCGCTGCTGGTTCAGCTTTACTTGTTCTATTTCGTCCTGGCGCCGATTTTGGGGATCGGGCGGCTCTGGACGGGCATTCTCTGCCTCGCGTTCTTCGAGGGCTCCTTTGCCGCCGAGATCTTTCGTGCGGGCATCGCGTCGGTCCCCAAGGGGCAATGGGAGGCAAGCCGGAGCCTCGGTCTCGGCCGCTACGTCGAATTCCGCCGGGTAATCCTGCCGCAGGCGATCCAGATCATGCTGCCGCCGCTCACCGGCCAGGCCGTATCCTTGATCAAGGATTCGTCGATCGTGAGCGTCATCGCGATCTTCGACCTCACCAACGAGGGCAGGACGATCATTTCGGATACCTTCATGAGTTTCGAGATCTGGTTCACCGTCGCGGCGATCTATCTCGTTCTGACCGTAAGCTTGTCCACCGTGGCAGGCCGGCTCGAGCGGCGCGTCGCGATCTCCAGACGCACTTAAACAGGGGAGGACTGAGCCGTGACCGATATCCGCCGGATCTTGCTGATGGCCTTGGCGTTGATGTTTGCATTCACCGCGGCGCCGCGCGCACAGGACATCCGTCAGCAGCTCTCGAGCAGCAGCGTCATCGAAGAGATAAAGAAGCGCGGGGTCTTGCGCGTGGGTCTCTCGACATTCGTGCCTTGGTCCATGCGCGACACGAAAGGAGAGCTGATCGGCTTCGAGATCGACGTCGCCAACAAAGTGGCGGCCGATATGGGTGTGAAGACGGAATTCGTTCCAACGGCCTGGGACGGGATCATCCCGGCCCTATTGGCGGGCAAGTTCGACGTCATCATCAGCGGCATGTCGATCACGCCGCAGCGCAACCTCACGGTCAATTTCACGATCCCCTACGCCCATTCCGGACAGCAGATGACCGCCAACAAGAAGCTCGCGGGCAATTTCAAATCGCTGGACGAGTTCAACGATCCCAAGGTGACGATCACCTGCCGCCGCGGAACGAGCACCTGCGTTGCAGCACAGAAAGTCTTCCCGAAGGTCACGCTCCGTCAGTTCGACGACGAGGCGCAGTGCCTTCAGGAAGTGCTCAACGGCAACGCCTTTGCCGTCATTACCAGCGCTCCCAAGCCCAAGATGTGGACCCTGGACAACCCCGACGTCCTCTTCATGCCGACCGAGGAGAATCTGACGAAGTCGGACGAGGCGTTTGCGGTGCGCAAGGGCGATCCCGACGCGATCAATTTCTTCGACAACTGGATACTCTTCAACACCAGCAACGGCTGGCTCGCCGAGCGGCACGATTACTGGTTCAAGGGCAACGCTTGGAAGGAGCAAGTGGCAAAGCAATGACGGATCGCTCGGGCGGGCTCCAAGCCTCGTCCTGACATATTGCCAGCAGTGCCGACGGCGGCTCCGCCTGCGTCGAGAAGCACGCTGCGCTTCTCCTGGATTGACGTTCTCGTATTGGCGGCGGTCGCAGGCTTTGCCGCGATCGTCGCCTATCGGATCAACGACGTTCTCAACTATCATTGGCGTTGGTCGCGGATCGCGGTCTATCTCGTGCGGTGGGATGCAGACCGTGGCGTATGGGTCGCCAATCTGCTGCTGCGGGGCTTCTTCACGACGCTGCGCCTGGCGATTTGGGGTATCGTGTGGGCCGCCGCGCTTGGGCTGGTCATGGGTATCTTTCGCACCAGCCGCTCGCTGGCGCCGCGCTTCGCCGCATTTCTCTACGTGGGCCTGGTGCGCAATACGCCGCCCCTCGTCTTCATCTTCATCTTCTATTTCTTCATCAGCAGCCAGCTCGTCCCTCTGCTGGAGCTTGAGAGTCTTGTCGCGAAGGCCTCGCCAACGACACTGGCAGCGATCGACTTCCTCTGCGGCGACCCCAAGCTCTTCGTCAATTTCCTCACGGGCCTGATGTGTCTGGCGCTGTTCGAGGGCGCCTATGTCACGGAGATCGTGCGCGCGGGCATCCAATCGATCGAGCGGGGACAGTGGGAAGCGGGAGGCGCCCTCGGATTGTCGCGGGGTCAGTTGCTGCGCCTTATCCTTCTGCCGCAGGCCTTTCGGCGCATCCTTCCGCCGCTCGCGGGGCAATTCATCAGCTTGATCAAGACGTCGTCGATCGTCTCGCTGATCTCGATCCAGGAACTCACCTTCTCGGCTAGCGAGGTCGCGGTCACCACCGGCGCGGTCTTCGAAGTCTGGCTGACCGTCGCGGCCATGTATCTTGCGATCTGTTATGCCTGCTCGGTCGCCTTCGCCCGTCTCGAGCGCAGATTCAGCTCGGCCGGCGGTAATTGAACGTCTTGTTGAAGCGCGAGAGGATGTAGTCTCCGCAGGTCACCGGTGCATAACGCGGCGCACCGCCTTGCAGCAGGTCGCGAGGATCGATCACGGTGTCGAAATGCGGGTCGAAGAAGACGCCGACCGAGTATCGTGCGCGCCCGGATGCATTGACCACCCGGTGCGGAGTGGAGACAAATCGATCATTGCTCCAACGCGCCATCAGATCGCCGATGTTTACGACGAACGTATCCGCGATCGGCGGGGCCGTCACCCACTCGCCGGAGCGGTTGCGCACCTGCAATCCTCCGGTGTCGTCCTGATGTAGCAGCGTCAGACCGCCGTAATCGGTATGCGGCGCGACACCGAATTGCTCGCTTCCGCTCTCCGGTCGCTGCGGCGGATAGTAGATGAGCGAGCAGCGCGCCAGCGGTTTGCGAAACGGCTCGCGAAAGAAATCGGGATCGAGCCCAAGGCTCACGGCGAAAGCTCGCAGCAGGCTGCGCCCGCAATCCATGACCGCCGCGGAATACTCCATGAGCGCGGGCGCAAGCTCAGGAATTGCCGCAGGCCACTGATTGGGGCCCATGAGCGGTTTTCCCGCGGCGACATCGGGATCGTCCGCGCTCAGCTCCGGACCCCAAATGAAACTCTCCTTGAGATCCACTTGCGCCTGCTCGTACATGCGGGCTTGCCCGATCGAGAGGAAGCCGCGGTGCAGCGCGTTGATCCGGACGCTCTCTTTTGCCGAGGCAGGAAGCGAGAAGAACCGACGGGAGAGTGCATAGACCTGCTCGATCAATCTCGGAGGCACTGCGTGGTTCCGCACATAGAAGAAACCCACTCGCTCTGCTGCATCGAACAACGCTCGACCCACGGCGCTGATCGTCGCGCGATCGTCCGCGGCGAGGGGTGCCATGTCGATGACAGGAATGAGGGATAGATCGCTTTCGGTCGCGGACGCGTAACTCACGATCGGGCTTCTCCTGCCGTGAAATTCCCGCAAGGCCCTATTGTCGACCAACCGACCGAAGTCGTCGATGCGCTTGTTTTGGAGAGACTGTCGAAGGTGCTGTCCCAATCGAGTGCGCTGAAACCACAATATTGCCACGGGGAGGAGCCGCCGCATCCGTCGATAGCGATTTTGGCTCCTTTTTGCCCCTTCACGTTTCGGCGCCGTGCACCAAATTGCAGGACCCGGATGTGTGTCATTCCATCCGCGGCTGACCATTCCATTCACCACTGACACGGAGAAGATCAACATGACTGTGTCTTTGCGTGCCGCAACAGTGATCGTCGCGTTGGCGCTCGCGGGGTGTGGGACTTCGGTCGGAGATC
Organism: Allostellaceae bacterium; assembly: GCA_035581425.1. Lineage (GTDB taxonomy): Bacteria > Pseudomonadota > Alphaproteobacteria > ATCC43930 > CGMCC-115725 > DASZHJ01. The sequence continues at coordinate 3,036 of DATJVP010000150.1, read as the reverse complement.
GTGGCCTCTCGGGCGCCGGCATAGGTGCCGCAAGCGGCGCCGCGATCGGCGCCATGGTCGGCAACCCTCTCGCCGGCGCCGCGATCGGTGCAGGCGCCGGGGCGGTGGCGGGTATGGTGACGACCCCGTCGCAGGTCGATCTCGGCAAGCCCGTCTGGCGACAGCAATAGGGTGCCCGAGTGGTTCGGTTCGCTGGAACCGGACCACCGCCCCTCACGTTCTGACATTTAGGCACGGCTGACACTCTGGATCGATTCAGAGCAGTCGATTGGCCGAGTGAGCTAGCGGACGCGTTCTGTCTCGACCGCAAAAGGAGGATTCCATGCGTGGCCTTATCCCAACGCTGATGATTGCGATCGTGTCGGGTTGTGCCGCTCAACCTTCGCAGACGCGTGCGTTCGACGTGTACTTCGAGTCCAACAAGTCGGCCCTCAGTGCGGATGCGAGCGGCATCGTCGATCAGGCTGCAAAAGCGGTGCGCTCCGAGCGGCCCTCGCGCATCGTCGTGGAAGGCTCGGCGACGGGAAGCACTCGGCGTGACGCCGAATTGGCGGCCGAGCGTGCCGACGCGGTCGTGCGCGCACTGGTCGCCGCCAACGTCGATCCCGCAACGATCGACAAGCACATGACGCTGGTCGACCCGTCACCTGCGATCGTCGCCGATCGCGTCGGCGCGCGTAAGGTGCAGATCGAACTGGTGCCCTATGGCTTGAATGCTGGGCAGCCCACGCGTCGCTCGGCGCAATGGGCGGACACGGCAGCGGCTGACCTATCGGCGCCCGTGGTAGAGCAGGCCGAGCGCTAGCCCTTGTCGATTGCAATCCGAGCCCGAGTTGCGGCGCGTGAGGGCCACCCGGTTCGCTCGGCGCAGTGCGCGGATGCATTTCACCAGAACCGTCCAGGGGGCAGCGACTATCACGGGCCGCCAGTGGCGGGTTGCCGCTGACGGATTGGAAACCTCAACCTCAGGCTTTGCCCGGCTGACTGGCCATCGCGCGAGCGCCGCTGGGGTCGCGACGCGCGCACGGGCTTGACAGGGCGCCGTCTTCACGGCCTTTTGCGTTGCAGCGAGCCTTCGCGGGTGCACCATCGTGGCCGGTTTGCGGCCACTTCGCCGCCATCCTTGGGCTGCCCCGTCTGCGAAGCCGCGCCGCCAACCTGCGTTGGAGACATGCGATGGATACAGGCGCACCGACTCCACCCCGTGAGAGGCCGAAAAAAGGCGCGGGCGACGCCCAGAAGAGGGCTCCGGTGCTGGCTAAGAAATCGCACCGCTCGCAACCGAGGCCCTCTTACGAGCGCATTGCCCTGCTGCTGCAGGGCGGCGGCGCGCTCGGGGCCTATCAGGCCGGCGTATACGAGGCGCTGGCGGAGGCGGATCTGCATCCGGATTGGGTATCCGGCATTTCCATCGGCGGCATCAACGCCGCGATCATCGCCGGAAATCCCCCGGAGGCGCGTGTCGCGCGGTTGCGCGAGTTCTGGGAGACGATCACCACCAATCCCTGGAGCTTCGAGGGAACGATCGGTCCGGTCGTTGCACGCGGTGATGCCGGGCATCGCTACCTCAATCAGGTCAGTGCCGTCGCCGCGCTCCTGACCGGCGCGCCCGGATTTTTCGAGCCGTGGAACGGGCCGCCTTGGCTACATCCCGCTGGGACTCCCGAAGCCACGAGCTATTACAACACGGCCGCGCTCAAGACGACGCTGGAGCGTCTGGTCGATTTCGACCGCATCAACTCCGACAAGATCCGTTTCAGCGTCGGCACGGTCAATGTACGGACCGGAAATTTCGTCTACTTCAACACCGCCGAGCATACGATCGGGCCCCAGCATGTGATGGCGAGCGGTGCGTTGCCGCCGGGCTTTCCTGCCGTCGAGATCGAGGGCGAGTACTATTGGGACGGCGGTCTGGTTTCGAACACGCCGCTGCTCTGGCTGCTACAGCGCGGCCTGCACGAGGACACTCTCGCGTTCCAGATCGATCTCTGGAGCGCCCATGGCGAGCTTCCCCGCAACGCCGTCGACGTCGCGACGCGCCAGAAGGAGATTCAATACTCGAGCCGTACGCGCGCTGCGACCGACACCTTCAAATACGCGGCACGCTTCCATAGCGCGCTCGCGGACCTGATTGAGAAGCTGCCGCAGGAATTGCGCAAAGCGCCGGAGGTGGAACGCCTCGCATCGGAGGCGAACCGGCACGTCTGCAAGATCGTACACCTCATCTATCGCTCGCAGAACTACGAGGGGTTCGCCAAGGACTATACGTTCTCGCGCACGGCGATGAACGATCACTGGCGCGCCGGCTACAACGACGCCGTGCGCACGCTGCGGGTGCCTGCGGCCCTCGAGCGGCCAGCACCCCTCGATGTCGTCGCGACCTTCGACCTCGGTTCGGACAGCGACGTATGAGGCGCAAACGGAGAGGAGAGCGGATATGAAGGAGAACGAGGTGCGCGAGCGCGCATTTGCGATGCCCCTGACCAGCCCGGCCTATCCTCCTGGCCCGTATCGGTTCGTCAATCGCGAGTTCCTGATCATCACCTACCGAACGAGCCCAGAGCGCTTGCGCGCGGTGGTGCCGGAGCCGCTGGAGCCGGATGGCGACCTCGTCAAGTTCGAGTTCATCCGCATGCCGGATTCGACGGGGTTTGGCGACTACACCGAAAGCGGCCAGGTGATTCCCGTGTCGTTCAGGGGACGCAAAGGTGGGTATTCGCATTGCATGTTCTTGAACGACGAGCCGCCGATCGCGGGCGGGCGCGAGCTCTGGGGTTTCCCGAAGAAGCTCGCCAATCCCACCCTGAAGACCGAGATCGATACGCTCGTGGGAACTCTCGACTATGGACCCGTTCGCGTCGCTACCGCGACCATGGGCTTCAAGCACGCTGGTGCTGACGTCGCGGCCGTCGCGAAGTCGCTGGCTGCGCCCAATTATCTCCTGAAGATCGTCCCGCACGTCGACGGAAGCCCGCGGATTTGCGAGCTCGTGGAGTACTACCTCGAGGACGTCACGGTGAAAGGCGCGTGGACCGG
>DATJVP010000149.1:0-10004 GCA_035581425.1 Allostellaceae bacterium | reverse complement strand
AGCGCCTTGAGCGCGAGGCGCGAGGCCGGTCTACCCGGCTTCGGCCAGGCCGCGGCGCCGCCGCTCGGGCTCATACCAGATTTCCTTGATGAAGCGCTCGTGTCCCTCGACGCCGAACTGGATGACGACATCGACGAGGAGATAGAGGAGGCTCTTGATGTCGGCCCGGGCGAGCTCGCGCCCGCCCGCGCTCTGCTTGACGAGCAGCACCAGCTGCTCGAACGCGAGCTCGCAGCTCCCCGCGTGAATGCTCGTGATCGAGCCCGGGTGACCGGAGTTGACGTTCCTTAGGTAATCGAACGCCTCTTCCGCGCGAAGCTCGGCCAGGAGAATCCGGTCGGGCTTCATCCGAAGACAGGACTCCAAGAGCTGCTTCGGCGTCACCTTGGCGAGCCCCTGGTCGTCCTTGGAGTAGAAGAGCCGGACGTGATTCGGGTGGTCGTCGAGAACGAGCTCCTGCGCGTCCTCGATCGTCACCAGGCGCTCATGGGTGGGGATCTCGCGGATCAGCGCCTTGGTCCAGGTGGTCTTGCCCGAACCCGTGGGGCCCGAGACCAGGATGTTCTTCCGCGAGGCCACCGCGAGGCGCATGAAGGCCTCGTACTGCTGCGAGTTAAGGAGCCGAAGGAGCTCCCGCTCGGTCTCATCGAGCGCGGTGCTCGAGCGGCGCGTCGCGCGGAAGATCCCGCGCTCGCTCAGCTGCCGGAGGGTCCACACGGCCTCCGAGGGCCTACGGATCGTGATGGCCACGGTGCCCTGGGTGGTAGCCGGCGGCAGCACCAGCTGCGCGCGCTCTCCGCTCGGAAGCGAGGCGGAGAGGATGGGGGCCTCTTCGTCCACTCTCTGGCGGGTGGAGTTCGCGATCAGCTTGGCGAGCCGCCGGCACCAGTCGAAGTCCGCAAACGGGAGCGCCCGGCGCTCCCACCCCTCTCGCGTCTCGACGAAGGCCTCCTTCGGGCGGTTGATGCAGAGCTCGGTGACGGCAGGGTCATCGAGATGCGGTCGAAGGGGCCTTAAGTTCAGCTCCAGCGCCGAGGCGGCGCCCGCGTCGACGACCGCGACGGCAGCGCTCACGGCTTGGCCTCGGGCGAGACTTGCGCGATGCGGAGCGCATACACGGACCTGAAATCCACATCCCGCGCGACGAATACCTGGATGCGCGCTCCTTGCGCCTTGCTCACCGTCGGCGGGATACCGATCGTCCCCCGCAGCACCTCCGTCATAACATCCGTGGATGCCGCCGGGCTCACGACCACCGAGCCGCTCGCGTTCTCCCGATTGACCGCCCCCTGTACCGCTCCGTTGATGACGGTGAGAAGAATCGCTGCGCCGAATCGGTCCCAGAAATGCCGGTTCACCTCGCCCGGCAACCCCGAGCGACCGAGCTCATCCGTCCCGGGGGAGCTCAACGGCACGACGACGCCGGTCGGGGTGCGCGCCTCGGTCCAGAGCACGAACACGCGCGCCGCGCCCTGGGCGACCTCGCCGCGCGTCTCGCCGACCAGCTTGGTGCCCCGCTCGAGCAGCACCACCGTGCCATCGGCGCTGAAGGTGTCGGTCGCCGTGATGCAGGTCGTCATCCCGGGGAGCGTGGAATCGATCGCGGTCTCGAGCGTGCAGTCGATGAAGGCGCCCTTCGGCAGGAGGAACCGCCGCGTCGGCAGCACCGACGCCGCGACGGCCGTCGTCACCGTCGGGCGCAGCAACGCGTTCAGTGCCTGGGGCGGATCGGCCGCGCCGGCGCCCGTCCGGGGACCTGCGGTCGGCATTCCAACCGGGTCGGCGGGCTGCGATAAGAGCGGCGCCGCCGCGCCCGAAGCCTCCTCCTTCGAGCTCCGCGCAAACGCAGGTCCCGCGAGCCGACGCTCGAAGGCCAGCTCGCCTGGAGATTTCTGCGCGGGCGTCCCGGGGGCCACGGACGCGGGACCGAAGGACTGCGCCATCGCAGGAGTCAGGGTGGTGGGAAGGGGCGGCGCGGGACCTAAGACCTGCTCGATCGCCGGAGGATCGGAGGAAGCCGCAGCATCCTTCGCCGGCGGTAGATCCTTCCGGTCGAAGGGCGAGGCAATGGGACCCAGCGACGGAAGGGCCATCTCGCTCCGGGCGCGATTCTTCACCGCGGCCTGCGCCGCGTGCTGTGCCTCGCGCGGGCGGCTTAAGGTTCTCGCGTAGTACCAGGTGAGGAGTCCAAGTCCGAGCGTCGACATGAGCGCGAAGGCGAGGAGGCTCGAGACCCGCGACTGCACCGAGCGCACCCGGTTGACGGACGGGATCCCACGGTCCCCCGCGATCGGAGGCTCCGGCTCGGAGGCGGGGCTCGCAGGCGACGCGCCGAGTGGGACGGGCGCCCCCTCTTCCCGCTTCGAATCCCGTGTCATGGGCGCACCTCCGGCGTCATCCGCTCGACGGTGTCCGACACGGTGTGGGACTTGAGGCGCTCCCCCGACCCCGTGAAGCCCTGGTTCACGATGCAGCCGGCGAGCGCGCCGCGCCGGAGGATCAGGCGCCGCGCCACGCGATGGAGGATCACCTCTCCCTCGTCGATGGAGAAATTGAGGAGCGACTCCGAGCCATCCTCGTTCAGCACGAAGATCGCCGGCTGCTCGGCCCTCGCCGGGAAGGTCAAGCGCGTGTGGACCCCGTCGTCGGAGGCCGCGAGGGGCTTGAGCGTCGGATCTCCGCAGTACCAGTAGTCGATGTTCCGGAGGCGCTGGCTCGATTTAAGCGCGCGGTCCGACGCCTCGGCCGCCTCGTTGGGTCTTGCGGGGTAGGTGAAGCGCAGCACATAGGTCACCGGCAGGCTCGCGTCCGGGCGAGCCGCGCTCGCCGAGTAATCGAACTGATAGGTCCGGCGCGAGGTCACGATCGTGAGATTCGTGCCGACCTTCGCGGCCTTAGGCTTGAGGAAGAGGTGATTGCCCTCCGCGACGAAGGAGAGCCCCTCGATGTCCCCGGCGCCGAGGCCTACGAACGTCTCGCCGGATTCGAACTCGAGATCCGTCTGGTAGCCGACGAAGCCCTTCAGCACATACACCTCGTCCTCGCTGTAGGCGGCCGTGCGGATGCGTGCGTCCAGGAGCCCCGGCGCCGGGCTCGTCTCGGCGAGCGCGGAGGCGGCGACGACACTGATCAAGAGAAGCGCGAGCGCTCTCATGGACTCTCCCTCACCGCTTCGCCGTCGCTGGCGCCGCCGGCGACTCGTTCAGGACCTCGGGCTCCGCATGGAAATCCATCACCTTGAAGCCGAGGGGATTGACGAGCCGGGTCTTAGCGTCCGTCGAGGGCTCGGCGTACGCGTACTGGAGCGTCGCGAGCCAGTGGGTCGTTTCCTCGGCGGCGCTCCCCGCGGTGCGCTTCGACTTCACGTAGCGGACTTCCGCGAGATCCGTGATCCCGCTCGCGCGCTTGAAGAAGGTGATCGAGCTCACCTGCGCCCGGACGCTGGTGCCGTCCTTGTAGAGGTTCAAGGGAGAAGCCGGGTTCTCCGGGTTCCAGAGCGCATACCAGGCCGCATTTCTCTGGGCGGTATGAAACGCCCCGCACTCCTCGTAGTCGCTCTCGGCGGTCGAGAAGTTGAACCGCTCGCAGACCGTGACGTAATGCGTCAAGAGATACCGCGTGATCGTCTCGGGTAACGCGCCCTTGCCGGCGTAGACCGGGACGACATCCACGATGCCCGTCGTGTTGTCGACCCGCACGAGGAAGGGCTCGACGCGCTTCAACGGCATGAGGACGAGGAGCGCCGCGCTCAAGGCGAGCACCGCGAGCCAGCCGGCGCCCGCGACCGCGAGAGCGAGGCGCACCGTGCGCTCACCCTGCCGGCGGCGATCCAGGTCCCAGGAGGCGGCCTCCGCGAAATACCCCTCGAGCGCCGGATCGGGCTTCATGGGTGAGCCGCCGCGGCTTGCGCCGACGCCGGAGCGTTGATGGGCTTGAGCCTCCCTTCGCAATCGACCTTCTTCGGGTGCGAGGCGCAGCCGAGGAGAAGGAGCACAGTCACGAGCGAGGCTTGAAGAAGCGTCTTCATAGGCTCAGGCACTCCGTCGCACGGCGTTCTCGCGGGAGCGGAGAGAGGCGAGGCGCAGGACCCCGGCCCGCACCTGCTGTCCGGCCATGCGCGTCAAGGGATCCCTGGGATTCGTGGTGGAATCGGTGAGTCCGCGGGCGAACTGCCCGCTCCCGCGCATCGCGCTCCCCAATCCCCACATCAAGGCCGCGCTCACGACGCCGAAGGAGGAGAGCGCGAGCCCGCTCGCCAGTCCCGCCGCCATCGGCATCACCTGACGCATGACGAGGAAAGTGAGCCCGGCGGCCATGCAGACCCGCACGGCGCTCGCGATGTCGATCGACCCTCCCTCGCTCACGGCCTGTTGAGCCGCCACCGTCACGACGCGGAGCATCAGAGCGGCGATGAGCACCGCGAGGATGGCGATGAACGCATAGTTCGCGAGCTGCGCGAGCCAGGCCTCGAAGAAGCGTTTCGTCGTATTAAAGAGGAGGAGCGCGATGAAAAGGGGACCCAGGGCCAGGAGCACCGAGAGCGCGATCCGCGAGAGCGCGAGCAGAAAGATCGTGTAGATGGCGGTGAGCCCGACGATGAGATAGACGCCGATCCCCGCGAGGTAGTAGGCGAAGTTGCCATCCAGCAGCCCTCCCTGCTGCAGCAGCAGGTTCGCCGCATCCCCGCCCTCGAAGATGATCTGGTCGATGATGCCGACGGGATCGAAGGCGCCGACGATCACCGCGCCGAGCTGCGCGGGAGCGGTGAAGAACGTGTCGACGATCACCTCGTTATAGAGCCAGAGGTTCAGCGCACAGCCGAGGATCACCGCCAGTGTCACGATCCGCTTCACGCCGTGGATGAACGGCTCCTCGATCGATCCGGTGAGCTGGAGATACCCCCAGACCATCACGTAGAGGATCCCGAGCGTCACGATCGCGGGCTCCAGCGCCGCGGCGATCCGCGCGACGGCGTCGCCGATGTAGCCGGCGAGCAGCGCGTTCAGCCACGCGTTGAATTCGGCGAAGAAGCCCATGGGAGTCTCAAGTGCCTCCTAGAGTCCCATCGGCGAAAGGGTTCTAAGCGACCCCTGCCCCGCGATCGCCTGCTCGCGCACGCGCTGAACCCGCGCCCACTCCTGGGACTGCGCGAGCTGATAGAGCACCTGGAGCTTCGTCGCCTCGTTCTGGAGCATCCCCTGCTCGGCCGCGACGCGCGTGTTGAGATCGAGCACCGCCTTCTGGTCCGAGGCGCCGCCCAACGCCGTGATCAGGGTTTGAAGCGCCGTGAAGCGGCTGCTCGAGTTCGAGAGCGCGGCTTGCGCGAGCGCGGAAAGAAGCGCCGGCGACTGCCGGGCGGCGGCGAGCTGCGCCTGCTCAACGGGCGAGAAGGAGGCGACCTGGGCGGGCGTGAGGATCGCGTTCGAGCCGACGAGCGAGGTGACCGCCGCCGCAAGCGCCGGATAGCTTCCCGAGGAGCCGCTCATGACCTGGGTGAGCGTCGTCACATCCGTCGGCAGATAGTTCCGCACGGTCCCGGAGAGGAGGAGCTGCATCCCGCGGTTGCCCGTGATCGAGGCGAACTCGCTCTGTGCCTGGGAGAGCTGACTTTGTGCCGTCGCGAGCTGCTGACTTAAGGTCTGCACCTCGGTGACGAGCTGCTGGATCGCGGCGACGTCGATCACGGCCCACTGGGCCGCGGCCGGGCGTACGGCGCCCAAGCTCAGGAAGCTGACCAGGACAAGAGCCGCCAAAGATCTTCGCCACATGGGACACCTCCTTAAGGTCAATGAAGCACGCGCTGGGTGAACGGGGGGAGCCACTCTCGCGGGCTCGCGCCGAACTCCGCGATGAGGGCGTGCATGAGATCGACGGCGCTGCGGCGCCCGGAGATCACGGCCAGCTCGGCGTCGAAGCCCTTCAAGTCGAGCCCGCACACGACGCTCTCGTGACTCTGCTTCACCAGGAACCGCCGGGAGCCCGGCTCGAGCGTCTTGACGACCCGGAACTCGCGCTCCGAGAGGTCGAGGCCGCCGTCGCGGTAGTCGCCCGAGTGCGCGTCGGCGTTCGGGAAGAAGACCTTGGTCGGGGTCTGCTCGATCAGGGTCCGGCTGATCGGGGAAGCGAGCACATCGCTCGCGCTTTGGGTGGCGAGCACCATGACGCCATTCAGCTTCCGCCAGGTCTTGGGTCCATCCTTGGCGAAGCTCTCGAAAGCGGGATCGGCGAGCAGCCGCCAGAACTCATCCATCCAGCACACGAGCCGCCGCCCATCGAGGAGCTGCCGGACGAGATGAAAGAGATAGAGCGTGACGGGCGTGCGGGTCACCTCGTGATCGAGGAAATCCGTGACGTCGAACCCGACCGTCGCACTCTCCGAGAGGCGCGGGACCACGAGGTCCACTTCGGTGTCGAAGACCCACCCATAGTCGCCCCCTTGAGCGGTGCACCAGGGAGTGAGGCGCGCGTAGAGCCCCTCGGAATCGGTCGAGTCCAGAAACTCAGCCAGGCGCGAGAGCCGTCGCGCCGGGAGCTCGAGCGCGAGCGTCCCGCGGAGCGCGGAGTCGAGATCCGCCTGCTCGCGCACCGTGAGCACCCCGGTTGAAGGGCGCAGCAGCACCCGGAGCCAGCTCTTGAGGAACTCGACGTTCGCCGGCGTGGGGCTAAGCTTCAAGGGATTGAAGCCCGTCGGCTCGCCGTTCTTGAGCGGGCAGTACGCACCATTCAAGGCGCGGATCAGGATCTCGAGCCCGCGGTCCTTATCGAACACCACCTGCGTCGCGCCCTGGCGCGCGAGCATCGAGAGGAGAAAGCCGATGAAGACGGTTTTCCCCGAGCCCGTCGGCCCGCAGATGAGCGTGTGGCCGGTGTCCTTCCTCGAGCCGCCGTCGGGATCGGCGGGGTCGGAGGCGTGGAGCGAGAAGTAAAACGGCGAGTGCGCGCTCGTCTCGAGCACCGTGAGAGCGTCCCCCCAGTGATTGCCGCGCTGCCGCCCGGCAGGGTAATTGTGGAAGGGGACCATGGCCGCGAAGTTCCGCGAGGTGATCGGCGCCTTCCGCGGCCGCAGCGGAAAGTTCCCCGGGAGCTGCGCCGAGAACGCGGGCTCGAGAGCCAAGTCCTCCCGCGCGACCGTCATGCCGCTGTCGGCCAGCAGCGAGCGCGCGAGCGCCACCGAATCGCTCAAAGCGCGCCCGCGTCGGATGAGCGCCTCGGCCCCCTCCCCGCTCCCCAAGCGCTCGTCGGTCAGGACCTGGAGCGAGAAGTGATGATCGCCCATCACGAACTCATTGCTGGTCAAGGCATCGAGCGCTTCTTTAAGCTCCTCCGCTTGGCTGACGGCGAAGTCCCCGGCGTTCACCATGCGGTTGTACTGCCGTTGCAGGAGCGACTGGCCCGCCGCCTTGCTTAAGAAAGCAAAGGACTGCGTGAGGACGAACGGGAAAGGAGCGGAGAGGAGCCGATCGAACATCCCGACGACGGTCGGGGTGGGATATTCCTTGATGCCGAGGATCGCCCCGGCGCGGGTGGCCGTCGGCAGACGGTATTCCAGCACCTCGGTGCCGAAGGACACGCGGGACGTCGCGAGCACCTCGTTGATCGGGGCGCGCGGGAGCGGAACCTCGCGGGCCTCTCCATTAATAAGAGTGGAAAATAAGTTAAGGAGCCCCGAGTACGCCCGCTCGCCCCGCGAGTAGACCGTGAGCGGTTCCGGGTCGTAGCGACGGAGCGAGGCCTTCACGGTGTCGCGGAGCTTCTCGCACGCCTCGATCGCATCGGCGAGTTCCCACGCCGAAGCGTCGGCTTGCGTGTGCTTGAGAAGCTTGGACGTGAGCCCCGTGGCGACGCCTAAGGTCGGGCGGTACACGAGGCTCAAGTACAGCTCATTCACCATGAGCGTCTGCTGCGCAAGCTTCGCGCGGTAGCGATGCTCGAGCGCGCCGGCGAAGTCCTCCGCCGGCGCGGAGATTTCCGTCACCTCCCGCCGGCGGACGACGTGCGTCCAGACCGAGACCTGGGGACTCGCGACGTTCCGCCAGAGGACGTTCAGCCGCTCGTGCCAGGCGTTGAGGGTCTCGTCATCGGTGCACTCGAAGCTCGCGCCGGAGAGGCGAAGTGCCTGGACGTAGTCCCCGAACGCGGTCTTCACCAGGTGCGGCCGGACGTGCGCGAGGTATGGGATCCGCTCGGCCGCGAACGATTCGCGGCGGGCGAGGGCCTCGCGAGCGACGGCGCTCATCCGCGCCGCACCGGAAGCGAGGTGACGACTGCGACAGGCATGTCGGTCCGGCGCCGCCCGCGCGCGTTCGGCAGATCGATCGGGATCGGCGAGTGACTGCTCGATCGCCAGTGCCGGGCGTTCGCGAGCAGCGCCGGGATCCGGGTACGGGCCCAGAGGAGCGCGAGATCGAAGAACCGCGGGTCCCGGGCGCAAAGGAGCGCCGACACCCCGTGAATCGGCGCGGCGAGGAGAAGCGCGAGGAGATTGCGGGTCAGGAGGAAGATCTCCATCGTCACGACACCGTTCACCAACAGGGCCGAGTACGTCACCCCCCAGCGCATCGGGGGCCGCGTGGCGCCGACGAAGAGCGGATCGGCGGTGAGCCCCGGATTCTGATCGCTCATGGGAGCTACACCCCGAACATGCCCCGGACCCAGGTCACGATCTGGGTGGACCCGAAGGAGATGGCGATCCCCAAAATGGCGGCGATACACCATCCCCAGGAAATTCGGTTGGCCATCGCCATGGCCCCGAGCACCATGACCAGGATGATGGCAATCGGGGTCAGCCAGGCGAGGATGTTCGACTGAAGCGCGGTCGCGCCCGTGAGGAACGGAGACGTGGTCGCCTGCGCGAAGGCGAGCTCGGGTGCAAAGAGCGCCAGTCCGCTCACAATCACCGCGAGCGCGGTTCCCGCGCTCGGTAGAAGTCCTGTCTTCATCGCCTTAACCCCCGATGGCGTGTTGGGCTTGGGTTTCTATCCCAACACGCGACCCCAGGGATCGGCGACTCAAGTATCCGGGCTCTTTGCGCAGTTACTCGGGGGGGTTACGGGGAGAATCGTGCATTCTGACCCAGAAACTCGGACAAGTTCGGGCGCCCAGCTTTGAAGAATCAAGGACGTGGGTGGGACTCGCCCCCTCCGATCATCGCATTCAGGCGGCGGGCGTTAGCTTCGCGTGGGAGCACGTTGTGCCCGGCAGTGTTTCCGAGACCATCCTGGACACTGTCGACGGCTTTGAACCGCATGCGAGAGAAATGCATCACCGCGAGATAGAAGACCGCCAGGGCAGGCGCGGACATCGCCGGTAAGCGCCGATGCCGGGCGAGGGCCTCACCTGCTGTTGCGCCCGAGCGGCCACCACAAGAGCGTGCACCGCTATCGCACCGATTGGCGCCGGCGAGTTAGGCTTGCTGCCCCGCCGCTTCGAGGATCAGCCCCGCGATTACCTGCGGTTGTGAGATGAGTGACACGTGACTGGCTTGCACCTCGATTGCCCGCGCGTTCATCCGCTTGGCCATGAAGCGCTGCAGGTCCGGGTTGATCGTCCGATCGTCCTTTGAGATTGCGTAGAAGCTGGGCTTCGTCCGCCAGGCGGCCTGCGTGGCCCTGCCGGCGAGCAGAGACTTCTGAAAGGGTTCCTGTACCGCGTACAACACTCGCGCCCTCGCTTCCGGGACATCGGCTGCGAAGTCTCGGAGGAAAGCGGCCTCGGTCAGTCGGCCCTCCTCACCGTCGAACACGATTCCCGCCGATGCGGGAGGTGCGGGAAACTTCTTGGCCAGGGCCGAGTAGTCCTCGCCGGCATCCGGTGCCCGCGCGGCTACGTAGACCACGGCCGAAACATTCGGGTGCATGCCGGTCTCGGTCACGATCATTCCGGAGAACGAATGTCCCGCAAGCACCGTGGGTCCGTCCTGACGATCCAAGACTCGTTGCGCGCTGGCCACCGCTTCCGGCAGGGTGGTTAACGGGTTCTGCACTGAAGTGACGTTGAGGCCCGCG
>DATJVP010000148.1:0-3242 GCA_035581425.1 Allostellaceae bacterium | reverse complement strand
ATTGAGCTGCTCCACCAGCGCCGCGTATCTCCCCTCGAGCGGACGCTTGAGGCCGATGCCGAAGAGGCCGTCGACGGCCAGATCGAAGCGTGCGCCCGAGGGAATCGCGTCGAGGAGGGTTCCGCCCGCGGCTTCCCATTTTGCCAGCGCCGCGCCGGCGTCCCCGGACAGCTTTCCGCGGTCGCCCGCGAAGACCGCGGTGACGCGGAAGAACCAGCGCTTGAGATGCGTCGCGACTTCCAGGGCGTCGCCGCCGTTGTTGCCCGGCCCGGCGAGCACGAGGATCGACCGGGCGGTGTCCCCGCACAGGCTGCGCGCAAGCTCCGCGGCGGCCAGGCCCGCCCGCTCCATGAGATCCGCCGATCCCGCGCGCGCCTCGAGCTCGCGGATCGCTGGGGTGGTGTAGATGGGCGACGCGGGCATGCGGCGCCCATGATACCCGAGCGTCGTGTGCGATACTTCGCGCGGTACCGAGGCGCTCACGCGATGGCAGATCCGGAACGACAGCAGCGGCAACTCATGGAGGGCTGGCAGGCGCTCGAGCGCGGGGATCCCGGCTCGGCGGAATCCATCGCGCGCAACCTCCTGCGCAGGGTTGCCCACCCCCGTGAGCCCTTCGCCGTGTTTGCGCACAACCTCCTCGCGGTATCGCTGATGCAACAGTCTCGCCACGAGGAGGCGCTGCGCGTGCTCGCCGTGGTACTTGAGCGCGATCCCAGCTCGGCTGGAACCCACCTCAACGTCGGAACCGCGCTCGTCCAGCTGCACCGTTTCGAGGAAGCGGCCGCGCATTTTCGCAGAGCCGCCGAGCTCGAGCCGCAGCTGTCCCAGGCGCACAACAACCTCGGCCATGCGCTCAAAAAGCTGGGCCGCTTCGACGACGCGATCGAGAGCTACCGCCAGGCGCTGCGCGTTGCGCCGTCCGATTTCGAGGTGCACAACAACCTCGGCTCCGCGCTCGCCGCTGCGGGGCGGCGGGGAGAGGCGGTCGCCGCCTATCGCAGGTCGCTGGCGGCCAACCCGGAATACTTGCCGGCCCTGAACAACCTCGGTGTCGCCCTCGACGAGATGGATTGCAGCGAGGAGGCGATCGAATGCTTTCAAAAGGTCAGGGCGAGGGACCCGCGCAACGCGGACGCCCTGACCAACACGGGTATCGCGTACCGGCGGATGAAGCGCATCGAGGAAGCCGCTCGGGCATTTCGGTCTGCAGTGTCCCTCAACCCCGACGACGCCGAGGCACATGCGCAACTCGGGATGATCTACCGGGCGCAGGGGCGACACGAGGAGGCCATCGAGCACCTTCGGAAGGCGCTCCTGCTCAGGCCCGACCATTTCGAGGCACTGCTCCATCTGGGGGCGGCCTGCCAGGAGTGCAGCCGGCTCGAAGAGGCGGCGGAGCATTTCCGCAAGGCCATCGCTCTCGATCCGGGATCGGCCGATGCTCAGCACAACCTTGGAATTGCGCTCCAGAGGCTATCGCGCCACGACGAAGCAATCGCCCGTTTCCGGGAAGCGCTCGAAATCATGCCGAAGCACAAGTACACACTGGGAGCTCTGCTGTGGAGCGAGATGATGATTTGCAGCTGGGACTCGTGGGAGGCCGAGACGGCGGCGTTGCGAGCTATGATCGGCGATGGACCGCCGGTGGTCGAGCCCTTTGCACTGACCGCATTGTCCGAGGACCTCGGTGAGCAGCGGCGATGTGCCGAGATCTTCTACGGGGACCGCGTGAAGAAACGGGAGCCGGTATGGAAAGGGGAGCGCTACCACCACGACAAGGTACAGGTTGCCTATGTATCGGCGGACTTCTGCGATCACGCGACCGCCCATCTCATGGCAGGGCTTTTCGAGCTGCACGACCGCTCGAGGTTCGAGATCATCGGCGCCTCGCTCGGCACCGACGACGGCAGCGCGATCCGCGCGAGGCTGCTGCGGAGCTTTGATCGCTTCTTCGATCTGCGGGCGTTGGGGGATATCGAGGCGGCGAAACTCTTGCGGGACTCGGAGGTTGACATCATTGTCGACCTGAAGGGCTATACGCAGGAGAGCCGGCCGGGCATCCTTGCTCACCGGCCGGCGCCGATCCAGGTGGGCTATCTCGGTTTTCCTGGCACCGTGGGCGCTGATTTCCTCGACTACATCCTCGTCGACCGGTTCGTGCTGCCAGAAGAGGACCAGCGCTTCTTTGCGGAGAAGGTTGTGTACCTCCCAGATTGCTATCAGGCGAATGATCACAAACGGTTGATCGCGGACACCACACCTTCGCGCGCGGAACTCGGGCTGCCAGACCACGGATTCGTGTTCTGCTGCTTCAACAACAACTACAAGATCACTCCAGCGATGTACTCGCTATGGATGCGGCTACTCGAGCAGGTACCGGGGAGCGTGCTGTGGCTGCTGGAGGATACGGCCGGGGCGCATCGCAATCTTGAGAAGGAAGCGCGGGCGCGGGGCGTGGACCCCAGACGCCTGGTGTTCGCGCCGCGGATACAGACGGATAGGCATCTGGCGCGCCAGCGGCGCGCGGACCTCTTTCTCGATACGCTACCATACAACGCCCACACTACCGCGAGCGATGCCCTTTGGGCGGGCCTGCCGCTGATCACATGTCCGGGGCGTACGTTCGCTGCCAGGGTGGCGGGAAGCCTCTTGCGCTCGGTAGGATTGCCCGAGCTCATCGCAACTGATCTTAAAGCGTACGAGGCGCTCGCGCTACGGTTCGCGTGCAACCCCAGCGATCTCGTGGAGGTCAGGGCGAAACTCGCGCGAAACCGGTCCACGGCGCCGCTGTTCGACACCGACCGCTTCCGTCGACACATCGAGTCGGCTTACGCCACGATGTGGGACACTTGGCAGCGCGGCGAGGCGCCGCGCACGTTTGCCGTCGAGCCTCTGCAGTAAGGTGGCCTTTGGGTCGGACCGCGACGTGTCGCCGCACAGGCTGCGCGCGCGCTCGGCGGCGGCTAGGCCCGCCCGCTCCATGAGCCTGGCCTTCCCGGCGCGCGCCTCGATCTCGCGGATCGCCGAGGTAGTGTAGATGGGCGGTACGGGCATCGGGCGCCAACGATACCCGAGCGTCAGCAAAGGCCGAGCACGCAGTCGGCGATGGCGAGGGATGCCGTGAGTCCGGGCGATTCGATCCCGAAAAGATTGACGAGTCCCGGCACCGAGTGATCCGCCGGGCCTTGCAGGAGGAAATCCCCCGAGGGATGGCCTTCCGGCTGCATCTTCGGGCGGAT
>DATJVP010000147.1:0-7141 GCA_035581425.1 Allostellaceae bacterium | reverse complement strand
AGATGGCCCGGGAGGGTTGTGCCCTCCTTGATCGATTTGATCGTGGCGTCGACGGCGCCGCAGGATTGGTGGCCGAGCACGACGATCAGCGGCACGCCGAGCACCGAGACACCGTACTCGAAGCTCGCGATCGATTCGTCGTCGGCGAAATTGCCGGCGACACGGCAGACGAAGAGATCGCCGCGGCCGGTGTCGAAGGTGTAGTCGGGGACGATGCGGCTGTCTGCGCAACTCAGGATGCCCGCGAACGGGTTCTGCCCCTGCACCAGCGCCTCGCGTTGATGCCGGAAATCATGCCGCGTCGAATTGCCCGCGGCATAGCGCGCGTTGCCCTTCATGAGGCGCGTGAGCGCGGCGTCGGGGGTCAACACATTCTCGGGCTTGGGCTTCACCTTCGCCGCGGCGAAGCCCGCGCCGGGAAGCGCGAGGCTCGCGGCGGCGACCGCCGCGAGACCCAGGAATGAACGGCGCGCGAGCGCCGTCTCGTCGCAACGCTCGCACATGATGTCGTCGCTCCTTAGACCATCTTCATCGGGATCTGGCCGAGGAAATCGCGCTTGCCGACCTCCACGCCTGCGTGGCGCAGGATCGCATAGGCGGCAGTAACGTGGAAATAGAAGTTCGGCAGCACGAAGTGGGTGAGGTAGTCGGCGCCGTTCATGCTGGCCTTGTTGGGGCCCAAGGGGAACACGATCTCGCGGTCGGAGGCGCCGTCGATCTGGCGCGCGTCCAGCGTCTTGATGTAGGCGAGCGTCTTCGCGACGCGCGCCTTCAATTGATCGATGGTGGTCTCGTTGTCCTCGAATTTCGGCGCCTCGACGCCAGCGAGGCGCGCGGAGCCGTTCTTCGCCTGGTCGCAGGCGACCTGCACCTGGCGCGCGAGCACGAACATGTCCGGCGCGAGGCGATAGCTCGGGAGCACTTCCGGCGCGAGCTTCTTCGCCGCCGCGAACGCCGCGCCCTTGTCGAGCACGCCTGAGAGCGCATTGAGCTCGATTTCGAAGACGGGGATCGAGGCCTTGGACATCGAGTAGGGCATGGTGGGGCTTCCTCTTTGGGGTTGGTGGCTGGAAAGAGATCCTGCGTCCTTCGACGCGCTTCGCTTGCTCAGGATGAGGTGCGCTCTAAATCGCCATCTTCAAGGGGACACAATCTACCTCACCGTGAGCAAGCGAAGCGCGTCGAAGGGCGCACGGCGGATATGCGGTGCACTCACCCCCCGCTCAGCGCTTGCACGATCGCGAGCGAGTCTGTGGGGCGCAGCGGGTGGACGAGGTCGAAGGTTTGCTCGCCGTTGATGAAGATGCGGACGTGACGGCGGATCGCGTCCTGCTCGTCGATCATGCGGAAGCGGATGCCCGGATATTGGCGGTCGAGATCTGCGAGCAGCTCCGCGAGCGTCGCACCCCGGGCCTCGACGTGCTTCGCCTTCGTGTAGGAGAGAAGCACGCTGGGGATCAGGACTTGCATCGCCGCCTCATCCGATTTCCGCCGCCTCGACTGCGTAGATCTCCGGGAGATGCCGCGCGATCGGCGCCCAGCGCTCGCCCTCGTCGCGGCTGCCCCAGACCTCGCCGCTGGTGGTGCCGAAGTATATGCCGACGGGATCGCGCGTGTCTGCCGCCATCGCCTGGCGCTTCACCGTCCACCAGGCGTCGCGCGGAGGCATTCCGGCATCGAGCCGCCGCCAGGTCTTGCCGGCGTTCTTCGTGACATAGGCCGAGGGGAAACCGCCGGGGCTCGTGCGCGGCCAAACCATCGTGCCGTCCATCGGGAAGACCCAGGCGGTGTCGTCGTCGCGCGGATGCACGACCATGGGAAGGCCGATGTCACCGACCTTCTTGGGCATGCTGCGGCCGATCCGCGTCCACTCCTTCGAGGGCCGATCGATGCGGTAGATGCCGCAGTGGTTCTGCTGATAGAGCCGGTCGGGATTGCTCGGGCACATGCGCACGCAGTGGGGATCGTGGAAGGCGTAGTTGCTGGGGTCCAGATTGAAGCCTTCTACGACCTCCATGCCCTTGATCATGGGCTCCCAGCTCCGGCCGCCGTCGAGCGTTTCATGGACGCCGCCGCCGGACATGCCGACATAGAGATGCCGCGCGTCGCGGGGATCGACGATGACGGAGTGGAGCTTCGGTCCGTCGGGCGTGCCGTCCTGCGGCCCACCGATGAGCGCGGTGATGTTGGGGTGATCGTTGAAGCCCGTCACACCCTCCCAGGTCGCGCCGCCGTCCTCGCTGCGGAAGAGGCCCTGCGGCGAGGTGCCCGCGTACCAGACATTGGGCTCGCTGGCGGTGCTGGGCGTGAGCCAGAAGGTGTGATCGACGCTGCGTCCCTTCTGTCCTTCCGGCACTTTTGGAAAAGCCGGCGGCTGCTTCGATTCTTGCCAGCTCCTGCCGAAGTCGGTGGAGCGGAAAAGCGTCGGGCCCAGATGCCCCGTCTTCGCCGCGACGAGCAAGGTCTTGCCGTCGCGCGGGTCGAGCATGACGTGATTCACGATGTGACCCAGGAAATGCGGCCCGTCGACCTTCCAGCTCCGCCGCGCGGCATCGCCGCGATAGAGCCAGGCGCCCTTGCGCGTCGCAACCATAAGAAGCGTCTCCGGCCCCTTCCCGCGCGCGCGTGCGGCGGGCTTTTTCTTGCGGGCTACCGGCTTCTTGCTGCTGCTACGGGCCATGCTTACTTCTCCTTGGGCAATGAATCCTGCGCGGCTTTCCAGGAAGGATAGGCCGCCTCGAGCTTGCGTCGACCCGCTTGCGTCAGGATGAGCGGTCGCTCGCGCGCATCCTTCGTGTGTCCCGTCTTGAGCCATCCTTCGCGCTCCAGGAGCGTGGCGCTCCGCGTGAGCGTCGTGCGCTCGAGCCCGAGCATCGCGGCGAGCCGCCGCATCGGCATGGGCCCCGCGAGGGCGAGCACCGCGAGGATCGAGAACTGCGTCGCACGGAGCCCGTGCTCCCGGAGCCGCGCCTCGAAGTGTCGCGTCACCGCTCTCGCCCGCCTACGCGCCGCAAGGCAGTGACACTGCCGCGTCTCCCAGAGATCGACCGCCATGGAGGATGAGTGTAGGCACACCTAACGGTGCGTCAAGCATAAGTCTCTCCCAGGGCACGCGGAAGAGGAAGGTTAGCAATCACACGAAAATCACCGACATAAGTCCGGCCTCCCTGTAACCGAAGTCACAGCCGCGGCCGCGTCGTGGGGATCAGGCTGATAGGGTCGCTCGTGCCCATGATCTCCCAAACCCTGGGGCACGCGGGCGATGACGCGATGGGCCCTCCTCGGCCAAAGCTGGGGAGGGCCTGCATCGAGCACTCCGAGACGGACATGGTGACCGATTTTGCCACGCGCGACCGCGTCGTCGATCCGTTGCGGCGCACCGTCAACTTCAAGCTCCGAGCCGCCGGCACGGAGGTCTGCGCCTGCGTCACCTTCGAGGCGCTGCAACGCCTGAGCCGCATCCGCGGCGATGTCGGGGAGATTGCGGAGCAGCTCTTCGAGCGCCACCGCAGCACGATCGAGGCTGCGGCACTCGCCCGCTACGCCGCCGGCGATTTTCGCGATGGTGTCGTCGGCCTCGGCATCGACGATTTTCCGTTACCCGCAAACGCACCTTGAGGCTCCCCTCCCGCGCTCCGCGCGGGAGGGCGACTGCGTCGGTCAGGGCTCGACAAGCCGCAGGATCAAGGCAAGCTCTGACACGATCACCACGGCGAAGAACGCGACGGCCGCGACGTGACCGCCGAGGTTTGCGCGGGCTGCGCTGGAGAGGAAATCCACCCATTTCTCGCTCATGATCGGGCCTCCGTCTGCCGAGCAGAGCGCGATCATGGCCTCGGCACGCCGGCATTGCCTGTGATTGCCTTCACAGCCCTCATTCCCGGCCCGGACTGCCTGCGCTTGCGCGCGCGGCACTCCGAGGCTTCAATCGGGGCTCCCAGCTTGGAGCCCTCATGCGTCTCTTCTCCGCGACCATCGCGACCGAAACCAACACCTTCTCCCCCCTGCCGACGAGCCTCGATGGCTACAAGGAGAGCGTCTTTCTGAGACCCGGAGAGCATCCGCAGGATACCCCGCTCATGTGTACGGCGCCGCTATGGGTCGCGCGGCGGCGCGCGAAGCAGGAGGGATTCACGCTTATCGAGGGGAGCTGCTTTGCCGCGAGCCCCGCGGGCACCACCGTGCGCAAGGACTACGAGTTCATGCGCGACGCGATCCTCCGCGAGCTCGAGGCGGCGCTACCGGTGGACGGCGTGCTCCTCGGCCTCCACGGTGCCATGGTCGCGCACGGCTACGACGACGTCGAAGGCGACATCATCGAGCGCGTGCGCGACCTCGTCGGGCCCCAATGCGTGATAGGGGTCGAGCTCGACCCGCATTGCCACCTGACGCTGAAGCGCGTCCGGCTCTCCGATGCGATAGTGCTCTACAAGGAGTTCCCGCACACCGACGTGGTCGAGCGCGCGGAAGACGTGCTCGACATCGTGCTCAAGGCGCTGCGCGGACAGGCGAAGCCGGTGATGTCGATGTACGATTGCCGGCAGATCGGAAGCTATCCCACGACCTTGCCGCTGATGCGCGGCTTCGTCGACCGCATCAAGGCGATGGAGGGTAAGGACGGTGTGCTCTCGATCTCGATCGGCCATTGCTTTCCCTATGCGGACGTCGAGGAACTGGGCGGACGCATCCTCGTCGTCACCGACGGCGACAAGGCGAAGGCCGACGCGCTCGCGATCGAGATCGGCGAGGAGTTCGTGCGGATGCGCGGCAAGACCATGCCGACCTTCTACGGCGTCGACGAGGGCATCTCCCTCGCGATCGACAGCAACGTGGCGCCGGTGGTGCTCGCGGACCCCGCCGACAATGCCGGCGGCGGCGCACCCTCCGACAACACCACGATCCTCCGCCGTCTCCTGGAGAGGCAAGCGCAGGAGGCGGCGCTCGGCCCGATCTGGGACCCGATCGCGGTCAAGCTCTGTTTCGATGCCGGGCTCGACACGGTCTTTCCGCTGCGGATCGGCGGCAAGATCGGACCCACGTCAGGCGCGCCGGTCGACGCCATGGCCGAGGTGATCGGATTGAAGCGCGACTGTTGGCAGAGCTTCGGACCGACGCAGGTGCCGCTCGGGGATTGCGCGGCGGTGCGGCTCGGCGGGATCGAGGTCGTGCTCATCAGCAACCGCACCCAGGCGCTGGGGCTCGAGCTCTTCACCAATCTCGGCATCGATCCCCGGCAGAAGCGGATTGTGGTCGTGAAATCCACCAACCACTTCATGGCCGCTTATGGGCCCATCGCCAAGAAAGTCCTCTACATCGACAGCGACGGGCCCCTGAGCCGCGACTACCGCAAGATCCCTTATACGAAAGTAGCACGGCCGATCTGGCCCTTGGATGAGAACACGCGGCCAGGCCTCATTTACTAGGATCGCGCGCAGGCCGCAGGCGGGATCGTACCCTCTTCGTCCTCCGCGCATCCTCCGCGCCCACTGCGCGAGAACTGTCGCTTGCGGCGTTCGGCCGCGAGTGACTTAATATCGCGTGAGGAAAAATAAGCAGATCGGGAGGATCAAGATGAGCCGGATTACGCGCCGCACCGTTCTCGAGGGCGGGCTCGCAGCCGCAGCCGTAGCCGCCGCGCCCGCGATCGCCCGTGCGCAAGGCAAGCCTTCGGTCGCGCAGACGGTCCGCGCGGTACTGCACGGAGACATCCCCACCTACGATCCCATCTGGACCACTGCGAATATGAGCGCCTATCACGGCGCGATGGTCTACGACACGCTCTTCGGCATCGACGGCAACCAGGCGCCGCAGCCGCAGATGGTTGGCAAATACGGCGTCTCCGACGACAAGCTCACCTGGACCTTCGAGCTCCGCGACGGGCTCAAATGGACCGACGGCACCGACGTCACCACCGCCGATGTGATCCCCTCGCTGAAGCGCTGGGCAGCGCGCGACGGCGGCGGCCAGCACATGATGCTCCGCGTCAAGGACATCGCGGCGAAGGACGCGAAGACCTTCCAGATCATCCTCAAAGAGAAATACGGGCTCGTCCTCGACGTGCTCGCGAAGACCTCGACCCCCATCTGCTACATGATGCGGAAGAAAGAGGCCGAGACCGACCCGATGCAGAAGATCGATACGGTCGTGGGCTCCGGTCCCTTCAAGATGAACCCAGACGAGACCAAGCCGGGGACGCAATACGTCTACGACAAGAACGCCGCCTACGTCCCGCGGAGCGAGCCCGCGACCGGCATCGCCGGCGGCAAGATCGTGAAGGTCGAGCGCGTCGTCTACATCAACATGCCGGATGCGCAGACCGCGATGGCGGCGCTGCAGGCAGGCGAGATCGACTTCTACGAGATCCCGCCGCTCGATCTCCTCGGCGGGCTCGAGGGCGATCCCAACATCAAGCTCGAGGTGCTGAACAAACTCGGCAATGTCGGGCAGATCCGCCTCAACTTCCTCCATCCGCCCTTCGACAACGAGAAGGCGCGGCAGGCGATGCTCTACATCGTCAACCAGTCCGACATGATGAAGGCGAGCTTCGGCAGCTCTCCCTACGCCCGCACCTGCGGCGCCTATTTCGGCTGCGGGACGCCGATGGAGAACGGCGTCAACGACGACTGGTTCAAGGGCGGACAGAACTACGACAAGGCGAAGCAACTCTTCAAGGAGGCCGGCTACGACGGCCGGCCCATCCTGCTGATGCAGGCGACCAACATCGCCATCATGAGCAACACGGCGCAGGTGCTGGCGCAGGAGATGCGCCAGGCCGGGCTCAACGTGCAAGTCGAGGCGATGGACTGGTCGAACGTCGTGCAGCGCCGCTCGAGCAAAGCCGCGCCCGACAAGGGCGGCTGGAACATTTTCATCACCTGGTCGGGCGGCGCCGCGATCGGGAACCCGATCCTGCTGGCGGCGCATGCTGCCACCGGCGACAACGCCTGGTTCGGCTGGCCCAAGAACGAGCAGTACGAAGAACTCCGCAACCAATGGGCGCTTGCGGACACGCTCGAGGAGCGCAAGAAGATCGCGGAGAAGCTCCAGCAACTCGCCTGGACCTTCGTGCCGCAGCTCTATTACGGCCAGTGGATCCAGCCCGCGGCGATGCGCAAGAACATCAACGGCGTGATCCCCGTCG
>DATJVP010000146.1:0-26273 GCA_035581425.1 Allostellaceae bacterium | reverse complement strand
CGTCACCGTCACCTGGCCAGACTGCACCGAAGGCGTCCCCAAGGGGCCCGCATACGCGCGATCGCCCGCAGCCAACGCAGCAACCAACGCAGTCGACGTCAGCAGAACGTCACGAAGCGAATACGAGGAACGGTACTGCATGAGCTTGCTGTCCTCTGCGTCAGAACCGTATCGAAGCGTTGAGCAGGCCTTTCTTGGCTCTTTTCCCGTTGTCGCTGCCCGGTACCGCCACCAGGGTTTGCGCGTATTCGCCCCCGAGCATGATGTTGTAAGGGAGCGTCAGCCGAAGGCCCGCCCCGTAGGAAGCGAGGGAATTTCCGAGCCCCGCGGTCCCGAGCTTGTTCCAGATCTTGGCGGTGTCGAAGAAGACGTAGGGCTCGATCGATTCCAGGCGGTACTCGGGATAGCGCGTGTCGTAGCGCAGCTCGAAAGAGCCGCCGATGCCGCTGTCCCCGGTGATCGCGCTGGGCTCGTAGCCGCGGCCGATCAGCGTGTTGCCGGTGGCGGAGGTCTGATCGCCGCCGAAGGCGATCTGCTCGCCCGAGACAAGCGGCGCGAAGGAGTACTGGCCCTGCGCATTGAGCGCAAAGTTGAGCCCGCCCCAAATCACCTGGATTCGCTTCAGGCTCCCGACGAACTTGGTGAAGTCGGTGCGCGCGCTGGGGCGCGAGAGCGAGGTCGATCCGTTCTCCGTAGCGCCGAACCAGGGCAGGCCTTGCGCCGCGTCGATGGTGATCGAGGTGCTGCCACGCAGGAACCCCACCTGCGAATAGGTGAGGGCCACGTCGTAAACACGCCAGTGATCGTGGGTGAGCTGCGTTCCGATCGAGTTGATCGTCGAATCCTGATAGGTCACGCCCGTGTCGATCGACAGATTCTGCGCGCGCGAGCGGATGATGGGATAGCTGAGGCGCGGGCCGATCGCGAGGCTGTTCGTGGTGAGGTTGAGTGCGTTGAGGTTGCCGCCCGCAGGGGCGCCGGTCGAGACCGTGATGTAGCCGCTCACGGTCATGCCATTGGTGAAGACCGGATGCTGATAACGCATCGTGCCCTGAATTCGCGTCGTCGGATCGGGCGCGCTCTGCACGTTCGCGGAGAGCTGATCGCCGTCGCCGAGCGGCGAGTTCCACTCCGCGTCGCCGATGAGGGTCCAGAGATCCGTGAATTGCGAGCCGCGATTGTTGACGGAGAGTCCGCCGTTGAATTGCGTCTGATCGATCGAGACCACGAGATCTGAAGCGCCGGGCTGGTCGGGCGAGGGGCGGAGCAGGCCGGAGGCCTGCACGCCCGGGAGGTCATTCGAGAGCAAGAGCCCGCGCTCCATCGGTGCGAGCTCGAGCGGGCGCGAGGCGAGGACGGGATTGACGTAGGCCGTCACCAGCGAGCGGACGCCGGCGTCGCCGCCCTCGATCGCAAGCGCGTTCACGTAGCCCTCGACCACGTTGATCGTGAAGACGCCGTTCCCCACGCGCTGCGGCGGGACATAGGCGCGGCTGAGGATGTAGCCGCGCTCGCGGTATTTGCCCTCGATCGCGTCGGCGACGTTGAGAATATCCCCGAGACCAACCTGCTTGCCGATGAGGGGCGCCCAGAGCGGACGCAGTTCCTCGATCGCGAAGACCTTGACGCCGACGATGTTGATGTCCTTGAGCTCGAAGCGGAGCTCGTCGACGGCTCGCGGCACCGGCGAGCGGCGAGGCGTCTCGATGCTGAAGTCGAAGTCGCCGCCAACGGGCGCATCGGGCAAGGGCCTGGTGCGCGGCGGCTCCGCGGCCCCGGGGAGCCTCGTCGCCTGTGCCCAGGCTGCGCCGGAAGCAATCATCGTCGCCAAGGCGGCCACAATCGCCGCAAAGGCCGCTCCACGTCGCCGAGATTCCTTCCCAGCCCCCCCGTGATGCTGCATTCGCCCCCCGATTCGGTGCACACAGCCGCCCCGCGGGCGCAACCGGACGCCGGCAACAAGCACTCCGGGCCGCTCCACGGTTCCCAAGTCACAGCAATACCTTAGGGCTCATGGTCCCGCAACGCGCAAATACTGAATACGGAAGGATGCAAGACAACTTGCGGCCTCCAACTAGTCCTTTTGGGGGAGGCGCTGCGGTCGGCAGGCTACCCCGCCTTCGGTCACTCAAAACCCGAGTGGGACCAATACCGCTCTCAACCCGTCGGCTATGTGACATTGGTCACAGATTCCCGAGATTGGAGCGGTGCCGGGGTGGCTAGCGACTGTCGTGACGGTGGCAGGAGACCCAGTGTCCCGGCCCAAGCTCACGCAGTTGCGGCGCCTCGATACGGCAGCGTGGCTCGACATAGGGGCAGCGCGTATGGAAAGCGCAGCCCGAAGGCGGATTCGACGGGCTGGGCACGTCCCCTGTCACCAGGCGCTTCGCGCGCTTCAGTCGCGGATTGGGCACCGGCACCGCGGCGAGCAACGCCTCGGTATAGGGGTGGAGCGGGCGGAGAAAGAGTTCCCGCTTCTCCGCAAGCTCCACGATCTTGCCGAGATACATGACGGCGATACGGCGGCTGATGTGCTCGACGACCGCGAGGTCGTGCGCGATGAAAAGGTAGCTGAGTCGCTTTTGCTGCTGCAGGTCCATCATGAGATTGACGACCTGCGCCTGGATCGAGACGTCGAGGGCGGAGACGGGTTCGTCTGCGACGATGAGTCGGGGCTCGAGCGCGAGCGCACGGGCGATGCAGATGCGCTGGCGCTGGCCGCCGGAGAATTCGTGCGGGAAGCTCTGCATCTGCGCGGGCCTCAGCCCCACTTGAGCGAAGAGCGAGGCGACGCGCTCGGCACGCTCGGGCTTGGGAACGCCGTGAACGCGGAGCGGTTCCGCCACGATTTTCCCGGCGCTCATCCGGGGATTGAGCGCGGAAAAAGGATCCTGGAAGATGATCTGCATCTCCCGGCGATAGGGGCGGAGCTCGGCCTTGCGAAGATGCGTGATCTCGCGCCCGCCGAGCCGGATGCTGCCGCCCGTGGGCTCGATGAGGCGCAGCACGGTGCGCGCCACCGTCGATTTGCCGCAGCCGCTCTCCCCGACGAGGCCGAGCGTCTCGCCCTCCGCAATCGCGAAGCTCACGCCGTCGACCGCGTAGACCCGGCCGGCGGCGCGGCGGAGCAGCCCCTTGCGCAGCGGAAAATACTTCTGAAGCTCACTGACCTCGATGACCGCTGCGCTCACGAGGCCGCCCGCCCTAGCCGGTCGGAATGCCAACAGGCGGCCCAATGGCCTCGCCGCTTCTCCTCATAGGGTGGAAACTCGCTGCGGCAGCGCTCGTCCGCGAGGGTGCAGCGCGGCGCAAAGGTGCAACCGGGCGGCAGATCGACCAGCGCGGGCACCGTCCCCGGAATTTCCTTGAGTCGCGCCTCCTCGCCCTCGGGCGATCCGCCCATCGACGGGAGCCGCGGGATCGAGGCGAGGAGCCCCTGGCTATAGGGGTGGAGCGGGCCGTCGAAGAGCGCCTCGACCTCCGCTTCCTCCACTTTCCGTCCCGCATACATCACGATGACGCGCCGCGCGGTCTCCGCGACCACGCCGAGATCGTGGGTGATGAGCAGGATCGCCGTGCCGAGCTCGCGCTGCAGCCCCAGCATGAGATCGAGGATCTGCGCCTGGATCGTCACGTCGAGCGCCGTCGTCGGCTCGTCCGCGATCAGCACCTTGGGGCGGCAGGCGAGCGCCATCGCGATCATCACGCGCTGGCGCATTCCGCCCGAGAGCTGGTGCGGATACTCGCGCGCGCGCCGCGCCGGGTCCGGGATATTGACGCGGCGCAGCATCTCCACGGCCTCCGCCATCGCCTGCCGCGCGGAGACGTCGCGATGGAGCCCTATCGCCTCGCTCACCTGATCGCCGATGGTGAGGACGGGGTTGAGCGAGGTCATCGGCTCCTGGAAGATCATGGAGACCGCGTTGCCGCGGACGTCGCGCATCGCGGCCTCGTCGAGCGCCAGGAGGTCGTTGCCCGCAAGCCGCACCGTGCCTCCGACGATGCGTCCCGGCGGCTCCGGAACGAGGCGCATGATCGAGAGCGCGGTGATGCTCTTGCCGCAGCCGGACTCGCCGACGACCGCCAGCGTCTCGCCGGCGTCGAGCGAGAAGGAGACGCCGTCGACGGCCTTGATGAGACCCCGGCGCGTGAAGAAGACGGTGCTGAGAGCCTCGACCTCCAGAACGGCGGTCATCAACTGCGCTGCCGCGGATCGAGGTAGTCGCGGAGCGCGTCCCCCAGGAGATTTGTCCCGAAGACGACGAGACTGATCGCGAGGCCCGGGAAGATCACGAGCCAGGGCGCGGTGCGCACGTATTCCGCGGCCGATTCCGAGAGCATCCGTCCCCAGGAGGGATGCGGCTCCGGGATGCCGAGGCCGAGGAAGGAAAGCGAGGCCTCCGTCAGGATCGCCGATCCCAATTGCGCCGTTGCCAGCACGATGAGCGGCGCCAGCGTGTTCGGAAGGATGTGCAGGACGGCGATGCGGACCTCGCTCATGCCGACGGCCTTCGCGGCCTCGACGAAGGGCATCTCGCGCAGCGACAGCGTGTTAGCGCGGATGACGCGCGCGACGTAGGGGATAAGCGGTATCGAGATCGCGAGGACAGTGTTCTCGAGCGAGGGGCCAAGCGCCGCCGCCATCACCAGCGCCAGCACCAGAAGCGGCAGACCCTGGAGGATGTCGACGACGCGCTGGGTCACGAGGTCGATCCAACCGCCGAGATAGCCCGAAGCGAGTCCGAGCACGACACCGATCGCGCAACCGAGCGCGGTCGATCCCAGGCCCACCGCAAGCGAGATGCGGGCGCCGTAGACGATGCGGCTCCAGACGTCGCGGCCCATGAAATCGGCGCCGAGCGGGTGTCCCGCGCCGGGCGCCGCCAGCGAGAGCCGCGCGTTGGTCGAGACGGGATCGTAGACGGTGATGAAATCCGCAAAGACCGCCGCGAAGACGAAAGCCGCGAGGATGAGAGCGCCGATCGCGCCGAGCGGATAGCGACGGGCGAGATAGGATAGGCGCGCCCAGCCGCTTCCGGCACCGGCACCGGCCTTCCGTAATTCCGCGCCGAACTCGGCGCCGCTTCGCATGCGGCTCATTCCCCTACTCCGCGTATTTGATGCGCGGATCGAGCGCCGCGTAGAGGAGGTCGACGATGAAGTTGACGATCACCACGACGGCCGCGATGAACATGACGATGGTCTGGACGATCGGATAGTCGCGCCAGCGCAACGCTTCCACGAGGTAGCGCGCGAGGCCGGGAATGTTGAAGACGGTCTCCGTGACGATGAGGCCGCCCACGAGGAAGGCCGCCTCGATGCCGATCACCGTCACGACCGGGAGAAGCGCGTTGCGGAGCGCGTGGTGATAATTGACGGAGCGCTCGGAGGCGCCCTTGGAGCGCGCGGTGCGCACGTAATCCTGACGCAGCACTTCGAGCATCGAGGAGCGCGTCAGGCGCATCACCAGCGCGGAGCTGCGGAAGCCCACCGCGGCGGCGGGCACGCTGTAGAGGAGGAGCGCGCGCCAGAAGCTCTGCGGCTCGTCGCTGTAGATCGGGATGTCTCCGAATTGCGCGACGAAGGCCATGAGGATCAGGAGTCCGAGCCAGAAGGCCGGTATCGAAAGCCCGCTCAGGCTCAGGACCCGCAGCACATAGTCGAGGATCGAGTCCTGGTGCACGGCGCTCGCGACGCCGAGCGGCACGCCGATCAGGATCGAGAAAGCGAGCGCGAGCCCCGCGAGCTTCGCGGTGACGGGAATGCGCGGCGCAATCTCCTCGACCGCGCGCTTCTCGGACTTGTAGGAATAGCCGAGATCTCCCTGCAGGAGCCCGCCCATCCAGGCCGCGTATTGCACGGGGATCGGGCGGTCGAGGCCGAGCTCGCGCTCGAGCTGCGCCTTATCCGCGGGATTGATGAGCCCCGCGGTGTCGAAGAGGATGTCCGCGATGTTGCCGGGGACGAGCCGCAGCAGCACGAAGACGATCACGGAGATCCCGAACAGCGTCAGGATCATCAGCGAGAAACGCCGGACCAGATAGGCCACCACGGGTGGTCTCCTACCGAGCGCGCTCGTCCTCCCTCTCCCCGTCGGAGAGAGGGGGCGAGCGAAGGCTCACTTGTCGAGCCACAAATCCTCGTAGCGGTAGCCGTTGTAGGAGCTGTTCACCATGATGGTGACGCCCTTCACATAGGGCTTCCAGCAGGTCCCCGCGCGGATGTGGAAGATGATCGGGCGCGCCACGTCCTCCTGGAGCTGCTTGTCGATCTGCCAGACCAGCGCCTTGCGCTGGGCGAAATCCGTCATCTGCGATTGCTGGTCGAAGAGCTTCTCGAGCTCCTTGTTGCAGTAATGCGTGTAGTTTCGCTCGGAGCCGCAGGAGTAGTTCTCGTAGAAGGCCTGGTCCGGGTCGTCGACGGCGTTCCCCGTGAGATTGAGCCCGACGGAGTAGTCGCCGCGCGCGACCTTGGAGAACCAGACGCCGGTCTCGACCGTCTCGAGCTCGCCCTCGATGTAGACCTGCTTCAGCTGATCGATCAGGATCACCGCGGGATCGCGGTAGACTGGGATATTGCGTGTGGAGACCTTGATCTTGAGCGGCTTCTCAGCGCTGTAGCCGAGCTTCGCCATGATCGCGCGCGCTTCCTCGCGGGCCTTGCCCACGTCGGGCCCATAGCCGGGGATCGTCTGCAGCATCTCCTTCGGCATACCCCAAACGCCCTGCGGCGGCGGCAGCATCGTGCCGCCGATGTCGTCCTGTCCTTCCGCGAGGATGTCATTGAAGGCCTTGCGATCGAGAGCGAGCGCCATGGCGCGGCGGAGATCGGCATTGTCGAAAGGCGGCTTGTCGCGGTTGACGATGAGGTTGGTGCTGACATTGGTTGGCTCGAGCACGCAGATCGCGGTCGGGTCCTGCGACTTGATGTCCTTGATGAGCGGGACCGTCACCTCGGTCGGGAAAGTCATGTCGAATTTCGCCGCGACGAAGGCAAGAAGCGCGGTCGAGCGGTTCGGGATGATCGTCCAATCGATGCCGTCGAGATAGGGAAAGCCCTTCTTCCAGTAATCGGGATTGCGCGCGATCTTGATCGACTGGTTCTCCTTGAACTCCACGAATTTGAAGGGACCGGTACCGATCGGATGCGTACGCATATCGGCGGCGGAGACGTGGCAGGGATAGACCGGCGTGTAGCCCGAGGCGAGGAGCGCGAGCAATGACGGCTGGGGGCGCTTAAGGTGGAAGGACGCCTCGAAGTCGCCGTTCACGGTCACGTCGGTTACGTTCTCGTACCAGGCCTTGCGCGGGTTCTTGCGGAATTTGTTCGGCGATTTGTCCATGACCATGTCGAAGGTGCACTTCACGTCCTTGCTGGTGAAGGGTTTCCCGTCGTGCCACGTCACGCCCTCGCGCAGCTTGAAGGTGAGCGTGAGGTTGTCGGCGCTCCAGGCCCAGCTCGTCGCGAGCTCTGGAACGATGGTCTCCATGCTGTTCTGCGCCACGTCCTGGTTATAGAGGACGAGGTTGTTGAAGACGCCCATGAAGGGGATGTTGGTGGAATAGGTCGCCTCCTCGTGGATCGAGGCGCTGGCGGGGCTGTCGCGGTGGTACATCTTGAGGATGCCGCCGTGCTTCGGCTCCTCGGCGCCCGCCGAGGCCGCCATCAGGCCCGCGAGCACACAGGCCCCGACCCCGAATCCCCGCAGTATCGGATCCATCGCGGTTCACCCTCCCCTTTTGGCAGGCCGAGCCTCTGGGCGAGGCTCAGGCATCCTTGTTCGGACGCCGCGGCTCGCGGCCCCGCCCCGGTGCTATCGCCGGGCTTTCGGGCAGGTTAACACACCCGCTCCCTTCGGTGAGGGAGGAATATGCTCCTTCCTGCTATGGCCTTGAGGAGCCTTGAAAAAAGCTCAATGCGTCGAGCGTCTTATCGACCGGGCCTCCGCCGGCTGATAGCGGCGCTAGAGATGTGCGGCGCACCATCAGGGAAGAGTCGCGTTCCCTGCCCTAGTTATGCATTATGTCGATGTCACAAAGTTTTGGATTCCTCTTGGGGAAGGGGACGGGCGCGTGGTGCGCCCGCGAAATTCGGCGGTGCGAGCGCTCTCGGGGATGGATCTACCGGCAAGACAGGGTCTCTACGACCCCCGTAACGAGCACGACGCGTGCGGCGTGGGCTTCGTCGTCAACATCAAGGGGCGAAAGTCCCATGAGCTCATTCGCCGTGGCCTGCGCATCCTGGTAAACCTGGATCACCGCGGGGCGGTCGGGGCAGATCCCCTCGTGGGCGACGGCGCCGGCTGCCTCATCCAGATGCCGGACAAGCTGCTCCGCGACTGGGCGACGAAGCAGGGCCTGACGTTGCCGAAGCCCGGGCGCTACGCGGTCGCGATGTGCTTCCTGCCGCGCGAGGCGAAGGCGCGGGACTCCGCGATCAAGCATTTCGAGCGCTTCATCAAAGCCGAGCGGCAGACCCTGCTGGGCTGGCGCGAGGTCGGGACGGACACGACAGGGCTCGGCGAGCGCGTCATCGAGACGATGCCGGTGATCCGGCAAGCGATCGTCGTCGCCAATACGAAGATCAAGAACCAGGACGCCTTCGAGCGGAAAATCCTGACGATCCGCAAGCAGACGCTCAACAGCGTGCGCGCGCTCGCGACCGAGAGTGGGCTGCCAGGGATCGCCGAGTTCTACATGCCGTCCTTTTCGACGCGAACGGTCGTCTACAAGGGCCTGCTCCTCGCGCCGCAGGTCGAGAGCTTCTACGACGACCTCCGCAATCCGCTGACGGAATCGGCGCTGGCGCTGGTGCATCAGCGTTTCTCGACCAACACCTTCCCGTCCTGGCGCCTCGCGCATCCCTATCGCTATCTCTGCCACAACGGCGAGATCAATACGGTCCGCGGCAACGTCAACTGGATGTATGCGCGGCGCCACTCGATGGCGTCCGACTTGATCGGCCCCGATCTCGACAAGATGTGGCCGCTGATCCCGCACGGGCAATCCGACACCGCCACCATCGATAACGCGCTCGAGCTCCTGGTGATCGGCGGCTATTCGCTCGCGCACGCGATGATGATGCTGATCCCGGAGGCGTGGGCGGGCAATCCGCTTATGGATCCGCAGCGCCGCGCCTTCTACGAGTATTACGCGGCGCTGATGGAGCCCTGGGACGGGCCCGCGGCGATCGCCTTCACCGACGGACGCCAGATCGGCGCGACGCTCGACCGCAACGGGCTCCGTCCCGCGCGCTACGTCATCACCGACGACGATCACGTCATCATGTCCTCCGAGGCCGGCGTGCTGCCGGTGCCGGAGGAGCGCATCGTGCGCAAGTGGCGCCTCCAGCCCGGCAAGATGCTGCTGATCGACGTGGAGCAGGGCCGCATCATCGACGACGACGAGCTGAAGCGCACGCTCGCGGAAGAGCACCCCTACGAGGAGTGGCTCAAGGACACGCAGGTGAAGCTCGAGGAGCTCGTCGACACCGGCAGCGGCGAGGCGCCGCTCCTGCGCAACGACGAGCAGGCCCGCCTCCAGGAGCAGCAGGCCTTCGGCTACACGCAGGAGGACATGCAGTTCTTCCTGGAGCCGATGGCGCGGAATGCCGACGATCCCGTGGGCTCCATGGGGACGGACACGCCGCTCGCGGTGCTCTCGCGAAAGCCGAAGCTGCTCTTCAACTACTTCAAGCAGAACTTCGCGCAGGTCACCAACCCGCCGATCGACTCGATCCGCGAGGAGCTGGTGATGTCGCTGGTCTCGATGATCGGACCGCGGCCCAACCTGCTGGGACATCACGCGGGCTCGCATTACCGGCTCGAGGTCGCGCAGCCGATCCTCACCAACGCCGATCTTGAGAAGGTGCGCTCGATCTCGAAGCTCGTGGGCGATGCTTTCCGCACGCAGACGCTCGATGCGACCTGGCCCGCGAGCGAATGCGCCGAGGGGCTTGCCCACGCGCTCGCGCGCCTTTGCCGTGAGGCGACCGAGGCGGTGATCGACGGATACAACATCCTCATCATCTCGGACCGCGCAGTCTCCGCCGAGCGCGTCCCGATCCCGTCGCTGCTCGCGACCGCGGCGCTCCATCATCACCTGATCCGCAAAGGGCTCCGCACCAGCACGGGCCTCGTGGTCGAGACCGGCGAGGCGCGCGAGGTGCATCACTTCTGCGTCCTCGCGGGCTACGGCGCCGAGGCGATCAACCCCTATCTCGCCTTCGAGACGCTGGAGCAGATCCGCGTGCAGAACGCGCTGCCGCTCGACGCGCACGCAGTCCAGAAGAACTACCTCAAGGCCATCGGCAAGGGCATTCTCAAGGTGATGTCCAAGATGGGCATCTCGACCTATCAGTCCTATTGCGGCGCGCAGATCTTCGATGCGGTGGGTCTCGCGACCGAGTTCGTCGAGAGCTATTTCACCGGCACCGCGAGCACCATCGAGGGCGCGGGCCTCGAGCAGATCGCCGAGGAGGCGGTGGCACGGCATCGCAATGCCTATGGCAGCAACCCGATCTACCGCGAGATGCTCGATGTCGGCGGCGACTACGCCTATCGCCTGCGCGGCGAGGACCATGCCTGGACGCCTGAATCGGTGGCGGCATTGCAACACGCCGCGCGTGGCAATTCGCTCGACGGGTACCGCGAGTTCGCTGGGATGATCAACGACCAGAGCGAGCGCTTCCTCACGATCCGCGGCTTGATGGAGCTCAAATTCGCGGATGCGTCGGTGCCGCTCGAGGAGGTCGAGCCCGCGAAGGAGATCGTAAAGCGCTTCGCCACGGGCGCGATGAGCTTCGGCTCCATCAGCCGCGAGGCGCACACCACGCTCGCGATTGCGATGAACCGCATCGGCGGAAAGTCCAACACTGGCGAGGGCGGGGAGGAATCCGATCGCTACAAGCCGCTCCCCAACGGCGACAGCATGCGCTCCGCGATCAAGCAGGTGGCGTCGGGCCGCTTCGGCGTCACCGCGGAGTATCTCGTCAACGCCGACGACCTCCAGATCAAGATGGCGCAGGGCGCGAAGCCTGGCGAGGGTGGGCAGCTACCGGGCCACAAGGTCGACAAGAACATCGCGCGCGTCCGGCACTCGACGCCGGGCGTGGGCCTGATCTCGCCTCCGCCGCATCACGACATCTACTCGATCGAGGATCTGGCGCAGCTCATCTACGACCTCAAATCCGCCAATCCCCGCGCGCGGGTCTCGGTGAAGCTCGTGGCCGAGGTGGGCGTCGGCACCGTCGCCGCCGGCGTCGCCAAGGCGCGCGCCGACCACGTGACGATCGCGGGCTTCGAGGGCGGTACGGGTGCGAGCCCGCTCACTTCCCTCACCCATGCGGGCTCGCCTTGGGAGATCGGTCTCGCGGAGACGCAGCAGACGCTTGTCATGAACGGGCTGCGCGGGCGGATCGCCGTGCAGGTCGATGGCGGCCTGCGCACCGGACGGGACGTCGTCGTGGGCGCGCTCCTCGGTGCCGACGAATTCGGCTTTGCGACCGCGCCGCTCATCGCCGCCGGCTGCATCATGATGCGCAAGTGCCATCTCAACACCTGCCCCGTGGGGATCGCAACCCAGGACCCGGTGCTGCGCAAGCGCTTCACCGGGACGCCCGAGCACGTCATCAACTACTTCTTCTTCGTCGCCGAAGAAGTCCGCGAGCTCATGGCGAAGCTGGGCTTCCGTACCTTCAACGAGATGATCGGGCAGGTCTCGCGGCTCGACATGCGCCGCGCGGTCGAGCACTGGAAGGCAAAGGGCGTCGACCTCTCCCGCATCCTGCACCAGACCTGGCCGCGGCCGGGTGTCGCCATCTTCAACTGCGAGCGCCAGCAGCATCACCTCGAGCGCGCGCTCGACCGCGAACTCATCGCGGCAGCGGCGCCGGCGCTCGAACGCGGCGAGCCCGTCCGCATCGAACGCTCGATCCGCAACGTCAACCGCACCGTGGGCGCGATGCTCTCGGGCGAGGTCGCGCAGCGCCACGGCCATGCGGGCCTCCCGGAGGACACGATCTCGATCCGCTTCGACGGCACCGCCGGCGGCAGCTTCGGCGCCTTCCTTGCGCGCGGCGTCAGCGTCGAGCTCACAGGCGATGCCAACGACTACGTCGGCAAGGGTCTTTCCGGCGGTCGCATCGTCGTGCGCACGCCCGCGGGGACAAAGCGCGAGCCCACAGAGAACATCATCGTCGGCAATACCGTCCTCTATGGCGCGATCGCGGGTGAGGCCTATTTCGAGGGCGTAGCCGGCGAGCGCTTCGCGGTGCGCAATTCAGGCGCGCTCGCAGTGGTCGAGGGTACCGGCGATCACGGCTGCGAGTACATGACCGGCGGAGTGGTCGTCGTCCTTGGAGATACCGGGCGCAACTTCGCGGCGGGCATGTCCGGCGGCATCGCCTACGTCTACGATCCCAAGCGCCGCTTCCAGCGCCTCTGCAATACCGCGATGGTCGATCTGGAGCCGGTCGATCCTGCCGATCCCGAGGCCGCCGAGGATCCGGACCGGCCGCGCCAGCGCTCGCTCAGCGTCGAGGACAGCGGCATGGGCGACATGCTCCGCTTCGATGCGGAGCGGCTGCGCATCCTGGTCGAGCGCCATCACCTCTTCACCGGCAGCGCCCGCGCGCGCCTGCTGCTCGAGGATTGGGAGACGGCGCTCGGGCATTTCATCAAGGTGATGCCGAAAGACTACCGCCGCGCCCTCCTGGAGCTCCGCGCGGAGCGGCAGGCGGCGAAAGTGGCGGCGGCGGAATAGTCCGCTCACATGGGCAAGCCCACGGGATTTCTGGAATTCGAGCGGCAGGACCGCGGCTACGACAAGCCGGAGGTGCGCCGGAAATCCTGGAAGGAGTTCGTAAAGCCGCTGCCGGACCCGGAGCTCGGCAAGCAAGCCGCGCGCTGCATGGATTGCGGCATCCCCTTCTGTCACACCGGTTGTCCCGTCAACAACATGATCCCGGACTGGAACAACCTGGTCTTTCGCGGCCAGTGGGAGGCGGCGCTCGCGACGCTCCATTCCACCAACAATTTTCCGGAGTTCACGGGCCGCATCTGCCCCGCGCCTTGCGAGGCCGCTTGCACGCTCAACATCGACGACAACCCCGTCACTATCAAGACAATCGAATGCGCGATCGTCGATCGTGGCTGGCGCGAGGGCTGGATCAATCCGCTGCCCCCGGCGCACCGCACCGGCAAGCACGTGGCCGTCGTGGGCTCGGGCCCCGCGGGCCTCGCTTGTGCGCAACAGCTCGCGCGCGCAGGCCATCGCGTAACTCTCTTCGAGAAGAGCGACCGCATCGGCGGGCTTCTCCGTTACGGCATTCCCGACTTCAAGATGGAGAAGCACCTGATCGACCGTCGCGTCGAGCAGATGAAGGCGGAGGGCGTGGAGTTCGTGACGGGCGTCGAGGTCGGGAGCACCGTGAGCGTCGCCTCCCTCCTCGAGGACCATGACGCGCTCGTCATGACCGGCGGCACGGAATGGGCGCGCGATCTCGAGGTGCCCGGGCGCGAGCTCAAGGGCGTCCATTTCGCGATGGAATACCTGACGCAGCAGAACAAGCGCGGCCACGGCGACAGCGAGGCGGTGGCGGCACCCACGGGAACGATCACGGCCGCCGGCAAGCACGTGGTGGTGATCGGCGGCGGCGACACCGGCTCCGACTGCATCGGCACCGCGGTTCGCCAAGGCGCCGCTTCCATCACCCAGCTCGAGATCCTCCCGAAGCCGCCGGAGAAGGAGAACAAGGGCCTCACTTGGCCCGATTGGCCGAACAAGCTCCGGACCTCCTCCTCGCAGGAGGAGGGCTGCGACCGCGACTGGTCGGTACTGACGAAGCGCGCCCTGGGCACGGACGGACGTGTCGAGGCCCTGGAGTGCATCCGTCTCGACTGGGTGAAGGACGGCGGCCGGCCGCAGATGCGGGAAGTCCCCGGGAGCGAGTTCCGTCTCAAGGCCGACCTCGTGCTCCTTGCCATGGGCTTCCTCGGGCCGCGTAAGGAGGGAATGGTGGAGCAGGCGGGTGTCGCGCTCGATGCGCGCCAGAACATCCGCGCGAACACCGTCACCTACCGCACCTCCGTCGACAAGATCTTCGCCGCGGGCGACATGCGCCGGGGCCAGTCGCTGGTGGTCTGGGCGATCCGCGAGGGCCGGCAATGCGCCCGCGCTGTCGACGAGTTTCTGACGGGAAGCAGCACGCTCCCGCGTTGACGGGGCGCTGCTCGCCGGTCGCGCGTCGAAGGACGCACGGTCCAGCGGACCCAGCCACTACCGAACGTCTGCGCTTTCAGAGTACGCTCCTCCCGGCATTCCAAACCTCGGGAGGACACATGACCACCGCACAAGCCACCGCCGCCAATCGCGAGAAGGTACGCTCGCTTGCGCCGAAGCTGATCGACCTCACGGAGAAAGTGCTCTTTGGCGACGTCTGGGAGAGACCGGGCCTCTCCAAGCGCGACCGTAGTCTCATCACCGTCGCGACTCTCGTGGCACTCCAGCGCAGCGAGCAACTTCGCGGCCATCTCGACCGCGCGCTCAACAACGGCGTGACCAAGGACGAGATCGTCGAGATCATCACCCACCTCGCCTTCTATTCCGGCTGGCCCACCGCGATGTCCGCCGCACTCCTCGCCAAGGAAGTCTTCGACGATCGGCGCTGAAAGAGAGCATCGCATGCAGGTGGGCTTTATCGGCCTCGGCACCATGGGTGCCGGGATGGCCGCAAATCTGCGCAAGGCCGGTCACGGTCTCGTCGTCCATGAGGCGCGCCGCGCTTCAGCCGAGCCCTTCCTGGCGGAGGGCGCTCAGTGGGCCGAGAGCCCACGCAAGGTCGCCGAGGCGGTCGAGGTCGTCTTCACTTCGCTGCCGGGGCCGCCGGAGGTCGAGGCGGTGGCGCTCGGCGCCGACGGACTCTTGCACGGGCTCAGAAAAGGCGGTGCTTTCTTCGACCTCTCCACAAACTCCCCGACGGTGGTCCGCCGCATCAGCGCGGCATTCGCCGAGCGCGGGCTCCACATGCTCGACGCACCCGTAAGCGGCGGTCCCCGCGGCGCCAGGAGCGGCAAGCTCGCGATCTGGGTCGGTGGCGAGCGCGCGGTCTTCGACCGGCACAATCCGCTGCTCGATGCCATGGCGGATCAAGCACGTTACATCGGCCCGATCGGTGCGGGCTCGGTCGCGAAGCTCGTCCACAACTGCGCGGGCTATGCGATCCAGACAGTGCTCGCGGAGGTCTTCACCCTTGGCATCAAGGGCGGGGTTGAGCCCTTGGCGCTTTTCGAGGCCGTGCGCCAGGGCGTACTCGGGCGGCGACGCACCTTCGACGGGCTCATCGACCAGTTTCTGCCGGGGGCCTACGAGCCCGCGGCCTTCGCGCTTCGCCTCGCGCACAAGGACGTGGGGCTCGCGGCGGCCCTCGGCCGCGAGCTCAAGGTGCCGATGCGCATGGCGAATCTCGCGCTCGAGGAGCTGACGGAGGCGATGAACCGCGGCTGGGCCGACCGTGACTCCCGCGTCGCGATGCTGCTGCAGCAGGAGCGCGCGGGCGTCGCGATCAAGGTCGAGCCCGCCGCGGTGCGCGCGGTCGTGGAGGCCGACGGCAAGCCCGTCAGCCGCTGAATAACGTCACTTCGCGCGTTTCGCGCGCGGGTCTTTTGGCAGGGGATTTCGCGGCTCGACCGGCGCGGCGGGCTCGGCCGGCGCGACTGCGGAAGCGCTCGGCACGAGCGCAGGTGCGGCGGCCGTGGCGACGGCGTCGACGGATGCTTGCGGCGCCGAGGGCTCGCGGGAATAGAGCGAATAGCCGAAATACCCGCCGGCGCCGAGCATGGCAACCAGCATAACCGCGAGCGCGCGATC
Organism: Allostellaceae bacterium; assembly: GCA_035581425.1. Taxonomy (GTDB): domain Bacteria; phylum Pseudomonadota; class Alphaproteobacteria; order ATCC43930; family CGMCC-115725; genus DASZHJ01. The sequence continues at coordinate 10,407 of DATJVP010000146.1, read as the reverse complement.
GACCGTGCCCCGCCGCTTCGGGGGCGGCGCCGAGTTCCGTCCGAGTGCCTCCGCGACCGCTTGGTCGAAAGCCTCGGTACTAGGGCCCGGCTCTAGCGGAGCGAGGCGCTCCGCCTGCCGCGCCTTGGCGCTCGCTTGCGTCGCGAACTCCGTCGTGTTGAGCATGTCGCCGATCATCGCGGCGATGCCGTCTGCAAGCTCTGTGTTCGCGCCCATGTCCGCTCCACTTCCTTTGTGAATGCCCGGCGCCGGAGCGCCGCGATAAATCCGAATTCCCCTTGGTAACGGCGCCGGCAAGCGCGGCGGTTCCTCCGTCGCAAACACGATCTCGCTCTTCACCGCCGAGAGCTCGACCGCCGGCGCCTTGACCGGCGGTTCCGGTGAAACGGCAGCTTCCGCGCGTGCTTCCTCAGTCGAGGCGATTTCAGGTGCGTGATCGATCTCGGCAGCCTCTCGCGGCTCGGCCAATGGCGGCGACCGGCGCTCGGGCTCCAGCGTCTCCTGCGCCATCTCCGGGGTGAGGACGAGGATATCTTCGGTCGGGACCATCTCGCCGGTCGGGGCGAGCGGCTCTTGCCGCAGAGTCGCTTCGGTCTCGCCATCAATCCGCGCGAGCGCCATTTCCGCGCTCAGCACGAGCACATCCGCAGCGACTGCGGCTCCCTCTAAGAGCGGCTCGATCATGGGCTCGGGTGTCTCGCTCTCGACCACGGAGCGGTCAACCACATCAGTGAGGAGCAGCGGCTCCACTACATCAGTGAGGAGTAACGGCTCCACAACATCAGTAAGGAGCAGCGGCTCTACCGCCTCGATTGCGGTTCCTGTCGAAATCGAGCCCTGAATCTCCGGGCCTGCGAGATCGCCGACTGAGCTATCTTCCGCCACAGGATCCAGCGCGTCCGGCGCCTCGCCCGCGCTGCCCGCGAGCGTGAATTCCCAGGCGTCCGCCGTCGCGCGCTCGACCGCCGCTGCGTCCTCTGGCAACGGGAGCGGAACGATTTGAGGCTCCGGTGTCTCGCCTGCGCTGCAAGCGAGGGCAGAGGCCCAAACTTCGGCTGCCTCGCGCTCGACCGCCGAGGCGCCTTCCGCAGCCGGAAGTCCCGAGACCGGCAGCTCCGCCGTCTCGCCTGCGCTGCAAGCGAAGGCGAAGCGCCAAGCCTCCGCCGCCTCGCGCTCGACGGCCAAGCTGTCCTGCGCCGCGGCGAGCGGCGCGAGCGCAGGCTCCGGCGTCTCGCCCGCACTGCAAGCGAGAGCGAACTCCCAGGCTGCCCTCCTCGATTGCGCGACGGCCGACGCATCTTCCGCCGCGGGAAGTGGCGTGACCGGCGGCTCCGGCGTCTCGCCCGCGCTGCTAGCGAGGGCAAGCTGCCAAGCATCCATCATCCTGCGCTCTACGGCGGAGATATCTTCTGCCGCGGGAAGCGGCGCGGTCCGAGGTTCCGCTGTCTCGCCGACGCTGCCCGCGAGCGCTAGCTCCCAGGTCTCTGCCCGTGTGCGCTCGCCGGCCGAGGCGTCTTCTGCGGCAGGCAATGGCGGCGGCGGCAAAGCGACCGCCTCCACCATTGCAGCGGCGAACTCCTGGGATTCGGTTACTAGCGGTGAGGGCTGCGGCGCGGGCGAGAGATCAACGGGCGCCGCGACCACAGTCTCCCCGCTCTCGGCCTTTGCGCTCTCGACGGTGGCGCTATGCTCGGCGACGGAGACAGACGCGACTTCGAGTTCAAAATTCTCGCCTGCGCTGTTCGCAAGCGCAGTCTCCCAAGCCTCCGACAGCGCACGCTCGCCAGCGAGCGTGTCTTCCGCGGCAGGCACCGGCAGGATATGCGGCTCCGGCGTCTCGCCGGCACTGCCAGCAAGCGCGTCGTGCCAGAGCTCGGCCAGCGCGCGAGTGCCGGCGGGGAAATCCTCCGCAGCGGGCAGCGGCCGAATTGGAGTTTCCGGCGTCTCGCCCATGCTGCTCGAGAGCGCGACGGTCCACGCCTCCCAGAGCGCGCGCTCTCCGGCGGAGATGTCCTCCGCATCGGGGAGCAAAGCAACGGGCGCCTCCGCGGTTTCCCCAATACTGCCGGAGAGCGCACTTTCCCAGGTTTCGGTTTGGCCTCGTCCGCGCTCGAATTCCCTCGCTTGCCCCGCGTCGAGCGCGGGGAGCGGTGCCGGCGGGGGCTCCGGGGTCTCTCCGCCGCTCGCCGAGAGCGCCGACGCCCAATCCGCGCGCATGGCCTGCTCGAGGAGGAAGACCGCTACGGCGGCGGCGTCCATCGTGGGAAGCGGCTGCGGCGGCGCAGGCGGCGCTTCTACCGTACTTTCCGCGAGCGCCGTGCCCCAATTCTCCTGCAGCGTGCTTTCATCCGCGAAATCCCGAGCCGCGTCCTCGTCTGCGTCAGGAATGACGAGCGCACGCGCCAATTGCTCTTGCAGCGCACGCGCCGGCGAGCCAACCGCCTCGGAAATCTCTTCGGAGGCCTCCGCCTCGAACTCCTCCTCGGCGAGCACCGCTTCCTGCGGCGGCTCGGGTGCCGGCGGCGGGGTCGCGGAGCGCCGGGCGAAGCCGTTGATGGAGAGCGAGGCCGCCGCGGCCAGATTGGATTTGGCCACGGCGGGAGCCGGCGGGTCCGGCTCGTATTTGTACCAGTTGGTCGGCGCGTTCTCGTCGAGCTCGAAGAGCGCTGCCGCGGGCTTGGGTGCCGCGCCGTCGTATTTGTACCAGGAGCCGTCCGGCTCCTCCATGTCGGGCGAGCGGCCGGCCTCTGGCGGCTGCTCTACTTCGAGAATCTCCTTGTGATCGTATCTGCGGAAGGATCGCGCAAGGCCCTCCGCGCCAGCCGCGCCCTTCGCGGAGAGGATGTCTCCCGCCGTCAGGCCGCTCGCGCCGCGCGATGCTGCGGCAGCGCGCTGCGGCGCGCGCGCCGAAGGGCTCGCATTTCCCTTGCGGAAAAGCAGATCGCCGGTGTCGTCGCTCTCGGCCTGGGCAGGCTTCAGCACGCTCCACGCTCCTGTCATCCCGCTGCGTATCCTCGTCGTCCTCGCAAGCCGGGGACGAACTCCATGCGCGGCGGGCACCGGATCCCTCCGACGGGACACGGCCGCACCAATTTCTATGACATCCCAGTAAACAGCCCGTAAGCGAATTCGCTTTGATATTTAGCGAAAATGCCGTGGATTTCCGGGGCTTAGAAACAGCGGCGGGGCGGCATCGGGGCCGCCCCGCCGGCACGATCGGTCTCAGTAGCGTGAGCGGAATCAGCTCACTGCTTGTTGAGTTCCTTCCAGGGATCCTTGATCGCGGTGGCGACGGTCTCGATCTCGATGTTCTGCAGCGAGCCGTTCACCATGCGCACCTCGCGCAGATATTCGTTCTGGACGATGTCGCGCGTCGCGGGGTCGATCGAGATCGGCCCGCGCGGGCTGTTCGGGTTCGAGTAGTGCTTCAAAAGCTCCATCGTCTTGTCGGGATCGAGCTTCCCCTTCTGCTCGCGGATCGCATAGAAGATCGCGTCCATGCTGTCCCAGGAGCCCACCGCCTCGAAGTTCGGAATGGAATCGTTGCCGTAGGCCTTCTTCCACGCCGCAATGAACGCCTTGTTGGCGGGACGGTCCGCGGCAGCCGACCAATGGAAGACGGTGGTGACGCCGAGCGCCACGTCGCCCATCGTCGGGAGCTCCTCGTCGGTCGTGATGTCGCCGGGACCGATAAGCTTGACGCCCGCCGAACGCAAACCGAGATCTCCGAAGCTCTTCATCACAGCGGTGGCGAATTTGCCCGCGGGGACAAAGACCATGAGCGCGTCGGGCTTCGCATCCTTGACGCGCTGCATGAACGGCGCGAAGTCGGTATTGCTGAGCGGCACGCGGACGCTGCCGACGATCTCTCCGCCGCCGGCCTTGAAGGCTTTAGTGAAGGCCTCCTCGGCGTCCCAGCCGGGCCCGAAATCGCTCACCAGCGTGTAGGCGCGCTTATATTGCTTGGCGGCCCAGGTACCGAGCGGATAGGAGGACTGCCAGAGCGTGAAAGATACCCGCGCGATGTAGGGTGACTTCGTGGTGATGACCGAGGTGCCGGCATTGCTGATGACGAAGGGCACCTTAGCCTCCGTTGCGATCGGCGCGATTGCGAGCGCATTCGGCGTGAAGATCACACCCGTCAGGAACTGGACCTTGTCACGCACCACCAGATCCTGCGCGAGCTGCTTCGCCTTGTCGGGATTGGCGCCGGTGTCGTCGCGGACGACGAGCTCGACTTTCACTCCAGGCGGCAAATCCTTCTCGTGCTCCTGGATGTAAAGCCGCATCGCCTTCTCCATGTAGGGCCCGATATTCGCATTGGCCCCGGAGTAGCTGGTGATCAACCCCACCTTGATATCGTCCGCGCGCACCGGAACCGCCGCCAGCAGCGCCGCTGCGGCCGCGAGCGCCATCAAGCTCGTCCGCTTGAGATACATGCTTCCTCCTCCCTCTTTTCATTGCCTGCGGATCGGGTCGCGCCCGCCGCTTTCCATCGGCGCGATCTTATCGGCCGCTGGGCCCCGGTTCCACCCGAACCTTAGGACGCCCTTCCCGACGCCGGAATTTCCGATAAACCACGGAAATTGCTAGCACTTTTGAAACTGCTCGAGTGCCTTTGCGAGCCGTTCCACGACGGGCGGCCACTCACCCTGACGGTTTTGTCGGAACAGTCGGAGGCTCTTGTACCAGGGTGAATCCTCGCGCTGGAGGAGCCAGCGCCAATCCGCTTTTTCCGGAAGGAGGAGCCAAGCCGGACGGCCGAGCGCGCCCGCGAGATGAATGGGCGCGGTATCGACGCAGATCAAGAGATCGAGCGCAGCGAGCGCCGCTGCGGTCTCGGAGAAATCCGTGAGCTCGGCGCCGAGCTCGACGGCGGCGCCCGCCGGGAGTTCGCGTGCGCGCGGGCCCATTTGCATGCTGTACCAGGCGACCCCCGGATGTGCGACGAGGCTTGCGAGTATCTCCGCGGGGAGCGAACGATTGCGGTCGTCCCGGTGACGGGGATTGCCGGCCCAGACGAGCCCCACCTTCGGCCGACGCTCGCCGGCGAGACGCTGTCGCCAGCGCTCGCAAAGCGCGGCGTCGGGCTCGAGGTAACCCTCGGGCATCGGCACGGTCTCGAGACGCGTCCCGCAAATGCCCGGCAAATCCGCAAGCGTCGCCTGCAGGTCGAAGGGCGGCAACGGCCGGTCGACCGCAACCACCTGCTCGACCCGTGGGAGCTGGCGCAGGAGCGAGACGAGGCTCGGCTGCACTGCAAGCACGACCCGCGCGCCGCGCTCTGCGATCGAGGGGACATAGCGCGCGAACTGAATGGTGTCGCCCAGCCCTTGCTCGGATTGCAGGAGCAGCACCTTTCCGGAGGGATCCTCGCCGCGCCAGCGCCGGTCGTGAATGCGAACCTCCGCGTTGCGCAGCAACTCCGGAATGCGCCAGCGCCACTCGTAATCGCGCCAGGCAGGCGCGTAGTCGCCCATGGTCAACAGCGTGAGAGCGCGGTTCCAGTGGCCGATCGTGTAGTCGGGCGCGACGGCGAGCACGCGGTCCTGATAGCCGAGTGCCGCCGAGAGATCACCGCGCCCAAAGGCGAGCGAGCCCAGATTGGCGAGCGCGGGCACGAAATTGGGTACGAGCTCGAGCGCGCGATGGAAGCAGGCCTCGGCCGCGTCGTCCTTCGCCTGCGACTGCCGCAGCAGGCCGAGCGAGTTCCAGGCGGCAGGGAGACGAGGCTCCGCGGCGAGCGCGCGCTCGAGGAGCGACTCAGCCTCCTCGCGGGCACCGCTTTGCCGGAGCTTCTCGCCGAGCTCCCCGAGCTCCGCGGGCTTGCGCCCTGGCTGCTGAGCGAATGCCTCGAGTGCGTGGCGAGCTTCCTGCGGCTTGCCGGCCTCTCGCAGCACGAGGATCAGGGTCGAGGCGGTCTCGCTGGCGCGGGGCGCGAGCACCGAGGCTCGGCGTGCCGCCGCCTCCGCACCCAACGCGTCGCCCCGGCGGAGCGCAATCGATGCCAGGAGCAGCCACGCTTCGATCGCGTTCAGATCCTGTGCCAAGGCGCCGTGGCAGAGAGCCTCGGCTTCGGCGAGTTTTCCCGCTTCGGCGAGCGCCCGCGCCTGAGCAAGACCGGGCAGAGCCGCCATCCCTGTCTCAGCGCGGCGGCTGGTTCCTGGGCGGAACGAAGGTTACGCCGCGCTTGGCGAAGGCGTCGATGATCGCCTTCGCATCTGCGTCGCCCTGCCGCGAGAGATCCAATGTGCGGCTCACGATCGAATTGAACTGGCGGCGGATGTTCTCGGACTCCGTCAGGGGCCCGCTCTGCCCGTCGCGCGCGGCGTTCAGCGAGACGCGCGCCTGCACGTTCTCGGCCATCTGAAACGCCTGCCAGAGCACAAAGGCGGCAATCGCGATCAGGAGGGGAAGCTGCAGCGTGCGCTGGGGGGCGGAAGGCGGCTGGTTCTGCATGGGGATGCTCACTTCCGCAGCGGCGGCTTATCCGGCGGCGCCTCGGGCGCGGCGCCCGCACGAGGGCCGGCAGCTGGTGCGGGCGTCTGCCCGGGCGCAGGTGCCGGTGCGGGCGCCTGCGGCTGCTGCGCCGGCGGCTGGCCCTGCTGCGTTACCGTGACGGTGATGCCGCTTTGCGCCAGCAGATCCCGGATCGCGGCGTTGTTGTTGCGGCCGACGGCATTTGCGAGCGCGTTGATGAGCTCCTGGTTCACGCGCGAAAGTTGGATGCTCTCGTTGATGTATTGCTGGCGGACGCCGACATCGCTGCGGATCGACTGATTGCTCAATATGAGCCAGCTATTCACGAGCACCATCAGCAGAGCGAGCGACGCAAGAGCCGTGCTGGCGACGAAAACCGTGGACTGCCGAAGCTGCAACATTTGCTCCCAACTGTGATGTTCGGGTTAGCCCCCAGGCCGAGACTATAGGCTTATCGGGCCCAGGCGAAAAGCAAGCCCGGGCCCTCAAGCGAACCGCGGGCCCCGAGAGGCCCGCGGCTCAATCCGTCGATCCCGCAGCCCAATCTCAGGGCAGCAAGATCGTCGCGCGGCGGTTGCGAGCTTCGCGCACGCCATCCGCGGTCGGCACCGCGGGGTTGTCCTTGCCGTGCCATGCCTCGACGATCGCACTGGCGGGGATGCCGCCCTTGACGAGAGCCGCACGCACGGTGTCTGCGCGCTTGTGCGAGAGGTTGAGGTTGTAGGCCTGCGTTCCCGCGAGGTCGGTGTAGCCGTCGACCTTGACCTGCACGTTGCCGGTCTGCTTGAACGCCGCCACTGCCTCGTCCACCACCTTCTGGCCGTCCGTGGTCAGGTCAAACTTGTCGAAGTTGAAGTAGACCACGAAGAGCCGCGCCGACGCTGGCGGCGGCACCGGCGTCGCCGGCGGCGCTGCCTTCGGCGGTAGCGGTGCGGGCGCTCCGAAGCTCAGCTTCAGACCCGCCATCACCGCTTCGGCGTTGTAGTTGCTCATATACTTGTAGTCGAAGTCCGCGAAGACCTTCAGGTCGGAGCGCACCTCGTAAGTGAGGCTCGCGCCAAACACGCCGGCGTCGCGGCCGAAGACCGTGCCCTGCTGCGAGAACACGCCTGTCGGAGAGAGAGCGAAGGAGTTGTTGATCGAGTGAGCCTGATCGCCGAACTCATGCTGCCAGGCCGCCCGCACCTCCGGCACGATGAACGAGCCCCCGAGCGGGAGGCGCGTCGAAATGCGCCCACCGAGGGTCGACTGGACCGAGTCGGCGCTGCTGTCGTGCACAGCCAAGTCGGCCGGGCCCGCACCGGTCTCGGTGAAGCTGTTGATCGCGCCATGCACCCAGCCGAACCCGACGAAGGGTGTGAGCTTCCAATTGTTCGTGAGGAAGTCCCAGCCGGTCTCGCCGTAGACGCCGTAGGTCTGGCCGTCATACGAGGAGTTCGCGGTCGCGACGATCGGCACGGTGATGTTTCGGCTGGTGTTGTACCAGTCCCAGCCGCCCTGGAAGGTGCCGTTCACGTACCACGGACCCTGGCGATACTGGCCGTAGATTCCGAGCAGGAGCGCTCCGACGTCGGTATTACCGGCGTTCTGGTTGAAGTTCATGTTGTTGTGCGAGTAGTTGATCGCACCACCCAGGAGCCAGTGCTCGTTGAAGGTATAGTCGGCACCGAAGATGCCGCCACCGCGCTGCTCGTTATAGCCCGCGACGTGGTTCGGACCCGTCTGCGAATCCGCGTTGCCGAAGACGCCGTAGCCGCGACCCCAGAAGGTCCAGGGAGCGGCCGAAGGACCGACAGCACCGTCGCCTTGAGCGACTTGGTTCGAGCCCGCGTCGGTCACGATCTTGCCGGCCGCCGCAACCTGGATGCCGGAATTCGAGAGCCGCGCGCTCTGCACCATGCCGCCGCGGTTCGGGCCCGCGGCCAGCAAGGTTTGGATCTGCTCGCCGGTGTAGATCGGGATGCCCATCGACAGGTTGAAGCCCTGGGCAATCTGATAACCGCCCAATTGATCGAGGGCCGTCTGGTAGGTCTGGGGGTTGGTGATCAGGAAGAGGCCGCCCAGCGACTGCGACGAGCTCGTACCGAAGGCAACGAGTCCGTTCGGCGAATGCGCGAGGGCATCGAGCCCGTGGCCCGCTTGAACCTCGTTCGGCGTGAGCCCGACTCCCAGCGGGTTCTCGAAGGGCCGCACGGTCAGGTTGATCTGGTCCGCGCCTCCCTCTGCCGTCAAATGGCCCGCGCAACTGGCGATGGCCACGGTGCAGGTGTCCGCCGTGAGCGTGAAGCTCATCAGGAGCGTTGACGGTACCGTCCCGCCGGGCAACACGATATCGACCAGCGCAGGCCGGATCGAGTCGCTGAACGTATTCACGCCGTTGATGACCTGGTGATAGACGGTGCCATTGAGATAGAGGTCGGGCATCGGCGTCACGGTGACGGCGGTGTTCGGCCCGAGCGTCGTGTTCTGCGCGATGATGTAGCCGTTGCGAGTCTCGATGCCGCCGCCGGTGAGCGTGTTGACGCCGACGCCAGTGAGCGGAACCGAAGGCGTTCCATCGATATCGAAATTGATGGTACCGCCCGTCGCGATGAAGTTCATGATCGGGGTCGTCCCCGTGCCCACGCTCTTCGTCTGACTGAGGTCGCGCGTTGTCTGGTCGGGCGGTCCCTGGAAGAAGGTGCGGTCGATCGGCACGGTCAGGACGCCGGTGCCGGAGAGATTGACCGTGCCCTCGGCGCCGAGAATGCTCGCCTCGACCCTGCCGCCGGTGATGTTGACGGTGTCGGCGAAGGTGTTCGAGAGATTGATGCCGCCGCCGACGAAGCCGGAACTGACGTTGATCGTGTTCTGGCCTTGCGACTGCGAGAGGTCGATCGCCCAATTCGTGCCGATGATCGTGCCGGTGTTGGTGATCGTCCCGATGACGGCGCTGGTGCTGAAGATGCCGACGCCCGAAGCGCCCGCCACCTTGGCGACGTCGGTCTTCGTGGTCAGCGCCTTGATCGTGCCGCTGTTGGTGATGCCGCCGTTGAAGACGGAGACATCGACATAGATGCCATAAGCGTGGAGCGGCACGCTGCCGATGAAGCGGTTCTCCGCGATGATCGTGCCGGCGTTGTTGATCCCGCCATTGAACTGGCTGATCTGGGTGATCACGATACCCGCGGCGCGGCCATTGCCCTCGCCGCCGGCGATCGCGTGGATGAGGCCGCCTGCGCTATTGACGATGCCGCCGTTGAACGTAGACGCCCCGGTCGCGAAGATACCGGTCGCGTCGCCAGCAGCCGAGACACGGATCACGCCGCTGTTCGTGACGCCGCCATTGAACACGGTCGGGTCGATGCTGATGCCGACCGCATTTGTAAACGCCGACGCGATGATCGTGCCCGCGTTGCTGACGCCGCCATCGAAGAGCTCGCCGCCGCTGATGGCAATGCCCGCCGCGAACTGCCCGCCGCCTACGTTGATCAGACCGCCTGCCGTGTTGACGATGCCGCCGGAGAAGGTCTGGAATTCCTGCACGCGGATACCATACGCGCCATTTCCAGTCCCGCTGGTGCTGGCGATGATCGTGCCGCTGTTGGTGATCCCGCCGGAGAAAGTCGAGACACGATCGAGGTTGATGCCGACGGCGCTGGCTTCGGAGCCTACCGCGGTGGCGCTGATCCGGCCGGAGTTCGAGACGCCGCCCGAGAAGGTCGAGATGTTATAGAGGTAGATGCCGTAAGCCCTGGCGCCGACGGGATCCTCGCCGACAGGCTCGTCGGCGACGACGGTGATCGTGCCGCTGTTCTGAACGCCGCCCGAGAACGTCGAGATGCCAAAGGCGCCGATACCGACGGCGGTGAAGCTATCGGTCCCGTGTGCGGAAACCTGGATGAGGCCGCTGTTGCTGATGCCGCCCGAGAAGGTCTGCATCAACTG
>DATJVP010000145.1:0-5323 GCA_035581425.1 Allostellaceae bacterium | reverse complement strand
GCGTTGGAGGACCTGATCGCGCTGCTGGCGGAGGCGACGGATCGGTCCTGCGTGGCGGTTCGGGAGTAGAAAGAAGAAAGACTAAGCGTTCTCTTTCGGCTTTTCCCGCTCGCCGAAGATTGCCGTCCCAATTCGCACATGGGTCGCGCCTAGACGGACCGCGAGCTCGTAGTCCGCGCTCATCCCCATGCTGAGGCCGGAGAGTCCGTTGCGGCGGGCGATCTCGCGCAGGAGAGCGAAATGCGGCGAGGGCTCCTCCTCGAGGGGCGGGATGCACATGAGGCCGATCACGGGAAGGCCGAGCTCGTCTCGGCATTGCGTGATGAAGGCGTCGGCCTCCCGCGGAGGAATGCCGGCCTTCTGCGGCTCCTCGCCGGTGTTCACCTGGATGAAGCAGGCGGGGCGCCGGCCCGCGCGCGCCATCTCCTTCGCAAGCGCCTCCGCGAGCTTCGGGCGATCGACACTCTCTATCGCGTCGAAGAGCGCCACCGCTTCCTTCACCTTGTTCGTCTGCAAGGGCCCGATCAGGTGCAGCACCAGATCGGGAAAGCGCGCCTTGAGCGCGGGGTATTTCCCCTGCGCCTCTTGCACCCGGTTCTCGCCGAAGACGCGCTGGCCCGCGGCGAGCGCCGCCTCGACCGCGGGAGCACCATGGGTCTTGGCGACGGCGACGAGCGCGACCTCTCGGGGATTGCGCCCCACCGCCGCAGCCGCCGCGGCGATTTTCGCCTTGACCGCGCTCAGGCGATCGGCGATGCCCTCCGCCGCCACGAGAAGGTCTCCCGACATGCTCGGGACCTTGGCGGCTCATCCCCGGACCGTCAAGGGCGCCACCGTCCAAGGGGTAAGATTTAGGGGAATTTCGGGCCCGGTGGGTGTAGGATGCGCCGCGCCCGGAGGTCCTATAATTTGCTGGGGGGATCGCAAGGAGTTGCTGGATGTCCTTGAGTAAAGCAGTGCGGAGTGGTGCGCTGCGGGGTGCGGGAATGGTGCTTCTGATGTCGCTCTCGGTTTCCGGCTGCGGCTTGTTCGGCGGCGGATCGAGCGGCGATACCAAAACCACCACCACGAGCGACAACCCCTACGGCACCGATCCCAAATACGCCGATCCCAAGAACTTCAATACCCGGACCCAGAGCGACCAGGACGAATCGAGCTATACGCTGATGTCCGCGCTCTTCAATTCCGGGGGGTCGGGCAAGGAGGGCGGTGGCGGGGGCGGCGGTGTCGGCGTCAACAGCTTCCTTTGGCGCGCCTCGCTCGATACCGTGAGCTTTATGCCGCTGGCATCCGCCGATCCCTTCGGCGGCGTCATCATCACGGACTGGTACAGCCCTCCCAAGACACCCGACGAGCGCTTCAAGGTGAACGTTTTCATCCTCGGGCGCGACCTCCGCGCCGACGGCGTGCGCGCGAGCGTCTTCCACCAGACGAAAGACCCGAAGGGCCAGTGGGTCGAGGCGTCGGTCGATGCCAACACCGCGACCGATCTCGAGAACGCGATCCTCACACGCGCGCGGCAGATCCGGCTGAGCGCTGCCGAAGCCAAGCAATAGGCGCCGGCACCGCGGATGCGTCGATACGGCGTCCAGGAAACCGAGGAGAAATGGCAGCGCCTCTGGCGTGAGCGCCGCGTCTTCGAAGTCGAGGCCGACCCGAAGAAACCGAAATATTACGTGCTGGAGATGTTTCCCTATCCGTCGGGAAAGCTGCATGTCGGGCACGTGCGCAACTACACCATGGGAGACGTGGTCGCGCGCTACAAGCGCGCGCAGGGGTTCAACGTCCTCCACCCCATGGGCTGGGATGCTTTCGGGCTTCCTGCGGAGAACGCGGCGATCGCGAGCAAGATCCACCCGCGCATCTGGACCTACGACAACATCGCGACCATGCGCGCGCAGCTTCAGCGCATGGGGATCGGCTATGACTGGCGGCGCGAGGTCGCGACCTGCCATCCCGAGTATTACAGGCACGAGCAGAAGATGTTCCTGGATTTCCTCAAGGCGGGCCTCGCCTATCGGAGGGAATCCTGGGTCAATTGGGACCCCGTCGAGAACACGGTGCTCGCGAACGAGCAGGTGATCGACGGCCGCGGCTGGCGCTCGGGCGCGCTTGTGGAAAAGCGCCTCCTCGCGCAATGGAACCTTCGGATCACCGCCTACTCCGACGATCTCCTCGCGACGATCAAGACGCTGGGACGCTGGCCCGAGCGGGTCAGACTCATGCAAGAGAACTGGATCGGCCGCTCCGAGGGCGCGCGGGTTCTCTTCCCGCTCAAGGGTCGCAGCGATAAGCTCGAGATCTACACGACGCGGCCGGACACGCTGTTCGGCGCCTCCTTCTGCGCGCTCTCGCCCAATCATGCGCTCGCGTCCGAGCTCGCGAAGACGGACCCCGCGCTCCGCGAGTTCATCGCCGAATGCAACCGCATGGGCACCAGCGAAGCCGTGCTGGAGACCGCGGAGAAGAAAGGCTACGACACCGGCATCGAGGTCGAGCATCCGCTGATGCCCGGCAAAACGCTGCCGGTCTATGTCGCGAATTTCATCCTGATGGAATACGGCACCGGCGCGATCTTCGGCTGTCCCGGGCACGATCAGCGCGACCTCGACTTCGCGCGGAAATACGGACTGCCCGTCATCCCCGTGGTGCTGCCGCCAGGCGCCGATCCCAAGACCTTCGCGATCGGCGACATCGCCTATGTCGAGGACGGCACGATCATCAATTCGCAATTCCTCGACGGGCTCGATGTCGAGAGCGCGAAGAAGAAGGTGATCGAGCGGCTGCAGCAGCTCGGCGCGGGAAAATCCGCCGTGACCTTCCGGCTCCGCGATTGGGGCGTCTCGCGCCAGCGCTATTGGGGCTGTCCGATCCCTGTCATTCATTGCGATGGCTGCGGCATCGTGCCGGTGCCCGACAAGGACCTCCCGGTGACGCTGCCGGAGGATGTGAGCTTCGACAAACCCGGCAATCCCCTCGATCACCATCCGACCTGGAAGTACGTCGCCTGTCCCGCCTGCGGCAAACCTGCGCGGCGCGAGACCGATACCTTCGACACCTTCTTCGAGAGCTCCTGGTACTTCCTCCGCTTCTGCTCGCCGCGCGCGCCGACGGCATTCGAGCGGAGCGAGGTCGATTACTGGATGCCCGTCGATCAGTACATCGGCGGAGTCGAGCATGCAGTGCTGCATTTGCTCTATTCGCGCTTCTTCACCCGCGCGCTCACGGAGTGCGGCTATCTCGATTTGAAGGAGCCCTTCGCCGGCCTCTTCACGCAGGGCATGGTCTGCCATGCGACGTATCAGGACCAGGACGGCAATTGGCTCTTCCCGGAGGAAGTGAAGCGTACGGGCGAGGAGAGCTACGTCGACGCCGAGGGACGTCCCGTGACCGTGGGCCGCCTCGAGAAGATGAGCAAGTCGCGCAAGAACGTGGTCGGACTCGAATCGGTCGTCGGCGAGTACGGCGCCGACACCGCGCGGCTCTATCTTCTCTCGGACAGCCCGCCCGAGCGCGACCTCGAATGGACGGATGCCGGCATCGACGGTGTCTGGCGCTACGTCAACCGCCTCTGGCGCCTGGTGACGGAGCCCGCGGCAGCATTACCTCCGGTCGGGACGCCAATCCCCAACGATCTCTCCGCCGATGCCGATCGGGCGCTGCGGCTCGCGCACCGGACCGTCGCGGCCGTGACCGATGACCTCGACAAGTTCCGCTTCAACCGCGGCGTCGCGCGCATCCGCGAGCTCACCAACGCGCTCGAGGAAGTCGGGGGCAAAGGTCCCGGCGAAGCCGCCGTGCTTCGCTTCGGCCTGGAGATTGCGACGCGGCTTCTCGGCCCCATGATGCCGCATCTCGCGGAGGAGCTGTGGCATCAGCTCGGCCACTCGACGCTCCTGGTGAACGAGCCTTGGCCCAAGGCCGACCCCGGGCTCGTCGCGGAAGAGACCGTGACGGTCGCGGTGCAGGTCAACGGAAAGCTCCGCGGCACCGTCGAGCTCCCGCGCGACGTCGACACCGGCGCCGCGGAGACCGCGGCCTTGGCGCTCCCCGCCGTGACCCGCTTCCTCGAGGGACGCAAGCCCCGCAAGGTCATCGTGGTGCCGAACCGCATCGTGAATGTGGTGGGGTAACTGCAACTGCGCCCGCGCGCCCTTCGACGCGCTCCCTCCGGTCGCTTGCTCAGGATGAGGGGTGCCGTGCATGCCATCCTCCGGTCTCCCTCATCCTGAGCAAGCGTAGCGCGTCGAAGGACGCACGGCGGTTGGTCCAGCCCAGATGAAACTCACGGGAAAGCGCATAGAGGGCTTCGTTACGGGCTTCGTCGCGAAGCCCGATCCGAAGATCCGCGCGATCCTCGTTTATGGCCCCGATGCCGGGCTCGTGCGCGAGCGAGGCGAGGCGCTCGCGAAGGCCGTTGCGCAGGACCTCGACGACCCCTTCCGCGTTGCGAACCTCACGGGCGCCGCGCTGGCAAGCGATCCCGCGCGGCTCCACGACGAGATGGCGGCGCTGAGCTTCACCGGCGGCCGGCGCGTGCTGCGCGTGCGCGAGGCGGGCGATGCCGTGGGCTCGCTCTTCGACGGTTTCCTCGAGGCGCCGCCGCCCGGTGACAGCCTCTGCGTCGTCGAGGCCGGCGATCTCGCGGGGCGCTCGTCGCTCCGCAAGGCCTTCGAGGGCGCGGAGAATGCCGCGGCGGTTCCGTGCTATGCCGACGAGCCCGACGCGGTGCGTGAGCTCGTGCGCAGCGTTCTCGGCGAGCGCAGGGTGCGCGCGAGCACGGAGGCACAGGACTACCTGATCCGCCATCTCGGCAGCGACCGCGGCTTGAGCCGCGCCGAGCTCGAGAAGCTCGCGCTCTACGCGGGCGAGGGCTGCGAGGTCGGACTCGAGGAGGCAATCGCCGTCGTCGGCGACAGCGCCGCGCTCACCGTCGAGGACGCGATCTTCGCCGCGGCTGACGGCGATTCCTCGCGGCTCGAGCGCACGCTCGCGCGCGCCTTCGAGGAGGGCGAGACCGCCGTCAGGATCATCCACGTGGCGATGCGGCATTTCGAGCGCCTCCATCTCATGGGCGCCCGGATCGCCGGCGGCATGAGTCCTCCGGACGCGATGAAGAGCCTCCGCCCGCCCGTCTATTTCAAAGCCCAGCCGCGCCTCCTCGCGCAGCAGCAGCACTGGTCGGAGCGCCGCTGTGCCAGCGCGCTCGCCCTTCTGCTGGAGGCCGAGCGCCAGTGCAAGCGCACGGGCTTCCCCGATCGGACCATCTGCAGCGACGTGCTGCTAAGGCTTGCGCGAAGCGTGGGACAGAGGCGGAAGTAAC
>DATJVP010000144.1:0-37874 GCA_035581425.1 Allostellaceae bacterium | reverse complement strand
GTTTGCAATGCGGTGCCGGCTTCTTCGCTCGAATTCACGGGCAGACTCCACGCGGTCGCCTCCGCCACGGCCACCGGCCGCACTTGATCGTGCTCGCGATGATGACCGAATAGACGATAGAAGAGGGGTTGCGGCGCCGCGTTGAGAACATGACGTGGGTCGGTGGGCGTCTCCATCTGAGCGGGGGGCGAGGCCCCAACGGCGGCGGACTCAGCCCGCCTCCGCTTCGGGCGAAGACCTAAGCGCGAGCCACGCTTGCTTTGTGCCCAGAAGGAGCGCCAAGGTATTCAAATAAATTGGAACGGGGGAATGTTATGACCGTTTCCATTAGGGCGGCAAAAAATGTAATGGTGCGCGGCTTTGCGAGTGCCGCAATTGTCGCCGCACTTCTCTCCACACCCGGAACAGCTCCGAGAGCTGGCAACAGCCCGCCGCAAAATGATCTGGGAGGTGGCCGCACCATGCCGGCCAATTGCAAACAAAACCTGGATCGGTGCAGCCAGCAAATCTGGGGGCACGACACATTTGCTCACGAAGGTGATCGGCATAGCGTTGCATTCAATAACGGTGCGGTGTTGACCTGCACCAGCAAAGGCGCCAATAAACCCAGAAACTGCACGCTAGACGAACCCGTCGGCGACCGGGGGAAAAAGACGGACGATTCCCAAACCCGTATATTCGACCAGCAACACGATGTTACCCAGCAGCGTAGTCAAAGCGGAAAAGCTGGGCCACCGGTCCCACCCGAATATACCCGCCCTTGATTTCCCGTTTTAGATCGGGCCTAGGCCCAACGGCGGCGGACTCAGCCCGCCGCCGTCTCAGCCCCGTGCCGCCGATCATCGAAGCAAGCGGCGGCCTCGTCGGTATTCGCCCTGTTGAGTGCCAGGCTATCGAGCGCTGGCGGGGTCGAGATCGAGATCCAGATCCAGCAATCGCCTGACCTTTTCTGCGACCCTCAGGCGTAGTGCGCGGTCGTCCCACCAGGCGGCCATCGCGAGATTCGCGCTCCGGATCGTCCCGGTCGTTCGCCTCGCTTGCTCGCGATACCTGTCGGCGGCGGCCTGTGCGTCGCTCGCAACGTCTATCATTCTGCACCTCTATCGCGGCACGGAAGATGAAGGCCCCGCCTGTGGGCAGACAGGCGAGGCCCTCGGAGCAGGGAAGCAATTCCTGTGCTTGAGCCTTTCGGACTCCCAAACGGGGTGTCGAGCCGTTTATACGCGGTTATGGTTAACGAAGGCTTAACAGCACCGTCCCGCCGTGGGTTGACGACCGATGCCCGCGCGACTGCCGCGGCGGCCATGGACCGAAGGTGCAGGGGCGAGGCCGCTGCGCTATGATGCGCGAAAGCCGGAAAATCGGCGCCGCATTCCCGGGGAGGGAACCATGGCCGATGCGCCCGAGCGAACCGCCATCCGCAAGATCTATCTGCGCCTGTTGCCGGTTGCGCTGCTGATCTATTTCCTCTGCTACATCGATCGCATCAACGTCAGCTTTGCTGCCCTGACCATGAACAAGGATCTGGGGCTCGACGCCTCGATCTTCGGCATCGCCGCGGGCGCGTTTTTCTGGGGGTATTGCCTCTTCGAAGTCCCCAGCAACATCGTCCTCGAGAAGGTCGGTGCGCGGCTCTGGCTCGCGCGGATCATGGTGACGTGGGGGCTGCTCTCGGGCGCCACGGCATTCTGCGTCGGGCCCTGGAGCTTCATGATTGTGCGTTTCCTCCTCGGCGTCGCCGAGGCGGGCCTCTATCCCGGCGTGCTCCTCTTCTTCACCTACTGGTTCCCCGACAAGCACCGTGCGCGGATCTTCGCGGGCTTCACGCTGGCGCTGCCGGCGGCGGTGGCGGCGGGGGCGCCGATGTCCACCGGACTCATGGAGCTCGACGGCATCTGGGGTCTTGCGGGTTGGAAGTGGATGTTCTTGGTGGAGTCGGTCCCGACGGTCATCATCGGCTGCCTCCTGCCATTCATTCTGACGAACCGGCCCTCCGAGGCGCGCTGGCTCGGCGCGGAAGAGCGCGACTGGTTGATCCGTACGCTCGATCGCGAGCGGCGCCAGATCGAGGCGCAGCGCAAAGTCGGCCTCCTGGAGTCATTTTGGAACCCGCGCGTGCTCCTGCTCGCGCTCAATTTCTTCGGCATCGTCACTGCAAGCCTCGGCCTGCTGCTCTTCCTGCCGCAGATCGTGAAGCAGATCGGCCTCACGAACATGCAGGTCGGATGGGCTGGGATGGTGCCGTATATCTGCGGCTCCCTGAGTATGCTCGTATGGGGCTGGCTCTCCGACCGCATGGACGAGCGGCGGTGGAACCTCTTCACGGCCTGCGTGGTCGCGGCGGTCGGCCTCATGATCGCGGGCGTCTTCGTCGGGAGCTATTGGTCGCTGGTGGGAATGTCGATTGCGGCCATCGGTCTCTATGGCACCAAGGGACCGTTCTGGGCGATACCCTCGATGTTCCTGACAGGCACCTCGGCGGCAGCGAGTTTCGCATGGATCAATTCGATCGGAAATCTCGGAGGATTCTTCGGCCCGTCGATCGTCGGTTGGGTCAAGACCAACACCGGTAGTTTCTCCGGCGGGCTCTATGCCCTCGCTGCTTTCGCCCTCATGGCGGCGATCGTTGCGGCAGGCTGGCTCCAAATCCCGAAGCCCGCATCGCTCGTTGCTCCGCCCGCCGCTCCGGCGGAATAGCGCCCCGAGGCCGATTGGAAGAAGGCGTAGCCTGGGCCGAGCTCGAGTAGATCGGGCGACGGGCGCCGCGGCGCCGCTAGGCGCGGCGCGTCGTTAGACTTCGCTCCGTGAGCGCGCCGAAGACCAGACCCATCGTTGTCCAGAGGATGACCTGCATCCCAAGCGACGCGACCCGGAACCGCCAGAGCACGACCGCGGGAAAGTGCTCGGGAACTTCATTGACGGTCGGCAGGAGAAACTGCGCGACAACGACGATCGCCACGAACGCGGCGCCGGCGACGATCACGGCGTTCCACAGGCCGGCCCTGTCGACGAGCCTCCGCCCGAACGCGACGGCCACGGTGACGCCGATCAGGGAGATCAACATCATCGCGAAGTAAAGCGCGGTGCGATGTCCGATCGTGTCGGGCTCGCCCACTGCAGGAGGATTCGGCGGATAGGTGAGCGCCGGCACCAGCACCAGCGCAATGAACCCCAAGCTCGCCAGCAACGCCGAAACGCCGCGGGGCGCGAGATGGCCGAGGCGGCCGTAAGCGTAGGCGAATGACAGGGCAAAAAGCCCGCCCAATGCTGCGCCGTAAACCACGACGCCCGTGAAGAGCCCAATGGTGCTCTGAACCTCGCGGCTCACCAGCTCCATCTCGGGTTCCATGCCCATGGACTGATGCGTTTGGTCCTGGTGCGTTTGGTCCTGGTGCGTTTGGTCCTCGAAGGCGATGGCGCTGTCGATCGACGGCTCTCCAAACACCTCGCCGAAACCGAAGGCAAGCAGCCCTGCGAGCACGCCCACGAGCATGCCCCGGATCAAGAGCGTCCTCACCATGGTTGGGGCGCTCCTCAGTGGCAGGGGAAGCCTAGCAGGTGCCGTCCATCGTGCACGAACTCATGCACGTACATGCCCGGAAAGATCGATGTCGCACCCTCTTCGACGCCGACGAAATAAACCGCCAGCATCAGGAACAATGCGAAGATCAGCCAAGGCGCCAGCTCGCGTACCGGGATCGGTGCCGGAACTGGAACAGGTGGGGCAACTTGCGTGAGAGCGATGTCAGTCATGATCAGACCTCCTGGGATGACGCGTCCCACTTCGAGCGACTCATTCGGCGAGGCAAGGTCTGGCTTTCGAGTTGCGCAGCGAAGATGCGCAACCCAACACAGTGGCGCGACCGCGCCGGAATTGCACCGGCTTCCTAACTCGCGAACGGCACTGACGCTAAAGGGCGAGGTCGTTCAATGTCAAGGTCGACCGCGGGGAAACGCGCGCCGCCGGAATTTGGCGACGAAATCATGGCGCCGAATGTTCCGCGGGGATCGCGGATAGCGGCGTGGAGATCCCGCTCGCTGCCTGAGTTGCCGCGCTGACACTCCGGCGTTCCGAGTCCCCCGGCGGGCGCGCCAAATACGCTCTTCAAACTCCGGCCGTCATAACCAGAGGGCGAGGCCGGCGAGGCGCATTCCCCGATCCTAAAGAATATCATGTCGCCTCAAGAAGAGGGGTTATGGGTCGCTCTGCGGCCGAGTCCTACAAACTTCTGCGGGAAAATCCGACTGCGGAACGCCTCTCGGGAGCACACCGGTATGGACACTGCGGATGTCATCGGTAAGATTTTGCGCGTTTAGGTAGTGGGGGAAGAAGTTGGGTAATTGGGAGAACACGCCCAGCGGCGCGCGCATCGATCGGAGCGCGGACCCACTCTCGCGGACCGTGCAGTTCGTTCTGCGCGACGGTGATGCCGAGATTCGCTGTTGCATCACCTTCGACGCGCTGCAGCGGCTTGCGCGCGTCGGAGGCCAGGCGGCGGAGATCGCGGAGCAACTCTTCGACCGGCACCGCCGCGACATCGAGCTCATGGCGCTAACGCGCTATGCAGCAGGAGACTTCGCGGGAGGTGTGGTGCGGATCGATGTGAACGACCTGCGGCTTCCCGCGAACGAGCCCTGATCTCCGCTACTTCCTCGCCACGAGGTCGATCTCCACGAGCGCATCGCGCGCGAGCGCTGTAACGCCGATGCAAGTGCGTGCGGGAAGCCTGCCCTCCGCGAAATAGCCGCGATAGACCGCGTTCATCCGCTCGTAGTCGCGCTTGAACTCCGCAAGGTAGACGCGGGCTGAAACGACCTGCGCCAGCGAATAGCCGGCGCCGGCGAGCACGATCGCGAGATTGTCGAGGACGCGCCGCGTCTGCGCCTCGATTCCCTCCGGGAGAGCGCGCGCGTCGTCGCCCGGCCAGGTCGGCATCTGTCCCGTCACGAAAAGCCAGCCGTCGATCTCGACGGCGTGGCTGAACGGCGCGACCGGGGTCGGCGCGCCGGGGATCATCAGGTGGTTCTGTCGCGTCACGGGCTTCCTCTGCTCTGGGGGCTGGCGGGCGTCGCCGATTGATGCAACATAGCGCGCCAAAGGCAACGGGAGCGCATGCGAGGCACCATGACCGTCACCCTCGTTCGGAACGCCGATTGGGTCGTCGCCTGGAACGAGGCGACGAGCCGGCACGACTATCTCACGAACGCCGATCTCGCCTTCGAAGGAGACCGCATCGTCTTCGTGGGGCGGGGCTACCGCGGTCCAGCCGAACGCGAGATCGACGGGCGCGGGCGTATGGCGCTGCCGGGCTTCGTCAACATCCACTCGCACCCGGCCTCCGAGCCCTTCAATAAAGGCCTCATGGAAGAGCGCGGCTCGCTGCGGCTCGGCATGAGCTCGCTCTACGAGTTCATGCTGCTGGTGCGGCCGGACGACGAGGCGAAGCGTGCGGCGATGCTCTTTGCAGTGGGCGAGCTCCTGAAAAGCGGTGTCACGACCTTCACGGATTATTCGATGGCGCGAGCAGGCTGGCTGGAGGACCTCGCGGGGACGGGCATCCGCGCCTGCGTCGCGCCTTCCTACCGCTCCGCACGCTGGTTCACGCCCAACGGACATCGCGTGGAGTACGAGTGGAACGAGGCTGCCGGCCGCGAGGCGATGGCAGCGGCGCTCGAGGTCGTAGACGCGGCGAAGCGCCACAACAGCGGTCGGCTCTTCGGCATGCTCGCCCCCGCGCAGGTCGACACCTGCACGGAGGAGCTGCTCCTCGCGAGCGTCGAAGCCGCGAAGGCGCGTAACGTCCCCGTGCAAATCCACGCCTCGCAGAGTGTGGTCGAGTTCCGGGAGATGGTGGCGCGCCACGGCAAGACGCCGATCCAGTGGCTCCACGACATCGGGTTCCTCTATGAGGGTGCGATCGTCGCGCACTGCATCTTCGTCGACGAGCACAGCTGGATCCGCTGGCCTATGCGGGGCGATCTCGAGCGCATGGCGAGCTCCAAGGCGTCGGTCGCGCATTGCCCGAACGTGTTCGTCCGGCGCGGCATCCTCCTCGAGAATTTCGGGAAGTACCGAAAGCTCGGCATCAACATCGGGCTCGGCACCGACACTTTCCCGCACAATTTCGTCGAGGAGATGCGCTGGGCGACGGCGCTCTGCAAGGTAGCGGCGACCAACGTCGAAGCGACGGACCTGGCGGAGGTCTTCCACGCCGCGACGGTCGGCGGGGCAAAGGCGTTGCTCCGCGACGACATCGGCCGCCTTGCGCCCGGCTGCAAGGCCGATCTGTCGCTGGTCGATCTCCGGCACCCGAGCCTGCAGCCGCTCTACGATCCCCTGAAGAGCCTCATCTTCAGCGGGCTCGAGCGCGCGATCACGGATGTCTTCGTGGACGGCCGTCAGGTGGTCCGCGACGGCGAGGTGACGACGATCGACATGCAGGCCGCCGCCGAGGCGATGAACCGCGGGCAGCGCGACGCGCTCGCGCGCGCGCCCGCGGGCGACCACGCGCATCGTCCGACAGCGCGGATTTTTCCGCCGACTTTGCCGATACGGAGCTGAGATTAGCCCCTCCCCCTCGAGGAGGGAGGGCGCGAGATTACCGTCGCCGGCGGTGGTGACGATTGCGGGCGGGCGCGGCAGCCTGCGGCCGCGGGTTCGCCACGGGTACGGCACGGAAGCCGTGGTCGTTCACCACCGCGATGCGACGGCCGATCAGACGCTCAATGTCGACGAGATAAGACCGCTCATCGTGTGCGCAGAAGGAGAGGGCGATTCCGCTCGCGCCCGCGCGCGCGGTTCGGCCGATCCGATGCACGTAGCTCTCGGGAACGTTCGGGAGCTCGAAGTTGACGACATGGGTGATGCCGTCGATGTCGATGCCGCGCGCGGCGATGTCGGTTGCGACCAGCACCCGCGCGCGTCCGCGGCGGAAGTTCTCGAGCGCGCGCTGCCGCGCGGTCTGCGACTTGTTGCCGTGGATCGCCTCGGCAGCCACGCCGCTTCGGCTCAGATGCTCGCTCACGCGATTGGCGCCGTGCTTAGTGCGGGTGAAGACGATGACGCGGGAGAGTGTCGGATCGCGCAGGACTTCCGCGAGGAGCGCGCGCTTATTGCCGGCATCGACGTGATAGACGCGCTGGTCGATGAGCTCCACCGTCGTCGCCTGCGGCGTCACCTCGACGCGCAGCGGATCCGTCAGGATCTCCGCGGCGAGGCGCGCGATGTCCGCGGGCATGGTCGCGGAGAAGAGCAGGGTCTGACGTCGCTTCGGCAGCGCCGCTACGATCCGGCGGACGTCGCGAACGAAGCCCATATCCAGCATGCGGTCGGCCTCGTCGAGGACGAAGATCGAGACGCCGTCGAGTTTCGCATGGCCTTGCTGCATCAGGTCGAGGAGACGGCCGGGCGTTGCGACGAGGATGTCGGGGCCGCGGGCGAGCGCATCGACCTGGGGCTGCTGGCCGACGCCGCCGAAGATCACGGCATGGCGCAGGCCGAGGTAACGCCCGTACCCGCGGAAACTCTCGCCGATCTGAGCCGCGAGCTCGCGGGTCGGCGTGAGGATGAGAGAGCGACAGCTCCGAGGCGCCGCGCGCTCGCGGCGGGCCGCGAGCTGCTGCAACATCGGAAGCGCGAAGGCCGCAGTCTTGCCGGTGCCCGTCTGGGCGATGCCAAGGAGGTCGCGTCCCTGCAGTAGATGCGGGATCGCGCTTCCTTGGATCGGTGTCGGCTCGGCATAGCCCTCGGCGGCGAGCGCACGCAGGAGCGGCTCGGCGATGCCGAGATCGGTGAAGGATGTAGTCACGGTGAGATGAGTCTTTCTAAGCCGCTCGAGCCGGCATCTCCTTGGATGCGTATGGGCTGCGGCGTTATGGTCCGTCTCTCGCGCGCGGCCGAGACGGTTGGTTGCTGGCGATGGTCTCGGGAATGCCGCGCCTCTCTGCCTATGGGCCAGGGCGCATCGCGCGATCGCGAGAAATCGTTCTCAGCCCGTAGATGGGCCCTCGCGACGCTTAAGTCAAGCGCAATCGCAAGTTACCGAATTCTTAACGGCCGCGGTGACGTGGGCGCGGGGAGTTGGGCGCGGACGAAGAGCGCTCGTCCTTGTGTCGGAAGCTCAAACGGCCGCGCGTGAGGTCGTAGGGCGTCATTTCCACGGTGACGCGGTCGCCCGCGAGAACGCGGATGCGATTCTTCCGCATCTTGCCGGAGGTGTAGGCAAGCGTCTCGTGGCCGTTGTCGAGGCGTACGCGGAACCGAGCGTCCGGGAGAAGCTCCAGCACGGTGCCTTCGAACTCGATCAAGTCTTCCTTTACCAACCCCGTCTCCTTGCGGTCCGTTCGCCGCGGCTAAGATGGAGCGCCGCCCCGTTCAATGCAAGCGAGTTGCCATTTTCCCCGTGAACCCCGCTACCATGGGCTTTGCGCTGCTACGGGGAGGGCCGCTGGCGTGCAGCATCGTCGTCGAATTCTGGGGCTCGGCTGCCTCGCGGCTCTGGGCGCGTTGGGAAGATCGCTCGCGCTCGCCGCCGAGCCGATTCTGGTCGACGTCGAGCTGGTCCTGGCGGTTGACACCTCCGGCAGCGTCAGCAGCGACCGGTTCGAGCTGCAAAAAGAGGGCTACGCCGAGGCCTTTGCCAACGCCAACGTGCTGGATGCGATCCGCTCAGGGATGCGTCGCGCGATCGCCGTGACAATGACACAATGGACGGGCCCCGCAATGCAGACGCAGGTCGTGGATTGGGCCCGCATCGACGATGCGGCCTCGGCGGCACGCTTCTCGGCTGCGATCGCTGCAGCGCCGCGGGCACTCTTCAGCGGCGGGACTTCCATCAGCGGTGCCATCGACCGGGCCGTCGATCTCTTCGCGTTGAGCGGCTTTCGCGGCGAGCGCCGCGTGATCGACGTCTCCGGCGACGGCTCCAACAATCGCGGCCGACCCGCGGAGAACGCGCGGGACGACGCGCTGCGCGCGGGGATCGCGATCAACGGCCTCCCGATCCTTACCCTGGAGCCGGAACTCGACGAGTATTATCGCACCAATGTCATCGGCGGGCCCGGCGCCTTCGTCATCGCGATCGACCGTTACGAGGATTTCGCGGATGCAATCCTCCGGAAGCTCATCCAGGAGATTGCGGGCGAGCAGCGAGAGCTCCGCCATCGCATGGCGCGCCTGGCATCGCCGAGACCGTAATTACTGACCCAGCACGCGCTGCGCTTCCGCCTGAATGCCGGCCGTGAGAGTTCTGTCGAAATCCGGCGATTTCTTGAGGACCGCCTTGCCGACGGGCGAATTGTAGAACTTCGCCATGCCCGAGAGTTCGTCCGCCGTGTAGATCTTGATGCAGGTGTCGACCATGATCGCGCGGATACGGCTCGGATCCACATTGCGCAACTTGTCGAGCGCGGCCTGCTGCTGATCGGGCGGGCGCGACCCCGCGAGGATGACGGCCCAAGTGTTCCAAAAGGTCTGGACGTCGACGGACTGCACATAGCGCTCGGCCTCTGCCCGCCGGTTGGCGGGCGTGTCGTCGATTGCAAAGGCGGAGGGCGTCCAAGCGACGAGCAGGGCGGTGAAGACGACGGCTTTCAGCATGCGGGGACTCCTCTCTCGCGCCGGTACAGACGGCAGGGAGGAGACTAGCGGAACTCGGCGTCTGCCGCGGTTCGAATCGCGAGCGCCGTGGCATTGTGCCGGGAACATGAGCCGTCCTTCGGAGCGAGCGCTCGCTCGACCGGCCAAACTGTCGCTTGAAGTCGAAAACGTGGCCCGGAATTCTTCCGGGCTCGCGATCTAGGCGGCGCTCGCGCCCACGCGTCCCATGCTGCGCACCAATCGCAGCACTTGACGTTGCAACTCCGAGTCCGGCAAAGCCCGGAACGCCCGGAGCAGCTCCAACTCCGCCCTGACGAATTCGCCCTTGTCCCCCTCGGGCGCGGTGGGAGCGTCTAATCCTTCGAAGAAGAACTCCAGCGGCTGCCCCAGCAGCCGAGAGGCCTGAAGGAGCCGGCTCGCACTGACGCGAATCTCGCCGCGCTCATACTTCTGCACTGCCTGGAACGACACGCCCAGCGCTTGCGCTACTTGCACCTGGCTGAGACCCAACAAACCCCGGGCCAATCGCAGGCGCGAGCCGACATGAACGTCGGCGGGATCTGGCCCGTGCTCCTTTACAGTACGACGGCGGCGCCCGTGTCTGGGCCGCTCCTGCTGCGGCGAACGCGACTGCATCAAGACCTCCTGATAACGACGATAATCCCCCTCGAAGCTCCTCCACGATGCCCTATTATAGTGTGCACGGTGGGGTTGTGAAAGAGATATTCCGGGGCGGAGTCATTCGGAACATCCACTTGTTGTCGCTCAAGACTTCGAAGAATCCCAGGGCACACCGAATCGGTGCGATGTCCTTTGCGCTCATTGCCGGCACTCGCAAAAGTGGTGATACCTTCGGGCCCACGCATTCTCACTGAGCGCGGCCAAACGCCCGGTAGTGCGCTCGACCCTGCAGATTGCGTGCTGATATTGCATTTTTGTGACAGGAACGCCATTCGAAATTCCATCCAGCGATCGGCAAGACAACGGCCCGGGCCTCGCTTGTATTCGGGCTCGCGCGGCGTAATTTCGGGCATCGCGCGAAGGGATAGGCGGCCCGAGAGATGAGAAGGGGACGGTTGCTGCTGTTGCCAGCCTTGCTGGCGGGTTTCTGCTTGGTTTTCGCCGCGCGCGCGGAGCATGCCTCCGGCGAGCGTGAGGCGCTCACACCGCATTATCGGATCGTGCTGCAAATCGGTCCCGCCGAGGCGATGTACACGCCGACGGAGGCGCGGCTGCGTCATCCCGACGTTGGCGAGATCATGCTCGGCGGGAGGCTGAGCGCGGAGATCGGCGGATTGGGCCACGAGCCCGCCGGTGGGCCAGTGCCCGACGAGCGCCACCTAGAGCTTCACGTGGTCTCGCGGGCGACCGGCAAGGTCGTTGCGGAGGCGCATGTCACCATTGCGATCGCCGGTCCCGACAAGCGATGGAATTCCGTGCCGGTTGCCCGGATGTACGGGATCGAGGCAGGACCGGACGACCTGCACTACGGCAACAATGTGCGGCTGCCGCCGGGGGCGTATTCAGTTCGCGCCTCCGTCAACGGCGAGCGCGCGGGCTTCTCGGTGACGCTCGAGTAGACGCTCGCTCAGCCGCCATCCTGCTCCGCCGACGCGTCATAGGGGCTGAAGCTCGTGCGCCCGAGGGCGACGGATTTGACGAGGGCGTAGACGGGTTTTCCGACCTCGAGCGTGAGCTCGTGGGTGGAGCGGCGGGTGATGCGCGCCCAAAGCGGCACCGGCCGCGCGGCGGTTCCGATATCGAGGCGCACCTCGACCATGGGGTCCGCGTCTTGCGCGATCTCGACGACGCGTCCCGCAAAAATATTGAGGATGGAGATGCCCTTGGGCGGGGCAAGCGCGAGCGAGACGTCGCGGGCGCGGATGCGTGCGCGCACGGGCGTGCCGAGCGGCAAGCCAAGATGCGGCACTCTGAGACGTCCACCGGGAAAGCTGAGCTCGCTCAAGCCGAAGACGAGATCGCTTCCGGCGACGGTCGTGCGAATGACGGAGCCAGCACCGAAACGGCCCGTGAGGGGCCGGAGATCGAGACGGCTCGCAATCTCCTCAACGGGGCCGACCGCGGCCACGCGTCCTTCGGACATCATCACCAGAGTGTCCCCGAGATGGATGATCTCCTCCATGGCGTGGCTCACATAGACGATGGGGATGCTCAGCCGGTCGCGGAGGCGCTCGATGAAGGGGATGATCTCAGCGCGGTGCGCGATGTCGAGCGAGGCGAGCGGCTCGTCCATCAGCAGAAGCCGCGGCGCCGCGAGAAGCGCTCTGCCGATCGCCACGCGTTGCCTCTCGCCGCCGGAGAGATCGCGCGGCCGGCGCTCGAGCAGAGGGTCGAGGCGCAGCAGCTCGACCACCGCATCGAATGACAGCGTGGGATGCGAGGCCGCGCCGCGCCTCATGCCATAGCGGAGATTGCCGCGCACGGAGTAGTGCGGAAAAATTCGCGACTCCTGGAAGACATAGCCGAGCCGTCGCTGTTCCGGGCGCCGGTCGATCCCGGCCTCGGAGGAGAATAGGATCTCCTCCCCGACCTTGATCGTTCCGCGATCGGGCCGCAGCAGGCCTGCGAGCGCGTTCACGACGGAGGTCTTGCCAGCTCCGGAGCGGCCAAAAATTGCGGTAATGCCCGTCTCCGGCGCGCTGAACCGGACGGCGAGATCGAAGGCGCCGAGGCGCTTCTCGATGTCGAGCTCGATCACGCAGCCCCCGCGATCCGCCGCGCGATCCGCCGTGCCAGGATTTCGGAGGCGATGAGAGCGAGGAGCGCCACGACGATCGCGATGATCGTGAGGCGCGCCGCGGCTGCCTCGCCGCCGGGCTGCTGGATCAGGCTATAGAGCGCGAGCGGAAGCGTTTGCGTCACCTCCGGAATGTTCGAGACGAAGGTGATGGTGGCGCCGAACTCGCCCACGCTGCGCGCGAAGGCGAGGATCGCGCCGGTTAGGATGCCGGGCGCCGTCAGCGGTATCGTCACCGTGAGCAAGACGCGAAGCGGCCCCGCGCCGAGCGTGCGTGCGGCGGCTTCGAGCCGGCGGTCGACGGCTTCGAGCGAGAGGCGGATCGCGCGGACCATCAGCGGAAACGCCATTACCGCCGAGGCAAGCGCCGCACCCTTCCAGTCGAAGGCGAGGGTGATGCCGAGGCTCTCGTAGAGCCAGGCGCCAACGACGCCTCGACGTCCGAAAAGCACGAGGAGCGCATAGCCCACGACGACCGGCGGCAGCACCAAGGGAAGGTGGATCAAGCCGTCGATGAGGCTCTTGCCCGGAAACCTGGTACGCGCAAGCAGCCAGGCTGCGGCGAGGCCAAAGGGCAGGCTCGTGAGCACGCTCACGAGGGCAACGCGAAGGCTGAGCTCGAGCGCGCTGACTTCGAGGGCGGTGAGCGGCACGGGCGGCCTCGCGCTCCGCCCTCTAGTTGCGCGCGCGGTTCAGGCGCTCGAAGCCCTCATCGAGATCGGCGATCAAGTCCTCGATGTCCTCGAGACCGGCGTGGAGGCGGAAAGTCGGACCGGACTCCCAGGTCCGCGCGGTTCGGATCCGCTCGGGATGCGTCGGCAGGATCAGGCTCTCGTAGCCGCCCCAGCTCGCGCCGAGGCCGAAGAGCTCCATGCCGTCGATGAGTGCATTGAGCGCGGAGGACGGCACCTCCGGCTTGAGGACGACGCCGAAGAGTCCAGAGGAGCCGCTGAAATCGCGGCGCCAGAATTCGTGGCCGGGATGTCCCGGCAGCGCCGGATGCAGCACGCGCTCGACCTCCGGCCGCCGCAGCAGATAGTCGGCGAGGCCGAGCGCCTGCTTCTCCTGTTGCCGCATGCGCACGCCCGCGGTGCGGATGCCGCGGAGCGCGAGGTAGCAATCGTCGGGGGCGGCGTGATAGCCGAGCTCGGTCGCGACCTGCCGCAGCTTCGGGAAGGTCTCCTCTTTGCAAACCGTGAAGCCCATCATCACGTCGGAATGGCCGACGATATACTTCGTACCGGCGATCGTGGAGACGTCGACGCCATGCTCGAGCGGCCGGTAGAAGACTGGCGAGGACCAGGTGTTGTCGAAGACGGTCGCGATGCCCCGGGACTTCGCAACCGCGACGATCGCGGGCACGTCCTGCACCTCGAAAGTAATGGAGCCGGGGCTCTCGAGATAGATGAGCCTCGTGTTGGGGCGGATCAATTCCGCGATCCCCGCCCCGATCATTGGATCGTAGAAGGTCGCGGCGACGCCGAAGCGCTTGAGGAACCCGCCGCAGAAAGCGCGTACGGGCCCGTAGACCGTATCTACCACGAGCACGTGATCGCCGCTCTCGACGAAAGCGAGGATCGACGCATAGCAGGCCGCGGCGCCGGAGCAATAAGCGATCGTGCGGTCGCCTGCCTCCATCGCCGACACCGCGTCCTCGAGCGCGAAGGTCGTTGGCGTGCCATAGCGGCCGTAACTCATGTTGCCCTTGCGCAGCCGGTTCTTCTGCGCGTTCTCCATCTCCGCGACGGTGCGGTGGACGATGGTCGAGGCGTGGTAGACCGGCGGGTTGACCACTCCGTGATTGCGGTAGGGATCGTTGCCGGTGTGCGTGAGAAGCGTGTCGGGTTTCTTCGATTTGGAGCTCATGGCGTTCCGTCGCTGAGGCGGGGAGGGCTCATCTTGCCGCGCGGGGAAGGGATCGAAAAGCGGGTAAATTCCCCTACTCTCCATCGAAGGGGTATGGTCGCTGCGGAGCATTGCGGCGCCCGGCGGCCGCGTGATAGCGTCCGCGCCTTCTCGCCGGCGGTCGGCGCCGAGCCATGATCGACGAGCCCTCCGTGACCGATCTCGTCCGGAGGTGGGGAAATCATCTCAGGAAGAGGAATTCATGACCGGATTTACGATGCTTCGCTTCGGCCTCGCCGCCTCTGCGATCGCCCTCGCGGCCTGGAGCGCTCCCGCGAGCGCAGGCCCAACCCTCGACAAAGTGAAGGCCAACGGCTTCGTCACCTGCGGCGCCAATACCGGCCTCGTGGGTTTCGGCATGCCCGACAAGCAGGGCAACTATACCGGTCTCGACGTCGACATCTGCCGGGCGATCGCGGCTGCGGTGCTCGGCGACGCGAGCAAGGTGAAATACGTGCCGACGACCGCGCAGCAGCGCTTTCCGGCCCTGCAGTCCGGCGAGGTCGATGTCCTCGCTCGCAACACGACCGTGACGCTGCTGCGCGACACGGATCTCGGCTTCAACTTCGCTCCCATCACCTATTACGACGGTCAAGGCTTCATGGTCGCGAAGAAGGCCGGGATCAAGAGTGCGAAGGAGCTGAACGGCGCCACGGTTTGCGTGCAGCCCGGCACGACCACGGAGCTCAATCTCGCGGACTACTTCCGCACCAACAAGATGACTTTCAAGCCGCTCGTGATCGAGAAGCTCGACGAGGTCGAGAACGCCTTCTTTGCGGGGCGGTGCGATGCCTATACGACCGACCGCTCCGGCCTCGCCGCGACGCGCATCTCCAAGGCGCCCAATCCGGACGACTACATCATCCTGCCGGAGGTGATCTCGAAAGAGCCCCTGGCCCCGGCGGTGCGCCACGGCGACGACGAGTGGTTCGACATCGTGAAATGGGTCGTCTACGCAATGTTCGACGCCGAGGAGAAGGGCGTGACCCAAAAGAACGTCGACGAAATGCTCAAGAGCGACGATCCCGAGATCAAGCGCATGCTCGGGGTCACCGCGGGGATGGGCAAGGCGCTCCATCTCGACGACAAATGGGCCTACAACATCATCAAGCAGGTTGGGAATTACGGTGAATCCTTCGAGCGCAACGTCGGCAAGGATTCCCCTCTGAAGCTCGACCGCGGGCTCAACGCGCTCTGGACCAACGGGGGCCTGATGTACGGCGCTCCGATCCGCTAAGATCGGAAGGCGGCGCTGCTCCGGCCCCTGGCCGGGGCGGCAGCCCGCCGGATCAGGGGAATGGTCGCAACGGACCCGAGCCGAGTACAGGTCGCCCCCGCGGCCCGCGTCGCGCTTTGGCGCGACATGCGCGTGCGCGGTATTGCCGCTCAGATCCTGACGGTCGGCGCGGTCGCAGGGCTCGTGGCCTATTTCGGGCACAACGCGATCGTCAATCTCGAGCAGCGCGGCATCGCCACCGGCTTCTCCTTCCTCAAGCGCGAGGCCGCTTTCGAGATCAGCTCGACACTCATCGATTACTCGCCCGCGAGCAGCTACGGCCGGGCGCTCGTGGTCGGCATCCTCAATACGCTGCTCGTCTCCTCTCTCGGCATCGTGCTCACTACGATCTTCGGCACGCTCCTCGGTATCGCGCGGCTCTCGACCAATTGGCTCGTGCAGCGCGTGACGGGCTGGTACATCGAGGTCATGCGGAACACGCCGCTCCTGCTGCAGCTCATCGTCTGGTGGGACCTGCTCAGGGTGAGTGCGCCGCTGCCGCGCGAGGCTTTCAATCCGCTCCCGGGCGTCTTCATCTCGAACCGAGGCCTCAACATTTCGGTGCCGGCCTGGAACGAGGCCTATCTCTGGATGCTCGTGGCGGCCGTCCTGGGTATCGCCGTGACGATGCTGCTGGGGCGGCAGATGCACCGCCGGCAAGAGCTCACGGGGAAACGCTTTCCGATCTTCTGGGCGGGCCTCGGTCTGATCCTCGGGCCGCCGCTCGTGGTTTTCCTTTGCGCGGGCGCGCCGGTCGAGCTCGACACCCCGGTTCTCCAGGGCTTCAACTTCGTGGGCGGCGAGAACGTCACGCCGGAGTTCGCGGCGCTGCTCTTCGGCCTCGTCGCCTACACTTCGGCCTTCGTCGCGGAGATCGTGCGCAGCGGCATTCTCTCCGTGAGCAAGGGCCAGACCGAGGCGGCCTCTGCGCTGGGCCTCCGGCCGAGCTGGACGCTCCGCCTCGTCGTCCTCCCGCAAGCCGTGCGCGTCATCGTGCCGCCCATGACGAGCGAGTATTTGAGCCTCACCAAGAACAGCTCGCTCGCGGTCTATATCGGCTTTCCCGACTTCGTATCGATCGCGAACACCGAGGCGAACCAGACCGGCCAGGTCGTCGAGGTGATCGCGATCCTCATGGCGGTCTATCTCACCATCAGCCTCACCATCTCCGTGCTCATGAATTTCTACAACCGCTACGTCGCGCTGGTGGAGCGATGACGGACCTCGCGCAAAGCCCGACGCAATCGCTGGAGAACGGGCCTCCGGGCCCGGCGCTGCGCGCCTGGCATTGGGCACGGGGGCATCTCTTCAACGGCCCCGTCAATACGATCCTGACTCTGGTCATCGTCTACGCCTTCTTCCGGGTCGTCGTGCCGATCGTGCGATGGGCGCTCATCGATGCGACCTGGAGCGCCGACAGCGACCGCGCCTGCCAAGCCGCGGGCGGTGCCTGCTGGGCGTTTCTCGGCTCGTGGGGCCGCTTCATCATCTTCGGGCGCTTTCCCTATGGCGAGCAGTGGCGGCCGGCGCTGGTGCTGGTGCTGTTCGTGGTGATGCTCGCGGTGAGCGCGCGTCCGGGGATGCGTGGTCGGACGCTAATTGCGATTTGGCTTGGCGGGATCGTCGCGGTCGCCGCACTCATGTGGGGCGGATTCCTCGGCATGGCCTATGTCGAGACCGAGCTCTGGAATGGTCTTCCGCTGACCTTGATCCTGGCGCTGGGCGGCGTCGGCTTCGCCTTCCCAATCGGCGTACTGGCCGCCTTAGGGCGGCGCTCGAAGCTGCCGGCGATCCGTTGGCTTTCGGTCGCCTACATCGAGCTCATCCGCGGCGTGCCTCTCATCACC
This sequence comes from Allostellaceae bacterium, assembly GCA_035581425.1. Classification (GTDB taxonomy): domain Bacteria; phylum Pseudomonadota; class Alphaproteobacteria; order ATCC43930; family CGMCC-115725; genus DASZHJ01. Next base: position 20,490 of record DATJVP010000144.1, on the reverse strand, counting down.
TTGCTCTTCATGGCCTCGCTGATGGTACCGCTCTTCCTGCCGACGGGGATCAGCATCGCGAAGCTCTGGCGCGCAGAGATCGGCTTCGCCCTCTTCTTCGGCGCCTATCTCGCTGAGGCCGTCCGCGGCGGCTTGCAGGCGATCGCACGCGGGCAATACGAGGCGGCCGATGCGCTCGGCCTCGGCTATTGGCAGAAGACTTGTCTCATAATCCTGCCGCAGGCGCTCACGATCTCGATACCCTCGATCGTCAATCTCTTCATTGGCGCCTTCAAGGACACAACGCTCATCACGATCGTCGGCATATTCGACGTGCTCCAGGACGCAAACACCGGCCTTAACGATCCGGCCTGGCGTCACGCCTACGTCGAGGCCTATGCGACAATCGGGATGATTTTCTTCGCATTCTGCTATTTCATGTCGCGGTACAGCCAATACCTCGAGCGGCGCCTGCGCCGTAGCGGGACCGGACCCAGGAGGCAGTGACGATGGCGAGCATTCCGAGCGCGGCGCCCCAAGGCGCGGAACAGAAGATGATTGAGTTCCGCGCCGTCCATAAATGGTACGGCGATTTCCACGTCCTCAAGGACATCAACCTCGTCGTGCGCCGGGGCGAGCGCGTCGTTGTATGCGGCCCCTCGGGCTCCGGCAAATCCACGATGATCCGCTGCATCAACCGGCTCGAAGAGCACCAGAAAGGCCAAATCCTGGTCGACGGCATCGAACTCACGCCCGACGCCAAGCACGTCGAGGCGATCCGCCGCGAGGTCGGCATGGTCTTTCAGCAGTTCAATCTCTTCCCGCATCTGACGGTGCTGGAGAACCTGACCTTGGCGCCGGTCTGGGTGCGGAAGATGCCTAAGAAGGAGGCAGAAGAGCTTGCGATGCAGCTCCTCGAGCGCGTCAAGATTCCGGAGCAGGCCAAGAAGTACCCGGGCCAGCTCTCTGGCGGTCAGCAGCAGCGCGTGGCGATCGCGCGCTCGCTCTGCATGCGGCCGCAAGTGATGCTTTTCGACGAGCCAACGTCGGCGCTTGATCCCGAGATGATCAAGGAGGTGCTCGACGTCATGGTCGAGCTCGCGAACGAGGGCATGACCATGATCTGCGTTACCCACGAGATGGGTTTCGCACGCACCGTCGCGGACTCCATGATCTTCATGGATGGCGGCCAGATCGTCGAGACCGCACCTCCCAAGGAATTTTTCGCCAACCCCAAGAGCGAGCGCACGAAGCTCTTCCTGAGCCAGATCCTCTCGCATTGAGCCGTTTGCTCAGGGCAAGGGCGGCAGGAGCGGGTGTTGGAGAGTGCGGGGGAGGGCGCCGGTTAGGCGGGGGTCGTCGAAGATGACGGTCCGGCGCTCGTAGACCTTGAAGCCGCATTTTTGATAGAGGCCGAGAGCGCGGGGGTGGTCGAAGGTGCAGGTGTGGACCCATACCCGCGGAGGTGCCGTGAGCCAGGCGGTGTCGATCGCGGTGTTGAGGAACCAGTTCCCGAAACCGCGCCCGATGAATTCGGGAACGAGGCCGAAATAGCTGAGCTCGGTCCCTTCATCGGCAGCGCGCTCGAGCTCGAAATATCCCGCGGGCGAGCCCCAGGCGTAGAGCACGTAGATCTCGATATCGCGACGCGCTAGCCGCTCGGCGAGGCGCTGGTTGCTCCAGACGCGGCGCTCGAACCAGAGCCAGCGCTCGCCGACGGTGTCGTAGAGATAGCGGTAGAAGGACACAGTGCAGCGCTCCGCACGGATGAGCGCGAGCTTTGCCGCGGGAATGGGCGTGGGCGGTCGCACGGGCTTCTCCAGCATCTCCAGATAAGTGACGGTATCTGCGAGCTTGCCGGGAGCGAGGTCAGTCATCGCGGCGGTCCGGTCTCGACGGTCGTGTCGCTGGCCCCGCCCCATTCCGTCCAGGAGCCGTCATAGACGGCCATATCGGGCCAACCCATGAGATAGGCGCTGAAGGCAAGAGCGCAGGCTGTGACTCCGGAGCCGCAGCTCGACACGATCGGCCGCTCCGGCCGAAGGCCCGCGGCGCGAAATTTCTGCTCGAGCTCCTCCGCTGAGAGCGGTGTCTTCGTCTTGGGATCGGCGAGCTGATCGTAGGGGAGGTTGCGGCTTCCGGGGATGTGGCCGCTGCGCAGTCCCGGCCGCGGCTCCGGCACGGTACCTTCGAAACGGCCTTGCGCGCGGGCGTCCACGATCTGCTCCTCACGGGAGCCGCTGCTGCGCTTGACCGCGGACTTGTCGCGAACCAGCTCCGGACGAAACCGCGGCGTGAATCGAGCAAGCGTGGGTCGCGGCACATCCGCGGTGACGGGCCGACCCTCCGACAGCCATTTCTGCATGCCGCCCGCGAGGATCGAGACGCGATCATGACCGAAGATGCGGAGCATCCACCAAGCGCGCCACCCCGAGCTCCATCCGGTGCCGTCGTAGACAACCACCTTATGCTCATCGCCGATCCCCAGAGCGCTCATGTGGCGCGCGAATTCCTCGGCACTCGGCAACATGTGCGGCAGGGGATTGGAGCGATCGGAAATGACGTCAATATCGAAGTAGGAGGCGCCGGGGATGTGGCGCTGCGCATAATCCTGCTGTGCCGTCGGTGTGATCCCCGGCATCTTGAATGAACCGTCGACCACGCGTACCGCCGCGTCGTTGAGATGCGTGGCGAGCCATTCCGTCGAGACCAGCGCTTCCGGATGTGCATAGGGCATGGTGTTCACCCCACCAGTGCGAGATTGACGCGCCGGTTCTGTTTTCCCTTGTTCTCGATCTTGGTGACCTCGACGCGGCCGATCTCCGCGGTGTGGCGGATATGCGTCCCGCCGCAGGGCTGCAGGTCAACGCCGGCGATGTCGAGGAGGCGGACGCGGCCGTAGCCGGTCGGCGGCTTCACGGACATGGTGCGTACGAGATCGGGCGTCGCCGCGAGTTCCTCGTCAGTGATCCACCGAGGGCTCACTCCGTGATCGGCGGCGATGAGCGCGTTGAGCTTAGTCGCAATCGCCTCCTTGTCGAGCGCTTCGCCGGGCACGTCGAAATCGAGCCGACCCTTGCCGTCGGAGATTTGTCCGCCCGTGACCGCACCGGGGACGACCGCGCAAAGCAGATGCAAGCAGGTGTGCATGCGCATGAGGCGGTAGCGACGATCCCAATCGATCTCAGCGGTGACGCGCTCGCCAACCGCCGGCGCTGCACTGCCGGGAGCGGGGATGTGCAGGACATCGTCGATCCCGTCGCCCTTGCGCGCGTCGACGATTCCTAGGGAGGTGCCGTCAGCACGGCGGAGCACGCCGATATCGCCGGGCTGGCCGCCGCCCATGGGATAGAAGACGGTGCGGTCGAGGCGAATGCCGCGCTCATCGATCGCCGTCACCACGGCCTCGCAGCTCTTGAGATAGGCGTCGTCGCGGAACAGCAATTCCGTCATCGGCAGGGGTCTCCTACGAAGAACTCTATGCGGCGAGCCAGTGCGGCACCGGCAGGCTCTTCGATTTCAAAAATTCGGGATTGAAGAGCTTCGACTGATAGCGAGTGCCGTAATCCGCGAGGATCGTCACGATGGTGTGGCCCGGTCCGAGCTCGCGGGCGGCTTTGATGGCGCCGAGGATGTTGATGCCCGTGGATCCCCCGAGGATCAGCCCTTCCTCGGTGACGAGGCGGAACAGCGCGGGCAGCATCTCCTGGTCCGTCACCTGGAACCAGCCGTCGAGCGGCGCTCCCTCGAGGTTCTTGGTGATGCGACCTTGGCCGATCCCCTCGGTGATTGAATTTCCTTCGGCCTTGAGCTCGCCGCGGGCGTAGTGGCCGTAAATCGCGGAGCCCATGGGATCGGCGAGATAGGCTTTCACGCGAGGATTGCGCTCCTTGAGCGCCATCGCCGTTCCCGCGAGCGTGCCGCCGGTTCCGACGGAGGCGACGAAGGCATCGACTTTGCCGTCGGTCTGCTCCCAGATTTCAGGGCCGGTCGTCTCGATATGCGCCCGGCGGTTGGCGACATTGTCGAACTGGTTGGCCCAGATTGCGCCCTTAGGCTCGCTCGCCGCGATCTCCCCCGCCAGGCGCTCGGAGTAGCGGACATAGTTGTCGGGGTTGGAATAGGGCACGGCCGGCACCAGGCGCAGATCGGCGCCGCAGAGCCGCAGCATGTCCTTTTTCTCCTGGCTCTGCGTCTCCGGCATCACGATGACGGTCCGGTAGCCTCGCGCATTGCCGACGAGCGCGAGCCCGATCCCGGTATTCCCCGCGGTGCCCTCGACGATGACGCCACCGGGACGGAGCGTCCCGTGCTCCTCCGCATCCTTCACAATGAAGAGAGCGGCGCGATCCTTCACGGAGCCGCCGGGGTTGAGGAACTCCGCCTTGCCGAGGATCGTGCAGCCCGTCTCCTCAGACGCGCGGCGCAGCTTGATGAGCGGCGTATTGCCGATGGTTCCGAGGAAGCCTTCGCGTATGTGCATGCCGTTTTTTCCGGGACTGGAGCGTCGATTGGGCTCCTGCTCCCGCACAGTAGCGAGCGCGCGAGGCGCGATCAAGCCGAGCGGCGCCGCAGCGATTGACGAGAGCCGGCAACCGATCCCACACTCCATTCTTCAGGCGTGCAGCGCGAGTTCGCGCCGAGGGAGATAAAGGGGAGAGGGACCATGCGGCTTTCGAAAATCCTTCTGGGAAGCGCGGCGATACTGGTTGCCGGCGCGGTTGCTGTGCGGGCGGACACACCCAAGGACACCGTGGTGATGGCGAAGCAGATCGATGACATCATCTCCCTCGATCCCGGCGAGGCGTTCGAGTTCTCTGGTGGCGAGGTCAACGGCAATGTCTATGAGCGCCTCGTCTATTACGACTTGAAGAACGTCGCGAAGCTTTATGGCGCGCTCGCCGAGAGCTACAGCGTCGGGCCCGACGGAAAGACATACACCTTCAAACTCCGGCCCGGCATCAAGTTCTCCTCCGGCAATGTCATGACCTCCGCCGATGTCGTCTACTCGATCCAGCGCGCGGTCATCATGAACAAGACGCCGGGTTTCATCCTGACGCAGTTCGGGTTGACCAAAGAGAACGTCGCGGAGCGCGTCCGCGCGACCGATCCCATGACCGTGGTGATCGAGGTCGGGACCAAGGTCGCGCCGAGCTTCTTCTACTATTGTCTCACCGCCGGCGTGAGTTCGATCGTCGACAGCGCGGTCGTGAAGCAGCACGAGACGAACGGCGATTTCGGCAACGAGTGGTTGAAGCAGCATTCGGCCGGCACGGGCCCTTACGTGCTTCGCTCATGGAAGGCGAACGAGAGCTACATTCTCGACGCCAATGCGAACTACCATGGGCCCGCGCCGCTCACACCACATGTGATCGTCCGTCACGTGAAGGAAGTCGCGGTGCAGCGGCTCCTGCTCGAGAAGGGCGACGTCGACTACGCCCGCGACCTCGGCAAGGACGAGCTCGCGGCCGTCGGTCAGAATCCCGATATCGCCTTCGACGAAGGACGCAAAGGCGCGATTACCTATCTCGGCCTAAACCAGAAAAACCCCAACTTGCGCAAGCCCGAGGTGATCGAGGCGCTCAAATATCTCGTGGACTACGAAGGCATCCAGCAGAACATCCTCAAGGGCGTTCGCGTCGTCCATGAGGCCTTCCTGCCGGTCGGATTCCTCGGCGCGCTCGAGGCAAAGCCCTACAAGTTCGATCTCGCCAAGGCGAAGGAGCTTCTCGCTAAGGCGGGTCTCGCCAACGGCTTTTCCGTGAGCATGGACGTCCGCTCCATCTACCCGGATATAGATATTGCACAGGCTTTGCAGGCGAGCTGGGCGCAGGCGGGGATCAAGCTCGAGATCATCCAAGGCGACGGCAAGCAAGTCATCACGAAGTACCGTGCGCGCAATCATGAGATCGTGATGCTGTCGTGGGGGCCCGACTATCAGGATCCGCACACCAACGCGCAGACCTTCGCCTCGAACACCGATAACTCCGATGCCTCGCCGACCAAGACACTCGCGTGGCGCAATTCCTGGGATATTCCGGAGATGTCCAAGAAGACCCAGGCGGCGGTCGAGGAGCCCGATGCCGAAAAGCGCGCGGCGATGTACATCGACCTGCAGACCGAGCATCAGAAGGTCTCGCCCTTCGTGATCATGTTCCAGCAGATTGAGGTGGCGGCGCACCGCAAGAGCGTCACGGGCTTCATCGTCGGCCCGGGCTTCGCCGACAACTGGTATCAGGAGATCAAGAAGAACTGACGGTGTCGTCGGTAGCTACCGCCGCACGCAAGCGGCCGACCCCGCCGGCGATCAGATTCGCCGGCGGTGTGCTTCGGCTGCTGGCGACGGTCGCGTTCACTTTCTTCGGCCTCTTGCTCGTGACCTTCCTGATCGGGCGCGTGGTGCCGATCGATCCCGTGCTTTCCGCCGTCGGCGACCGCGCCCCCGCCGAGGTCTATCAGCGCGTCCGTACCGAGCTCGGCCTCGACCAGCCGCTCTACGTGCAGTTCTATCGCTATGCCATGGCGGTGCTGAGCGGAGATCTCGGTCGCTCCGTGCTGACCTCCAATCCGGTGCTCACGGACATCAAGCGCTTCTTCCCCGCGACCTTCGAGCTCGCGACCCTCGCGACCTTACTGGGCGTGGCGCTCGGCATTCCCCTCGGCGTCATCGCGGCGGCCCGGCAGAACCGCGCTATTGACCAGGCGATCCGCGTGCTGGGTCTCTTGGGATATTCCGTTCCAGTCTTCTGGCTCGGGCTCATGGGCCTCGTGCTTTTCTACGTCCACCTCGATTGGGTGGCGGGACCGGGACGGATTGACGTCGCCTATGAGGACCTCGTCGAGACCCGGACCGGCGTTATCCTCCTCGACAGCGCTCTCGCGGGGAACTGGGAGGTGTTCCGCAATGCCTTCGCTCACGTGATCCTGCCGGCCTCGATCCTGGGATATTTCTCGCTCGCCTATGTCAGTCGAATGACGCGCAGCCTTATGATCGAGCAGCTCCGCCAGGAATACGTCGTGACCGCTCGCGTCAAGGGCCTTAGCGAGGCACGCGTGATCTGGCGACACGCGCTCGGCAATGTCATGGTGCCGCTGATTACGGTGGTGGCGCTCTCCTATGCCAATCTTCTCGAGGGCTCGGTATTGACCGAGACCGTCTTCGCTTGGCCCGGGATAGGTCAATACATCACGAATTCACTGCTGAGCGTCGACATGAACGCCGTCCTCGGCGGCACCATAGTCGTGGGCGCCGTCTTCGTCGGACTCAATCTCTTCTCCGACCTCCTCTACCGCGTCTTCGATCCGAGGGTTCGATGAGCGAGGCCACCGCATCCCGGGAATGGCGCGCCTGGCTTACGGCGGAAGCGCCGAGCTCGCGCCTCCACGCGCGCTTCGTCCGAGGCTATGCGACGGCGCTCATCTTCCTGCGAAACCCGCTCGCGCTCACGGGTCTCGCGCTCGTCGTGACGCTGCTGGCGGTGGCAGCCGCAGCGCCGCTCCTCGCCACCGGCGATCCCGTGGCCCAGGACCTGAGTCGCCGCCTCAAGCCGCCGAGCGCCGCCTTCTGGTTCGGCACGGACGAGCTCGGCCGCGACATTTACACGCGCATTCTCTACGGCGCGCGCATCACCCTCGGCATCGTCTCACTGGTGGTGGTGATCGTGGCGCCGATCGGCCTTCTCGTGGGCTGCATCGCCGGATATCTCGGGGGGGTCGCGGATGGGATCCTCATGCGTGTCACCGACGTGTTCCTGGCCTTTCCACGACTCATCCTCGCGCTCGCCTTCGTGGCGGCGTTGGGACCGGGTATCGAGAACGCGGTGATCGCGATCTCCCTCACGGCGTGGCCGCCCTATGCGCGGATCGCGCGTGCGGAGACGATCGTGCTCCGCGACAGCGACTTCATCAGCGCCGCGCGGCTCCTCGGCGCGAGCCCTGGGCGGATCGTGCTGCTGCACGTGATGCCGCTCTGCCTCTCCTCCGTGATCGTGCGGGTGACGCTCGACATGGCCGGCATCATCCTGACGGCGGCGGGACTGGGATTCCTCGGCCTCGGCGCGCAGCCGCCTTCGCCGGAATGGGGTGCCATGATCTCCGCCGGACGCAAGTTCATCCTGGATCAGTGGTGGGTCGCGGCCTTCCCGGGCCTCGCCATTTGTCTCGTGAGCCTCGGATTCAACCTCCTGGGCGACGGGCTCCGCGACGTTCTCGACCCGAAACAGCGATGACGGCGTCGCTTCTCGACATCGCAGACCTCCGCGTCTCGTTCCGGACCTCGCGCGGAATCAGCGAGGCCGTGCGTGGCGTAGGCTTCACCATGGGCCGAGAGAAGCTCGGCATCGTCGGCGAGAGCGGTTCCGGCAAGTCCCTTACGGGCCGCTCGATCCTCCGCCTGCTGCCGCCGGGGGCAACGCTTCGGGCCTCGCGGCTCGTCTTCGACGACATCGACCTCCTCGCCGCAAGCGCCGCCACGATGCGCAAGCTCAGGGGTCGGCGGCTCGCAATGGTGATGCAGGACCCGAAATTCTCGCTCAATCCCGTAATGACCGTGGGCCACCAGATCGCCGAGGCCTATCTCGCGCACCAGCGCGCGAGCGCCTCGGAGGCGCGCGAAAAGGCGCTCGCGATGCTCGAGGCGGTGCGCATCCGGGATCCCCATCGCGTCTACGATCTCTACCCGCACGAGGTCTCCGGCGGGATGGGACAGCGCGCGATGATCGCAATGATGCTAGCGCCCGATCCAGACCTCCTGATCGCGGACGAGCCGACCTCGGCGCTCGATGTGACCGTGCAGATGCAGGTATTGGCGATACTCGACGATCTCGTAAGCGAGCGCGGCATGGGCCTCATCTTCATCAGTCACGACCTGAGGCTGGTTGCGTCCTTCTGCGACCGCGTGCTCGTGATGTATGGGGGGCGCGTGGTCGAGACGATCGATGCGCGCCGTCTCGCCGAGGCGCGCCATCCCTACACCCGGGGTCTTCTCGCCTGCCTGCCGACCCTCGAAGGCGGCGAGGGCGAGCTCGCGACCCTGCAGCGCGATCCGGCCTGGCTCGCGGCGCCATGATCGACGTCGCAGCGCTCACCGTCGACTTCGGCGAAACCCGCGCTGTCGACGGAGTGTCCTTCCGCGTCGCGGAAGGCGAGGCCTTCGGGATCGTCGGCGAATCCGGCTCCGGGAAATCGACCGTGCTGCGCGCGCTCTCGGGCCTCAACCGGCATTGGTCGGGTCGCATGGCCGTCGACGGCGAGCCGCAATCCCAGCATCGCACGCGCGCCTTTCACCGCCACCTGCAGATGGTGTTCCAGGACCCCTATGCATCGCTGCATCCGCGTCACACGGTCGACCGTGCCCTCGCGGAGCCCTTGCGCATTCACGGGATCGGCGAGCGCGAGCCGCGCATCATTCGTGCGCTGCATGAGGTCGGGCTCGGGCCCGAGCATCGCTTCCGCTATCCGCACCAGCTTTCCGGCGGACAGCGGCAACGCGTGGCAATCGCGCGCGCGCTCATCCTCGAGCCGCGCGTCCTGCTCCTCGACGAGCCCAGCTCCTCGCTCGACGTCTCCGTGCAGGCGGAGATCCTGAACCTGCTGCAGCGCCTGCGCCGCGAGCTCGGGCTCACCTATCTGTTGGTGAGCCACAATCTCGCCGTGGTCGCCCATCTCTGCTCGCGCGTCGCGGTGATGAATCTCGGGCGCTTCGTCGAGGAGCTCGACGTCGCGACGCTGCGCGCGCGGCGGACGCAGCATCCCTACACCGCGCAGCTCCTCCGCGCGAGCGAAGGCTACGACCGCGCGGCAGCGGCTGCACTGGTGAGTTTCGATTGAGGCACTACGCCGGCGCGATGAACAAAAAAAAGATGCGGCCGATCGGGCGGCCGCACCTGAGGAGGAAATGCTGCAACGCCGGGCAAGCGTCGCAAGCACAGGGGTTGTTTTGCGCTTCGTAGCCGCGGATGCTACGGACGCGCACAAAACCTAGCCGAGCGTGCCTACCCGCGCGCGGGACAAAGTTGTGTCATTCCGCCAATGAGCGGGACGGCCGCGCGGTCGGAAGCGTGATCCGCACGAGCAGCCCGTGCGGCTCTCGGTTCTCCGCGCGGATCGTGCCGCCGAGCGCCTCGACGTTCCGCCGCGCGATCCAGAGTCCAATCCCGAAATGCGAGCCGCGGCCGCCGATCCCTTGTCGATGCGAGAAATAGCGCTCGAAAATGCGATCGAGATTCTCGACGGAAACGCCGGGCCCGCTGTCGGTGACCGTGAGCTCCGCCATGCGGTCGCCCTTGCGGTCGAGGCGGACCTCGATGGTGCCGCCGCGCGGCGCGAAGGAGAGAGCGTTGTCGAGTACGTTCTCGAGCACAGTCTCGATCATGTCCTCGTTGGCGTAGATCACGATGCCGGAAGGGATGTGGCCGTCGAGCGCGAGCTGGCGCTCGGCGATAGCGTCGGCATGCGCGTGCAAAAGGCGATGCAGCAGCGTCGAAAGGTGGACGGGAGTGCGCGGCATGTTGATGAGATCGGCCGTCGCCTCGTCGAGGCGGCGCGCGGAGGAGACGAGCGCGTCGAGGCGGTCGAGCGAGTTCTCGATCAGCCCGAGCGCGCGTTGGCCACGCGGATTTTCCGCCGGCACGGACCGGCTGAGCGGCTCGAGCGATTGGCGGATCACGGCGATCGGAGTCTTGAAGGCGTGCGCATTGTCCTCGGCGGTGCGGCGGATGTCGCGGGCGGATGCATCGAGCGCCGAGACCATTCCGTCGAACTCCGCGGCGACCACAGCAAGCTCGGGAACGTCATTCTCCTCTGCGAAGGAGACGTCCGGCGCGCGATCACGGATCGCGCGGGCGCGCTCCGCGAAGCGTCGGAGCCCGCGTCGCACGCCCCAGAAAGTGCTGAGGGTGATCACGACCATGATGACGTAGATCACGGCGGCGATCCGTACCTCCGGCGTCGTCCAATAGGGCCGCCCGAGATGCGAGCCGAGGACGCTCCCAGCGGAGAAAGACGTGACGACGGCGAAGCAGCCGGAGGCGACCTTGATGGGAGTGACGGATGTCACCACTTCATCTTCGGCGCCGGGCGTGCTGTAGCGTCGGGCATCGGCGAGTTCGCCCACGCAGGTCGCGGAGAGCCGGTCAAGCACCCCCTGCTGCGCAAGCTCGCCGCGTTCGTTGTCGAGCTGCGCCGCGGAGACCGCGGGCCAGGATGCGACGTAGTAGAATTCCGTCTTGCCCGCCGGCTGGAAGATCACCTTGACGCGGGTGCTGTCGCTCGCGAAGCGCTCCAGCGCGCGGCCAAGATCCGGGATCGACGGCTTGTCGGTGCCGGCGACGATCGGCTGCAGGGCTTGCGCCATGATCCGACCCTGCTCGCGCACGCTCTGCAGCAGCAGGTCCGCGGTCGCGCGGTCGGCCGCGCGGAACTGGTCATAAAGGATGAGCGGCACGGCGAGGAAGATCGCAACCAGAAGCGCGGCCTTCGCCGCGAGCGACCGGTGGAACCGCCAGCGCCGCAAATCGCCGTCGGCCGCGCCCTCAGGCGACGGTCCAGCGATAGCCGAAGCCGGCGTAGTTGTGGATCTGGTCAAACTCGGTATCGACATCGCGGAACTTCTTGCGAATGCGTTTTATGAAGGTTCGTACGTTGGCACGGTATCCCTCCGTGCCGCTGCCGGCCAGAAAGTCTTTTCCGTGCACGAGGTCGTAGAGCTCGCGATAGGAAAGATCCTCTCCGGGCTTGAGGGCGAGCTGCGCAACCATACGGAATTCCGTTAGCGTGAGATCGACCGCTTGGCCGTTCCAGAAGGCGCGGTTGATGTCGAAGCGCAGCTCCAGCGGACCGAGGCGTACTTGCGCGGGCTGCTGTTGCGCAACTTCAAGGGCCGGGCGCTGTCCCTCGGCGATGAGCTCGATGCGCTTCACCAGGATCGAGAGCCGCCGCGACTTGTCGATGAAATCGACCGCGCCGCCCGCGAGCGCCGCCTCCTCGTAGATGTCGTCGCTGAGCGCGGTAAGAAAGATCACCGGCGTCATCGCGCCGCGCTGGCGAAGCTCGCGCAGCATCTCGAGCCCGTTCATGCCCGGCATCCGCCAGTCCAGCAAGATCACGTCGACCGCCTCGCCCGAGCCCAGGAACTCGAGCGCCGGATAGGCGCCTCCGAAGGTCGTGACCGCGAAGCCCTCATCGATCAGGTTGAGCCCGAGGCTCTCGCGAAACTCGTCGTCGTCGTCAACGAGCAGGATTCGCGCTTGCCGGGCTGACGCCGGCTTCGTGCCGGGCGACGAGATCGGAGAAACAGCGGTCTCGGGCTGGATCGGCTGTGTCATTGCTCTTCACCTCGTAATGAAGGGCGCGCATCACTTGGCTCTTCAGGTCCAGATAGAAATATATCTCCAGTTGGCAGTTGCGACCTGCATAGTGCCAGATTCGCGCCGGAGCAGATTCGGAGCTTTGTTGGGGCGTGCCCAGCAGCGACTCGATCTGCTTCTGGTCGAGGCCGATCAATCCTTCGGGATCGGCGGCAGGCGAGGGCATCTCTGGCTCGGTCGTCACCGACGGCATTGGACCCGCGGGATTGAGGGCGAGCGTCGATGGCACAGCAGGCTTGCGCGGCGGAACCGGGGGCGGGGGCTGCAGATCGGCGGCAGGTGTCGGCGGCGCCTCGACCTTGGCCGGCGGCGGCTTCTCCGGCAGCAACCAGGCGCAAGCGCCGAGTTGAAGCATTAGAGCGAGGGAGGCGATGAGTGCGCTTGGTTTCATAAATGGGCGGTTTCCACTGACGCAGTCGGCTGCAACCGGCGCGCCGGAATCCTCCTTTCGGCCCACGGGCAAGAATCCATTAATAATCATTAAGGTCTGGTTAAGCATAGGAAAAAGTCTCTACTTTTGTTTCCGCGACGGGAGGCGCCCAAACTGGAGGGGCGGCGGTCGTTTCGCTATGAGAGGTTCTGTGGCATCGTCCGCGGTACAACATCTTAGGGCTTGGAGATGGTGCTTGTAACCGAGACAATAGATAGGGCGGGTTTGCGTTTTCTCGACCTGGACGCACTGGAAGCGGCTGTCCGCCGCGACGATCCCTTTCCCTTTCTGATCGCCCCGGGCTTCATTCCGCCGGGCGCGCGCGCAGCCATCGGTGCCGATTACCCCGCGGTTGCGGGACCAGGAAGCTTTCCGGTCGAGGAGCTGCGCGTGGGCGCTACCTTTCGCGCCTTCCTTGGCGAGCTCGAGGGCCCGGCCTTCCGCCGCGCGATCGAGAAGAAATTCGGGCTCGACCTCGCCGGCCGCCCAACGATGGTGACGGTGCGCGGCGAGGCGCGCTTGCGCGACGGCCGCATCCACAACGACAGCCGCAGCAAGCTCGTCACCGTTCTCGTCTACATGAACGACGCCTGGGAGCCTGCCGAAGGTCGCTTGCGCCTGTTGCGCTCGGCAACGGATCTGAACGCAGTAGCGGCGGAGGTTCCGCCGGAGGCGGGAACGCTCCTCGTTTTCCGCGTCACCGAAAACTCCTGGCACGGCCATCTTCCCACGAGCGGCCCGCGTCGCGTGGTGCAGCTCAACTGGGTCGAGAGCGACGCCGTGGTCCGGCGCGAGCGCGCGCGCCACGGACTCTCCGCGCGAGTGAAGCGCTTCTTATCGCGCTGGCACTGATCCCCGCTGCACTGCGCGCTCTCGCCCTAGAGTCGGTGAACGAAGGTCGTCCGCTCGATCAGCTCCTCCTCCTCGCGCATCGCCCGCACGACCGCATTGGCGATTTGCTCCCATGCCTCCATGTGCCGAGCGGCGCCGCGGCTCCGCGCCTTGATCGCCTCCAGGAACGCGTGGCTCGCAGCGCGCTCGCCGAATTGAGCGATCAGCATTTCCGCGATCTCGGAGACGCTGGCGTCGTGATCGGCGCTCACGAGCCGGCGGATTTCCGATGTGTCGAGGCGGCTCGCAGGCTTTTCCGTCGTTTCCTCTGCGAGTGTCGATCCGTCGAGATAGAACCCTCGAGGTCCCTCGGATTTTCCCGGCCTTGCGATGAACAGAATTCGCTTCGCGACCAGCAGGGCGTTCGCCTCCGACCAAGAGGAGGCCTCCCCGACGGGCTGGTCGTTCACATAAACGGTCTTCGGTTGCGCTGCAGAATTCACGGCGCCCTGCCGTCAGCACTATCCGCGGGTTAACGCACGCCGATTTGCTAACCGACGACTCGAATCCGGAGCAAGTTCATTCTCGCGAGCCGCCGAGTGTGCAGGCGTCCGCATTTGCGCTAAGAAGGGGACCTATTTCACTGCTGAGAGCGTTCGTCGCGAGGGTTGCTCCGATGAGCCGGTATCCGTCCGAGGCGCTGCGAGACCTGCTGGCGCGACATATGCTCTTTCGCGGCGTTCCCGCGGAAGTCGTGAGCGGCCTCGTGCGATTTGCCATCATCAAGCACTTCGAGGCCGGCAAAGAGGTATTCGCAAAAGGCGACGTCGGCGATGCCCTCTACGGCGTGTTGTCGGGCCGTGTCTGCATCTGCACGGACTCGTCGGAGGGCGACGAGGTTCTGCTCAATATTTTGGATCCCGGCGAATTCTTCGGCGAGATCGCGCTCCTCGACGGTGGCACGCGCACCGCGAGCGCTCGCGCCATGACCGACATCGACGTGCTGCGGATCCGGCGCGAGAATTTCCTGCCGTTCCTGCACTCGAACCCCGAGCTCTGCGTCGCCATGATCTCCGTGCTCTGCAGCCGCATCCGCATGAACGTGGAGTTCATCGAGGACGCGGTCTTCCTGCATTTGACAGCTCGTCTCGCAAAGCGGTTGCAGGCGCTGAGCGAGCAGCACGGCAAGGCCTGTCCCCGGGGCACTCGGATCGACGTCAAGCTCTCGCGCCAGGATCTCGCGCACATGGTTGGCGTCACGCGCGAGCGCGTCAGCCGCGAGTTGAGTCTCTTGCGCGAGGAGGGCGTCATCGCGACGGAAGAGGGCATGATCGTGATTTGCAAGCCCGAGAGGCTGAAGGAGTTGCAGGTGCAAAGCTAAAGTCGCGGCACTGACTCTACAGAAAAAGGGGCCGGACGCGATCGCCCGGCCCCTTCTCCAAAACTGGCTCCCCGGGCCGGATTCGAACCAGAACGAACGTATTGTAGCCCCGCAATAGCCCCGGCTCGGAGCAAGCGGCAAATGGAAGATTCCGGCTCACCGAGAAATTCATCAGATCCCGTCGCGCGAGGCCAAGGCCCGCCCCAGCGAGCGCCGCGAATTCGCCGACTCCAACATCATCGGCCTCCGCCTGAGAATTACGGACCGTGGCCAAAGAAGTTGGGTGCTGTATCGACATTTTCCCGGCTCGGGGCCTGCGCGAAGTAGCCGAAATCGGCGCGCTCCAAGGCCTATCGCAACCGGAAATTCCGTCGCGCCCCTATCTTTTTTCTGCGCCGAGCCAGGCGCGAGCGAGAAGGATCGAGAGAACTGCGTGAAGCGCAACCGCGGGCCATAGCAAGATGCCGGTCGCCCCGCCCGCGAAACCGAGATAGGCAAGATAAAGCGTGACGGCCGCGCCATAGGCAAGCATGCCGACCAGCGGCGGGCCCGGCCAGCAGGCGATCCCCAATGCCGTCAGGCCAAGGCCCGCGACGCGCGCAACAGGTATGGCGATGCCGGAAAGGTCCTCGCCCAACAGCAACCGACCGACGAGCGAGGGAACGATCAGCAGCGCCAATCCGGTGGCGGCTTCGGCGACCGCGCTGTAAATCAGCACATTCCTCACGATCCGAGTTCTCCAGTCACGCATGGTGCAAGACAGTTGCCAGGAACCGGGGTCGCTAGGGCTTCGCCTTGGCCTCCTCCTCGGGCTGGAGTTTGAAGGTCAGCTTGTCGATCTTGCCGGTGAACTTGAAGGGCGGATCGTAGCGGTATTCCAACAGCGCGACACCGGTACGGGTGTCCTGGCCAACGTCGAAGGTTTCGTCCTCCGGGAAGGTGATCGGAGTGGTGTGCTCCATGGATTTCCTGGCCACCTCCTGGCCGTCCACGGAGAGCACGCCCGTGCCCCCTTTTCCCAAACCCGGACCATCGGACTTGAAATCGAAGACGATGGTGTGCTTGCCCGCGCTCAACTCGGGCCCTTCCCATATCGTGCGCTGGAGGTCGAGTAGGTTATAGAGAAACACGACCCGGCCCTGGCTGAATCCCAAGACTCCCTTGCTCAGGAACAGGCCGTAGCCGCCGAAGCGCCCGCCCTCGGTGACGATCATGCCTTCCGCGCCGCCCTCGGGGATCTCGACCTCGGCCGTTATCGTGTAGGACTTGTCCAAGATGTTCGGGGCAGCGGCGGCCGGCACGCCGACGAGCTCGCCCGAATAAGTGAAGACGGTCCTTCCCGCAGTGAGGCTCGGACGCGGCGTATTCCAGCGCGCGAGCGTCGAGTTGTCGAGCGGCAACACGTCGTACTTCTTTGCCTCCGAATAGAAGACGGCTTGCAGCTCCTTTAGCTTGTCCGGCATCTTCGCGGCGAGGTCGGTGGACTCGGTCGGGTCCTCTCTGACGTTATAGAGTTCCCAATTGTATCCAGTCATGAGGTCCGGCGGCGGTGCGCTGCTCAGCTCCCACGGGAGCGTCGCTGGCGTCGTCGCCGCGATCCACCCATCCTGATAGATCGCGCGATTGCCGAGCATCTCGAAGTACTGCGTCGTGTGCCGGCTCGGAACGTTGGCGTTCGTCTTGTCCCATGTATACACCATGCTCACGCCCTCGATGGGGGCTTGCTTGATGCCGTTGACCATATCGGGCTGCGGAATCCCGGCCGCCTCGAGGATGGTCGGGACGATGTCGATGACGTGGTGGAATTGGCGGCGGATGCTGCCCACGTCCGTGATGTGGCCGGGCCAGGATATCGCCATGCCCTGGGCCGTCCCGCCGAAGTGTGAGGGCACCTGCTTCACCCACTTGAACGGAGTATCCATCGCCCAAGCCCACTCCGCCGCGTAATGCGGGAACGTCCGTTCCGAGCCCCAGAACTCGTACCAGAGAAACTGGTCCTTCACCGGCACGGCAACGCCATTGAAGGTGGTGAACTCGTTCGGCGTGCCATTGATCATGCCCTCGGCGCTCGCGCCGTTGTCGCCGCTGATGTAGATGATCAGGGTGTTGTTGCGCTCACCCAGGTCTTCGACGGCCTGGATGACGCGGCCGATCTCGTGGTCGGCGTAGGCGAGATAGGCTCCGTAGACATCCGCCTGCTTGATGAAGAGCTTCTTCTCCAGGAGTCCGAGGGAGTCCCACTCCGGAAGCTCTTTCGGCCACGGCGTCAGCTTGGCGTTCTCGGGCATGATGCCCAAGCGTTTCTGGTTGGCAAAGATCTTCTCCCGCACCTTATTCCAGCCGTCGTCGAACAGGTGCATGTCGCCGATCTTTTTGATCCACTCCGGCGTCGGATGATGCGGCGCATGGGTGGCGCCGGGTACGTAATAGACGAAGAACGGCTTGTCCGGTGCGAGCTCCTTCATCTGCTTCATGTACTGGATGGCCTCGTCGGCCATCGCCGTCTCCAGGTTCCAGCCGGGGTTGTTGAGGAACGGGTAGATCGCCGTCGTGTTGCGATACAAATTCGGCTGCCATTGGCTGGCATCGCCGCCGACGAAGCCGTAGAAATAATCGAAGCCCATTCCATTGGGCCACTGATCGAACGGTCCGGCCTGGCTCGACTGATAAAAGGGCGTGTTGTGATCCTTGCCGAACCAAGCGGTCGCGTAACCGTTGCCCTTCAGTGTCATGCCGATGGTGCCCTTGTCGATCGGAATGATCGAGTCGTAACCCGGGAAGCCCGTCGCAATTTCGCCGACTACCCCGAAGCCCTCGGAGTGATGGTTGCGCCCCGTGATGATCGCCGCCCGTGTCGGCGAGCAGAGCGAGGTGGAGTGGAAATTCGTGTAACGCAGCCCCTCTGCGGCGATACGGTCCATCGTCGGCGTCGGGATCACCCCGCCAAACGTGCCCGGCGCGCCGAAGCCGACATCGTCCGTCATGATCAGCAGCACGTTGGGCGCGCCCTTCGGCGGGACGACGCGCGGCGGCCACCAAGGCTTCGATTCAGGAGCCGTCTCCTTGATCACCCCGCCGAATTTCGGAGGCGGCGGCGGAATCTGCTTACCGTCGATGGTGGTGGTGGCGCCGGGCGAGCCCGGGAAACCCGTGGTCTGCTGAGCCAATGCCGAGACGCAACCCAGGACCAGAAGGCTCGCGGCCGCAAACACGCTCCGCTTGAGTTCCATGGCAAAGACTCCCGTTGGTCTGCTACGCCGCGGCAAGAAAACACTCGCGTACTCTAAGAGGTCAGCATCTGCTGCTCGGGCGACCTGCGGCCCGCATCAGGGCGCGGGCACGACCGTGTAAAACACTCCATTTGCACCGTAGGCGGGCCGGAACCAGGTGTTTCCACAGAGGTAATAGCTCTGACCCTGGACGGTCGGCGAGGCGCATCCCGCCGGGAGCGTCGCGTAATTCACGCCCATCGTGTAGGTCACCGCGCCCGCGCTGCCTGCAGCGACACCGGCGGCGTAGGCGTTCGAAGCCGCTGCCTGGCTATTGGCGCTCGCCGCGGCTGCTCCCGCGGCCACGCCGACGATCGCACCGGCCGCGGCTGCGCAGCCGTAGCAGCCCGTCGCCGAGTAGTATGGGACCGCGACGGGTGGGTGGTAGACCGGATAGGCCCCGTAGGCCGGATAGGGGGGATGATACGCGGTCGCTCCGCCCGGATAGGTATGCACGGCGCCGGCCCCATAAGCGCCGTAGGTGCTGCCGCCGTACACATTCGTGTGCTCGGTGCCGCCGCCCCATCCATGCTCGGTGCTGCCGCCATACGCATTCGTATGCTCGGTGCCTTCGCCATAGGCATGCGTCGTACTGCCGCCCGCGGCATTCGTGTGGCTCGTCTCTCCCGGGCTATGAGTCGTGCTGCCTCCGTACCGATTGGCGCTAGCCCAGGGCGCCGCCGGCGCCGCCCAAAAGGTCGCGACGAGAAGGACACCCGCTGCAATGACGGTCTTGGTCATGACACTTCACCTCATCACTGCTGCTTCGGTGCGGACTTGGAGCCCGTCTTGGTCGACTTGTTGTTGCCCAGCGGCCCGCTGCTCAACGGCTTGGTGCCCGGCGACGGTCCGGCGGCGGGGTGAGAGAAGGTTATGCGCGGCGCACTCTTGGCCCTCTCGGATACGAACGCCTCCGGCGGGATCGTGGGATCAAGCTGCCAGTCGGAGAGCTCCATGTCATTGCGCAGAGCCAGGGGATCCGCGCTATATATCGCGCGGATCCGGCGCGGCAGCTTGTCGTCGGCGCCGATCCAGACCTGCAGGAAGACGTCCTTGTTGGCCCAGGCCACCATCTCGGTCTTGACACCGCCGACGACGCCGGACGGGCCGATGTAAAAGGCGAGGATGGTACCCTCGGTCAGCATTGCGTAGGGATCGTCGACGAGCAGATCGGTGAAGGGAAAGTAGATGGCGGCGTTGTCGTACGCCGCTTTCAAGGCGGCCTGGATCGTCGGAGGCGCATCGGCTATCGCGACCAGATTCGCTGCCGGCGCGAATGCCATCATCGTCTTGCCGTCGTAATAGAACTCGGAGGCGGGCCCGTCGCCGGGCTGAACCACCTTGAGCTTGTCCGGCCGCTGCATTGTCACGTCGTAGCGCAATGTGTAGAGGATCGGGGGCCCGAGCTGGCTCGGATGCTCGTAGCTCACGACGGCCGTGAACGTCATCGACTTTGCGGCGGCGAGCCGGTCGCAGACCGCCTTGAGCAGATCCATCGCCCGCTGCTCGAGTATCATCTGTGTCGGCCCGGACGGCTTCTTCGACGCCTTCGCCGATTTGCCTGATTTGGCCGAACTGGGATTCGTTCCTGAAGACTGCGCATCGGCGTCGACCGCAAGCAGCGTCCACGCGCCGACACCGAACCCAAGCAGCAGACTCAGCGCTAACGCCCGCATTCGTCCGGAACGAGCCATTGCGATCTCCACGGTCAGAACCAGCTGTAGGGCGGCCTCACGGGATCATCCCGCATTCGAACATCTTGTTGACGATGGGCGCTGGCATGAGCGACCGCGGGCGTTTCGGGGAATGTGCAGATTTTCAAAATTAGGCCTCCAAACGGACCTGCACATTGACCCAGATCAATGGTCGCGAGCCGCGGAAGATCCTGGCGCTCCGGCACGGGTGTCGATCCGCTCTGCTCCAGCGTGTCAACGCTTTCATCCAATTCCTCGGATTAAGTCGATACCTTTGCACAAGATCGCTCCACACGTGCCCGTCTGGGACAAATCGATCCGGCCCGATGGCAGGTTCAGCCGCGCGGACTTCCGGTTTGACAGGGAGCGCAACGTCTACGTCTGCCCGGCGGGAAAATGGCTCACCCATTCCGGCGTCATCGACCAAGGCCGCATTCTGCCTTATCGG
This sequence comes from Allostellaceae bacterium, assembly GCA_035581425.1. Taxonomy (GTDB): domain Bacteria; phylum Pseudomonadota; class Alphaproteobacteria; order ATCC43930; family CGMCC-115725; genus DASZHJ01. The sequence continues at coordinate 93 of DATJVP010000144.1, read as the reverse complement.
GCGAGCGTATCCGATTGCTCGAGATGCGAGCTCAAACCACGCTGCACGACGGCAAGCGCCCGCAAGGTCTCACGCGATATCGGCGAAGACGTG
>DATJVP010000143.1:0-8503 GCA_035581425.1 Allostellaceae bacterium | reverse complement strand
ATGGATGTCGCGGCCGCGGGCGGAGATGATGCCCGCGCTCACGGTGCCGCCGAGGCCGAAGGGATTGCCGACGGCGATCACCCAATCACCGACTTGGGCGGCGTTGCTGTCGCCCCAGTTGACGTAGGGAAGCGGCTTGTCGGTGCTGATCTTGAGGAGCGCCAGATCGGTCTTGGTGTCGCGTCCCACGATCTTTGCCTCATGCTTGCTACCATCCTGGAAAATCACCGTGACCTTTTGGGCGTCCTCTACGACGTGGTTGTTGGTGACGACGAAGCCCGCGGGATCGATGATGAAGCCCGAGCCCAGCGCGATGTGCTCGCTGTCGGACTGCGGCCGCTGCCGGCGCTGCTGCTGCTGGCTTGGGGGATTGACGCCCTGCTCCTCGAAGAAGCGGCGGAGGAACTGGTCGAAGGGCGAGTTTCGTCCCGAGCCGCCGGGACTCTGGCCTCCGCCTTGACCACCTTGACCCTGACCCTGGCCGAGGTCGTCGTCCTCCTGGGCGGTCTGGTCGCTGCCGCTCTCGGCCTCGACGACGGAGATGTTCACCACGGCGGGAAACACGCGCTTCACCACCGGGGCGAGGCTCGGGAGCGGAACGATGCTCTGCTGCCCCTGCGCTTGCGCCTGCAGGCTCGGGGTTAGCGTCAGGGGCGCCAGCACGATGGCGATGCCGATGCCAGCGGCGAGCGCGGCGGCTTTCACGCCGGCGATGCGCCGGGAGCCGCCTGGCGGGATCGAGCTACGATCGGACATGGGTCTTCCTCTTGGTCATGGTAGTTGCGCCGGCACGCTGAGGGCCTGCCCAGCAGTCACATCTGGACATAGGCAGGGCCGGATTACGCCGTGCCGTCATCGGCACCGTTTTCAGTCAAAGGAGCGAACAAGTTCACACATTGAGCCATAGCGGCCGCCTCCGGCGCCCGCCCCCGGGGAGGGCTCAGAGACGGCCGTGACAGTGCTTGAATTTCTTCCCAGAGCCGCAAGGGCAGGACGCGTTGCGCGGCGTCTTGGCCCAGGGACTGCCGATCTGGAGCGAGCGCTCGCGCCGCGGCGGCCCGTCGGCCTCCGCGGTCGCTTCCGCGAGCACGGGGGCCTCGTGCACCTCGCGTGTCCGTTGCGGCGGACGCGGCTGCGGCACCTGATCCGCGCGCTCCACCCGAAGCTCGACGTGGGAGAGCACGCCCGTGACGTTGTCGCGAAGCTGCGCCAGCATGCGCTCGAAGAGCTCGAAGGCCTCGCGCTTGTACTCGTTCAGAGGATCGCGCTGCGCGAAGGCCCGCAGGTTGATGCCCTGGCGCAGGTGATCGAGCGTCAGCAGGTGATCCTTCCAGTTCTGGTCGAGGATCTGGAGGAGCAGCGTCTTCTCGGCCATGCGCATGATCTCGGGCCCGAAGCGCGCGGCCTTCGCCGCTGCCGCCTCGTCCGCCGCCTTCATTATGCGCTCGCTCATCTCGGCGTCGGCGATCCCCTCCTCCTTCGCCCAATCGGCGACGGGGAGGTCCTGATTGAGGAGGCGGAGGCATTCCTCGTGCAAGCCCTTGAGGTCCCACTGGTCCGGCAGCGCGTTCTCGGGAATCTTTCGCTCCACCATCCCGCCGATCACGTCGTGGCGCATCTGCTCGACCATCTCGGAGACGTCCGCCTCCGCCATGATCTCGCGGCGCTGCTCGTAGACGACCTTGCGCTGGTCGTTCATGACGTCGTCGTATTTGAGAAGCTGCTTGCGGATCTCGTAGTTCCGCGCCTCGACCTTTTGCTGGGCCTTCTCGAGCGCCTTGTTGATCCAGGGATGGATGATCGCCTCGCCCTCCTTGAGGCCGAGGCGCTGCAGCATCGAGTCCATGCGCTCGGACCCGAAGATGCGCATGAGGTCGTCCTCGAGCGAGACGAAGAACTTCGAGGCGCCGGGATCGCCCTGGCGGCCGGAGCGGCCGCGGAGCTGGTTGTCGATGCGCCGGCTCTCGTGCCGCTCGCTGCCGATGACGAAGAGCCCGCCGCCTTCGAGCACCATCTTGCGCGCGGCCTCGATCTCCGAGCGGATTTGCGCCGCACGGCGCTCGCGCTCGGTGTCGTCGGCGATCCCGCTGAGCTCCTGGCGCAAGCGCATGTCGAGGTTGCCGCCGAGCTGGATGTCGGTGCCGCGGCCCGCCATGTTGGTGGCGATGGTGACGGCGCCCGGACGCCCGGCCTGGGCGATGATGTAGGCCTCTTGCTCATGGTAGCGCGCGTTCAGCACCTGGTGCGGGATCTTGCGCTTCTTGAAGAGGTCGGAGAGCTGCTCGGACTTCTCGATGCTCGCGGTACCCACGAGCACGGGCTGATTGCGCTCGCGGCACTCCGTCACCTGCTGCAGCACCGCGTCGAACTTCTCGCGCACCGTACGGTAAACCTCGTCGTCGTGATCGACGCGGATCACCACCACGTTGGTCGGAACCTCGATCACCTCGAGCCTGTAGGTCTCCTGCAGCTCCGTCGCCTCCGTCATGGCCGTGCCGGTCATGCCCGCGAGCTTCGGAAAGAGGCGGAAGTAATTCTGGTAGGTGATCGAGGCGAGCGTCTGGTTCTCGGTCTGGACCTCGACCTTCTCCTTGGCCTCGAGCGCCTGGTGCAGGCCCTCGGAGTAGCGCCGACCTTCCATCATTCGGCCCGTGAACTCGTCGATGATGACGACCTTGCCGTCCTTCACGATGTAGTCGGTGTCGCGCGAGAAGAGCTTGTGCGCGCGGAGCGCCTGGGTCACATGGTGGACGAGGGCGACGTTGGCGATGTCGTAGAGCGTCCCTTCCTTGAGGAGACCGGTCTTGCGCAACGCCTCCTCGATGCGCTCGACGCCCGATTCCGTGAGAGTGACGGTGCGCTGCTTCTCGTCCTTTTCGAAGTCCTCCGGCAGGAGGCTCGGGATCAGCACGTCGACGCCGCGGTAGAGCTCGGAGGAATCCTCCGTCGGCCCGGAGATGATGAGCGGCGTCCGCGCCTCGTCGATCAGGATCGAATCGACCTCGTCGACGATCGCGTAAGCGAAGGGACGCTGCACCATATCGTCGAGGCGGAACTTCATGTTGTCGCGGAGATAGTCGAAGCCGAACTCGTGGTTGGTCCCGTAGGTAACGTCGCAGAGATAGGCCTCGCGGCGCTGGGGATCGTCGAGCTCGTGCACGATGCAACCGACGGTGAGGCCCAGGAACGTGTAGATCTGCCCCATCCACTCGGAATCGCGCTTGGCGAGATAGTCGTTGACGGTGACGACGTGGACGCCCTTCCCCTCGAGCGCGTTCAGATAGACCGGGAGCGTCGCGACAAGGGTCTTGCCTTCGCCGGTCTTCATCTCCGCGATCATGCCGCGATGGAGCACGACGCCGCCCATGAGCTGAACGTCGAAGTGGCGCTGGCGGAGCGTACGCTTGGCGGCCTCGCGCACGGTCGCGAAGGCATCGACGAGGATGTCATCGAGCTCCTCGCCCTGCTCGAGCCTGCCCTTCAGCCATTGCGTGCGGCCGCGCAGCGCCTCGTCGTCGAGCGCCGCAATCTCGGGCTCCAGCGCGTTGATGTCGTCCACGATGGGCTGCAGGCTCTTGATGTAGCGGTCGTTGGCTGAGCCGAACAATCGCCGGGCAAGGGCGCCGATCATCAAGTACCTCGAGGCAGGATAGACAGGGTGGGCCGCCCTGGGGGCAACCGCCTGACAGATAGGCGCAGAAGCAAGGCATGTCAATTCGCGAAGGCCCCGAATGCTGTAACGCAGCCTTCATTTTCAGGTCGTTGATGGGGAAAGTTTAGCGACTTTCACGGCAATCTCGGCGAATTGGCGGCGCGACCGGGGCGCCCTTGTCGCCGCGCCCTTTATGTGCAAGATGAGCGCCACCGCAGCCGCCGACGGCCGGTGCGGCCCCCTCGCGCTCAAGGAAGTCTCGACAATGACTGTACGTTCTCTTCTCGCCCTGGCGACGGCGCTGCTGCTCGCCGCGCCGGCACTCGCCCAGGCGCCCGCCCCCGCGCCGGCCCCGGCTCAGGGTTCGGCGCCGGCCCCTGCCGCGGGATCGGCGCCGGAGCAGGCCGACCCCGTGCTGGCGCGGGTGAACGGTACCGAAATTCATCGCTCCGACCTCATCGCTTTCTTGCAGCAGCTCCCGGCGCAAATCCAGCAGATGCCGATGGAGACGCTCTATCCCCAGCTTCTCGACAAGCTCGTCAACGACGTGCTGCTGGCCGAGGCCGGCAAAAAGGACAAGCTCGCCGAGGATCCCGAGGTGAAGCGCCGGGTGCAGAAGGTCGAAGACGACGTCATCGGGCGCACCTACATCACCCGCTACCTCAAATCCGCGATGACCGAGGAGCGGATCAAGCAGCGCTACGAGCAGTTCCTGAAGGAACGCAAGCCCGAGGATTCCGTGCACGCCTTCCACATCCTCGTGAAGACCGAGGACGAGGCGAAGGCAATCATCGCACAGCTCAAGGCCGGCGCCGATTTCCAGACGCTCGCCAAGGATAAGAGCATCGATCCCAGCGCCAAGCAGACCGGCGGCGATCTCGACTGGTTCGTCAAGGAGGAGATGGTGCCGGAGTTCTCCGAAGCCGCCTTCAAGCTCCAGAAGGGCCAGTACACGGAGACGCCGGTCAAGACGCAGTTCGGCTACCACGTGATCCTCGTGGTCGATCGCGGCCCAGCGCCGCCGCCGCCCTTCGAAAAGGTCCGCGACGAGCTCGTGCATCAATTGCAGACCGAGCTCATCGAGTCGAAGCTCGACCAGTTGAGGAGCGCCGCCAAGATCGAGACCTTCCAGGCCGACGGCTCGGCGAGCCCGCCGCCGGCGCCCGCACCCGCAATCACGCCCGCGCCGGAGGCGAAGTCGCCGCCGCCCGCGGACAGCAAGAAGACCCCGCCTCCCGCCAAGAAGAAGTGAGCCAGGCCCATGCCGACGCCGTCGCCGCTCGCACCCGCGGGCTTCCCGGACCTGCCGCCGATCGCCGGGGTACGGCTCGCGACTGCGGCCTGCGGCATCCGCTATCAGGGCCGCACCGATCTCATGGTGGCGGTGCTCGACCCCGGAACGACGGTGGCAGGCGTGCTGACGCGCTCGCTGACGCATGGCGCGCCGGTCGCCTGGTGCCGGCAGAACCTGAAGCACGGCAAGGCGCGGGCGATCGTCGTCAATTCCGGCAACTCGAACACCTTCACCGGCCGCGCCGGCCGCAAGGTCGTTGAGGAGACGGCGCGGACGGCGGCCAAGCTCGTCAAAAGCAGCCCGCGCGAGGTCTATATCTCTTCGACCGGCGTCATCGGCGAGCCCCCGGCCGCGGAGCGCATCCTCGCGGGACTTCCGGGAGCGATCGCCGCCGCCTCCGAGTCCGGCTGGACCGAGGCTGCGAAGGCGATCCTCACCACCGACACATTCCCGAAGGGCGCCACGCGCACGGCCAAGATCGGCGGCGTTAGCGTCACCATCAACGGCTTTGCCAAAGGCTCCGGCATGATCGCGCCGGACATGGCGACGATGCTCGCCTACGTCTTCACGGACGCCGCGATCCCCGCGCCGGCCTTGCAGGCGATGCTGAGCGCGGCGAATGAGCCCTCCTTCAATTCGATCACCGTCGACGGCGACACCTCCACCAGCGACACGGTGCTGCTCTGCGCGACGGGCAAGGCGGCGCACGCCAAGGTGACGCGCGCGGGCGATCCGCGGCTCAAGGGCTTCCGCCAGGCGCTCCAGTCCGTTCTCACCGATCTCGCGCAGCAGATCGTGCGCGATGGCGAAGGTGCCGAGAAATTCGTGACCATCGCCATAAAGGGCGCTGCCAGCGAGCGCTCGGCGCGGCGGGTCGGGCTTGCAATCGGGAACTCGCCGCTCGTCAAGACCGCGCTTGCGGCAGGCGATGCCAATTGGGGCCGGATCGTCATGGCGGTGGGCAAGGCCGGCGAGAAGGCCAATCGCGACCGCCTCAAGATCTGGATCGGCGGCACCAAGATCGCGGAAAAGGGCGGTCCGGTCGCGGGCTATGACGAAGCGCCGGTCACCCAGCACATGAAGGGGCGCGAGATCGAGATCGCCGTCGATCTCGGCGTCGGCAAGGGGCGCGCCACGGTCTGGACCTGCGATCTCACGCACCGCTACGTCGACATCAATGGCAGCTACCGGAGTTGAGCCGCTCCCCGTCGTTCTCGTCGTCGCGGTGGCGCTCGTCGATCCCGATGGGCGCGTCCTTTTGGCGCAGCGCCCGCCGGGCAAGGCGATGGCGGGCCTCTGGGAGTTTCCGGGCGGCAAGGTGCATGCAGGCGAGACGCCGGAAGTGGCGCTCATCCGCGAGCTTCGCGAAGAACTCGGCATCGATGTCACCGAGAGCTGCCTCGCTCCCTACACCTTCGCCTCGCATCGCTACGAGAGCTTTCACCTGTTGATGCCGCTCTATGTCTGCCGGCGCTGGAGCGGCATGGTGACACCGCGCGAGGGCCAGACGCTCGCCTGGGTGAGACCGCAGCGCATGGCAGAATATCCAATGCCGCCGGCGGATAAACCGCTGGTGGCAATGCTGCAAGGCCTTCTCTGATTCCCGCGTAAATCGGCCGCCGGCGTCACTCGATCGTGAACGGTCGTGCGCGATGGGACGCCATTTCCGCGCCTATATCGAAATCGACGGGACGGAATAGCGGCGACCCAGCGCCGGTCTATTCAGTGCCCAATAACGGCGCGCGCCCGGAACCCAGGACGGTCCCGCGGGCGGAGAAAGCTTAGATCCAACCAAGGGGGAAGAAACGCCGCCACAGCGAAGGCGGAATCCGAGGCATTTTCGGGAGAGACATCATGTCGATGCAGGAATTCGAGAGTCGCACGCGCAGACCAACACCGGTCGGAGGGCGCGATCTCGCGGCCGCTTGGCTCACGGCCGCGGTGGCGATTGTGGCACTCGGCCTTCTACAAGGGCTGCACGGCGCGCCGCGGTCAGAGGATCCCGCGCTCGCGGGCATCGTCACTCACGGCGACTGCCTCGTTCCCGATGGCATCGGCGAGGCCCATGAGAGTATTCAGGCCTGCTCCACGCGCGACTGGGCCGACGAGCGGTGCTGATCGATTCCGCATCAGTCCTCGGCGGCTGCGGGCAGCGCCCGTCCGGCACACCAGCGCTGCCACATGTCCCGGAGCGCCGCCTCGAAGACGCGCGCGAAGCGCACCTCGTCCATGAGCGTCGAAGCGCGAAGCCTCTGGCGCAAGCCGAGCCGCAGCTCACCGAGCGCCGCGATATCGCTTGCGAGCCCGGCGGCGAGCCGGACGTACTCGCTGCGGCTCTGCGCCGCCATCTGCAGCAATCCCACTTGCGAGAGCAGACTCAGACCGACGCGCGCGGCATGCCGGTCGCCCACGAGGCTGACCACGGGAACGCCCATGTAGAGGGCCTCGCAGGTCGTGGTGGTGCCATTGTAGGGGAAGGGGTCTAGTCCGATATCGACCTCGCCATAGAGTCGCAGATGCTCGGCCACAGCCGGAATGAGCGGGCGAAGCGTGAGCCGCTCGGCGGCGATGCCCCGTGCCGCGAATATCTCGCGATAGCGCTCGGACGTCGCCCTATCGGCAAAAAGCTTGCCCTTGAGCAGCAGCCGTGAATTCGGAACCGCCCGGAGAATCTCGCTCCAGGTCTCGATCGTCTCGGTCGTGATCTTGGCAGGGTTGTTGAAGGAGCCGAAGGTGACGTAGCCGTGCGCAAGAGCCGGCGCCCGGGTCACGCCCGGCGCATCGGGGGGAGGGCGGTAGCAGAGGAACCCGCCGGGCAAGCGGACAAGCTGCTCCGTATGCAATCGCTCCGCGGCGCCCGGTGGATCGGCGAGCGCGTCGGTGAGGCGGTAATCGACGGTGGGGAGCCCCGTGCTCGCGGGATAGCCGAGCCAAGTCGCTGTGACGGGCGCCGGCCTCACTGCGAAGGCCGCGAGCCGCGTGCGTGCGGTGTGCCCCGCCAGGTCGATCAGGATATCGATACCATCCTCGCGGACAGCGTCGCGCAGTGCGCGGTCGCTCATGCCAACGGTCGAGCGCCAATGCTGCGCCAAGCCCTGCAAGCGCCTGGTCGCCGCGTCCGGCTCCGCAACCTCTGCATAGCAGAAGGTCTCGAACCGCGATCGATCGTGCCGGGCGAGCAGCGTCTCGAAGAAATGAACGATCGAATGCTGCCGAAAATCGGGCGAAACATACCCAATCCTCAGCGGACGATCGGGATCGCACGGATTCGGAAACGGCTGCGCCGAGTCGGATTGCCTTGCCGTGAGCTCGGAGCCCCAGTTTCGATGCGCCTCGAAGAGCGATTCCGCGCTCACATCCGAGCGGTAGCAAAGACGCATGAGCCGGCCGCTCGAGAGCGCATACTCCGCCTCACCGACGCGGGGATCGAGATCGAGCACGCGGCGGAAAAGAGCCTCTGCCTCGCCGTCGCGTCCGAGATCCGCGAGCGTGGTCGCAAGATTGTTCAGGATCCGCGTCGAATTCGGCTGCAGCGCGAGCGCACGACGAAAGAGCGG
>DATJVP010000142.1:0-27650 GCA_035581425.1 Allostellaceae bacterium | reverse complement strand
CCTCGGCGTACTCACCGCAATCGGTGGGGTCTCCTTCTCGCTCGCCGCCGGGCTCGGCTCGGCGCCGGTCGGCGCCTGGCGCGGCGATCTCGTCATGGCGGGAGCGGCACTCTGCATGGCGCTCTATACGATCTGGTCGCGGCCCTTCATCGCGCGCTCGACGCCGCTCACCTTCGTCGCGGCATGCATGAGCGCGGGCGCGCTTTGCAACATTCTGCTCACGGCGTTCCGCGGCGGCTTCACCGTCGTCGAGCGCCTCGACCTCGGGCAGTGGCTAGCGATCCTCTACATGGGCGTCTTTGCGGCGGCGGTGAATTTCTTCCTCTGGGTCTACGCCTTGAAGCGCACGACGCCGACGCGGGTCGCCGCAACCATCACCGTCACACCCGTCACGGCCTCGCTCCTCGCGAGCTTTCTCGTCCACGAGCCCATCGGCCTCAACCTCGTCCTCGGGGTGGCGGCGGTGGGGGCGGGGATCTGGATCGCCTCGACGGAGGCGCGGGTGGCAACGCCGGTCCCGGCCGTCCGCGACTAGCCGCGGCAACGCCGCCGTTGTTCCTGCGCCTCCGAAGCCCTAGGTTACGGCCCGCATGTTCACGGGCATCGTCACCGATCTCGGCCGGGTGCGCGCGGTAATTCCGGGCGGCGATACCGGCTACGAGATCGAAACGCGCTACGACACCGGCGATATCGCGATCGGCGCCTCGATCGCCTGCTCCGGCGTCTGCCTCACCGTTGTCGCGAAGGGCGGCGGCTGGTTCCGGGTGCAGGCCTCGACGGAGACGCGCTCGCGCTCGACCGTCGGCAGATGGCGCGTGGGTACGCCTATCAATCTCGAGCGCGCGCTCCGGCTCGGCGACGAGCTCGGCGGCCACCTCGTCGCCGGCCACGTCGATGGAATGGCTCGCCTCGTCGAGCGACGCGCGGAAGGAGATTCTCTCCGCCTCGTCATGGAGGCGCCGGCAGCGCTTGCGCCGGGGATTGCGCCCAAGGGCTCGATTGCCGTCGACGGCGTCTCCCTCACCGTTAACGAGGTGACGGGAGCGCGCTTCGGCGTCAATATCATCCCGCATACCCAGGCGGCGACCAGCCTGGGGGCGCTTGCGGTCGGGGATGCCGTCAACCTCGAACTCGACCTCATCGCCCGCTACGTCGCCCGCCTCTTGGGAAGGGAGCTGCCATGAGTTTCATCGAGGTGACGTCCCCGATCGCGGAGATCATTGAGGAAGCGCGGAACGGCCGGATGTTCATCCTGGTCGATGACGAGGACCGTGAGAACGAGGGCGATCTCGTGATCCCCGCGCAGATGGCGACCCCTGATGTCATCAACTTCATGGCGAAGCATGGCCGTGGCCTCATCTGCCTCGCGCTCACGAAGGAGCGGGTCGAGCAGCTCAAGCTCCCGCTGATGCCGCAGCAGAACTCGTCGCGTCTGTCGACCGCCTTCACGGTCTCGATCGAGGCGCGTGAGGGCGTGACGACCGGCATCTCTGCGCCCGATCGCGCGCGCACCGTCGCCGTCGCGATCGACCCGACCAAGGGCCCGCAGGACATCGTGACGCCCGGCCACGTATTCCCGCTGCTCGCGCGCGATGGCGGTGTCCTCGTGCGCACGGGACACACCGAGGCAGCCGTCGACATCGCGCGGCTCGCGGGGCTTTATCCCGCGGGCGTCATCTGCGAGATCATGAACGACGACGGCACCATGGCGCGGCGCGACGACCTCATCGCCTTCGCGCAGCTTCACGGACTCAAGGTCGCGACCATCGCCGATCTCATCGCCTACCGCCGGCGCCACGACCGCATCATCGAGCGCAAGCTCACCGCGGATTTCGCGAGCGCCTATGGCGGCGACTTCAAGATGATCATCTACGCGAACAAGGCCGCCTATGCCGAGCACATCGCGCTGGTGAAGGGCGACGTGACGACGGCAGATCCGGTCCTGGTGCGCATGCACGCCCTCAATGTCTTCGACGATGTGCTCGGCGCCATGCCACGGGGACGCGGCGGCATGCTGCAGGCGGCGCTCGAGACCATCGGGCGCGCGGGCCGCGGCGTCTGCGTGCTCATCCGGGAGGCGACGCCGACCTCGATCTCCGACCGCGTCAAGCGCTACCTCGCGCAAGGGACCGAGCGCGTGCCGGAGCTCCGCGACTACGGCATCGGCGCGCAAATCCTGATCGATCTCGGCGTGCGTGAGATGATCCTGCTCTCGAACACCACGCGCACGATCGTGGGCCTCGAGGGCTATGGCCTCACCGTGGTCGAGCGCCGGCCGATCGTGGTGCCAGGGAGCCAGTGATGGAGAGACCGCACATTCTCGTCGTCGAGGCGCGCTATTACGCGCACATCAACGAGGAGCTTTTGAAAGGCGCGCTAGCGGCGCTCGCCGAGGCGGGCGCGACGCATGAGCACATTGTCGTCCCCGGTGCCTTCGAGATTCCTGCGGCGATCCGGTTTGCAGTGGCGACGAATACTCCCTTCGACGGCTACGTGGCGCTCGGCTGCGTCATCCGCGGCGAGACCACGCATTACGACTATGTCTGCGAGCAGAGCGCGCGCGGGCTCCAGGACCTGGCGCTCGCGCATTCGCTCGCGATCGGCTTCGGCATTCTGACGGTCGAGAACGAGGCGCAGGCCCTCGCGCGCGCGCGCGTCGACAAGAAGAACAAGGGCGGCGAGGCTGCTCGCGCTTGTCTTGCGATGGTGGCACTCCGGCGCAGATTCCGTTCGGGGCATTGATGAGCGATCCCGCGCGCGCATCGAAGGAAGGAGGCGGACCGGGGAAGCGTAGTCTCGCGCGGCTCGCGGCCGTGCAGGCGCTTTACCAGATCGAGCTCGGCGGCGAGACACCCGAGGCGGTCGTCGCGGAATTCTCGACCCATCGCTTCGGCCGCGAGATAGACGGCGACCGGTATGCCGAGGCCGACCGCGCCTTCTTCGCGGATATCGTCAAGGGCTGCAGCGAGCGCCGCGCGGAGATCGACGAGATGCTCTCGTCGGCGCTGCCCTCGGACTGGCCGCTGGCGCGGATCGAGAGTGTGCTCCGCGCGATCCTCCGGGCCGGCGCATTCGAGCTCGTGGCGCGGAGCGACGTGCCCGCGCGCGTCGTCATCAATGAATACGTCGAGGTCGCGCACGCCTTCTTCAGCGGCAAGGAGCCGGGCATGGCGAACGGCGTGCTCGACCGTCTCGCGCGCAGCCTCAGGGCGGAGGAGCTCGCCGGGAGCGGCCGCGATGGCGGCGCCCAAGCTCGGTGAATTCGAGCGCATCGCGCGATTCTTCGCGCCGCTCGCGGCGCCGGAGGGTCTCGGCCTCGTCGACGACGTGGCCCTGATCGAGGGTCCGCCCGGCTTCCAATACGTCCTCAAGACCGACGCCATCGTCGAGGGCGTGCATTTCCTCCCGGAGGATACCGCAGACCAAGTCGCGCAGAAGCTGTTGCGCGTCAATCTCTCGGACCTCGCGGGGAAGGGTGCGGTGCCCGTGGGCTATCTCCTCACGACCTCGCTCCCACGCGAGCGCGACGAAGCCTGGCTCGAGGCCTTCGCGCAAGGTCTCGCGCGCGACCAGCGCGAGTTCGGGATTGCACTGATGGGCGGCGATTCCGTGTCGACCGTCGGCCCCGTCACGCTCTCGATCGCGGCGATCGGGCGCGTGCGCCGGGGCGAGGCGGTGCTACGCAGCGGGGCAATGCCGGGTCACGCTGTCTTCGTCTCCGGCACGCTCGGCGACGCCGCGCTCGGACTCATGGCGATCCGCGGAAAGCTCTCGGGGCTTTCTGTCGACGAGCAGGCTTTTCTCGCGGATCGCTACCGCCTGCCGCGACCACGGCTTCTGCTGGGACAACGGCTCGTGGGCATTGCCAAGGCGATGATGGACGTCTCCGATGGTCTTGCTGCCGATCTCGGGCATATCTGTGAGACCTCAGGGGTGGCAGCCTTGGTCGAAACCACGCGCCTGCCGCTCTCGCCGCCAGCGCGCGCGGCAATCGCGGCGGAGCCCTCGTTACTTCACGCGGCGTTCGGCGCCGGCGACGACTACGAGCTTCTCTTCACGGCACCACCCGAAGCCGAGACGCGCATTGCTGCACTCGCGGCGGAGGTGGGCGTATCCGTGACCCGGATCGGGCGTGTCGAAGGAGGGGCGGGGGTACGCATCCTCGATGCCGAGGGAGCCGCGATCCCCGTAGGGGATGCGGGCTATCGGCATTTCTAGCCTCGCGCGGCGGCGATTTCTCGCCTGCGCTCTCGCTGTCGCTGCGGCCGGAACCGCTCGCGCGCAGGAAGCGCCGGAGCCGGTCCCAGGGGCGCCCGTCTTCGTGCAGCTCCCGCTTTTCGTGATTCCCGTGGTCGAAGGCACCGAGGTATCGCGCCAGGTCTCGGTCGGTGTGGCGCTCGAGCTGGCGGAGGGCCAGACGGCCGAAAGCATCGAGTCCAAGCGGCCGATACTGGTCGATGCCTTCTACAAAGAGCTCTACGGGATGTTTGCCCAACGCAGTCGTTCGGACCGCATCGCCAACGATCGCGCGATCAAGGAACGCCTCGCTAAAGTAGCGGACCGCGAGCTCGGCACGGGCGTCGTGAAGGAAGTCCTGATACAGAAACTCTTCGAGCAGGAGAGACCCAAGTAGGCCGCCCAGGGGCCTTCTCCGGTTGCCTCAAGCGGCCTCTTCTGGCATGTTCCGGCCGCCTTTCGTCCCGGGGGACCCAGGGACATCAAACGATTCCGAGGGTTAAGACCATGTCCATGGGCTATTGGCTCATTGTCGCGTGCGGGTTGCTGGCGGTGGTTTATGGCATCGTGACGGCGCTTTCCGTGATGAAGGCGGATGCGGGAACCGCGCGCATGCAGGAGATCGCCGCTGCTGTGCAGGAGGGCGCGCGCGCCTATCTCAATCGCCAGTACACCACCATCGCCATGGCTGGCGTCGTGGTCCTCGTGATCCTTGCCGCGACCCTCGGCTGGCGCGTCGGGCTCGGCTTCCTGGTGGGGGCGGTGCTCTCGGGTGCCGCCGGCTATATCGGCATGAATATCTCCGTGCGGGCCAACGTCCGCACCGCGCAGGCCGCGCGCTCGGGCCTCGCGGCGGGCTTGGCACTCGCATTCCGTGCGGGCGCCATCACGGGGATGCTGGTCGTGGGGCTGGGTCTGCTCGGCGTCTCCGGCTACTACGCCTTCCTGAAGCAATCGCTGCCGGGGAACGACGTGCGGCCGATCCTCGAGGCGCTGGTAGCGCTCTCCTTCGGCGCCTCGCTCATCTCGATCTTCGCGCGTCTTGGCGGCGGCATTTTCACCAAGGGCGCCGATGTCGGCGCCGATCTCGTCGGTAAAGTCGAGGCCGGAATCCCCGAGGACGATCCCCGCAATCCCGCTGTCATCGCCGACAACGTCGGCGACAATGTCGGCGACTGCGCGGGCATGGCCGCAGACCTCTTCGAGACCTATGCCGTGACGGTGGTCGCGACCATGCTGCTTGCCGCGATCTTCTTCATGGACCCCGTTGAGCGCGACACCATGATGGTGTTTCCGCTCGCGATCGGCGCCGTCTGCATTATCGCCTCGATCGTCGGCACCTTCTTCGTGCGCCTGGGCGCGAGCCAGAACATCATGGCGGCCCTCTACAAGGGCCTGGTGGTCGCGGGCGTGATCTCCGCGGGCGCAATCGCCGTCATCGTCGGCCGACTGATCGGCTTCGGCAACACGCTCACCATGACAGTGGGTGCCGAAAAAATCGCAGTGAGCGGCAGCAACCTCTTCGTCTGCGCGCTCGTCGGCCTCGCCGTGACGGGGCTCCTGGTGTGGATCACGGAATACTACACCTCCACCGTCTATCGACCCGTCCGCAGCATCGCGCAGGCCTCCGTCACGGGACACGGCACCAACGTCATCCAGGGCCTTGCGGTCTCGATGGAGGCGACTGCGCTTCCGGTGGTGGTGATCTGCGCGGGGATCATCGTCTCCTATCTCGTCGCGGGGCTCTTCGGCATCTCGATTGCGGCGACGACGATGCTGGCGCTCGCGGGCATGGTGGTGGCGCTCGACGCTTACGGGCCCGTCACGGACAATGCGGGGGGCATCGCGGAAATGGCGGATTTGCCGAAGGAAGTGCGCAAAATCACGGACGCGCTCGACGCCGTCGGCAACACCACCAAGGCCGTGACCAAGGGATACGCTATCGGCTCGGCGGGCCTCGCCTCGCTGGTGCTCTTTGCGGCCTACACCAACGACCTCACGCACTACTTCCCCGGCGTCAAGGTCGACTTCCAGCTCCAGAACCCCTATGTGGTGCTGGGCCTCTTGATCGGCGGCTTATTGCCGTACCTCTTCGGCGCGCTCGGCATGACCGCGGTCGGTCGTGCCGCCGGCTCCGTCGTCATCGAGGTGCGGCGCCAGTTCAAGGAAATCAAAGGCATCATGGAAGGGACCGGCAAGCCCGATTACGGCCGCGCCGTCGACCTCCTCACCAAGGCCGCGATCAAGGAGATGATCATCCCCTCGCTGCTTCCGGTACTGGCGCCGGTGGTCCTCTACCTCGTGATTTGGGCGATCGGCGGCCGCGCGGCGGCCTTTAGCGCCGTCGGCGCCATGCTCCTCGGCACCATCGTCACCGGCCTCTTCGTGGCGATCTCGATGACCTCCGGCGGCGGCGCCTGGGACAATGCGAAGAAATACATCGAGGAAGGCCACTATGGCGGCAAGGGATCGGACGCGCACAAGGCGGCCGTCACCGGCGACACCGTGGGCGATCCCTACAAGGACACCGCGGGTCCCGCGGTCAATCCCATGATCAAGATCACCAACATCGTGGCGATCCTGCTGCTGGCAATCCTGGCGTCTCTCGGCTGAGACTCAGGGCCCGCCGGGGGAGCCCTGTGCGCTCGCGGGATTGAAGCGGCCGAAGTTGCCGAGGAGCTGCTCGATGAAGGAGAGTTCCTTGCCGGGGGCCGGCGTGGTGCGCGCCACCGGTTCCAGGTCGTTGCGGCCCCTGTCGTGCAACTTCTGCACGTCGCTCACGACGTTGTCGCTGTTGAAGGTGACGACCACGACTTCGCGGTCGACCACCTCGGGCTTGAAGAAGGCGAGTTCCTCGGTGCGCTGGCTGATGTAGTACCAGGTGTGATCGTCGAAGGTAGCGACGCTCGAGGGCGAGCCCAGGATGCGCGTTACCGTCGCCTTGTCGGTGCTGCCGGGCGTGATTTGGTCGAGTGCCGCGGGCGTCAGGAGATTGCCGCGGGGATTGACGGTGGGATTGCAGGCGCAGACGCTCGCGGCCGAAAGGCCCACGAAAAGCGTCATTACCGCGATACGAGGCAGGCGCGTCATGTTCTCCGATCGATTGCTGGCCATGGCGCGCTTGAATCCTCCCTCGCACGCGCCCATTTCAGGCGACATTGCACCCGCCCAGAAGTCCGTGTCAATTGTCGGGACCCCTTGCCCGGCCGAGGTATATCCGTGGCATTTCCTTCGCTTCTAAGCCGTCGCGCACGCCGGGCGCGCCAGCCTGCGGGAGAGCTCTATGCCGCGATCGTTGCGCAGGCGCGGGCGCCGGTCTTTTTCCGCGATCTCGGGGTTCCCGACACGATCGACGGCCGATTCGAGATGGTCGCCTTGCACGCCTTCCTCGTGCTCGTACGCCTGAAGGCCGAGGGCACCGCCGGCGCCGATCTCGCGCAAGCACTCTTCGATACATTCTTTGAGGACATGGATCGCTCGCTGCGAGAGATGGGCGCGAGCGATCTCGGAGTGGGCCGCCGCGTCAAGGCGATGGCACAAGGGTTTTACGGTCGTATCCGCGCCTACGAGCGGGGTCTCGCGGGAACGGCCGATGAGCTCGCAGATGCGCTTCGCCGCAATCTCTGGGGCACGGTTCCCTCTCCCTCCGCGGCCCATGTGGCGATGCTCGCGCGCTATCTGCGGCTTCAGCGGGAGGCGCTGGCGGCACAGCGCGCTGCGGACTTCGCTGCGGGCTCTGTCGCTTTCCTGCCGGCGGCATCGGCGGTACTCGAGGAGTGAGCGCCGTGACCGCTCCCATCCCGGAGTTCACGCGCCCTGTGGAGCTCGGCCGTCTCGGCGGGCGGGAGGCACTCTATCCGATCGCCGCGACGTCGGCCGAGCGCGCGGCGCTCGCGCAGCGCTTCGGCCTCCTCTCGCTCGACCGGCTTGAGGCCGAGATCCGGCTGGAGCGGCTTCCCCGCGGCATGCTCCGCGTCAGCGGCAACTTCCGCGCGGAGGTGGTACAGGCTTGCGTCGTCTCGCTCGAGCCGGTGGGAAGTCGACTCGCGGAGGAGTTTGCGGTGCTTTACGGGCCCAGCTCCCCCGGCGACGCCGAAGTGATCGACTACGAGAGCGAGCTCGTCGAGCCGCTGGAGGGGAACGCCATCGACATCGGTGAGGCCGTAGCGCAACAGCTAGCCCTGGCGCTCGATCCCTACCCCCGCGCGGCCGGCGCAAGCCTCGGCTGGAGCGGCGGCTCCGCCAACTCCGGCAACTGTTAACGGGTAGGATGGTTGCCAAGGGGCTCGATATTGACTATTTACCAGCGGCCCCGCGGGGCATTCCCAAACGTGAGTTTCACCCATGGCCGTTCCGAAGAAGAAGGTATCCAAGTCGCGCCGCAACATGCGCCGCTCGCATCACGCGCTCAAGGCTGCGACCTACGTCGAATGCTCGAACTGCGGCGAGCTGAAGCGGCCGCATCATGTCTGCGAGGCTTGCGGCCAATACGACGGTCGCGAGGTGGTTGCGGTCGCGGAGAACACCTGATCGCGTAGGGCGAGGAGCGCAAGCGCTCGTGGCTGCGGAGGTCATCATCGCACTGGATGCCATGGGCGGCGATCACGCGCCTGCCATGGTAATCCGTGGCGCGCACATCGCCCTGAAGCGATATCCCCAAGCGCGCTTCATGCTATTCGGTGACGAGAGCAAAATTCGCCCGCTGATGGCGCGTTACCGCAAGTTGACCGAGCGCTCGACCATCCAACACACCGACGAAGCCATCAGCGGCGAGGCCAAGCCGTCCGTGGCGCTGCGGAGCGGCAGGCGCTCGAGCATGCGCCTTGCGATCGATGCGGTCGCCGACGGCAGGGCGCATTGCGTCGTCTCCGCCGGCAACACCGGCGCGCTGATGGCGATGTCGAAGTTCGTGCTCAAGACCGTGCCCGGGATCGACCGGCCCGCGATGGCCTCCTATTTCCCGACGCGGCGCGGCGAGAGCGTGATGCTCGATCTCGGCGCCAACGTCGAATGCGACGCCGACAACCTCGTGCAATTCGCGGTAATGGGCGACGTCTTCGCGCGCACGGTCCTGGGGCTCGTGCAGCCAGTGGTCGGGCTCCTCAACGTAGGCTCCGAGGACATGAAGGGGAATGACGCCGTGCGCGAGGCCGCGCAGCGGCTGCGCAGCGCTTTCTCGCCGATCAGCTACCACGGTTTCGTCGAGGGCAACGACATCGCCGATGGCACCGTCGACGTCGTCGTTACCGACGGCTTCACCGGCAACATCGCCCTCAAGACCGCGGAGGGAACCGCGAAGCTCATCCTGGAGTTTTTCCGCTCCGCCTTCCGGCATTCGATTCTCGGCCGGATCGGCTACCTCTTCGCGCGCGGCGCGCTCCTCAAGCTGCGCGGGCGGCTCGATCCTCGCCGCTACAACGGCGCCATGTTCCTGGGGCTCCAAGGCATCGCCGTTAAGAGCCACGGCAGCGCGGACGCGCTCAGCTTCGCCAATGCGATCGCGGTTGCGATCGACATGCGCAAGAACGGGTTCCTCGAGAAGATCCGCGACGAGCTGGAGCGGCTACAAGCGCACGCCGCGCCCATTGCCAAGCCGCAGTCGGCGACGGTTTGACATGCCCTTTCGCTCGGTGGTCGTGGGCTGCGGCGGCTACCTCCCCGAAAAAATCGTCAGCAACGCCGAGCTCGCGGCCCGACTCGAGACGTCGGACGAATGGATTGTCCAACGCACGGGCATCCGGCAACGCCACATAGCGGCGGCGGGCGAACTCACCTCCGATCTCGCGGTGGCCGCGGCGCGGCCGGCCTTGCGCGCGGCGGGAATGGCTGCAAGCGATCTCGATCTCATCGTCCTCGCGACCGCAACGCCCGATCACACTTTTCCCGCGACCGCGACCAAGGTCCAGAAGGCGCTGGGCATGACCCGCGGCGCAGCCTTCGACGTTCAGGCCGTCTGCTCCGGCTTCATCTTCGCGCTCGCGACCGCCGACAGCATGATCCGAACTGGGCTCGCACGGACGGCACTGGTGATCGGCGCCGAGACCTTCTCGCGCATCCTCGACTGGAGCGACCGCGGAACCTGCGTACTCTTCGGCGATGGAGCAGGGGCGGTCGTACTGAAGGCCGTACCGATCGCAGAAGGCGAGGGCAGGGGCATGCGCGGCATTCTCTCGACCCATCTGCATTCCGACGGGACCCACTACGACCTGCTCTACGTCGATGGCGGTCCCTCCACCACCGGCACCGCGGGCCATCTCCGGATGGAGGGCCGCGAGGTGTTCCGGCACGCGGTCCAGCGCTTGGCGGAAGTCGTCGATGAAGCGCTCCGCGCCAACGGCATCGCCCCCGCGGAAATCGACTGGCTCGTGCCGCACCAGGCCAATCGCCGCATCATCGAGAGCATGGCACGGAAGCTCGATCTCGCCCCCGAAAAGGTCGTCGTGACCATCGAGCGGCATGCCAACACCTCCGCTGCATCGGTGCCGCTTGCACTGGCGGAGGCGACGGCGGACGGCCGGATTCGCGAGGGACATCTGGTACTTCTGGAAGCGATGGGCGGCGGCCTCACTTGGGGCGCGAGCCTCGTGCGCTGGTAGCTACGCGGCCTCCCGCGCGAGCCACTTCAAGAGCATTTACCAAAGCTTTGTAATTGACGGATTTTCTCGACCGAGTTAAGGTTTTAATTCAGCGACATTCGAGTCAGGGGGAGAGCAGCATGGCAGGGCAGACCGTCACCCGCGCGCAGCTCAGCGAGGCCGTCTATCAAGAGGTCGGTCTCTCCCGCAACGAATCCGCAATGCTCGTGGAGACGGTCCTCAACGAAATCTCCAATGCGCTCGCCCGCGGCGAGATCGTGAAAATCTCCTCGTTCGGCAGCTTCACCGTGCGCAAGAAGGGAAAGCGCGTCGGGCGCAATCCCAAGACCGGCACGGAGGTGCCTATCCAGCCGCGCCGCGTTCTCGTGTTCCGTGCCTCTCACGTCCTCAAGGATCAGATCAACGCCGCGCTCAGCGGCGGTGCCGCGCCAGCGGCAGGATAACTACGGATGCCGGATTTGTTCGACCCGCCCTCCAGCCGGCGGCAAGCGAAGTCCGCCGCCGCCTTCCGCACCATCAGCGAGGTGGCGGAGGAGCTCGCGGTGCCGCAGCACGTCCTGCGCTTCTGGGAGTCCAAGTTCTCGCAGATTCGGCCGCTGAAGCGTGGCGGCGGGCGGCGCTACTACCGGCCGGAGGACGTGACGCTGCTGCGCCGCATCCGCCAATGCCTCTATGGCGATGGATATACGATCAAGGGCGTGCAGCGCCTGCTGCGCGAGGGGCAGCTCAAGCCCGCGGAGCAGCTCGATCGGCCGGAGGAAACGGAAATACCGGCAAGCGCGCCGGCGCAGCCTGCGACGGGTGAGAGCGGCGCCGATCTCGAGCGCACGCTCAAAGAACTCCGCCGCGAGCTCGGTGACCTCCGGGACATGCTGCGCAAGGCCGGCCTCGGCCGCAAATAGCCGCACCTCAAGCGCGGCGGCTGCGCTGGCGTCGCTCCTCGATCAGCTCCTGAGCCTTGCGCTGCTCCCAGTCCCGCGTGGTCCAAGGCAGCAGCTCGTAGGCGTAAGCGGCATGCAGCCCCGCGATGAGCCCCCAACCCAGCAGCACCTTGTAGAACCAGGTCTCGCCGGGCGTCGACACGTCGACCAGCAGCAGGATGATATTTCCGAGCGCGAAGATCGTGAGGTGCGTGTAGAGGAAGCGCAGCTTCCGTACCTTGCGCCACGCCCACTGCTCAAGCTCGACCTCGCGTGCGGCCTCGCGCACGCCAGCGCCCGCGCCCAAAATCACGGGTTCACTTGCGCCGCCCTTGACCTTCAGTGGATTGGGACGCGTCGCCATCGGGATCCTTGCCGGAGGACGCTATACGACACCTGCGGCGCCGGAGATTCAAGCGGCGAAGGAGTGTTCAGAGGGCGCATAGGGTTGAACTGGCGATCCGCGGTCCCTATAGTCACCCGCGCCGGATAGCAGTCCCGGTCGGGCATTAGCGCAGCCTGGTAGCGCACCAGCATGGGGTGCTGGGGGTCGTCAGTTCGAATCTGACATGCCCGACCATTCTTACCTCAAGTCAAGAGCTTAGAGAGCGGTCTTAAGAGATCGCTTCTAGGCGTTTCCGCCTCATCCGCGCTTGGCGGCCGCGATGCGGCCCAGTTCAGTGAGCTTGCAGACGAGCCAGTCGGGCTTGGTTGGATTGGCGAACCAGGGCTCGGCCCAACCCTGGTCGATGCAGGACTGAATGGTGCGGGGGCTCACACGCTGGCCATTGGGGTCGAAGAGCGGGAGCTTGCCGCCGGGCTGGGTCAAGGCGCGGCTCAGCCAAGCTCGTTGCACCGCTGAGGGTTGCGAGGTCGAGGGACGCGGCTGGATCTCATTTGCCTTCGGTGCGGTGACGGCGGACATCGCAGCGGGCCCCCTCATCTGATCACGCGAGAGTAATTGGCTTTGGCGCGTGCAACAAGCGACGTGTCCGCGCGCCGGCCGCTGCATTGGAGGTCTGCGGCCCCGCGGGTTGTGGCGCCTTCGCCCCCATGGCAGCTTCGTCCGCGTCGCTCGAAGGGAATTCACGATGCCGCCTCGCGCCGCCAAATTGCCGGTCCTGTTCGCGAATCTGGGCCACCTCCTCACGCATATGCTGATGCTGCTCTACCCGACGGTGGTGCTGGCGCTCGAGGGTCGTTTCGGGCTCACCTACGGCGAGTTGATCACCCTCTCGATGCCGGGGTTCCTGCTCTACGGCTTCGCAGCGCTGCCGGCGGGCTGGCTCGGCGATCGCTGGAGCGCCGAGCACATGATGGTGATCTTCTTCCTCGGCAGTGGCGCCGCGGCGATTCTCACCGGCCTTGCAGACGGCCCGCTTGGAATTGCGGTCGGACTCGCGGGGATCGGCCTCTTCGGCTCGATCTATCATCCCGTCGGCATCGCCTGGCTCGTGCGCAATGCCGAGAATCGCGGTCGGATGCTCGGCTGGAACGGGATCTTCGGAAGCCTCGGCGTCGGTACCGCCTCCTTCGTGGCCGGGGCGCTCACGGACCTCGTGAGCTGGCGTGCGGCCTTCATCGTGCCCGGCGCGATCGCGGCGATAGTCGGGATCGCCCTCGCCGTGCTCGTGCGCGGGCGGCATGTGGTCGCGCTCAAGACCGACCGAAAGCCCGAGGCGGAGCCCGACCGCGGCGACGCCCGCCGCGCGTTCATTGTGCTCTCGATCACGATGATGCTGGCGGGGCTCGTGTTCCAGATCCTCGTGGTCTCCATGCCGAAGCTCTTCGACTTGCGCTTGACCGGCCTCACCAGCGGCGGGACGCTCGGCACCGGCGGCTTCGTGAGCTTCGTCTTCATGGTGAGCGCAGCGGTGCAGATCATCGGCGGCTGGCTCGCCGACCGATACTCGCTCCGGCGCGTCTACGTCCTCTGCTGGGCCGCGCAGATACCCGTGCTGATCCTGATCACCAACATGCGAGAGGCGCCGCTCGTCGCGCTGATGACGCTCCTCTTCTCGCTGGAGACGCTGACGGGACCCGCGGAAAACAGCCTCCTCGTTCGCTACACGCCGGGTCGCTGGCGCGCCACCGCCTTCGGCGCGAAATTCGTGCTCTCCCTCGGCGTCTCCTCGCTCGGCGTGCCGCTCGCGGGCTGGGTCTTCGACAGCACCGGCGACTTCTCTTGGCTCTACGGGATAATGGGCGTCTTCGTCGCGATCATCGTAGCGGCCTCGCTCTTCCTGCCGCGAGACGACGACCGCTACGTTTCCCCGGCGGTGGTTCCGGCGGAATAGGGGTCTACCGCTCGAACTCGACGTTTCCGCAGACGCCGATGGCCTGACCGGTGACGTGGCGCGCCGCCGGGGAGCAGAGGAAAAGCGCCATGTCCGCGATCTCAACCTCCTCGATCATGGTGCGCAGCGGGACGAACGAAGACGCTCGCACCATGCTCGTGAAATCGCGTCGCGTCCCTCCGGCCGCCTCCGGCGGTCACAATGATGCGCAAGCCCGCGACCGAGATATCCAGCGCAGAATGCTTATTTCCTTGCCTTCGCGAGGGCTTGATCGAGATCGGCGATGACGTCGTCGGCGGTCTCGATTCCGATCGAGAGTCGCACCACGTCGGGCCCCGCGCCGGCGGCGGCCTGTTGCTCCGGCGTCAATTGGCGGTGCGTCGTCGAGGCCGGGTGGATGATGAGCGAGCGCGTATCGCCGAGATTGGCGAGATGGGAGAGGAGTTCCACATTCTCGACCAGCGCGACGCCCGTCTCGTAGCCGCCTTTGACGCCGAAGGTGAAGAGCGCCCCGGCCCCCCGCGGCAAGTATTTCTGCGCGAGCTCGCGGTAGGGGCTCGACTTCAAGCCCGCATAGGAGACCCAGGAGACCGCGGGATGCTTCTCCAGAAACTCCGCGACAGCCTGTGCATTCTTGACGTGGCGCTCCATGCGCAGCGGAAGCGTCTCGATCCCCATCAGCGTCAGGAAGGCGTTCATTGGCGAGAGCGTCGCCCCGAGATCGCGCAGCCCCAGCGCATGGCCCGCTACGGTGTAGGCGAGGTCGCCGAAGGTCTCATGGAACCGGAGGCCGTGATAGGCCGCCTCGGGCTCGGTCAGGCTCTTGAACTTGTCGTTCTGGCCCCAATCGAACTTGCCGGAATCGACGACGACCCCGCCCATGGCATTGCCGTGGCCTGAGAGGTATTTGGTCGTTGAATGGATGACGATGTCCGCGCCCCATTCTATGGGGCGGCAGAGATAGGGCGAGGCCAGCGTGTTGTCGACGATGAGGAGCACGCCCGCCTCGCGCGCGATTTTCGAGATCGCCTCGAGATCGAGCACGACGCCGCCGGGATTGGCGAGACTCTCGATAAAGATGGCGCGGCATTTCGGCGTGAGTGCGCGGCGGAAGTTCTCGGGATCCTCGGGATCGACGAAATGGACGTGCCAGTCGAACTTCTGGAAGCTACGGCCGAATTGCGTGATCGAGCCGCCATAGAGCTTGCGCGAGGCCAGGAACTCGGCTCCGGGATCCATGAAGAGGAAGAAGGCCAAAAGCTGCGCCGCATGGCCGGAGGCGCAGGCGATGGCGCCGCGCCCTCCCTCGAGCGTGGCGACACGCTCCTCCAGCACCGAGACCGTGGGGTTGGTGAGGCGCGAGTAGATGTAGCCGTATGTCTGCAGATTGAAGAGCGAGGCCGCGTGGTCGACGTCGTCGAAGACGAAGGCCGTGCTTTGGTAGATCGGCGTGATGCGCGCACCGGTCGTGGGATCGGGCGCGGCACCCGCGTGGATCGCCAGCGTCTCGAAACCGGGCCGGTTGGGTCTCTCAGCCATGGGATGTCACCGAAGCTCGTTAAGTGGGCCGCCGCCGTTATAGGTGGCCGCGCTCGGAGCGGCTAGGCCTTCTTCTGGCGCTTCGAGGATATGATTCCGGTGTTGACGCCGCTCCAGGCGAGTTCGCCGTGGAGGCGCGAATATTCGATCTTGGGGCAGCGGTTCATCACCACCTGAAGGCCCGCGGCCTCCGCTCTGGCGGCTGCCGCCTCGTTGCGGACGCCAAGCTGCATCCACACGACTTTGGCGCCGATCGCAATCGCTTGATCCACGATCGGACCCGCGGCTTCGGAATTGCGGAAGACGTCGACCATGTCGACCTTCTCCGGAATCTCCGAGAGCTCGCCATAGACGGCCTCGCCGAGGATCTTTTCGCCCTTGGCGCGAGGGTTGACGGGGATTACCCGGTAGCCCTTGTCCTGGAGGTATTTCATCGCGAAATAGCTCGGGCGATTCCAATGCGGCGAGGCACCCACCATCGCGATGACGTGGACGTCCTTGAGAATGCCCCGGAGATAGGCGTCGCTGTAACGCTCGTGATCCATCGGGCGATCAGCGATCCTCCCAGCTCGGAGGCCGTTTCTCGAGGAAAGCATCGATGCCTTCCTCGGCATCGCGCGTGAGCATGTTGCGAGTCATCACCTCGCTCGCATAGGCGTAGGCGTCGGCAAGGCCGAGCTCCGTCTGGCGATAGAATGCTTCCTTGCCGATGGAGACGATGAAGGCGGATTTCTGAATGATCTGCTGCGCGAGCGCGTTGACCTCCGTGTCGAGGCTTTCCGCGGGGACCACGCGATTGACGAGGCCGAGCTCGCGCGCGCGTGCGGCCTCCACGAAGTCGCCGGTGAGCAGCATCTCCATCGCAGCCTTGCGCCCGACCGCTCGCGAGAGCGGAACCATCGGCGTCGAGCAGAAGAGTCCGATGTTGACACCGGGTGTTGCGAAGCGCGCGCCCTCTGAGGCGATGGCGAGGTCGCAGGTCGCAACGAGCTGGCAGCCGGCGGCGGTGGCAATGCCGTGAACCCGCGCGATGACCGGCTTCGGCAACTTCGTAATGCTCAGCATCAGGCGCGAGCAGAGGTTGAACACGGTCTCGTAATGCTTCCGGCTCGGATTGGCGCGCATCTCCCGGAGGTCGTGTCCGGAGCAGAAGGCGGGGCCGGCGCCGGCGATGACGACAACCTTCGCGGCCTTGTCCCCGGCGATCGCGTCGATCTCCCTCTGCAGCGCCGTCAGGAGCTCGATTGAAAGGGCGTTGCGCTGTCCCGGCCGATTGAGCGTGAGCCACGCCACGCCGCCATCATCGCGACGCAGGAGGACGCGCTCGCCCTCCTTGGTATTCGCAATTGCCGCGCTCATGAAGACCTCGCTCGCCGTGTCCTCTGCATCTCAATCCTTTCCGAAGCTGCGTTCAACCGTCTTGATAAGGCGGCATCGGGTCGCCTATTTCTGTAGGGGATCAACGAGGACCGAGCCCATGTCCCGCATTTCCCCCGAGGAATTCGAGGCGCTGCTGCGCGAGAGCGTGCCCTTTGCTGCGGGTATGGACGCGAAGTGCGTGGAGCTCTCCGACGGCAAGGCCGTGTTCCGCCTGCCGTTCCGGGACGACTTCACACGCCCGGGCGGAACCGTCAGCGGGCCTCTGCTGATGGCGCTGGCGGACCTCGCGATGTTTGCGGTCGTGCTATCGGCCGTCGGCAAGGTGGAGATGGCGGTGACGACGAACCTCAACATCAATTTCCTTCGAAAGCCGGCGCCGGTGGATGTAATCGCCGTCGCGCGCATGCTCAAGCTCGGTAAGCGCCTCGCGGTGGGCGAGGTCGAGCTTTTCAGCGACGGCGACCCCGACATGGTCGCGCACGTGACCGCGACCTACTCGATTCCGCCGCGGTAGTCAGATACCGTCTCTTCTAACATATTGAGGTAAAACAATTAAAGGAAGTTGATTTCGGGTGAAATCTCGGCATACTGCGCGGCCTTGATCGTGACGACGTGACGGAAATGAAGACCTTCACATTGACGCCCGCCGACATCGAGAAGAAGTGGGTGCTGATCGATGCCGACGGGCTCGTGCTCGGACGGCTCGCGGCCATCATCGCGGATCGGCTGCGCGGGAAGCACAAACCCACATTCACGCCAAACATGGATTGCGGCGACCATATCGTCGTGATCAATGCGGAGAAGGTGCGCCTCACCGGCAACAAGGCGCGCGACAGCCTCTTCCACTGGTACACGGGCTATCCCGGCGGGATCAAGGAGCGCAGCAAGGGCGCGATCCTCGCGGGCAAGCATCCCGAGCGCGTGATCATCAAAGCGGTCGAGCGGATGGTACCTCGGGGGCCTCTGGGCCGGCGCGTCATGGGTCACCTCAAGGTCTATGCAGGCAAGGCACATCCGCATGAAGCGCAGAATCCGCAGGCGCTCGACGTCGCCGCGATGAACCGCAAGAACAAGAGGGCCTGACCCAGATGGCCGATCTCCAGCAATCCCTCGGCACACTCCGCCACGCGCTGACGGAGGCTAAGCCTGCGGACGCGCAGACCGCGGCGCAGACCGAAGCGAAGCCCAAGCTCGACGCGCAGGGCCGCGCCTATGCGACCGGCAAGCGCAAGAACGCGGTGGCGCGCGTCTGGATCAAGCCCGGTTCCGGCAAGATCACCGTCAACGGCCGCGACAGCCCCGTATACTTCGCGCGTCCGGTGCTGCGCATGCTGATCGGCCAGCCCTTCCTGGTCTCCAACCGCGTGAACCAATACGACGTCGTCTGCTCCGTCGTCGGCGGCGGCCTCTCGGGGCAAGCCGGCGCGCTCCGGCACGGCATCAGCAAGGCGCTCACCTACTTCGAGCCTGGCCTCCGCCCCGTGCTGAAGCAGCAGGGCTTCCTCACCCGCGACAGCCGCGTCGTCGAGCGCAAGAAGTACGGTAAGGCCAAGGCCCGACGTAGCTTCCAGTTCTCGAAGCGCTAAGCCGCAACCTCGTTCCATGCTATGGAAAGGGCGTCCTGCGGGGCGCCCTTTCGCTTTTCGGGCAGGAGAATGACGATGCCAGCCTCGGACTACAAAATACGGATCGCGATCCTCGGCGCCAGCGGCTACACCGGCGCGGAGTTGCTGCGCCTGTTGGCGGAACACCCAAATGCGGAAATCGTGGCGCTCACTGCCGACCGCCAGGCCGGCAAGGAGATCGGCACGGTTTTTCCGCATCTCGCTATCCGCAAGCTGCCAAAGCTCGTGACCATCGACGCCGTCGATTGGTCGAAGGTCGATCTCGTTTTCTGCTGCCTGCCGCACGCGACGACGCAGAAGGTGATCGCGGAGCTGCCGCGCCACCTGCGCATCCTCGATCTCTCCGCGGACTTCCGGCTCTCCGATCCCGCGGCCTACACGGAGTGGTACGGCCACGAGCATCAGGCGGTGGAGCTGCAGAAGGAGGCGGTCTACGGCCTGACGGAGGTCTGGCGCTCCGCGATCGCGAATGCACGGCTCGTTGCGGTGCCGGGCTGCTATCCCACGGGAGCGCAGCTCCCGCTGGTACCGCTCGTGAAGGCCGCCCTCATCGACGCCGACGACATCGTGATCGATGCCAAGTCCGGCGTCACCGGCGCGGGCCGGAGCCTCAAGGAAACGAGCCTTTTCGCGGAAGTCGCGGAGGGGATCAACGCCTATGGCGTTGCAAGCCACCGTCACATGCCCGAGATCGAGCAGGGTCTGAGCGCGGCCGCGGGTCGGCCGATCCGCGTGAGCTTCACGCCGCATCTGATGCCGATGAACCGCGGCATCCTCTCGACGATCTACGTGCGGCTTGCCAAGGGGGCGACGCTCGGCGATCTCCGGCGCGTCCTCGAGGAGACCTATGCGGGCGAGCCCTTCGTTCATGTGCTGCCGGAGGGAATACTGCCCTCGACGCATCATGTCCGCGGCTCGAACCTTTGCCTCATCGGGCTCTCGAAAGACCGGCTCTCGGGGCGTGCGATCCTGGTCTCGGCGATCGACAACCTCGTCAAGGGCGCCTCCGGCCAGGCCGTTCAGGACATGAACGTGCTGATGGGCTTTCCGGAGACTGCGGGGCTTCGCCAGGAGCCGCTCTTCCCCTGATGCCGAACGCGCCGATCGTGCTGCCCTACCTGAATCACGTGCCGCGGGTGGCGCCGGAGGCCTGGGTCGCGCCCAACGCGACGCTTATCGGCCGCGTCGAGATTCTCCCGCGCGCGAGCATCTGGTTCGGTTGCGTGCTCCGCGGCGACATCGCGAGCATCCGCGTGGGTGAGCTCAGCAACGTCCAGGACGGCACCGTCGTGCACGTCTCCGGCAAGGCCGGCGGTGACACCTGGATCGGCGATCGCGTGACCATCGGTCACATGGCGCTCATTCATGCCTGCCGATTGGAGGATGGCTGCTTCGTCGGCATGAAGGCGTGCGTGATGGATATGGCGGTGGTGGAGACCGGGGCCTGGGTTGCGGCAGGGGCGGTGGTCACGCCGGGCAAGCGCGTCAAATCCGGCGAGCTCTGGGTCGGTACCCCCGCACGCTTTCTCCGCGCGGTGACGCCGGAGGAGAAGCAATATATGGAGCGGCTCCCCGAGAGCTACGCGAAGCTCGCGGACCGCTATCGCTGAAGCGCGGGAAGGCTCCGCCTCAGCTCGCCTTTACCAGCACGTAGGAGCCGGGCGCGTTCTCGATGGGTGTGAGGCGGCCGTCGCCGGGCTTTCGCGCGGGGACCTCGCCGCCGGCATATTTGCTCACCCACTTCTCCCAGGCAGGCCACCAGGAGTCCGGATAATGCTTCGCGCTTTCGAGCCAGGCCTCGGGCGTCGGCGGGTTCTTCGCATTCTGCCAGTGACCGTATTTGCTGCGTCCCGGAGGATTGACGACCCCTGCGATATGACCCGACGCAGCGAGCGTGAACTTGACGGGCCCTCTGTAGATTTGCGTCGCGGAATAGGTGGATTTCCAGGGCGCGATGTGGTCTTCGCGCGTCGACAAGAGGAAGCTCGGTGTCTCCACGCGCGTCAGGTCGATGGGCACCCCCAAAAGCGAGATGCCGCCGGGGATGATGAGCTTGTTCTGCTGATACATGTTGCGGAGATAGAAGCTGTGCATCGCCGCGGGCATGCGCGTCGAATCCGAGTTCCAATAGAGGAGATCGAACGGGAAGGGCTCCTTGCCGAGGAGGTAGTTGTTCACGACGAAGGACCAGATGAGATCGTTCGCGCGCAGCATGTTGAAGGTGGTCGCCATGTCCGACCCCTCGAGGAAGCCATGCTGCTGCATGCGCGTCTCGAGGGCGTGGAGCTGCTCCTCGTCGATGAAGACAGAGAGCTCGCCCGCTTCCTTGAAATCAACGAGGGCAACGAAATAAGTGGCGCTCGTGAAACGCCCGTCGCCCTTCGCGGTCATGTAAGCGAGGGTCGAGGCGAGCAGCGTTCCTCCGAGGCAATAGCCGATGACGTTGGCCTCGCGCTCGCCCGTCGCGGCCTCCATCGCCTCGAGCGCCGCGAGCGGACCCTCCTTCATATAGTCTTCGAAACTCTTCTGCGTGAGGCGCTCGTCGGGGTTGACCCAGGAGACCACGAAGACCGTGTGCCCCTGATCGACCGCCCATTTGATGAAGGAGTTCTCGGGCCGGAGATCGAGGATATAGAACTTGTTGATCCAGGGCGGAATGACCAGGAGCGGCCGGCGCTTCACCGTTGGGGTGGTGGGATCGTATTGGATGAGCTGAATGAGGTCGTTCTGATAGACGACTTTCCCGGGCGTCACGGCGATGTTGACGCCAACCTTGAATTTCTCGAGGTCGGTCATCTTGATCATGAGCCGGCCTTTGCCCCGCTCGAGATCCTCGAGCAGATTGTCGAGGCCGCGGACGAGGTTTTCGCCGCCGCTCTCGATCGTGGCGCGCAGTACCTCGGGGTTCGTGAGCACGAAGTTGGAGGGCGCGATCGCGTCGACGAATTGCCGCGTGTAGAAATCGACTTTGCGCGCGGTCTTCTCGTCGAGGCCCTCGACCTCCCGCACTGTCGATTGCAGCCAACGCGCGGTCAGGAGGTAACTCTGCTTGATGTAGTCGAAGACGGCGTTCTCGGTCCAGGCGCTGTCCTTGAACCGGCGGTCGCCCGAGGGCGGCTCGATCACGGGATCCGGCTCGCCGCCGAGCATGCGATGGGTCGTGGTCTGCCAGAGCTTCAGGTAATCCTGCCAGAGCGAGAGCTGCGCTTGGACGAGGCGCGCGGGATCCGTCATCAACCGCTGCGTCATTTCCAGGAAGGCCTGACCGATGTTAAGGGGATCGGCCATGCCGATGCCGTCGGGCTTCTGCTGGCGCTGCAGGAAGTCGAGCACGAGGCGCTGGCTGCGCTCGGCGATATCGGCGAGATGACGCGATAACTCTACGGGGTCGGGAATACGAATTTCAGGGCTGTCACCCCTGGGTTTTTGCCCGGAAGTATCTGTCATTAAAGCGTCACCCCTTGTGCCTTCTGAGGAATTCTCGTGACGGCTGCCGGCCGATTGAATACACCGATCTCATACACCAGCGAGGCCCTGGCTGGCAGGCTCTATATGTGGTTCTCTCCGCGGGGTTGACCAAGGGTGGGGGTAGGACAGGGACGGCGAGGCGATGGCGCAGAGCAAGGTTTCGCAAGCACGTTCGAGGGCAAGACAGCTCAATTCCAGGACGGGACTCGCGCTCGCGCTCCTGCTTGGGCTCGGCGGCTGCTCCGTGCCGAATTGGGCAAATCCCGTCGAGTGGTATCGCGATACTGTCGGCGTATCCAGCGGCGATCCGACCGGCGACGAGCGCAACACGGAGAACCTCGATCAGGGCGGCAAGCAACCGTATCCGAACCTCGCGAGCGTGCCGCCGGCGCCGACCAACGCGCTGAGCGCGGAGGAGCGCGACAATCTTCGCAACAGCCTGTCTGCGGATCAGCAGAACGCGAAGTACATCGAGAACAGCGACCAATATGTGCCGAAGCCGCCGAGCGCGGCGCCGAGCCCGACCTCGCCGCAGCCTCCGACCCCCGCAGCTGCGACGCCGCCCAATCCGACGCCGGCGGAACCGCCGACGCCCACGCCTCCGACCGCCGCTGCTGCGGCCGCCCCGCCCACGCCACAGCAGCCCGCCCCCGCGGCGCCCCCGCCGCCACAGCGCGCCGCCGCCCCGCCATCGCAACCGCAGGCTCCCGCCGCGCCGCCGCCCCCGACGCAGAGCGCGCGGGCACCCTCGGCACCTACGCCAGCACCCAGCGCTACTCCTCCGCAGACGGCCTCGGCCTCCCCGCCCAGCAATGGCGGCTCGGGCACGGCCATTCCGCAGGGCTCCAACGTTCAGCGCGCCCCGGTGCGCGGGAGCGAGGCGCCGCCGCAGGAGTCGCCCCTGACGCCGCCGCAGGTTCGCTCGGTGCCGCAGGGCGAGACGCCTCGGCAGGCGCCGCCGCCACCCCCGAGCGTTCGCGCGCCCGCCCCGACGCCAGCACCACAACCGCAGCCGCAGCAGTCGGCGTCCTTGCCGCCGCCTTCGAGCCCGACCCCTCCCGCGCGCTCGGCCGCTCCCGAAGGTGGGCCTGCGGTGACCGTGACCATCGGCTCTGTCACGCTGCTTGCGGGAAATCAGCTATCCTCCGGAGATCGCGATCAGCTCGCGAGCATCGCGCGACTCCGGCAGCAGAACGGCGGCACGGTCCACGTCACCGGCTACTCGGTCCCGGGATCGGGACGCGATGCCGTGAGCCAGCAGATGGCAGGATTCGGAGTGGCGCTCGAGCGCGCGAAGGCGGTCGCGCAGGCCCTGACGCAAGCGGGCGTGCCGACGCAATACGTCGTCGTTGGCGCGGTACCGGCGCCGCCGGGGCAATCCTCGAGCGTGGTCGAGCTCTCGCTCGAATACTGAGCGGCGCTTGCGCGGTGCGTCCGATACAAAACAGTCGAAACTCGGAGGCAGCGGCGGTAAAAGAGACGTCCTGCCGCACGAGCGCGGCCTAGCGCGGTGAACGCGTCCGTGAAATCCCCTCTCAAGATAGGCGTGGCCGGACTCGGCACCGTGGGTGCGGGCACGCTCCGTCTGCTACAGCACAATGCGGATCTGCTGGAAGGCCGCGGCGGGCGCCGGATCGTGGTCGCCGCCGTCTCCGCACGCGACCGCAGGCGCGAGCGCGGGATCGATCTCGCGAACGTCCGCTGGGTCGAGGACGCGGCGGCGCTCGCGGCCGATCCCGAGGTCGAGGCCGTGGTGGAGGTGATCGGCGGCGCCGATGGCGTAGCGCTCGAGACGGTGCGGACGGCGCTTCGGCACGGCAAACACGTCGTCACCGCGAATAAGGCACTACTTGCAAAGCACGGCACCGAGCTCGCGCGGCTTGCGGAGGAGCGGGGCGTGGCACTCGCCTTCGAGGCCGCGGTCGCCGGAGGCATCCCCATCCTTAAGACGCTGCGCGAAGGTCTCGCTGCCAACCATATCAACCGCGTCTACGGGATCCTCAACGGTACCTGCAATTACATCCTCAGCACCATGCGCGAGACCAAGCGCGACTTTGCGGACGTGCTTGCGGAGGCGCAGCAACTTGGCTATGCCGAGGCCGATCCGAGTTTCGATATCGACGGTATCGACGCCGCGCACAAGCTCGCGATCCTAACCTCCGTCGCCTTCGGCAGCGCCGTCGATTTCTCCGGCGTCCATGTCGAGGGTATCCGCCATGTCTCCGCCGTCGACATCGAATACGCAGAGGAGCTGGGCTTCCGCATCAAGCTTCTGGGCCTTGCGCGTCCGACCGAGCATGGCATCGAGCAGCGTGTCCATCCCTGCATGGTTCCGAAGACCGCACCCATCGCGCATGTCGAGGGCGTCTTCAACGCGGTGATGGTCGAGGGCGATTTCTGCGGCCGCATCATGCTGGAAGGCCGCGGCGCCGGTGCAGAGCCTACCGCCTCGGCTGTGGTGGCGGACCTGCTGGACATCGCGGCCGAGCGTTGGTCGCCGAGCTTCGCAGTTGCTGCATCGGAGCTCGAGGCGCGGACGGCCTCGCCGATGGAACGGCACATCGGCGCCTACTACGTGCGGCTCATGGTGGTCGATCGTCCCGGTGTCATCGCGGATGTGGCGGCAGCGCTCCGTGACGAGCAGGTGTCGATGGAGGCGATGATCCAGCGCGGGCGCGCGCCGGGTGAGGCGGTGCCGGTGGTGCTCACCACGCACGAGACCGAGGAGGCGGCTATGCGGCGCGCGCTCGGCCACATCGATTCCCTCTCGACGGTGCTGGAGCCGCCGCGCATGATTCGAATCGAGTCGCTCTGAAAAACGAATCTCCGGGAGGAAGCATGACCGAAGCCGGATGGACCGATCGAAACTTGGCGATGGAGGCCGTGCGCGTGACCGAAGCAGCGGCGCTCTCGGCATCGAGGCTCATGGGCCGCGGTGACGAGAAAGCCGCGGATCAGGCCGCCGTCGACGCGATGCGCCAGGCGCTCAACGCGCTCACGATAGAGGGCACGGTCGTGATTGGCGAGGGCGAACGCGACGAGGCGCCGATGCTCTATATCGGCGAGAAGGTGGGCACAGGCCAGGGTCCCAAGATCGACATCGCTCTCGATCCGCTGGAGGGCACGACAATCACGGCGAAGGGCGGCGCCAACGCGCTCTCGGTGATCGCGATGGCGGAGCAGGGCGGATTCCTCAATGCGCCCGACGTCTACATGGACAAAATCGCGATCGGCGGCGGGCTCGGTGAGGTCGTCGATCTCGACGAGGCGCCGACGGTCAATCTCAAGTCGCTTGCCAAGGCGAAGCGAGCGGAGGTCGCCGATCTCGTCGTCTGCATCCTCGACCGTCCGCGCCACGCCGAGCTCATCTCGAAGGTGCGCGAGGCGGGTGCGCGCATCCAGCTCATCTCCGACGGCGATGTCAGCGGCGTCATCGCGACCTCGCGGCCGGAGAGCGGCATCGACATGTATATGGGCTCCGGCGGGGCGCCCGAGGGCGTGCTGGCGGCGGCTGCCCTGCGCTGCATCGGCGGGCACATGCAGGGGCGGCTGCTCTTTCGCAACGACGATGAGCGCACGCGCGCCAAGCGGCTCGGCATTTCCGATTTCAATCGGAAATACGGACTTCTCGACCTCGCCAAGGGTGACGTGATGTTCGCGGCGACGGGCGTCACCAACGGCACCATGCTGCAGGGCGTGCGGCGTTTCGCCGGCGGCGCGGTCACGCATTCAATGGTGATGCGCTCGAAGAGCGGAACGGTCCGTATCATCGAGGCGCAGCACAACTTCAAGCGCAAGACGCATTACGAGGCCTTCGCACGGTGACGGCGCCCGCGGTCCTCGGCGTCGAGCGCTCGCTTTCGGGACGGCGCTGGCGGCAGCGGGCCGCGGACGATCGCTTGGGCCTGACGCTTGCGCAGCGCCTGGGCGTGCCGGAAATCCTGGGCCGCGTGCTCGCGGGCCGCGGGGTAGAGCCGGAAAGCGCCGAGCGCTTCCTCAATCCGACGCTCCGCGAGCAGCTCCCCGATCCCAGTGCCTTCAAGGACATGGATGCGGCGGTGGCGCGGCTTCTCCGCGCGATCAAGGCGGGCGAGCTCATCGCGCTCTTCGGCGACTACGACGTCGACGGCGCCACGTCTGCGGCGCTGCTGCGGCGCTTTCTGGAGGCGGTGGGCGCGCGTGTCGTCGTCTATGTGCCAGACCGGCTCAAGGAGGGCTACGGACCCAACGCCCCCGCGCTCTGCAAGCTCAAATCCGAGGGGGTCGCCGTCGCGGTCACCGTCGATTGCGGCATCACCGCGCATGCTCCGCTCGCGGCGGCGGCGGAGGCGGGGCTCGACGTCATCGTCATCGACCATCACCTCGGCGAGCCGAACCTCCCACAGGCAGTTGCCGTGGTGAATCCCAACCGCTTCGACGAGCAGAGCCCGCACGGGATGCTCGCGGCCGTGGGTGTCGCCTTCCTGCTCGCGGTGGGCTTGAACCGCGCGCTTCGCAGGGAGGGCTGGTACGCGTGCCGGCCGGAACCCGATCTGACGGCGCTCCTCGATCTCGTGGCGCTTGGCACGATCTGCGATGTGGTGCCGCTGACGGGTGTCAATCGCGCGCTCGTACTGCAGGGACTCAAGGTGATGCAGCGTCTCCGCAACACCGGGATCGCCGCGCTCGCCTCGGTGGCCGGGCTCGGCGAGCGGCTCGACACCTACCATGCGGGCTTCATCCTGGGCCCGCGCGTCAATGCAGGCGGGCGCGTCGGGCGTGCGGATGCGGGAACGCGGCTTCTTTCGACGGAGGATGCGAGCGAGGCGCGCGCGCTCGCGGAGGCGCTCGACGCCTGGAACGCCGAGCGGCGCGAGATCGAGGCACGCGTACTCGAGGAGGCGATCGCTGCGGTCGAGCGCGTGGGCACCTCGCTCCCGATCGTCTTTGTCGCGCGCGAGGGTTGGCATCCCGGCGTCATCGGCATCGTCGCGGGCCGACTCAAGGATCGTTTCAATCGCCCGGCCTGTGTGGTGGCGCTCGATGGCGACATGGGCAAGGGCTCGGGACGCTCCGTCGCGGGCTTCGCGCTCGGCGCCGCCGTGATCGCCGCGCGTCAGGCGGGACTGCTGCTCAACGGCGGCGGCCATGCGATGGCCGCGGGCTTCACCGTTGCTGAGCAGAACCTGGGCGCACTCCGCGATTTTCTCGCGGCGCGCGTCGCTGCGGAGGCGGGGGCGAACGGCCTCGTCCCCGAACTCGGTGTCGACGGCGCGCTGATGCCCGCGGCTGCGACGCCGGAGTTCGTAACGTTGCTCGAGCGTCTCGCACCCTTTGGCGCGGGCAATGCCGAACCGAGATTCGCGCTTCCGGCGCTTCGCGTGATGCGCGCGGACCTTGTGGGCAACGCGCATGTCCGCGTCATCCTCGGCGAGGCTACGGGCGGCCAGCGTCTCAAGGCGATCGCCTTCCGGAGCCTCGACACCGAACTCGGCCGCGCACTCCTCGCGGGCCGCGGCCAGGCCTTCCACCTCGCGGGCCATTTGCGCGCGGACACTTGGAATGGCCGCAACGAAGTGCAACTTCTCATCGACGACGCCGCCGCCGCAT
>DATJVP010000141.1:0-15564 GCA_035581425.1 Allostellaceae bacterium | reverse complement strand
CGCGAGCGGGCTCGTCGGGATCTTCCTCTCGGTGATCCTGTGGGCCAGCCTTCCCGTGACGGCATTGTGGCTGATCGGACTGCTGCTCGGGATCAAGCTGATCAGCGTGGGCGCTGCGATCGCCTACCTCGCGTGGCAGGTGCGCCGGGGCTGACTCTGTCAGTCGTTCTCCTGCTGCTCGCTGGCATCTAGTCGATTGCCGCGATGAGACCGCCGTTCGGCTCGCGCGCGAGCGCCGCGAGGGCCTCCTCGATGCCCCCGCCCTCTCCGGCTGCGAAGTTGGAGCCCCGAAATGGAAATAGGCCGCAAATGCGACCTATTTCCGCCTCTAAGTCCTAATGCGATCAGGTAAGGCAAGGGCATCCTGCATCTTCTCCGCGAGCTTCAACCCGAAGGGACAAATCCCATCCTGCGAGGAAGTGCCCCTCGATCAAATCAGACCTGGGCAATCTCTGGGGAGGGACCTAGGCGGGGGCTGCGGAGTTCTCGCGGCTTTGCGACCTCGCCTTGGCTGGGCGGAGGGATCGCCCGGGTAGGCTGCCAGGGTGGCAGCCAAGGGTGCGGAAGGGTTGCGCAAGAGAGTAAGTCATTGATATTGGCTGTGTCTATTAATCTGGTCGTTATACGCAATCCGCGGGCTGCGTATAACTTCCTTGACGCTCCCTTCAGGACAAGTTATACGCAATCCGCGGATTGCGTATAACATCCATCCATCATGATCGACGAAGTTCCCCTCACCATCCAAACGGTCTACGCCGACCTCCTGGACCGCTCCGCGTCCGCAGCATTCAGCGAAGCATTTTCCCAGGAGGGCGTCTTCACCCCGAAGACCGTTCGCGGGCGTCGCTATTGGTACTTCCAGCGCTCAACAGCAGATGGGCGCACGCAACGCTACGTCGGACCGGAGACGCCCGAAATCCTCGCTCGGATCGCCCATCACAAAGAAACCCGCGATGATCAGCGCGACCGTCAAGCTCTCGTTTCCACGCTCGTGCGCTCCGCTTATCTCCCGCGCCCGCTTCCTCAGATCGGTGAGATTGTTGCCGCTCTGGCAAAAGCCGGGGTCTTCAGACTTCGAGGCGTGCTAGTCGGGACAGTCGCCTATCAGACCTATTCCGCAATGCTCGGAGTGCGGCTTCCATCGTCGGCGGTCCAAACCGGCGATGTCGACATAGCGCAATTCGCGAACATCTCGGTTGCAGTCGAAGAGAAATTGCCCGCCATGTTGGAAGTGCTCAAAGAGGTCAACGCTTCCTTCCGTCCGGTACCGCATATTCATGATCCGCATCGCGTGACCGCCTATGAGGCCAGTGGCGGCCTGCGCGTCGAATTTCTTACCCCGAACATAGGCCCTGACACCGATGAGCCCGAGGCCCTCCCGGCGCTCGGCACAGACGCTCAGCGGCTCCGCTTTCTGGATTATCTAATTCGTGATCCAGAGCCAGCCGTGCTGCTGCACGGTGCAGGAATTTATATCCTGGTGCCAGCTCCTCAACGGTTTGCGATACACAAGCTGATCGTCTCACGCCGTCGTACGGGAGGGTCTGCGAAGCGAGATAAGGACATTCGCCAGGCCGAGGCGCTGTTCCAGGTTCTATCAAGAAAGCGCTCCCACGAGCTGCGTACGGCATGGGCAGAGGCGTATGGGCGCGGGAAGACCTGGCGGCTGCTGCTCGGCGAGGGCTTAGGCATGCTTCATCCCGCAATTCGTGATCAAGCGCTCAATGCAGTAGATGCCCACCGGTCGATCATACCCGGGCTGGACCTTAAATTTGCCGCGCCACCGGCCCGCTACGACTTTTCGCGGGAGATTGTCAGTTTCCTGGGGGAGGCCGCCGGGGCGCGCGTTCGCTGCGCGATTAGCCGCGAGGCCCTAGAAGATCATTTTCAAGCCGACGGCCTCGATAAGGAGGGCCGGCTTGAGAAATTTCGAGAGCATCGAACAGAGATCGAGCGCATGGCGCGCGCGAAATACCTGTATTGGCCCGTGGAGGAGCCAGAAGCTGTTCTGATCAAGACCGCGGACGTTCCAGAATTGATCAGGCAGGCAGGCGGGCCTCAACATCCAGCAGAGAGGGGACAATCCATGCGGGCATCTCGAAAGAGATAATCCTCCAAACGCTGCAACGTCTATAAAGGAGCGCCGAGCTCCCACCCGGACGTTCCTGCAACCCGTCGATCCGCGCGTCAACTAACGGCGCGACCCAGCGAAGCGCGTGTCTCAACGAGACATGATCTTGGCGTGACGGCGCCCCAGACATGTCCACCATGGTTCAGGCGTACGCCATGGGCCCCAGGGACCTGGCCCGGCAGAATGCGCGGCGTCACGCTCGGCGGAGTCCTCGGAGCAGATTGCCGGTTGCGGTGGTGGTGATGATCATGATCATGAACATGATGAGCATGATGATCATGATACCGAACTCGGTTACGCGCACAGGCGACATGGCGCGGCGGGTAGGCCGCATAGCCTGGAGGCAACGAGGCATACGATGGCGTCAGAGCCAGAGCCTGCGTCCGGCCGCGCCGACCGCTCTCCGCCAATGTGCCGGCGATAAGGGACGCGCAAAACAGGCCACCGCTGTCGGAACAGCCCCGTGTTGGTATCCCGGTTGGAACCCCGAAACGAAAATAGGCCGCAATCGCGACCTATCTCCGTCTCTAATGCCTTGATACGATGGTGGGCGCTGTAGGGATTGAACCTACGACCCCACCCGTGTGAAGGGTGTGCTCTCCCGCTGAGCTAAGCGCCCGAAAGCAGCCGTTCGTTTAGGGCGAGGGGGTGGCAGGTGTCAAGGAAACCATCGCCCTCGGGGATGGCACGCGACGGCGAGGGCATACTAGACTGACGGCATGCGCATCCTTCGCATATGCGCCATCGCTGCGTTCGCGCTGGTCACGACATTGCTCTCCCCTCCGGGGGCGCGGGCGGACGGGCGGCTCGCGCTCGAGTACGATGCCTTCGTTGCGGGCTTTCCCGCACTCTCCTTCGATTTCGAGATCGAGCTCGACAAATCGAGCTATCGCGTGACCGGCGGCGCCCGCACCAACGGACTTGCGGATGTGCTGATGAATTATCGGATGCGCACCGAAAGCGACGGGCGCGTTGAGGGCACGACGCTACGGCCCGCGGCGCACCAGACGCGATCGGACGGTCATTGGCGTCTCCGCACCACGCACATCGTCTTCGCGGGCGCGGAGATCGAGGCCGAGGTGACGCCGCCCGTCGATCATCCGCTGGAGCCGGACATCGTCGCGGGCTCGCTCGATCCGCTGACGGCGATCCTCGCCGCGGGGCGCGAGATCGGGGCGCAGGGACGCTGCGACCAGCGCGTCAAGGTCTTCGATGGTCGGCGCCGCTTCGATCTCGAATTCGCGGACGGCGGACAGCAGCATCTGCAAAAGGGGTTCGGCATCTTCGAGGGCGCCGCCCGCTACTGCATTCTCCACCTGCACAAGGTGAATGGCTTCGAGAGCGACAACAGGAAGCCCGGCACGCCCGCCGATGTCTGGTTCGCCTCGGTCGCGGAGGCGATGCCGCCGGTCCCGGTGAAACTCGATTTCAACAGCCAGTTCGGCTGGGCGAGCATCTACCTTACCGAGGTCAAGACGGGAGCAGCCGCTCCGCCGCCGGCGCCAATTCGCTGAAGGCGTGGATGACGGCAACGGGCGGCGGGAGCCCAGCCCGGAGACTGCCATATCCGTATTCCGCCCAGATCGCGGCGACACCCGCCGCCGCCGCCGCCAAGAGATCGTTCGCGTGGTCGCCGACGGCGATGGCGCGCGCGGGCGCAACTCCGAGCGTCTGCAGGGCCGCGAGCAGGGGCGCAGGATCGGGCTTTCGCACGGGGAGGCTGTCGCCAGCGATCACCGCTCCGAAGAAGTGGTCGAGATCGAGCGCGCGCAGCATGATCCGCGTCGCGCGCATCGGCTTGTTCGTGCAGAGGCCGAGACGCCATCCCCTTACTGCCAAGCGCCCGAGCGTTGCCTCGGCGCCGGGAAAGGGGCGCGAGAGCGCGGTGGCCCGCGCCTCGTAGATCGCCAGAAATCGCGGCTGCGCCTTCTCGATCTCATCGCGGCCAATGCCGCGCGCGAGGAGTGCGCGCTCCACCAGTTTCGGCGTCCCGTCGCCGACCATGCCTGCGACCTCGGGCGTCTCGAGCGCGGGGCGGCCGAGTTCTTCCAAGAGCTGGTTCACGCTCGTCGCGAGGTCTGGGAGGCTGTCGACGAGGGTCCCGTCCAGGTCGAGGACGATTGCCTTGGGCGCGGTGGGCATTCACATTTCCTTATCCATTAGGGTCTACATATTCGTTCATAGAAATTGAATTGGCCCGGCGCGCGGCCTTATGCCAGTTTGCCGCGCGCACGACCACCCCATGTCGACGATTCGCCTTCGCCGATGAACACACGGACCCACCCATGACCGCCGAGCTCGCCGTCATCGTGCTCGCGGCAGGCGAGGGCACGCGCATGAAATCGGCGCGGCCCAAAGTGCTGCACGAGATCGCGCATCGCCCCATGATCGCCCATGTCCTCGCGACAATCGGTGAGCTGGCACCGCGGCGCACGCTCGTCGTCATCGCGGAGAACGGCGGGGCTGTCGCTTCCGCGGTGGCGCCTGCGGAGACCGTTGTGCAATCGCCGCCACTGGGCACCGCGCATGCGGTGAAGGCGGCACTCACGGCGCTGGGCCCTTTCAAGGGCGAGGTCCTCGTTGTCTACGGCGACACGCCGCTTCTGACACCGGAGGCTCTGCGCTCGCTCCTCGCGGAGCGCCGCCGCGGAGGTGCAGCAGTCGCGGTGCTGGGCATGCGGCCCGCGGATCCCGGTCCCTATGGGCGCCTCGTGCTCGCGGCGGACGGCAGCCTCGAGGCGATCGTGGAATCGCGCGACGCCGACCCCGAGCAACTCAAGATCGGGCTCTGCAATTCCGGCGTCATGGCGCTCGACGGCGCGCTCGCCCCGGAGCTTGTGGGCGCGGTCGAGAATTCCAATTCGAAGCGCGAGTTCTATCTCACGGACGTCGTCGCGATCGCGCGCCGGCGCGGCCTTCCCTGCCGCGCGATCGAGGCGCCCGCGGAAGAACTGCTCGGCGTCAATTCGCGGGCGGAGCTCGCGGTCGCGGAGGCGACGCTGCAGCAGCGGCTCCGTGCACGCCACATGGCCGCGGGTGTCACTCTCGTCGATCCCACCACCGTCTACTTCAGCGCGGACACGGAGATCGGCCGCGACACCGTGATCGAGCCCTCGGTCGTCTTCGGCCCCGGCGTTCGCGTGGGCGAAGGCGTGGAGATCCGCGCGTTCAGTCACATCGCGGGCGCCCGCGTCGGCGATCGCGCCATCGTCGGCCCCTTCGCGCGGCTCCGCCCCGGCTCCGAGCTCGGTGCCGAGGTTCACATCGGCAATTTCGTCGAGGTGAAGGCTGCGCGCCTCGGCACCGGAAGCAAGGCCAATCATCTCTCCTACATCGGTGACAGCGAGATCGGCCGCACCGTCAACATCGGCGCGGGCACAATCACCTGCAATTACGATGGCTTCGTAAAATCCGTGACGCGGATCGGCGACGGCGCCTTCATCGGCTCGAACAGCGCGTTGGTGGCGCCGGTGAGCGTCGGTGCGGACGCGATCGTGGGCGCGGGCTCGGTCGTCGTCGAGGACGTGCCCGCAGAGGCGCTGAGCCTCGGCCGCGGCAAGCAAGTCAACAAGCCCGGGCGCGCGCGGGAGCTCCGTGCCGAGGGCGCGCGCAAGAAGGAACGGAGCAAAGCCTGATGTGCGGAATCGTCGGCATCATCGGCCGCGGTGAGGTGGCGCCGCTTCTGATCGACGGGCTGAGGCGTCTCGAATACCGCGGCTACGACAGCGCGGGTGTCGCGACGCTCATCGACGGCAAGATCGAGCGCCGCCGCGCCGAGGGCAAGCTCGACCGTCTCGTGGAAAGGCTGGGCAAGGAGCCGGTCACGGGCCGCATCGGCATTGCGCACACGCGCTGGGCGACGCACGGCGTTCCCAACGAGACCAACGCGCATCCGATCGCCACCGACCGCGTGGCGGTCGTCCACAACGGCATCATCGAAAACTTCCAGGAGCTGCGCGACGAGCTCGTGGGCCTCGGCTACCGCTTCGAGACACAGACCGACACCGAGGCGGTCGCGGTCCTGATCACGCATTACCTGAAGCAGGGCATGAGCCCGCGCGAGGCCGCGGCCAAAGCCTTCCTCAGGCTCGAAGGCGCCTTCGCGCTCGCGATCCTTTTCGCGGGGGAGCCCGATCTCCTGATCTGCGCGCGCCGCTCGAGCCCGCTCGCAATCGGCTACGGCGACGGCGAGATGTTCCTGGGCTCCGATAGCCTCGCCTTGGCGCCGCTCACACGCCGCATCCTCTATCTCGATGAGGGCGACTGGGCGGTGGTGACGGCGTCGGGCGCCACCGTCTACGACGCCAAGAACCGCGAGGTCAGTCGCGAGATCCGCGAGACCGCGCTCTCGGGCGCGCTCGTGGGGAAGGGCAATTTCCGGCACTTCATGCAGAAGGAGATTTTCGAGCAGCCCGCGGTGATCGGCGACGCGCTGATGGCGCATTTCAATCCCACGAC
This sequence comes from Allostellaceae bacterium, assembly GCA_035581425.1. Taxonomy (GTDB): domain Bacteria; phylum Pseudomonadota; class Alphaproteobacteria; order ATCC43930; family CGMCC-115725; genus DASZHJ01. The sequence continues at coordinate 8,975 of DATJVP010000141.1, read as the reverse complement.
GCGGAGCGTGCATCTCCCGGCGTTGCCCTTCGATCTCGCGAGCCTGCCGAAGATCACGATGATCGCCTGCGGCACCGCCTATCACGCGGGCTTGGTCGCCAAATACTGGATCGAGCGCTGGGCGCGGATGCCTGTCGACGCCGAGATCGCCTCGGAGTTCCGCTACCGCATGCCCGCGATGCCCAAGGGCGGCTTGGCACTCTTCGTCTCGCAGTCCGGCGAGACGCTCGATACCTTGGCCGCGCTCCGCTACGCGAAAGAGCAGGGCCAGCACATCCTATCCGTCGTGAACCAGCCCGAGAGCACGATCGCGCGTGAATCGCAGGCGGTGCTCGCGACGCATGCAGGCCCCGAGATCGGCGTCGCCTCGACGAAGGCCTTCACGACTCAACTCGCGGTGCTCGCGTGCTTCGCGATTGCGGTCGCGCGCGCACGCGGCGCCATCGATCACGCGCAGGAGGCGGCGCTCTCGACCGCTCTCACCGAGGTCCCCGCGCGCGCGAGCGACGTGCTGCAGCACGATCAGGCGATCCAGAAGATCGCGGCCGAGGTGGCCGAGGCGCGCGACGTGCTCTATCTCGGCCGCGGCACTTCCTTCCCGCTCGCGCTCGAGGGCGCGCTAAAGCTCAAGGAAATCTCGTACATCCATGCTGAAGGCTATCCCGCGGGCGAGATGAAGCATGGGCCCATCGCGCTCATCGACGAGCGGACGCCGGTGGTGATACTCGCGCCGCACGACGATCTCTTCGAGAAGACCGCCTCCAACATCCAGGAGGTGATGGCGCGGGGCGGCAAGGTCGTGATGATCTCCGACAAGGAAGGCCTCGCGCGCTTCGGCGGGCGGCTCTTCCACGGCATCGAAGTCCCGCGCTGCGATCCCTTCGTGGCGCCGATCCTCTACGCGGTGCCGGTGCAGCTCCTCGCCTATCACGTGGCCGTAATAAAGGGCACTGACGTCGACCAGCCGCGCAACCTCGCCAAGAGCGTGACCGTCGAGTAGTCTCGGGATCGTTCCGAGGAATCGGCAAACCGGAGCCCCTTAAGGGCGATCTCGCGGGCTGGTGGTCGCGCCGCATTACAGGGGATCATCGTCTCGTTTATCGCGTAACTGGCGCGGGCGACGCGCGGCAGCTCGAGATCGTGATGTGCCGGTATCACTACAGCTAGGCGCCGACTGCAATGGTGCCTAGCGAGCGTCCGGTTAACACCGCCCCCGCCCAGGTCTATAGTCGTCGCCAATCCCCGATCCAACTTGGGAGGCGACAGATGCAGCTCAAGGATCCGAAGCTTTTCCGGCAGCAGTGCTACGTCAACGGCGAGTGGGTGGACGCGGACAAGCGCGGCACCATTTCCGTCAACAACCCCGCGGATAACTCTACCCTCGGGACGGTGCCGAAGATGGGCGCCGCGGAGACACGCCGCGCGATCGAAGCGGCGGAGCGGGCGCTCCCGGCCTGGAGCGCCAAGACCGCGAAGGAGCGCGCGGTAATCCTGCGCCGCCTCTTCGATCTCATGATGGCGAACCAGGAGGACCTGGCGCAGCTCATGACGGCGGAGCAGGGGAAGCCGCTCACGGAAGCCCGCGGCGAGATCGCCTATGCCGCCTCCTTCATCGAGTGGTTCGGAGAGGAAGGGAAGCGCACCTACGGCGACACCATCCCCGCGCACGGGACCGACAAGCGCATCGTGGTGCTGAAGCAGCCGATCGGCGTCTGCTGCGCGATAACGCCCTGGAATTTCCCTGCCGCGATGATCACGCGAAAGGCCGGCCCCGCCCTCGCCGCGGGCTGCACCATGGTGTTGAAGCCTGCGAGCCAGACACCCTTCTCGGCGCTCGCGCTCTGCGAGCTCGCGGAGCGCGCGGGAGTTCCCAAGGGCGTCCTCTCCTGTGTCACCGGGAGTGCCACCGAGATCGGCGGCGAGATGACCTCGAACCCGATCGTGCGCAAACTCTCCTTCACGGGCTCGACCGAGATCGGAAAGGTGCTGATGGCGCAATGCGCGGGCACCGTGAAGAAGCTCTCGCTCGAATTGGGCGGGAATGCACCCTTCATCGTATTCGACGACGCCGATATCGACATGGCCGTCAAGGGCGCGATCGCATCCAAATACCGCAACGCCGGCCAGACCTGCGTCTGCGCCAACCGCATCCTCGTGCAGGACGGCGTCTACGACGCCTTCGCGAAGAAGCTATCGGGCGCGGTGAGCGCGATGAAGGTCGGATACGGCACCGAGACCGGCACCGTGATCGGTCCGCTCATCGACATGAAGGCCGTCGAGAAGGTCGAGGAACACGTGCACGACGCCGTCGCCAAGGGCGCCAAGATCGTGGTCGGCGGCAAGCGCCACTCGCTCGGCGGCACCTTCTACGAGCCTACCGTGCTCACCGACGTCAACACGCAGATGAAGGTCACGCGCGAGGAGACCTTCGGGCCCGTGGCGCCGCTCTTCCGCTTCTCGAGCGATCGCCAGGCGATTGAGATGGCGAACGACACCGTCTTCGGGCTTGCGGCCTATTTCTACAGCCGCGACATCGGCCGCTGCTGGCGCGTCTCCGAAGCGCTCGAATACGGCATCGTCGGCGTCAACGAAGGCATCATCTCCACGGAGATCGCCCCCTTCGGCGGCGTCAAGGAGAGCGGCATCGGCCGCGAGGGCTCGAAATACGGCATCGAGGAATATCTCGAGGTCAAATACCTTTGCATGGGCGGTATCTAGAGCGCATTTGTTGTCCAGTTCACGGTGGTTGTGATGCCGAGATTTGCGTGCGTTTTGATCCTGGCTGCCTTGACGATCGCGGGGTGCAATGGAAGCAACCCCGGGCCCGCCTCGCAGCAATATGACATCAACCAGGACATCAATGCGTCCTTCGGTACGAACGTTCCGGACTCGGACAATCCCGGCGGCGGATTCACAAATCCGGGTGCGGACCCCTACGGGTATTCTCAGGTCTGGGGGCACTGACCTTCCGTCATCGGGCGCCATCCGAGCGCCGTCAAGGCCGCGAGCATGTGTGGAGGCGGCGGCGCCGTCGCGGTGACGGAGCCGCGCTCGCCGCCCAGCGGGAAGGTGACGGCGCGGGAATGCAGATGCAGGGGCACGCCCGAATTTCCGGGCCTTCCGTAAATGGGATCGCCGAGGACGGGGAAGCCTTCGGCGGCGCAGTGGGTGCGAAGCTGGTGCGTCCGTCCTGTCTCAGGCGCAAGCTCGAGCCAGGCGAGGCCGTCTGCGGTGCCAAGCAATCGGTAGTGCGTGACAGCACGCTGGCCCGACTTGTCTGCCACCACCCGCCATCCTTCCTTCCGCGTGATCTTCTTGAGCGGGCGATCGATGACGCCCGCCGCCGCAGAAGGCGCGCCCTCCACGACCGCCCAGTAAATCTTCTTCACTGACGCCGACGAGAAGAGGCGGCCGAGCTTGCTGGCGCCGCGGGCGTGGCGCGCGAGGAGGAGACAGCCGCTGGTGTCGCGGTCGAGACGATGGACGAGGCGCGGGGTCTCGCGGATGCCGAAGCGGAGCGCGCCCAGATAGCGCTCCAGGCTCTCGGGCGTGCTGGGTCCGGGATGGACGGCGAGGCCTGCGGGCTTGTCGATCACCAGGATGCTACCGTCGCGGTAGAGCACGCGGGCTTGCAGGTCCTGCGGCGTCATGGCTTTCTCTAGCACCTCGGGGCGAACTGTAGCGCAAGGAGGGCCGCATGGCCCGGTACGATTTCGATCTCTTCACCATCGGCGCCGGCTCCGGCGGCGTCGCGGCCTCGCGTCGCGCGGGCTCCTACGGCGCCAAAGTCGCGATCTGCGAGTCCGTGCGCATCGGCGGCACCTGCGTGCTCCGGGGCTGCGTGCCGAAGAAGCTTCTCGTCTACGGCGCCGAGTTCGTCGACGCCTTCGAGGACTCCGCGGGCTATGGCTGGACGCTCGGCGAGCGGCGCTTCGATTGGGGGGCGCTCATCGCCGCCAAAGACAGGGAGCTCGACCGCCTCAACGGGATCTACATCAATCTCCTGAAGGGCGCGGGCGTTTCAATGATCGACGGGCACGGCAAGCTCGTCGATCCCCACACGATCGAGGTCGGGGAAAAGCATTACACCGCCGCCAATATCCTGATCGCCACCGGCGCCTGGCCGGAGCTTCCGAAAGTCCCGGGGATCGAGCACGCAATCACCTCGAATGAGGCGCTCGACCTGAAAGCGCTGCCCAAGCGCATCGTCATCGTCGGCGGCGGCTACATCGCCGTGGAATTCGCGGGCATCTTCAGGACGCTCGGCGCCGAAGTCAGCATGGTGATCCGCGGCGACCGTCTCCTGCGCGGTTTCGACGAGGACATCCGCATCGCGCTCGGCGAAGAGATGGCTGCGCGCGGCATCAAGATCCATGCGCACACTCATCTTGACCGGATCGAGAAGACGCCGGAAGGATTCGTCGCGACCGCCCATGACGGCGCGAAATTCGCGGGGGATACGGTGATGTATGCGACAGGGCGCAAGCCCAACACCGCGACGCTCGGGCTCCAGGCGCTCGGCATCGAGGTAGCACACTCGGGCGCCGTGGTGGTGGACCAGGAATCGCGGACGAGCCTGCCGCACGTCTACGCCATCGGCGACGTGACGGATCGGCTCAACCTCACGCCCGTGGCAATTGCCGAGGGTCGTGCGATCGCGGAGACGCTCTTCAACGACAATCCCATGACCGTCGATCACCAGACGGTGCCGACGGCTGTCTTCAGCCAACCGCCCGTCGGCACGGTCGGGCTCACCGAGGCTGCCGCGCGCGGCATGCACGGTGCGGTCGACGTCTACCGCACGCGTTTCCGCCCGATGAAATACACGCTCTCCGGGCGCCAGGAGCGCACGATGATGAAGCTCGTGGTCGATCGCCAGACTGACCGCGTGCTCGGCTGCCACATGGTCGGCCGCGACGCGCCTGAGATCACGCAGGGCCTCGCCGTCGCACTCAAATGCGGCGCCACCAAGCGCCAATTCGACCGCACCATCGGCATCCACCCGACCGCGGCCGAGGAATTCGTGACCATGCGCGAGAAGCTGCCGGAGCCTCAGGCAGCGGCCGCGGAGTAGTCGTCCCGATCCCCGAGTGAACCGAAGAAGGAACCGCAGATGTTGACGTTCTACTACAGCCCCGGCGCCTGCTCGATGGCCTCGCATATCGGCCTGGAGGAGAGCGGCGCACAATACCAACCGCAGCCCACGCTCATCCCCAAGGGCGAGCAGCTCACCGAGGCCTATCGCAAGATCAATCCCCGCGCCAAGGTGCCCGCCCTCAAGCTCGAGGACGGCTCCGTCATCACGGAGAACACGGCGATCCTCTCCTATCTCGCACTCCGTCATCCCGAGAAGAACCTCTTCCCGAAGGACCCCGCGGGTGCCGCGCGCTGCATCTCCATGATGGCCTGGTTCTCGAACATCGTGCATCCGAGCTTCACGCACATCAACCGCCCCGAGCGCTTCTCCGAGGACGCCGCGACCCATCCCGCGATCAAGGAGAAGGGGCGCAAGAATTTCTGGGCGAGCCTCCAGGAGATCGACGGTCTCGTCGCGGGCAAGGAGTGGATGCAGGGCGCGCAGTTCACGGTCTGCGATCCCTACGCGCTGGTCTTCTACGGCTGGGGCACGCGGATCGAGCTGCCGATGCGCGAGCTCAAGAACTACACCGCCTGGAAGGAGCGCATGCTCGCACGCCCGGCAGTTCGACGCGTCCTTGAGACCGAGAAAAGCATTTTGCTGCAGGCCGCGTGAAAAAGAGGCGGGGCCGCCCGATCCGGCGGCCCCGCTGTCGCCAACGCCCTATTGATGCGAGGTCAGGCTCATCGCAGCGATACCCGCGGCGACGTTCAGTCCCTCGTTCCCCTCGACGCTCAGAGGCTGCAGCGCGATCGACTTGTCGAAGCCGCCGATGAGCGCGTTGGCGCCGAGGCCGACGCCGACGGAGACGCTAGCGGTTGGACCGGCGTAGGAACCGGCAAGGGCGCCCGGCGCGAGCGTCGAGCTCGGGGCGAGCACGGCCCAGACGAGCACGCCGCTCTGCTGGTAGCCGATGTCGACACCGAACTTGGTGACTGAGCCGGAGTAGTGCTCGACCACGCCGGCGCCGCCGGAGTAGGTGCAATTGAGGTCGCGCGAGGAGCCGAAAATGAATCCCCATCCGCTCGCGACGTTGCAGGTGAGCATGCCCACCTTGACGTCGGCGCTGTCCGCATGTGCGAGCGCTGGCAGAGTGAATGCGCCGAGGGCAAGTGCGACTATGCCTGCGGTGAATCTGCGTTTGCTTCGCATGTCGTCATTCTCCTGATTTCCATTGTGGGGCTGGGACGCGTGGCAAGGACTTCCGCTCGGTCATGCAGAAACGGATGAGCGCTCCATCCGGTGGCGTGTCGAAAAAGTGGCGCAGAAGATCGATACCAGCCCCCTTTGGGTTCGCTTCAAGGGAGCGGCCTTGGCATGCCCCGCCGAATGGCGCTATATGCTGGTATTTCCGTACAGGTTGAGGACGCAGCAGAGGCTTGGCATGACGCAGAAATGGTCTCCCGATAGCTGGCGGAGCATGCCGATCCGTCAGGTGCCGGAGTATCCGGACGCGGCGGCGCTGGAGGGCGTGGAGAAGACGCTCAAGAACTATCCGCCGCTGGTCTTCGCAGGCGAGGCGCGGCGGCTGAAGCGCGCGCTCGGCTCGGTCGCGGAGGGAAAATCCTTCCTGCTGCAAGGCGGCGATTGCGCGGAGAGCTTCGCGGAGTTCCATCCCAACAACATCCGCGACACCTTCCGCGTGCTGCTGCAGATGGCGGTGGTGCTCACCTTCGGCGCCGCTTGTCCGGTGGTGAAGGTGAGCCGAATGGCGGGGCAGTTCGCGAAGCCCCGCTCGGCCGACAGCGAGACACAGGGCGACACGACCTTGCCCTCCTATCGCGGCGACATCATCAACGGCATGGAGTTCACGGAGGCCGCACGCCGGGCCGATCCGCAGCGCATGGTGCAGGCGTATAGCCAATCGGCGGCGACGCTCAACCTGCTCCGCGCCTTCGCGCAGGGCGGCTACGCCGATCTCCACCGCGTCCACGCCTGGAACCAGGGCTTCGTCGCGGCGAGCCCCGCGGGCGAGCGCTACAAGGAGCTCGCGAACCGGCTGACGGAGACGCTGGAGTTCATGGCGGCGGTCGGCCTCACCTCCGACACGACGCCGCAAATCCGCGAGACCGACTTCTTCACCTCGCACGAGGCGCTGCTGCTCCCTTACGAGCAGGCGCTGACGCGCGTCGATTCCACGACCGGCGACTGGTACGACTGCTCCGCGCACATGCTCTGGATCGGCGACCGCACGCGCCAGCCGAACGGCGCGCACGTCGAATTTCTGCGCGGCGTCAAGAACCCCATCGGCCTCAAGTGCGGACCGAGTCTCGACCCCTCTGACATGCTGAAGCTTGTCGACCTCCTCAATCCCGAGAATGAGGCGGGACGGCTCACGCTCGTCGTGCGCATGGGCTTCGACAAGGTCGAGCAGAAGCTGCCGGCGCTCATCCGCGCGATCCAGCGCGAGGGCAGGAAGGTCGTCTGGTGCTGCGATCCCATGCACGGCAACACCATCGTTTCCTCGACCGGCTACAAGACCCGGATGGTCGACCGAATCCTGGCGGAGGTGAGGGGCTTCTTCGCTGTGCACGAGGCCGAGGGAACCTATGCCGGCGGCGTGCATTTCGAGATGACCGGACAGGACGTGACGGAATGCATCGGCGGCGCCCAGGCAATCACGGAGACCGCGCTCGCGGACCGCTATCACACGCACTGCGATCCGCGCCTCAACGCGAGCCAGGCGCTGGAGCTCGCCTTCTGGCTCGCCGAGGCACTCAAGAAGAAGCGGCTGGGCGGTGAGCAGCGGATCGCGGCGGCGTCCTGACCGCGCCGGCACCACGAGGGTGGAGTACGGCGTGACGGCCTCGCCCCCGGACATCCCGCGCCTCACCGATGCCTACTTCCTCAAGACGAAAGAGGTGGTGCGGCGCTTCGGCGACAAGCAGGCGACCTACGCCATCTTCCTGCGCCGTCCCGTGATCTGCACGCCGCGGATCATGCTGGACTTCCTGGAGGCGACCGCGCGCGCCCGTGGCACGCGCTTCGACATCGACCTACGCTATAAGGAAGGCGATTGGGTAGGGGCGGGCGAGCCGATGATTTACCTCACGGGCTCGCTCTTCCACCTCGTCGATCTGGAGACTCTCTATCTGCAGCGCCTCGGCGCTCCCTGCGTTGCTGCGTACAACGCCTACGTCATGTGCGTCGATCTCCCGCGCACGGCCTTCCTCGCGATGGACGCGCGCCACTGCGCGGGCGAGGAGATGGCGGAGATGATGGCCTATGCGGCGGCAGTGGGCTCCGCCGCGGCGAAGCGCGAGGTGAACGCTCTGGGCTTCGTCGGCAATGCGACAGAGGCAACCGCGCATTTCTTCGGGAACGACAAGGGCCGCGGCACCATGCCCCACGCCCTCATCGGCTATGCGGGCTCGACCGTGCGCGCGGCAGAGATGTTCCGCGAGGCATTTCCGCACGAGCCCATGACGGTGCTCGTGGATTATTTCGGCCGCGAGATCGCGGACGCGCTCGCGGTATCGCGGCGCTTTGCCGACCTTGCGGCGAAGGGTGAGCTCTCGCTGCGTCTCGACACCCATGGCGGCCGGTACGTCGAAGGCCTCGACCTCGCGCATTCCTACGGCGTCCTCGAGCGCTACTCGCCGAAGGCGATCCGCGGTTACCGCACGGAGGCGGAGCTCCGCCACCTCGTCGGCACCGGCGTCAGCGCCGCGGCCGTCTGGCACCTGCGGCGGAGCCTCGACGAGGCGGGCTTCCCCAAGGTCAAGATCGTCGCAAGCTCCGGCTTCACGCCCGCGAAATGCCGCATGATGGCCGCCGCGGAGGCGCCGATCGACGTCGTCGGCACCGGCTCCTTCCTCCCGGAGCTCTGGGCCGAGAC
>DATJVP010000140.1:0-10069 GCA_035581425.1 Allostellaceae bacterium | reverse complement strand
CGACGAATCGATCGCGAGCTTCGAGTACGGTGTCTCGGTGCTCGGCGTGCCGCTGATCGTCGTGCTCGGCCACCAATCCTGCGGCGCCGTCGACGCCACGATCAAATCGATCAAGGAGGGCACAACCCTCCCGGGCCATCTCCCTTCGCTCGTCACCGCCCTCACCCCCGCCGTCAAAGCCGCCATGTCCGAGCCCGGCAACCTCCTCGACAACGCCATCCGCGAGAACGTGAAGATGACGGTCGAGAAACTGAAGACGGCAACACCGATCCTCGCGAGCGCAGTGACGGAGAAAAAGCTGCGGGTGGTGGGCGGCGTCTACAATCTCGGTAGTGGGAAGGTGGAGTTGGTGGGGTAGGGGCTCCTGGCCTTCTGTTTCATCGCCGGGCGGCAAGCGGTCGGGGTTCGCGTACCACGCTTGCCCCCCCTCGTAACACCCCCGTAACATGCGCGTGGCAGGGTCCGCGCACCCCGCCGGCTGGCGTTTGCACTTCGCACTGGGGGCACGGTGTCCGCGATCTCCCTGCAGCATGTGAGCAGGTTCTGGGGCGCGACACGCGCCGTCGAGGACATCTCCTTCGAAGCCGCTGAAGGGAAGCTGCTCGTGCTGCTCGGGCCGTCGGGCTGCGGGAAATCGACGACGCTGCGGCTCATCGCGGGGCTCGAGGAGGCGAGCGCGGGCCGCATCACGATCGCGGGGAAGGATGTGACGGGCCTCCCGCCGGCGAAGCGCGGCATCTCCATGGTGTTCCAGAATTACGCGCTCTTCCCGCATCTCTCCGTCGCCGAGAACATCCTCTTCGGCCTCCGCGTGCGCCGGGTGCCGCGCGAGGAGCGGGCGCGGCGGCTTGCGCGCGTGGCGAACCTCCTCGGCCTCAACGGCCTCCTCGAGCGGCGGCCGTCGCAGCTCTCGGGCGGGCAGCAGCAGCGCGTGGCATTGGGGCGCGCGCTCATCGCGGAGACGCCGGTCTGCCTCATGGACGAGCCGCTCTCGAATCTCGACGCCCAGCTCCGGGGAGAGATGCGGCACGAGATCCGCACGCTCCAGCAAAAGCTCGGCATCACCATGGTCTACGTGACGCATGACCAGACCGAGGCCATGACCATGGCGGATCAGGTGATCCTCCTGCGCGAGGGCCGGATCGAGCAAGACGCGGCGCCGCACGCGCTCTACGCGCGGCCCGAGACGCTCTTCGCGGCGCGCTTCATCGGGACGCCGCCGATGAACGCGCTCCGGCTCGGCAGCTCCGGCGGCGTCGGCGTCGTCTGCGGCACCGAGGGGCCGCCCGTGCTGAGCCGCGGCGGCGACGGCGTCGTGCTGGGCGTGCGGCCCGAGGCCGTGCGCCTCGCGCAAGGCGGCGTTCCCGCGATCGTCGAAAGCGTCGAGTTCCTCGGCGCCGACAGCCTCGTCGCCTGCGAGGCCGGGAGCGAGCGCCTCGTCGCGCGCGTCCTCGGCCGCGTGACGGCGGCGCCGGGAACGCCGGTCCATCTCGCCTGGCGCGCGGAGGACGTCCATCTCTTCGACGAGACCGAAGGCACGCGCCGCGACGAGCTCTCCCCGCAGGCGATCGGGGCGGGCGAGAGGCTTGGGGTGGCGGTGTGAGGGTTGGGGAGAGGGGGTGCGTCCTTCGACGCGCCTCGCTTGGTCAGGATGAGGTCGATTGTGTTTGCAAACTCTAGTTCACCTCGTCCTCGGACGCGCTTCGTTTGCTCGGGATGAGGGAGAACGGCATTGCCATCCTCAATTCACCTCATCCTGAGCAAGCGAAGCGCGTCGAAGGACGCAGGGTGCTCGTGCGATTTTCCGATCATGCTCAAAAGAAGAGGAGGGGTATCATGAGGGGAATGCGTGGAATTGGGCGGATGCTGGGGGTGCTCGCGCTCGCGGCGCTCGCGAGCTTGGCGACGGGGGCGGCGCAGGCGGCGGATCTCACTTTCTATTTTCCGGTCGCCGTCGGCGGTCCCATCACCAAGATCATCGACGACATGGTCGCGGGCTTCGAGAAGGAGAACGCGGGCATCCACGTGAAGGCCGTCTATACCGGCTCATACCAGGACACGACCGCGAAGGCGCTGACGGCGCTCAAGGGCGGCGAGCCGCCCTCGATCGCGGTGCTGCTCTCGACCGACACCTTCACCATGATCGACGAGAAGGCCGTCGTCCCCTTCGACGATCTCGCGACATCGCCCGAGGACAAGAAGTGGCTCTCGAGCTTCTATCCCGCCTTCATGGCGAATGGGAACATCAACGGCAAGAGCTGGGGCGTTCCCTTCCAGCGCTCGACCATCGTCATGTACTGGAACAAGGAGGCCTTCAAGGAAGCGGGCCTCGATCCCGAGAAGCCGCCGCAGAGCTGGGACGAGATGGTCGCGATGGGGACGAAGCTCACCAAGCGCGACGCCTCCGGCAACGTCACGCAATGGGGCGTGCAAATCCCGACGAGCGGCTTTCCCTACTGGCTCTTCCAGGGCCTTGCGACCGAGAACGGCGCCACGCTCTCGAACCCCGCGGGGACCGAGGTCTATTTCAACAAGCCCGAGGTGATCGAGGCGCTGCAATTCCTCGTGGATCTCGCCCAGAAGCAGAAGATCATGGCGCCGGGCGTCGTCGAATGGGGCACCACGCCCAAGGACTTCTTCGAGCGCAAATGCGCGATCATGTGGACGACGACGGGTAACCTCACGAACGTCAGGACGAACGCGAAGTTCGATTTCGGCGTCGCTATGCTCCCTGAGAAGAAGCGCCGAGGCTCGCCCACGGGCGGCGGCAACTTCTACCTCTTCGCGAAGACGACGCCGGAGGAGCGCTCGGCGGCGCTCAAATTCATCAAGTGGATGACGACGCCGGAACGCGCGGCGGAGTGGGGGATCAAGACCGGCTACGTCGCAACCCGCCCCGACGCCTGGGAGACGCCCGCGATGGTGGATTACGTCAAGGGCTTCCCGGCGGCCGCGGTCGCGCGCGATCAGCTTCCCTTCGCCGTCGCGGAGTTCTCGACCCACGACAACGAGCGCGTGACGAAGGCGTTCAACGATAATCTGCAAGCAGCCATCACCGGCAAGAAGACTCCGGCGCAAGCGATGGCGGATGCGCAGACGGAGGCGGATCGGCTGTTGAAGCCGTACAAGTGAGACGCTCCCTCACCCCACGCTCTCCCCGGAGGGGAGAGGGAGTGGTCGCATGCCGATTCTCCCTCTCCCCTCGGGGAGAGGGTGGGGGGTGAGGGGTGACGCGCTGGAAAACCACCGTCAACGGCTGGCTCCTCCTCCTCCCGGCAGCCGTGCTGCTCGCGGCCTTCACGCATTACCCCACCATCGCGACCTTCTGGGCGAGTCTCCACACCACGCCCAAAGGCGACTTCGCCGCGAAGTTCGTGGGGCTCGACAATTACGGCGACATGCTCGCCGATCCCGTCTTCTGGCAGGCGCTGCGGAACAATCTCTGGTACGCGCTCGGGACCATTCCGCTCTCGATCGTGATTGCGCTCGCGATGGCGCTCTGGGTGAACCAGCGGCTCGCGGGCCGCGCCTTCCTGCGCCTCGCCTTCTTCACGCCGACCATCCTCCCGATGATCGCGGTCGCCAACATCTGGCTCTTCTTCTATACGCCGGGCTACGGGCTCCTCGACCAGATCCTCGGTCTCTTCGGCGTACCCGCGCACAACTGGCTCGGCACGCGCGAGACGGCGCTTCCCTGCGTCATCGCGGTCGCGGTCTGGAAGGAGGCGGGGTTCTTCATGATCTTCTACCTCGCGGCTCTCCAGCAGATCTCGCCCTCTCTCGGCGAGGCCGCTGCGATCGAGGGCGCGGGGCGCTGGTACTTCTTCCGCCGCATCACCTTCCCGCTGCTGATGCCGACGACGCTCTTCGTGCTCGTGAATGCCGTCATCAACGCCTTCCGCCTCGTCGACCATATCGTGGTGATGACGAGGGGCGGGCCCGACAATGCGAGCACGCTGCTCCTCTACTACATCTTCGAGGTAGGCTTCCGGTACTGGGACAGCGCCTATGCCGCGACGCTCACGATCGTGTTGCTCGCGATCCTCGGGGGCTCGGCGCTCCTGCAATTCCTCGCGCTCGAGCGCCGGGTGCACTACCAATGACGCGGCCCCTCGACACCGCTGGCGCCTGGTTCCTCGCGCTCCTCTGGGTGCTGCCCTTCGCCTTCGCGGTCTGGACCGCCATTCATCCCAGCGCCTACACCGCGCATTTCGACCCGTTGGCGCCGCTGACGACCGCAAATTTTATCGCGGCTTGGCATGCCGCGCCCTTCGCGCGCTACCTCCTCAACACCTGCATTCTCGTCACGATGATCCTGGCGGCGCAGCTCGTCATTTGCACGCTCGGCGCCTATGCCTTCGCGCGCTTCGCCTTCGCCGGGCGGAGCCTGATGTTCGCGCTCGTCCTGGTGCAGCTCATGATCATGCCGGACGTGCTGCTGGTCGAGAACTACCGCACCATGAGCGGGCTTGGCCTTCTCGACACGATCGGCGCGATCGGGCTCCCCTACATGGCCTCGGCCTTCGGGATCTTCCTGCTGCGGCAGACCTTCAAGACCATCCCGCGCGAGCTCGACGAGGCCGCGCGCGTCGAAGGCGCGGGGCCGCTCACGGTGCTACGCCGCGTTTATGTTCCCTTGGCGCGCCCCGTCTACATCGCCTTCGCGCTTGTCTCCGTGAGCTACCACTGGAACAATTTCCTCTGGCCGCTCATCGTCACCAACTCCGTCGAGGCGCGTCCGCTCACGGTGGGCCTTCAGGTGTTCTCCAGCACGGACCAAGGCATCGACTGGTCCATCATCACCGCAGCGACGCTGATGACCTCCGCGCCGCTCCTCCTGGCCTTCCTGCTCTTCCAGCGCCAATTCGTCCAGAGCTTCATGCGCGCGGGAATCCGGTAGCGCCTCGGATCGGCTGGTCGGTCCTGCAACCATTGACTCCCGCGGTTGCTAGTATGGTAGCATGCCAATAAGCGGCCGGAATGGAGCCGCGTCGGGAGGAAGAATGGCGCGACGCGCGGCGCGCGCGGGCAGCAACGATCTCGCGAGCGAGGAGACGACGGCGACATCGGTCGTGCCGCTGCGGCGCAACACCATTGCGGCGCAGGTGCGGACGTTGCTGCGGCGCGAGATCATCGCGGGGCATTTGCCGCCGCGGACGCTGCTCTCGGAGCAGGAGCTCTCGCGCCGCTTCGGCGTCTCGCGCACGCCCGTGCGCGAGGCCCTCATCAAGCTCGCGGAGGAGAACCTCGTCGAGATCTTCCCGCAGCACGGCTCCTTCGTCGCGCCTATCAAGCTCAGCGACGTCTACGACGCGCAGTTCGTGCGCGAGTCCCTCGAGGTGAGCGCGATCCGCAAGGCCGTCGAGCGGATCGAGCCCGCGCATCAGCGGCAGCTCACGGCCTTCCTCGAGCGGCAACGCTTCCACTACCGCGCCCGCGACGAGGACGGATTCATGCAGGCGGACGAGGGGATGCACGCGCTCATCATGGAGATCGCGGGGCATTCCGGCGTCTGGCAGCACGTCGAGAGCGCCAAGGCGCAAATGGACCGCGTGCGCTACCTCGCGATGCGCATCCCGCAGAAGCAGTCGATCGTCGTCGCCGAGCACGCGGCGGTGGTCGACCGGCTCGCGGCGCGCGACGCCAAGGGCGCCTCCGAGGCGATGCGCGTCCACCTTCGCGGCATCTTCCGTACCATCGAGATATTGACCGCAGAGCGTCACGCCTATTTCCTAGAGGAGGCCGGCTCCGCCGCGGTCCGGCGGCCTCGCTCGCACGCCAAATCGATACCAGGCTGAATCGCAGCCGATCCACGGGAGGAGACCTCAGCATGACTTTCAAGCCTTCACGTCGCGCCGTCGTCGCCGGACTTGCCGGCTCCATGGCCTTGAATCTTCGCGCCTTCGGCCAAGCGCTGCCGAGTTCGCCGGTCTCGCTCAACATCGTCGACGTCGCCGGCAACCTGGCGCTGACGCAATCCGCGATCGAGAAATACCGGGACAAGAACCCGAAGCTCGTCTCCAAGATCAGCTTCGCGAAGGCGCCGGCGCCGGAGCTCCCGGGCAAGATCAAGGCGCAGCAGGATGCGAACCGCGTCGACATCGACGCCGTGCTGACGGGCATCGACGCGCTCTCCGCGGGCGTCGACCAGAAGCTATGGACGCCGCTCTTCCCGGATTACGCTGCGAAGCTGCCGAAGCTCCAGGACATCTATCTCCCGGGCGCCCTCAAGATGCAGAGCCTCGCCTCGAACCAGGGCGTCTGCATCGTCTTCTGCCCCGCGGGCCCCGTGATGGAGTACATGCCCGACAAGGTGAAGCAGGTGCCGGGCACGGCAGAGGAGCTCCTTGCCTATGCCAAGGCCAATCCGAATCGCTTCATCTACGCGCGTCCCGCCAACTCGGGGCCCGGCCGCATCTTCATGATGGGCCTGCCTTACATCCTCGGCGACAAGGATCCGCACGATCCCGAAAAGGGCTGGGACAAGACTTGGGCCTATCTGAAGGAGCTGGGACAGTACATCGAGTACTACCCCTCCGGCACCGGCGCGGTGATGAAGGAGCTCGGCGAGGGCTCGCGCGACATGACGCCCTCGCAGATGGGCTGGGACATCAATCCGCGCGTCCTCGGCGTCGTTCCGAAGGAAGCGAAGGTCTACTTCCTCAAGGGCTACCATTGGGTCCTCGACGCGCACTACATGTGCATCCCCAAGGGCGTCGGGCCGGATAAGCTCGCGGTGCTCCTGGATATGTTGACCTACCTCCTCTCCAAGGAAGCGCAGGCCACGACCTACGACCTCGGCTACTTCTATCCGGGGCCCGCCGTGAAGGACGTGCCGCTTTCGATGGCGCCTGAGGAGAGCCAGAAGGCGATCAAGGAGTTCGGCCGCGACGAGTACGCGAAGGCGATCGACGCAGCACCGCAGGAGCTGCCGCTCATGCCGGACAAGCTCGTCTACGCCTTCAATCGCTGGGACCAGGAGGTCGGCGGCGGCAAGCGGAAGTAAATAGGCCCGAATGCCGATGGCATCGGCGACACGCGACTACCGAGAGCTGCGGCTCGAGCATATGAGCCGCAGCTTCGGTAGCGTGAACGCTCTCCGCGACGTGACGCTCGACGTCCGGCGCGGAGAGTTCATTGCGCTCCTGGGTCCGTCGGGCTGCGGCAAATCGACGGCGCTCAACTGCCTCGCGGGGCTCTTGACGCTCACGGGCGGCAGCATCTGGCTCGACGAGACCCGCATCGACCGCCTGAAGCCGGAGGAGCGAGGCTTCGGCATGGTGTTCCAGAACTACGCGCTGTTCCCGCATATGAGCGCGCGGAAGAACGTCGCATTCGGTCTCACCATGCAGGGCCGCGATCGCGCTGAGAGCGAGCGCAAGGTCGACGAGGCGCTCGCGATCGTCCGGCTCGGCGAGCAGGCGGAGAAGCTCCCGGGCCAGCTCTCCGGCGGACAGCAACAGCGCGTCGCCATCGCGCGCGCGATCGTGATCGAGCCCCCGCTGGTGCTGATGGACGAGCCGCTCTCGAACCTCGATGCGAAGCTCCGACTGGAAATGCGCGCGGAGATACGGCGCATCCACGAGGTTATCGGCTCGACCACGATCTACGTCACGCACGACCAGGAGGAGGCGCTCTCGCTTGCGGACCGCATCGTCGTCATGCGCGATGGAGAGGTCCGCCAGGTCGGAACGCCCGAGCAGCTCTACGCGTCGCCCGCGCACGCGGACGTCGCGGATTTCATGGGGTATCGCAACATCGTCCGCACGCGCGCCCAAGGGAATGGGAACTCGTTCCGTGTCCTGATCGGCGGCGCCTCGATCGGGGGAACGCCCATCGGGGCCGGCGCCGAGGGTCCCGCGGTTGCGGCGATCCGCCCGGACGATCTGGTTCCGGCGGCCGATGGGCCTATCGCCGTCACCGTTGAGAGCGCGCAATATCACGGCAGCGAATTCTACTGCTCCGGCCGCGCGGCCGATGGCACCGATCTCTACTTCCAGTCGGAGCCGCGGGTCGCGAAAGGTGACAGCGTGCGCCTCTCCGTCGACCCCGGCCGCGTGCTCGTCTATCCGGATGCGGACCAATGACGGGCGGCGAGCGTTTGCCCCTGCGGCAGTGGCTTGCGCTCCGCGGCCTCGACGGCGTCACTCTCCTGGTGCTGCCGGCAGCGCTCTTCATCGTGCTGCTATTCGTCTATCCCTTCCTCTATGGCTTCGTACTCTCGTTCCAGCCGAAGGCGGGCGACTTCATCGCGAACTACACGAAGTTCTTCTCCGACCCCTTCCTCTACGACACCATCGGCGCGACCATGCGCTTGGCGCTGCCGGCGACGCTCATCAATGTGCTGCTCTCGATCCCGGTGGCGCTCCGCGTGCGCCGCATGCGCCGCCGACGGCTCCTCACGACCTTACTGGTGGTGCCGATCACGCTCGGGACCGTGCTCATCGCGGAGGGCCTCCTCAACTATCTGGGCCCGCGCGGCTGGCTCAATCACGTGCTGCTGCTCTTCGGCCTCACGGACGGTCCGGTTCGTCTCGTCCACAACTACACCGGCGTGATGCTCTCGCTGATCCTCTCGGGTTTTCCCTTCACCTTCCTTCTCACGCTCTCCTACATAACCGGCATCGATCCCTCGCTGGAGCAGGCGGCAGCCACCTTGGGCGCGAAGCCGCGCTCGCGCTTCCGCCACATCCTGCTGCCGCTTCTCGCGCAGGGTCTTGCGATCAATTTCTGTCTCTCGTTCGTGCAGACCTTCTCGGTTTTCCCCTCGGCGGTGCTGCTGGGCGCGCCCGCGGGGGCGACGCGCGTCATCTCGATCGCGGCCTATCAGGCGGCCTATGAGCAATACGACTACTCGATGGCCTCCGCGATAGCGATGATCATGGGTTTCGTGCAGCTCCTGGTCGTGACGCTCGTGCTCGCGGGGCGGAGCCTCGTCTATCGCGGCGCCGCCGGCGCCGGGAAGGGGTGAGCGGCATGGAACGGCGCGAGCCCCTCGGCGAGCGGCTCTGGGCCTTTGCGATCTGGGCCCTCGTCATCTTCTTCATCTTGAATTTCCTCGCGATGATCGCAGCCGTGCTCGTGAGCTCCTTCAGCACGCGCTGGCTCGGCACCTGGCTTCCGCCAGACTACACGACGCGCTGGTACGTCTCGGCCTGGAAGGAATTCCAGCTCGACGACGTGCTCATCGTGACCTTCGAGGTCGTCGGCGCGGTGGTGCTGCTCTCGGGTCTGCTCGGCGTCCCCGCCGCCTATGCGCTCGCGCGCCGGGAGTTTCCGGGAAAGCGCTTTGTGACCCTACTCTTCCTGCTGCCGCTGCTGATCCCGCCGATCACCTTCGGTATTCCTCTCGCGACGGTGCTCTACAAGACGGGTTTCGCGGGCCAACTCTCCGGTGTCATCATCGCGAACCTCGTGCCGACGGTGCCCTTCGTCGTGCTCGTGATGATCCCCTTCGTCGAGCAGATCGATCCGCGCATCGAGGCCGCCGCTCGCGTCTTCGGCGCCGGAACGGGACGGCTCTTCCTCCATGTGCTGGTTCCGCTTCTGGCGCCCGGGATTCTGGCGGCGCTTTTGCTGGTGCTGGTGCGGACCATCGCGATGTTCGAGCTCACCTTCTTTACCGCCGGCCCCAGCAGCCAGACCTTGGTCGTCGCCCTCTATTACGCCGTCTACGCCGCGGGGGTGCGTGCGGGCCAATCGATCGACGCCATGGCCGTCATCTACATGCTTACGACGCTGGTCTGGCTCCTGATCGCGCTCCGCTTCGTCGACCCCACGCAAATCGTGACGCGCGCAAAACGCGAAGCCGCGCATTAATTCGAACCGACAAGGCGCCTTGGTGCTTCGGGCTTTCGGATTTTTGGCGCGCGGAGGGCCGGAACAAGCGCGGCCATGACGACGGGAAGACGCGACGGCGCCCTAGCCGAGCCGCATGATCAGATTGCCGAACGGATCGACTTCGACCGTGGCGCTGGGCCCGATGACGCCGGTGGATTCCGCTTCCTCGATGAGCGCCGGTCCCTTGAAGACCTCGCCGGCGCGGAGCCGCGACCGCGCGTAGACCGGC
>DATJVP010000139.1:0-19065 GCA_035581425.1 Allostellaceae bacterium | reverse complement strand
AGACGCGAGCCCGAGACGCGACAGCGGCAGGCAAAGCCCATGATCGAGCCGCAGTCGGTGCGAGAGCGCGGGCTCGAAACCGCCTGCGAGCGCCGTCTCCAATATATGCCGGCCGAGAGCGGAATCGCCGGGGAGCGGGTTAGGCTTGAAATCCCGCATGAACGGCTCCGGCGGGCCGCCGTGCTCCTCACCGATGCCGATGCAGAGCGCGGGCAGGTTGTCGAGGAAGAAGTTGGTCCAATGGTCGGGCGTAAGCGCCACGATCGTCTCCGCCTTGCTCGCGGCGAGGCGGCGTCCGAGCTCGCCGTAAGCGGCGCTCAGGCGTTCCCTAAGCGGACCGGGCAGCCGTTGCCAATCGCGCGCGATCAGAGGCGCGTGGCTTGCGGCGTAGACGCCGACGAGCTCAGCCACTGGCCGCACTCGCACGCAATCGCGCGATGAAATCCGCGTCCGGCATCCCTGCTGCCGCAAAATAGTAGCGCAGAAGATAGGGGTTCGTGAGCATTGCGAGACCCGCGACATCGTCGGCGAGCACGGCCGCCTTGACCTCCGGCTTCAGGGGATAGCGAGCGAGCATGGCCTCGCGGTCGCGACGATACTCCGCGGCGCGCGCGGGATCCTGCAGATCGAAGCAGAGCTTGCTGAGCCAGTAGTCGCGCATGCGCGGCATTTTGGGCCGCAGCCGAGCGCAAGACAAGGCGCAGCGATTGAGCCGGTGCGGGCAATGCGTTAGCGTTTGTGCGAAGCGAGCGGGGGAGCGGGGCCAGCATGGGATCGCCGATCGAAATTCGCTTAAGCGGCTACGGGCCGCCGACCACGACCTTCAGCCGCGCGCTCAAGGCGATCGGCGATCGGCTCCAGGCCGAGTTCGGGGCCGCCGTCGCAGTCCGCTACATCTGGAACATCATGGATTTCGGATACAAGTCCGAGGACATCATCTGGCTCGTCGAGAGCGGGGTCCTCACGCTCGGCTACCAGTCCTCGAGCTACTTCACGGACCGCGCGCCTGAGCTGGGCGTGCTCGATCTGCCCTTTCTCTTTAAAACGCGAGATGCCGCGCGCGCCGCGATGGACGGCAAGCTCGGCGACGCGATCGGCGGCAGGATCGAGGCCGCGATGAACCACCGCATCCTCGGCTATTTCGAGAACGGGTTCCGGCACATCTCGAACCGCCTGCGTCCCGTGCGCCGTCCCGCAGATTTGGCGGGGATGCGCATCCGCGTGCTTCCCAGCGATGTCCAGGTGCGGACTTTCGAGCTCCTCGGCGCCGTGCCGCTGCGGATGGATCTCACGGAGGCGATAGAGCGGATTCGCGCGGGCAGCATCGACGCGCAGGAGAATCCGCTCGCGAACACCGTCACCTACGGCGTCCACAAGTTCCATCGCTTCCATACGCTGAGCGGCCACTTCTACCTCTCGCGGCCGGTCTTCCTGCACCGGCCGTCCTTCGACGCTTGGCCGGACGAGCTCAAGGCTGCGATGGCCGTGGCGATCCGCGACGCGGTCGTGCGCCAGCGGAGCGAGGCCGTCGAGGAAGAGGCGAAGGCGCTCGTGGAAATCGAGCGGGAGGGCTGCGAGGTGATTGAGCTCGACGGCGAGGGCCGCGCGGCCTTTGCGGGCGCGGTGGCGCCGCTCCGTGCCGAGGCGCGCGCGCTCTATCCGCCGGAGCTGCTGGCGCTCATACCCTAGCGCGCCGATTATTCTCGACCTCGCCGAGTATTGGTTCTTGCGTTGACTTCGCTCTGAACAAGTGCGGTAATCCATTTACTATCGACTATAAGAAGCGCTGCTTCGACGGCGCATTCAGGGGAGGGGGACTTCGATGGCACAGTCGATCGTTTCCTACGTCGACACCACGCTCAATGGCGCGAAGCTGGGGCCGCTCCATTATCGGGTCCTCGCGCTCATCACCTTCGGCTATTTCTTCGATGTGATCGATTACACGATCCTGGGCTCGCTCATCCCGGACATCATCAAATCGAAGTTCGCGACCGGAGCGGAGATGAGCACCGTGGGCGGTGTCACGATCCTCGGCCTCTTCGTGGGGGCGCTGGGGCAAGGCGAGTTCACGGACCGCTTTGGCCGCAAGGCGGTTTTCCAGGCTTCTATCCTCCTCTACGCGATCGCGACCATCGCCGCGACCTTCTCGCCCAATGCCTATTGGCTTGCCGTCGGGCGGTTCATCGCGGGGATCGGCTTTGGCGCGGCGCAGCCGCTCTGTTTCGCCTATGCGGCCGAGTACTCGCCCAAGGACATCCGCGGCCGCATCACCGCTTTCATGCAGTTCATCGGCGGCGCCTGCGTCTGGCCGATCGGCACGCTCTTCGCGCTGGGCTTCCGCGACACATTGGGCTGGCAGGGCATCTGGATCATCATCGGCTGCTGCGCGCTCGTCGTCTTCGTCTTCAGCTTCAGCCTGCCGGAATCCCCGCGCTGGCTGGTGACGCACGGCGAGGGCCGGCGCGCGCTTGACCTCCTCGAGAGCATGGGGCTCGGCAAGGCGCCGGGCGGACTCGTCGAGAGCGACCTCTCCGACATCCGCAGCGACCCCATGGGCGTCGTATTCCGCCAGTACCGCGGACGCATCATCGCCTCGATGATCTGTTTCTTCGCCTTCTTCAGCGCGGCCCTCGGGCTCGGCGGCTGGCTCCCGAACATCCTCGCGGATCGCGGCTTCACCATCACGAAATCGCTCGCTTTCATCCTGGGAATGCAGCTTTCCTTCCCGCTGAGCAGCCTCTTCATGATGTACTCGCTCGAAAGTTTCGGGCGAGTCCGCACCGCCTTCGTCGCCTTCGTGCTCGCGACCGTCTTCTCGATCACATTCTATTTCTCGCAATCGGACGCGATGGTGCTGGTGATCGGGTTCCTCATGAATTTCTTCGTGCAGCTCGCGGGGAATTCGATGCAGATATTCACCTCGGAGGTATTCCCCACCAATGCCCGCGGCTCCGGCTTCGGTCTCGCGCAGAGCGGAGGGCGGCTCGGCGCCGCAATTGCGTTCTACACGATCGGCATCCTCAGCGCCTACGGACTCGGCTACGTCATGACGATCATCGCGATCCTGCTGGCGGTCGCCACGGTGGCGGTGACGCGGATCAGCGCCGAGACCAAAGGCCTGTCGCTCGACACCATCGCGCCGCCGACGCGGTAGGCCCCGCGATCAGTGCAGCTTCACGACGGGGTCGGTGCGGTGGCCGATCGAGCGTGCGATTACGTTGAGCGACATCTTGACGGTCCCGTATAGCGCCACCTCGTGCATGGCGTAGAGCGAGCGATACATGAGCCGCGCGAAATATCCCTCGACGATGAAGCTCCGTCCCACGAGGAACCCCATGAGGCTGCCAATGGTGCTGTGCCGCCCCAGCGAGACCAGCGAGCCGAAGTCGCGGTAGCGATACGCCGTGAAGCTTTCGCCGTCGGGGCGCCGGCGGAATTGCCGCATGAGGTGCGCGGCTTGCTGATGCGCCGCTTGCGCGCGCGGCGGCACCGGGCTCGGGTGACCCGGCCAGGGACAGGCCGCGCAATCGCCGATCGCGAAAATCCGGGGGTCGCGCGTCGTCTGCAGCGTCTGCGTCACCACGAGCTGGTTTGCGCGATTGACCTCGAGCCCATCGAGATCGCGGAGGACGTCGGGAGCTCGCACCCCGGCGGCCCAGACCACGAGCTCCGCAGGAATGAAATCGCCGTCTGCGAGCACGACGCCGTCGCGTCGGACCTCCTTGACCCGCGCCTGGACGCGGACACGGACGCCGAGCTTCTCCAGGAGCGCACTCGTCGCCTTCGAGATCCGCTCCGGCAGCGCCGGCAGGATCCGCTCGGAGGCCTCGATGAGCG
The DNA here is from genome assembly GCA_035581425.1 of Allostellaceae bacterium. Lineage (GTDB taxonomy): Bacteria > Pseudomonadota > Alphaproteobacteria > ATCC43930 > CGMCC-115725 > DASZHJ01. The sequence goes on along the minus strand of DATJVP010000139.1, from coordinate 15,228 downwards.
TGATGCGGATGTCCTTCTCGGGGTCGATGCGGTCGAGCCCGAAGGCGACGACCGCGCGCACGGTCCGGTGCAGCTCTGCCGCGAGCTCGGTGCCGGTGGCGCCGGCGCCGATGACCGCGACGTGCAGCTGGCCCGGCTGCACGGGCCCTTCCTGCGCGTGCGCGCGGATGCAGGCATTGATGAGGCGCCGATTGAAGCGCGCGGCCTGCTCGGTGGTCTCGAGAGGTACTGCAAATTCCTTGGCTCCGGGCGTACCGAAGTCGTTGGTGACGCTGCCGATGGCGATGATGAGGCGGTCGTATCTGAAGGTTCGAGGCGGCGTAATCTGGACGCCGCCCTCCTCATAGGTCGGGCCGATACGAACTTCTTGGCGCGCGCGGTCGAGCCCGATCAACTCGCCGTAACGGTAGACGAAATGATGCCAATGTGCCTGCGCGAGGTAGTCGAGCTCGTGCTCCGCGACGTCGATGCTGCCGGCGGCGACTTGATGCAGGAGCGGCTTCCAGAGATGGGTCCGGGAGCGCTCGATGAGCGTGATCCGCGCCTTCCCGCGCTTGCCGAGGCGGTCGCCGAGCCGCGTCGCAAGCTCCAAGCCCGCCGCACCGCCGCCGACGATCACGATCTCCGTGGGAGCGCCCCCTTGCACGGTCATCCCGAACGCGTGCCCTGGCCTAGCCGCGCCACGACCACGCGATAGCCCACATCCAGCGTCTCGCCCGAGGCGATTGCGCCGTAGCGATCTGCCCAGGCGCCGGATGCGAGATCGGCGCGCAGCCGGGCGAGGCCTTCGTTCGTCTCGGCGGCATCGTTCGGCTCCTGTCGTGCAAAGGACGAGATGCCCGCTTGCACGGCGGGGTCGAGGTAGGCCTCCGGCCGGCGCCAATAGGCGCCGAGAAATCCGGCGGTGCAGTCCCGCGGCACCGCCAGCGGTACGGCCTCGATTCGGACATCGTCTCCGAGCGCGGCCCCGATGGTTTCCACCCGAGGGAATTGCGCGCGATCCAAGGCCAGGAAGGCGGGGAGATAATCTCGCACCAGCCAGAATCCATTCGAGTCCGGGTCCCAGGTAAGGACGACGAGGCGCGTGCGCGCCACCCGCGCGCATTCGCGCAAACCCGCTTCCCGATCGGACCAATGGTGCAGGGTCAGGATCGCCATCACGGCATCGACGCTTCGATCCGCGAGCGGCAACGCCTCTGCGCGCGCGCGTACCGCCGGGGCACTTCCCGGGGCCCGCTGGGCGAGCATGACACCGGAGGGCTCGATCGCGATCACCGCACGATCCTCGGGCTCGTAGGAGCCGGTGCCCGCACCGACATTGGCAACGCTGCGGGCGTCGCCAAGCGCGCGGTGCAGCACGGAGGCAATACGCGGATCCGTCCTGCGACTGCGGCCGTATCCGCGGCCGATCGTGTCGTAAAGATCCCCCGATGCGGACGGCGCAGTCACGCTCGGCATGCTCGAATTCCCCCTCTTGGATCTTCCCGCGAAAATAGGCCCGTCGGCCGCGTACCCGGGATACGCCAAACCCTGCCGGAGCGCGAGCGGGGCGTGCGCGCCTATCCCGAATTTTGGAATACTAGCGCGGTCGCGCCGGCGAAGCGAGCCATGCAACCCATCCTTTGCCGAGTTAACCGGCGCGCATGGACCGGCGTGCTCTACTTCTTGAATGCACGCGCTCTCTGGGCCACAGTCTTGCCGCGACGCGCTCCGCGCTTCGACTCCCGGCATCGAACCACCGCCCATTCGGAGATCTCGACCATGGCAGTAACCCGCGGCCGCCAGTTCTTCCAGAATCCCGGCCCGACCAACATTCCCGACCGCATCCTTCGCGCCATGGATCGCGCGGCGATCGATTTCATGGGCACTGAGTTCCGCGCGATCTTCGCGGAGTGCGTCGAAGGCCTTCGCAAGACCTTCCGCACCAAGCACGCGATCCTCTGCTACTCCGGCACGGGCCACGGCGCCTGGGAAGTGGCGCTGGTCAACGTATTCTCGCCGGGCGACAAGGTGCTGGTCCTGGAATCCGGCTATTTCTCGCTCAATTGGGGAAAGCTGGCAGCCGAGCTTGGGCTCGCGGTCGAGACGCTTCCCGGCGATTGGCGGGCGGGCGTCGATCCCGCTGCCGTCGAGACCCGGCTCCGCGAGGATCGCGCACACGCGATCAAGGGCGTGCTGCTCGTCCACAACGAGACCTCGACGGGTGTCGCCAATCGCTGCGCCGAGATCCGCGGCGCGATCGATCGCGCGGGACATCCCGCGCTCTTTCTCGTCGACGTGATCTCCTCGCTCGGCTGCTTGGATTTCCGCATGGACGATTGGCAGGTCGACGTGGTTGTCGGCGGCTCGCAGAAGGGGCTGATGCTGCCGGTCGGCATGGCCTTCACGGGCGTGAGCGCCAAGGCGCTCAAGGCGAGCGACAACGCGCGCATGCCGCGCGTCTATTGGGATTGGAAGCGCTACATGACGGGGATGGACCAGACGAGCTTCCCCGGCACCGCGCCCTCGCATCTCTTCTACGGCCTCCAAGAGGCGCTCAGAATGCTCGACGAGGAGGGGCTGGATAACGTGTTCGCACGCCACCACCGCCTCGCCGAGGCCGTGCGGCGCGCGGTGCGTCGGTGGCGGCAGAACGACGGGCCCGAGATTTTCGCCGGCGATCCCCGCGTCGAATCCGATTCGATCACCGCCGTCATGGTGCCCGACGGCCACGACGCCAACAAGGTGCGCCAGGCCTGCCTCGAGCGCTTCAACGTCTCGCTCGGCGGCGGGCTCGACGTGCTCGACGGGCGCGTCTTCCGCATCGGGCACATGGGCGACCTCAACGAGCCCATGATCCTGGGCGCGCTCGCCGCGGTCGAGATGAGCCTCGGCATCCTCGGCGTCCCCCACGGCAAGGGCGGCGTCGATGCCGCGATGGAGTATCTGGCACAGGCATGAGCCGGCGGCTCACGCCGCGGCCTCAATCGAGCCCATGCGCCGCAGGAAGCGGAAGTGCGAGCGCACGAGGCGCGGCAGCGTCGTGCAGTTGTAGCGAACGCCGAATTCCGCCGCCGTCTCCCGGATGATGTGCGTGATGGCGATGTAATGCACGTGAGAGATCGTCGGGAAAAGGTGATGCGCCGCATGGCAATTGGCGCCGCCGGTCGCGATAGAGGCGAGGGCGCTCTTCGGGCTCCAATCGACCGACGTCACCATCGCGTGCTCGGCCCAGTCATGCGCGATGTAGCCGTCACGGTCGAAATGCGGGAATTCCGCCTCTTCGGCGAAGTGCGTGCCGATGAGCAAGGTGACGAAGACCACCGAGGAGAGGAAGCTCATCGTCGCCGCTCCCAGCACCACCTGCCACCAGGGCAGATCCAGCACCATCATAGGAATGCCCACGACGATCGCGAGGTAGGCGATCTTGCACAGGATGAACATGACGTACTCGCTGGGGGGATGGCGGATGCCCATCATGTTCGCGAGCCGCTTTTTGAAGAGGTACTCGAAATCCTCGTAGAAGACCGTATGCACGTCGACGAGCCAGAAGATCACGGGCGCATAGAGATGCTGGAAGCGATGGAACCAGCGCCGCCGATGATTCGGCGACATGCGTAGGAACAGGTTCTGATCGATGTCGATGTCGCACCCGATGACGTTCGGGAAGGTGTGATGCGATTTTATGTGCCGTAGGCGCCAGAGATAGGCATTGGCGCCGATGAGCGTGAAGACGACCGTTTGGATGGCGCGATTGAGCCAACGCCATGGCGTCAGCGCATCGTGTGCCGCGTCGTGCGCGACGTTGACGCCGAGCATCAGCGCACCGACGCCGTAGACGTTGGCGAGCAGCAGCATGCCCCAGGGGCCGACGGAATTCGACAGGATCAAAGTGTAGGCGCCCACGGTCTGTACCGTGAAAATCGCCGCCTTGAGCCAGAGGCGCCAATCGGCGTAGCGGCTTTTGCCGTTTGCGTCGAAATAGGCGTTCACGCGCTTCTTGACGGCGCGGTAGAAGCCGGCGTGATTGCCCTCGCGGAATTTGATTTTCTGTGTCTCCGCGAGCCTAGCCGGCGAACGCCCTGAGCCGAGCTCTTCGCCCGCGAGAGCGCCAATAGCCTTGGTGGAATCGATGACGGCATAGGTCATGGCATGTTTCCTTCCTTGGGGGCGGAAGCCGGGATTGCGGCGGTCGTCTCTCGGTCGGTGCGGAGGAGCCTGACGTTGCCCGTGCTGTGCTCGAAGACGAGCTCCACCGGCATCCCCGCGCGGTCGAAATAGACGTGCTGCTCGCCCACGCCGCGAATGAGGTAGTGGCGGGCAGGAGTTCTCTTGGTGTCGAGCTTCACGAGTTCCTCGCCGAGGTCGACGACCTCGATCGTCGAGATCCTGCCGCTCTCCGGCGACAGCACGGCCGTAGCTCCAACGAAATGCGAGGACCAGGGAATTGCCGGCTGCGTGCCGCGCGGCGCATAGCGCAGCGCGCCGCCGGTGTCCACGGCGATGAGCGTGCCATCGAACACCGCCTGGACCGTCTCAATCTGGCCGTCGGTGGTGATCGTGCTGGCGAAACTCAGAAGTTGCCCGTCTGCCCAGACCTCTCGACACTCGCCGGTCATCCGGCGGACTGTGATGCCGAAGGCGCTCGCGCGAACGTCGATGCTGGTCGTGACCTGGGTTGCGCTGCCCGAGGGACGAATCTCGACATTGACCGTGCCGACCTCACCGAAGAGTCGATGCTCGACGCGGAAAACCAGCGTCTGCGGCTTGTCTTGTGCATGCGCCGGCGTCATTCCCGATACCGCAAGCACGATAGCGAAGGGCACGAGCCGCAAGAGTCTGCCAGCGGCCGAACTGCGGCAGCTGCGACGGCAGGCGGCGGGCGGGAGCGCGATGAGCGTGAGCGCTAAGGGCGCAAGCCGGCCCAAGGTCGAGCGCGCCCACCGCACGGCCGAAACCGCGTAATCCGGAACCCACCGGATCGCGCAGAGCGTCGCCCCCAGCGTTACCGCGCCGGCGAGCTGAAGCACCCTTACCGGCGCCAAGTCGAGCACGTCGCGCAACAGCCACAGCGCGCCTGCGGACAGCATCACGGAGCCCATGTTGAGAAAATTGTTGGTGGAGACGAGGTGGCCGCGCTCGTCGTCGCTCGCCTGCTTTTGCAGCGCGGAGTAGAGCGGCACGATGACGAGTCCGCCGGCGAGACCAACCATCAGCAGCATGGCCGACATCGCCGCGAAGGATGCCGCCGCCAGTGGGAGCGAGACGACGGCGGCGCCGAGTGCGGCGGCGCCGAAGGGGACGAGACCGATCTCGACCCGCCCTCGCGACAAGCGTCCGGCGGCGACGCTGCCGATGCCGATGCCGAGGCCCGCGAAGGCGCCGAGCAGGCTAGTCCATCCGGCGTCGAGACCCATCGTCTCCTTGCCCACCAGCAGGAGGTCGAGAAGGATCAGCGATCCCATGAACTCGAAGAAGCTGATGCCTGCAACGGTCCAGGCCAGCCGGGGATCGCCGGCGAGACGCCGCACGCCCGATGCCACCTCGAGCCAGGGATTGAGCCGAAAGCGCTTCTCGGCGCCGGAGCGCCGCACCGGCGAGATGCGCAGGCTCGCTGCAAAGCCCGCCGCGGCAATCGCGAAGAGCATGAGGCCGATGACCGCAGGCCGGTCGCCGCACTGGAGCAGAACCACGCCGCCCGAAGCCGTGCCGAGAATGACGGCGCCGTAGCGGCTGAGCTCGAGCCACCCGTTGGCAATCGGCAAGGAGCCCTCGGGGAGCATCTCCGGGACGATCCCGAACTTTGCGGGGCTGAAGAAGGTCGCCTGCGTTCCCAGCAGGAACATCACGGCCAGCAGCAGGTCGATGCGTGCCCAGATCAAGGCGCAGAATGCGAGTGCCATGATCGCGACTTCGCCTGCTTTGACAGCGATCAGCACCCGGCGCTTGTTGAAGATGTCCGCGACATAGCCCGCATAGCCCGAGAACAGTAGGTATGGAGCCATGAACACGACGCTGACGAGGGAGAGATAGCCGCCGGAGTGACCGAGCGCGGCGGTTTCGATCGCCAGTAGCGAGACCAGGACCTTGAGGACATTGTCGTTGAAGGCGCCGAGGAGTTGAGCGAGGAAGAGGGCACGGAAGCCGCTCAGTCGAAGCAAGGCGGTGGGCGATGGTGCGGACATTTTCACGTCCCCTTGAGTGTCGCGGCCGAGAACCGGCTCACGTCGCGAAGGCGCGTGCTTCGCGCCGCCGGTGAATCCGGCGGCGGAACCTCGGACGCGGCGGACGCCGCTTCCTCGCTGCCCGGCCAGGTCACCGCGAGTCCCTGCGGCGTCCGGACCAGCGGCGTGGCGAAAGGTTTCGAGCGCCGCCGCATCGCCTCGACGGTCGCTATGAAGTCGCTGCCCGTCGCGAGATCGACGCGACCGCGCTTCAGCTTCACCGGCCGCATCGAGAGGCGCGCCGGCTTGCCCTTGCGCAGCTCGACCAGGAAGACGAAGGAGCGGTCGATCCGGATTCCCGGAAAGACCCAGTAATCGTCGAGGAAGTTTCCGGTATCGTAGAGGATGAGACCGCCGCTCCAGCGCTCGACGCCCTGAACGAGGTGCGCCGAATGGCCGTGCACGATATCGACCCCGAGCTCGATGGCGGCGCGCGCGAAGCGGCGGAAACGCGATGGCGGTGACGTACGAAGGTTCGGACCCCAGTGCACGCTCAGCACGACGGTCTCCGCCCCCGTGCGACGCAGCTCCCGAATCTGAAGCGCGATGAGACCGAGGGACGCGGCCTTGTCGTCGATCCGCAAGGTGTTGGTGCCGGCGCGCCTGGGCCCCGCCGCGAATTCCGGCATCGTGTCGGTCATGCCGATGACCCCGACCTGCGTTCCGCCCGCATCGAGGAGAGAGGGGCGAACCGCGCCGGCCAAGTTCCGGCCCGCGCCCACATGCGCGATTCCGCCGGCGTCGAGCCGATCGAGCGTCTCCTGGAGGCCATGCTCGTCGTAGTCGAGCGCGTGATTGTTGGCGAGATTGACGCAGCGGACATTCGCCGCCTGCAACACCTCGACGGCCAAGGGCGCGGCGCGGAAGCGAAACGCCTTCCAGCTCCGCCGCCACTCGCTCGCGGCTTCCGTGATCGGACTTTCGAGATTGGCGATCACCGCGTCGGCCGAGCGCAGCACGGGCAGCACGTCGCCCCAGAACGAGTGCGTTTCCCGCGAGCTAAGCAGAGCGCTCACGCCGCGACCGAGCATGACGTCGCCCACCAGTGCGAGGACGGTCGGGCGCTCAGTCATCGCATGCTCCGAGGCGTTTCTCGCCACTGTTGGGAGCCGTGGCGACGGGATTACGAAACTCGAAGACGGCGGCGGGCAGGGACAGCGTCCTCGTCGCGATGCCGCGCCAGTAAGCGGTCGAACCCTTCACGGTGCCGCCTCCTTCCGATGTCGACTCTCAATGGCCGAGCACGTGGCGAAGCTGGCGCTCGCCGATCGGCATGGGCGCTCCCGACTTGAACGCCACCCAAAGCCGCTCCCTGAAAGTTCCCCGGCTCGCCGGAGGCGGTGTCTCCGCATCGCGCTCGCGCAGCCAGGCCGTGGCGGCGTAGCGGAGCGCGAGGTCGCGAATGCGTCGCGCCTGCGCCGCGACCGAGAGCGTCGGGCATAGAGTCTCCGCGAGATCGCGCAGCGCGGCGTCCCGGCGGCGCATCGCCTCCTCCTTCCACCAGGGAACGCCGCCACGGGCGCGCTGGAGTCCGAAGGCCTCGTCGGTCGTGGGGCGCTCATGCGAGAGGAAGCGGCTCAGCGACTGGCCGAGCCAGGTCGAGAGCGTGGCGGGCAAAGGTTCCCCGCACCGGCAGTGGTGGGCGATCTCGCGTAGGTTTTGGATCGTCGAGGTCATCGGGTTTCCCTTCTGGACGGGGCAAAACCGCGATGATCGTGCTCGTTCGCGCCGCGCCGCGCTGGGTCAGCGGCGTGACGGTTTCGGATTTTGTCGCTTTCGCGAATGCAGCGGGAACCAGCGCGCGCCGCGGTTACCCGCAGATATCTCTATTTATCCGCCATCGCCTGGTAATACGCATTTCCACAGGCCTTTCGACGGCCTGTGGTAGTATTTTTCGCGGACGAGGAACGAATGGCCTGGGGAATGGACGCAAAGAACGAGGTCCAGACCGATCGGCAGACGGGCGCTGCGCTGGATCGGGAGACCGTGGAGCGGCTGCGTCGCGGCGTGGTCTGGATGCAAAAGAATCGCGGGCTGCGGCTCAAGGATGTCGCGGTCGGCTGCGATGTCGCGGAGCACACCGTGCGCAATTTCGCCTACAGCAAGGCGGCGCGGCCCGACAACACCTTTTTGGGCCGTCTCGTACGCTACCTCGAGGATTTTCGCGACATGATCCCGAGCGAGCTCGCGTGGAAAACGGAGCCGCTGGGGGCGGCTTCGGCGCGGCGTCGCCACGCAAAGCCGCTGCGCTACGAGATCGTCCATACGGAAGTGCCATTGGACGAGAACGACCTGCTTCGTGTCTACGAGCGCTACAGCGGCTACTATCTCTGCTTCTGGCGCGCGCAACGCTCGAGCCGCATGAGCGTGTCCTGGCTCCACATCCGCGCGCACAACCCCGCAGCGCAGGCGCAGAGGGGCGAGGTCCTCATGCCCCGCTTCACCCTCTACAACCGCATCCCCGGTCGCGTGGACACCGAGCGGCACGACGAGATCATCTCGGTCGGCTACGTCGCGACGCGCCACGGGAACATCTTCCTGACGGGACAGCACGACGGCGAGCCGCGCTACATGATTCTCCGGGAGCCCTCGGTGCGTAAGTTCGTCTATCTCGAGGGCCTGCGGCTTACTACCGCCGAGGATCGCACGCCGCTTGCGACACGCGTTCTCTGCCAGTATCTCGGCCCGCGCGCCGCCCGCAGGCCCTGGCAGAACCGGATCTCGCTGTTCTCCGAGGACGATTTCCGCCGTCAATTCGACAATGCCGAGGTCGTCGAGCGCGTGCTCGGCAATCAGGAATTGCGCTTCGGAATCGAGGCCGTTTAGCTTCGCCTCGCGGCGCTCATCACGATCTCCTCCGGTTGGCCGAGCCGCGTCAGATGGCGCCAATGGCCTTGCAGGACGCGGGCGAAGGATGCCTTACGGTAGGGCACCCCGTGCGCCGCGGCCTCCTCGGCGATGATCCGCGACAGCAGCGCCGCGTGATGGTGGGAGTACTGCGGGAAAAGATGGTGAGCGACGTCGGCGTTCACGGCGGCCAAAAGGGCGGTCACGAGCGCGTTGGTCGGCATCCAATCGATGGTGGTCATGACCTGATGCGTCGCCCAGTCGTGCGCGAGTTTGCCCCCGGCGTTCGGGGCCGGAAATTCGGCCATGTCCGAGAGGTGCGTGCCGATCGTGAGGGCGAGAAAGGCGGTCGACGACACCGTCATGGCGATCGCGTAGGTGCCGAGCAGGGCCCAGATCGGCGGGTGCAGCAGGAGCGTGGGAATGGCGATGAGCAGGATCAGATGCAGCAGCTTTGCCCCCGCGAATTCCGCGAGAACGCACCATCCGCGATATCCCGCGGGTACGGCGCGGCGGGCCGCGGCGAGGAGCTGAAAGTCCTCGAGCCAAGCCATGTGCGGGACGGCAAGCGCGTAGAGAAGGGGCGCATAAAAGCGCTGCAGCGCATGGGCCGGGCGCCAGCGCTTGTGGGGCAGGAGGCGGAGAAGGCTGGAGCCGTCGCCGTCGATCCCGGTCCCCGGGAGATTCGGCAGCTGATGGTGCAAACCGACATGACGGTCGCGCCAGAGCCTGCCGCTGACGCCGATGACCGCGAAGCTCGCGAATAGGACGAAATCGCTCAGCCACCGTCTCGGCGTGAGCGCTCCGTGCGCCGCAGCGTGACCGACCGTCGCCATGACCATGAAGGCGCAGCACCCGCCGAGCACCGCAAGTGCGATCGTTCCGGCCGCACCTGGGCTGCTACGGAGGATCAAGGCGTAGGCGAGCGCACCGGCCCCGACGTAGCCGGCCGCGATCGCCCACACCGACCAGTCCGCAAATCGAGATCGATGCGACGCTTCGAATTCCCGGGCGACGCGCCGGCCCAACGTCAACGCGAATTCCGAGGACGGCGCAAAGCAAATAGCGGGGTCTGCCACGGCATTCCTCCATCTCGACAAAGCAAGCGCCGACGCGCCCAATCGCGGTCTCCTGACGACCCTTTCTGCGACGCTTCCCTGGCTCTTCAAAGTAGTATGGGTTTCCGGGGCTCGCGCAAATCCGCATCACCCGCTCGCGGGCCACCGGGTGGCACGCCGATCGGCTTTGCAATGCCGGACGGCAAGCAGAGCATGGACGCTGTCGTTTCGACCGTGTTGACGGGCTTCGGCGATCGCACGAATCCGTTCCAGCCGGGAGCATCCTTGCCATGAGGTACAGCATCGGTGCCCTCCTGCTTCTCCTCGCGGGCTGCGCTTTCGACGTGATCCATCTAAAGCAGGTTCCCGCGCATTTCGAAGCCGCAGCAGGCTCGACCGAGACGTGGGTCCTCGGCGGAAATACGAGGATCCCCCTGGAGCGCGGCTACGCCACACCGCTCCGGCAAGGCACCGCCTGGTACCGGGTGGGACGCATCGAGCAGGGCGACGTCTTCAGGACCAAGGACCAGGTCGTCACCGTGGAAGCCTCGAACGTGCACGAGGCCGAATTGGTGCTGAAGGGGAACCTCGCCATCGGGTTCTATCTGCCGGTCGAGCGCACGTTCACGCCCGCCGATCCCCCGCGGGAAATTCTGCGGACGCCGCGGTGAGGAAACGCGCCGCCAATTCCAGGGAGGCTCACATGACGAGTATCGCAAGGATTGCCAAGACGGCGATTGCCGGACTGTGTCTCATGGTGCTGGCCGCCTGTGCCAGCGGGCCGAAGTTCTCGGAGGTGCAGGAGAACCTCGCCGCGCGTCCCGCCGACAGCGGACGCATCTACATCTATCGCACGGCGATCATCGGCGCCGGGGTGCAGCCCGCCGTCAAGCTCAACGGCGAGGTGATCGGCTCCGCCGTGCCGCAGGGCTTCTTCTACGTCGATCGCCCCGCAGGCACCTATGAGATCAGCACCTCGACGGAGGTGACGCGCAACCTGAGCCTGACGCTCGAGCCGGGGCAGACGCGCTACGTGCGTTTGGGCATATCGCTGGGCTTCGTCGTCGGCCACGTATATCCCGAATTGGTCGAGGACACCGTCGGATCGGCCGAGATCCAAGGGTGCCACTACGTCGCCAGCAAGTAGCGATCCCCGGAGCTCCGAGGATGCTGTAACAAAATCGTCACGCGGCTGACATTTTCGGGTAGTGCCGGTCTGGTACCGCTCATTGCGTGACGACCGCCGCACTCTCATCGCTGCGAGGCTCTCGCCGTGCCGGGACGAGACTGGGCGAGTGGGATCGGCGGGCGCGCCCGCTTCTCCTCTTGCTGCCGTCGCTCCTTTGTCTCGGCGCCTTTACCTATTGGCCGATCGCCTCGGTTGTCGTGGATTCGTTTTTCGGCCGCAGGCTCGGCGAGAAAGTGGCGAGCTTCGCGGGGATCGGCAACTATCTCCGCCTCGCCACCGACGGCAAGTTCGAGGCGGCTGCTCTCAACAATCTCGTCTATGCCGTGCTCACGGTCGTGCCCTCGGTCGCGCTGGCGCTCGCCTTCGCGCTGCTGCTGCAGCGCTCGACGCGCTTCACGGCGGTCCTGCGTGCGCTGCTCTTCTTTCCGACGATGATTCCGTTGATCGGCGCGGCGGCGCTCTGGACCTTCCTCTTTCTGCCGACCGTGGGCCTCATCGACTACTACATTGGCCGGCTCGTGCCGCTTTCGATCAACTGGCTCGGCGATCCCGACACGGCGCTGATGGCACTCTCGATCGTCACAGTCTGGAAGAACGCCGGCTACTACATGCTTTTCTACATCGCTGCGCTGCAGGCGGTGCCGGGCGAACTCGTGGAGGCCGCGATCCTCGACGGCGCCGGCGCGTGGCAGCGGCTGCGTCATGTGATCCTGCCGCAGATCGCGCCTACCACCGCCTTCGTCGCGGTGATCGCGCTCATCCAGTCCGTCACCGCTGTCGACCACGTCATCGTCATGACCCACGGCGGCCCCAACGATGCGACCAACCTCCTGCTCTTTTATGTCTTCCAGACCGCAACCGAGCTGCATGACAGCGGCAAGGCCGCGGCCGCGACCGTCGTGACGCTGGCGATACTCCTGCTGGTATCGGGCTTCGGGATGCGCGCGTTCGAGCGCGGAGCCGCCCATGCGGATTAACGGTGCGGCAGTTTCGGGGATCGCGGCCGCATTCGCGATCGCGCTGGTGTGGTCGGCGCCGCTCCTCTGGATGCTGGTGGCCTCGCTGCGCCCGGACAGCTACGGCGCCCTCGACATCGCCTCGCTCTGGCCGAGCGGTCCGCTCTCTTTCGAGAATTTCCGGGAGGCCTTCGAGAGCGGCGACTTCCTCGTCTGCTACCTCAACACCCTCATCGTGGTCGCAGGGACGCTCGGCGTGCAGCTCGTCACCGTGAGCCTCGCGGGCTACGCCTTCGCGCGGCTCCGGTTTCCCGGGCGCGATCTCGTCTTCTACCTCTTCCTGCTGCAGCTCATGATCGTGCCGCCGGTCCTTATCGTGCCGAATTTCAAGACCGTGACCGCGCTCGGCATCCACGACACGCTTTGGGCGGTGATGGCGCCCTATTGGGCCTCGGCCTTCGGCACCTTCCTCATGCGTCAGGCCTTCAAGAGCATCCCGCGCGACTTCGAGGATGCCGCGGCGATCGACGGATGCAACGTGATCCAGCTCCTGCGTTACGTGCTGCTGCCGATCGCGAAGCCCGCGCTCATCGCCTTCTCGATCGTGAGCGTGGTCGCGCACTGGAACGAGTTCTTGTGGCCGCTGATGGCGATCGATTCGCCGGGGAAGCGGACCCTCACCTTGGGCCTCGCGACTTTCGTCAGCGGCGCCGAGGGGGCCGCTGAATGGGGTCTCATCGCCGCGGGCACGCTCATCGTGAGCCTGCCGCTGCTCGCGGGTTTCGTCGTCTTCCAGCGCCAGTTCGTCAACAGCTTCGTGTTCTCCGGCATCAAATGAGAGGGGTAAAGCCATGACGAGAATGACACGCCTCAAGCTCGCTGCGGTCGCGCTCGCCGCGGCGCTCGCTTCGAGCGTCGCCGCATCTGCCGCCACCAAGATCGACTTCTATTTCCCGGTCCCCGTACAAGGCGCGCTCGCGACCGAGATGGCGCGCCTCGTCAAGGAGTTCAACGAGAAGCATCCGGAGGTCGAGGTGACGGCCGCCTATACCGGCAGCTACGACGACACGCGCCTCAAGACCCAGGCCGCGATCGAGGCTGGGAAGCCCCCGGCGGTCGCGCTCATGTCCGCGAACTTCGTCCAGGAGTTCGTGATCGCGGGTCAGATCGTGCCGGTCGACGATCTCCTCGCAGAGAATGGCGGCGATCCCAAGACTTTCCTCGACGATTTCTGGCCGGCGCTTCGCGGCAACGCCACCGCCAACGGCCTGATCTACGCGATCCCCTTCCAGAACTCGACGCCGCTCGTCTACATCAACGTCGACCACTTCAAGGCGGCGGGCCTCGACCCCGAGAAGCCGCCGGCGACCTGGGCGGAATTCGTGGCGGCAGCGGAGAAGCTCACGGTGCGCGAGGGCGACCGCATCACCCGCTACGGCTTCGAGATGCCCGGCAGCTACGACTATCTCGGCTGGCTCACCCAGTCCTTCGCGATGTCGAACGGCGGGCAGTTCTTCAACGTGAGCATGCCCGGCGAGGTCTATTACGACCAGCCCTCGACGCGAGGCGCGGTACAGCTCCTGCACGACCTCGTCTTCACGCACAAGGCGATGCCGCAGGGCGTGATCGATCCCAACCAGGTCTCGACGGATTTCTTCGCGGGCAAGGCCTCGATGGTGATGCTCTCGACGGGATCGCTGAGCTTCATCCGCAAGGGCGCGAAGTTCCCCTATACGGTGGCCTTCGTGCCGCGGAACCTCCGAAATGCGGTGCCGATCGGCGGCGGCTCGCTCATCTTTTTCAAGGGCATCACGCCGGAGCAGCGCAAGGCCGCCTGGGTCTTCGCGAGCTGGATGACCTCGGCGGAGACGCTGGGCTCCTGGAGCCGCTTCACCGGGTATTTCGCGCCGCGCAAGAGCAGCTACGATCTCCCGGAGATGAAGAGCTTCGTCGCCGAGCACCCCGACGCACTGATCGCGGTGAAGCAGCTCGAGTTCGCGCAGCCCTGGCTCTCGACCTACAATGTCGTCGCCGTGCGCAAGGCGATCGAGGACGAGGTGCAGGCTGTTATCAGCGGCAAGAAGCAGCCCGCCGAAGCCGTCCGCGACGCGCAGCGCAACGCGGACGAGATCCTCAAGCCCTACAACGAGAAGATCGCACACGTGACGGTGTTTTGACCCTTCGTCGTAACATGCTAGCCCTACGGCGCCCCCGCTCGGGGGCGCCGGTCCTTTTCGAGGCTCGACCATGATCATTGCGCAAGTGAGCGACCTGCACGTGCGGCCAGACGGCGTCCAGGCCTATGGCCGGGTCCCCACCAACGACATGCTCCGCGAGACGATCGCGCATTTGAACGCGCTTCGCCCGCGCGCGGACGTCGTGCTCGCAACCGGCGACCTCGTCCATTTCGGCCAGCGCGAGGAATACGAGCGGCTCCGCGATCTCCTGGAGGAGCTCGACGCTCCGGTCTACCTCGTCCCCGGCAATCACGACCATCGCGGCAATCTCCGCGCGGTCTTCGGCCATCACGCCTATCTCCCGCAGGAGGGCGATTTCATTCACTACGCGGTCGACGAGCATCCCGTTCGCCTCATCGGGCTCGATACGATCATTCCCGGCAAGGCCGGCGGCGAGCTCTGCGCGCGGCGTCTCGATTGGCTTGCCTCCGCGCTCGCGGCGGCGCCGGATCGGCCGACGGTGCTCTTCATGCATCATCCGCCTTTCCGCACCGCGATCGACCACATGGACGTGATCGGCCTCGACAACGCCGACGCGCTCGGCGCACTCGTCGAGCGCAATCCGCAGATTGAGCGCATCCTCTGCGGCCATCTGCACCGGCCGATCCAAGTGCGCTGGCGCGGCACCCTCGCGGCGACCGCGCCCAGCACCGCGCATCAGGTCGTGCTCGACCTCCGCCCTGGCGCCGACGGCGCCTTCGCGCTCGAGCCCCCGGGCTATCAGCTCCACGTCTGGAC
>DATJVP010000138.1:0-13189 GCA_035581425.1 Allostellaceae bacterium | reverse complement strand
TGGCGCTCGCATCGTGTGCGGTCTGGGCATGAGCCGCCGCAAGCGGAATGAGCGCCGCGGCCAGTGCAATTAGCCGTTTCATGGACAAGTCTTCCCTCTGAAGATGCCGGAGGGTGTACTCGACGGCGCGCGCTGTCAATCTCGGTATCGCCCACTGCGCTGGACAAGCTGCCGCCCGTCCGGGCACTCTCGCGCCGCATTCCGAGGAGCCTCTGCCGTGCCGGAGCAGTCCACCGCGCCCCATGAAATCATCCGGGGCTTCAACAAAATCCTCGACTTCCGAATCGCCGAATGGCGCGACGGGTTCGTGCGGCTCGAGGTCGATCTCGCGGAGCACCACCTCAATCGCTCCGGCGTCGTCCACGGCGGCGTCCTCGCGGCGATGCTCGACGCGGCCTGTGGATACACGGGGGTCCATCCGAAGGAGGACGGCAAAGTCCGCCGCGCGGTGACGCTCTCCATGACCACGAGCTTCACGGGCCAGGCGCGGAGCGGCACGCTCATCTGCACCGCCGAGCGCCGCGGCGGCGGCAACACCATTTACATGGCAAGCGGCGAGGTCAAAGGACCCGACGGGAAACTGCTCGCGATCGGCGAGGCGGTCTATCGCTATATCGCGGCATCCGACCCGGCGCCTCAGTAGAGGTTCTGCTTGTAGGAGCGCTCGACCGCGGCGTCCGCTTCCTCGACGCTGAGGGTCTCCTCGAGTCGTGCTTGCTCCACGATGATGCGGCCCAGGGACGGCACGCTCTTGGGATCGACGCGATAGTCCTCCTGCCAGAGCCGCGCGCGCTTCAGCGCCTTGCCGCAGTGGTAGAAAACCTCGCGCACGGCGACGAGAATCATCATTCGAGGCAGCTTCCCCATCGCAACCGAGCCCTCGAGCAATTGGGGATCGTGCGAGAGCGAAGCCGTGCCGTTGACGCGGAGCGTCTCGTCGAGCCCCGGCACCATAAAGAGGAGCCCCACCTCGGCATCCGCGATCAGGTTGCCCATGGTGTCGAGCCGGTTGTTGCCGGGACGGTCGGGGATCGCGAGCGTCCGCTCGTCGAGGACGCGCACGAAGCCCGGCGCATCGCCCCGGGGGCTCACATCAGTGCCTCGGCCAGGCCGCGTCGAGCCAATCACCAGGAGCGGAGACATCGCGATGAAACGCCGGGAATGCTCGTCGATCCGGTCGATTTGTTTCACCTGCGAGAGACGCGAGGGCTCCGGGTAGAGAGCGCGGAGCGCGGCCTCGTCGCAGATGGTGCTCGTGTCGCTCATTCATCGCCCCTTGAATGCTGGCGGGCGCTTCGCGAGGAAGCCGCGGAAACCGGTCTGGAAGTCCTCGGTGTCGAAGGTCTCGTAGGGCTCGTCGAATTCCTGTGGCGTGAGCGGCCGCGGATCGAGGGCGCGGCGTGCGAACTTCTTGTGCCAGAGATTGACGAGCGGCGCACCAGCGGCGATGCGACGCGCAGCGGCGTAGGCTTCCTCGACGACCTTGTCGTCGGGGACGACGCGGGTTACGAGCCCTTTCTCCTTGGCCTCGGCCGCTCCGAAGACGCGGCCCTCCAGCAGGATCTCGAGTGCGGTGTCGCGGCCCACCAGCGCGATCAGCGCCATGATCTCGGGATAGCCCATGGTGACGCCGATGCGGTTGATGGGCACGCCGAAGCGACTGCCCTCGCCGCAAATTCTGATATCGCAGAGCATTGCGAGCTCGAGCCCGCCGCCGACGCAGAGCCCCTCGATGAGCGCCACCGTGGGATGTCGGCACTCGCCGATCCGCCGCATCACCTCGTGCATGAGGCTTCCGTATTCGCGCGCCTTGCGGGAATTGCCGCGCTCGGCCTCGAACTCTCCGATGTCTGCGCCAGGCGCGAAGGCGCGGCCGCCGGAGCCGCGCAGCACGATTGCGCGGACGTCGCTATCGGTCTCGAGATCCCCGAAGACCTCGTACAATCCGAGCCACATCGCTTTGTTGAGCGCGTTGAGCTTCTCCGGGCGGTTGAGGGTGACCGTGACGATCCCCTCCTCGCGTTCAGTCAGCACCAGCTCCGGCATTCCATTCTCCCCTCGATTGCCGCTCCGACTCGCAAGCCTATAGCGAAGGGCCGCCGCCCGCCATCGCCGCCGTTGCCCCAAGGGAGATTTGGCCTTAAAGAGGCGTGGCCCATCACGAACTTCGAGCGAGGCGCGCGATGCCAGAGGCGACGGACACCGCCGAGATCACGTCCCGCATCCTGCTGGAGACCAAGGCGGTTCTGTTCAATCCGGACCGCCCCTTCACCTTCACCTCGGGCCGCGTGAGCCCGGTCTACGTCGATTGCCGGCGACTCATCTCCTTTCCGCGCGCGCGGGCGAAGCTCATGGACATGGGCGTCGCGCTCGTCGAGCGCGCGGCGGGCTTCGAGGGCTTCGACGCTGTCGCCGGCGGCGAGACCGCAGGCATTCCCTTTGCGGCCTGGATCGCGGAGCGTATGGGGCTTCCGATGCTCTACGTGCGCAAGAAGGCCAAGGGCTTCGGCCGCAACGCGCAGATCGAGGGCGAGATGGCCGAGGGCGCGCGGGTGCTGCTGGTCGAGGATCTCGCGAGCGAAGGTACTTCGAAGCTCAACTTCATCCATGCGATCCGCGACGCCGGCGGCAAGATCGGCCACACCTTCGTGATCTTCCATTACGGCATCTTCCCGCAGAGCGTGGCGAGCCTCGCGGCGGAGGGGGTGAAGCTCCACGCGCTCGCGACCTGGTGGGACGTGCTCGCGGTAGCGCAGGGGCTCGGCTATTTCACGCCGGCGCAATATGCAGCGCTCAAGTCCTTCCTCGAGCATCCCGAGGGTTGGCAGCCCGCGGCCGGCGCCGTGGGCTAATAGACGCGAACGGCACGACAGTCATCGCCGATGGTCGACGGTCTCCTCGAGGAAGCGCAACATTACGTCGCGCACTACGGCACCTCCGTGGTGTTCCTGGGTGTATTCCTGGAGAGCTTCGGCCTCCCGACACCCGGCGAATCCCTGATGATCGCGGGCTCGATCCTGGCGTCCCAAGGCAAACTCAATATTTTCTCCGTCGCCTTCGCCTCCTGGGTCGCGGCGGTCATGGGCGACAACATCGGCTACCTCATCGGGCGCAAAGGCGGGCGCATGCTGGTGCTGCGCTACGGGCCCAAGGTTCGCATCAAGAACGAGCACATCAAATACGTGGAGGGATTTTTCGAGCGGCACGGCGGCGCGGTGGTGCTCTTCGCGCGCTTCGTGGTGGTGCTGCGGCAATTGAACGGCATCGTCGCGGGCACCATGGGGATGAGCTGGTGGCACTTCCTCCTTTACAATTCCCTCGGCGCCGCGCTTTGGGTCGGATTCTGGACCTCGCTCGCCTATTGGTTCGGCAAGCGCTTCCACGAAATCCTGCGCACGGTGAGCACGCTCGAGCCGATGGTGGTCATCATCGCCGTCGTCGTTGCGGCCGCGGTGGGTATCTATTTCTGGCGCCGCCAGCGCGGCCGCAAGCGGCGGAACGGGCGGCGCTGACATCCTTCGGAGCGGACGCGATGCTAAGACTCTTGATGTTTATGGTTGCTGTCACCGTGGGACTCGGCGGCGCGGCGCGTGCGGAGGTTCGCGGACTCATCTCGGACGCCCAGCTCGCAAAGATCGTCGCCATGCTCGACGAGCGCGGCAAGGAGATACCGCTCGATCAATACGTGACCGAGGCTCTCGGCCTGACCAAGGCCGGCGCGAAGATCAGCCCGCGCCAGATCGCAGTGCAGGACGATGACGGCCTGATCCACGCCTTCATTCGGCTCGACAAGGGTGGCGGCTACCTGCTGGGTCGCGTCGCCGAGCCCGGCGTGCTGGTGATCCGCGTGAGCGCGGATTGGCGGCTCGTGAGCGCGATCCTGAAATCGCCAGGAGGCCCGCAGACCGCGACCCTCCCTCGGCCGGAGGCACAGCAAGGCTTCGAAGAGGAGCTGAAGCAATGGGCGAAGATCGCTGACGAACTCTGACAACCCCGACGCAATCCCCGCCATCACAGGGAGACATGCAGCGATGACGAAACCGACCGCGACCATGAGCCCGCCAGATGCCGCGACGCGGCGCGCGGCCAAGCCCGTCATCACCTATTCCGTCGAGCATCTACCGCCCTTCGACGCAGCCTTCTACGAGCGCGCCCGCACGGGCTTCGCGAAGACCGCCGAAACCGTCGTCGCGCCGCGCGAGGGCGGAACCTTCGAGGTGCCCGCGGGCCACTTCTTCCGCATCGTGAGCGTGGAGGGGCCGCAAGTCGGCGATCTCAATCTCTGGAATGCGGCCGATCTCTCGGAGCGGTTCTTCAGCGGGAAGACACGGGCCTTCCACGCGACGCACGTGACCACCGGCGCGCGTCTCTGGAGCACGCTGCCGAGCCTGCGTCCGATGGCGACGATCACGCACGACACGCTCGGCTGGTATGGCTTCGATGCCGACGGCGGCGGCGTCCACGACATCATCGGTACCCGCTGCGACCCCTATACCAATCTCCTGCTAAGCGGAAGCGAGTACCATCATTGCTGCCACTCGAATCTCACGCGCGCGCTCGCGGCGGCGCGGGGCATGCCGCTTGCGGAGGCCGAGCAGCACGTGCACGACGTGATGAACGTCTTCATGTGCACGGGCTATACGCGCGACACGCATCAGTATTTCATGAAGGCGAGCCCCGTGCGTCCCGGCGATTTCATCGAATTCTTCGCGGAGATCGATCTCCTGGGCGCGCTCTCGGCGTGCCCCGGCGGCGATTGCGGCTCGAGCCATTCGAGCGACGCCGCCAAGTGCTACCCGCTCAAGGTCGAGATCTATCGTCCGCGCGAAGGCGCGCTGGCGGGCTGGCACCCGCCAAAGCCGAGCGCCTACTCGCGCTCGCACGGGGTGAAGTGAGGCGACCCCGCTATTTGTGCTTGGGATCCAGCGCGTCGCGGAGGCCGTCGCCGAGCAGGTTGAAGGAGAGCACGACGACGAAGATCGCCGCGCCCGGCCACCAGGCCATCCACGGCGCCTGCGAGAGGAAATTCTTGGCGGTGTTGAGCATGCTGCCCCAGCTCGGGCTCGGCGGCTGCTGACCCAAGCCCAGGAAGGAGAGGCTTGCCTCCGCGATGATCGCTGCGGCGATCGCGAGCGTCGCCTGCACCATGATGGGAGCGAGGATGTTCGGGAGGATGTGTCTCAGCACGATCCGGTAATGCGGATTGCCCACGGCCTTCGCGGCCTCGACGTAGTCCTCGACCTTCGTCGCGAGGGTTTGCGCGCGCGTCAGGCGCACGAAAGCGGGCATGGCGGAGATGCCGATCGCGATCATGGCGTTGGTGAGATTGGGACCTAGGAAGGCCGCGAGCGCGATCGCGAGGATGAGGAAGGGACAGGCGAGCATGGCATCGACGATCCGCATGAGGAGACCGTCGAGGAAGCCACCGACATAGCCCGAGAGAAGCCCGAGCGGCACACCGATGCTCAGGGAAATCAGCACCGAGACCACACCCGCCATCAGCGAGGCGCGCGCGCCGAAGATGACGCGTGAGAGCACGTCGCGGCCGATTTCGTCGGTGCCGAGCCAATGCGCGAGGTTCGGCGCCTTACGCACCGCGCCCCAATCCGTGGCGATCGGGCTGTAGGGCGCGACATAGGGCGCGAAAATCGCGATCAGCACGAAGAACAGCACGATCGAGAGCCCGACCATGGCGCCGCGACGGCGCACGAGACGGCGCAGCGCACGCCGCCACGGCCGATCGTCCGGAAGCTCCGGGGCGGCGGCTGCGGCTTCGACGGGGACGGCGGTCATGCGCGGAGCCGCGGGTTGACGAGGAAGTAGGCGATATCGGCGCAGAGGTTGAGCACGATGTAGGCGGTCGCGGTGCAGAGCACGACCCCCTGCACCACCGCGTAATCCCGGTTGAAGACGGCATCGACGATGAGCTTGCCGAAGCCGGGGATGGTGAAGACCTGCTCCGTCAGCACCGCGCCCGAGAGGAGCTGTCCGAACTCGAGCGCGCCCAGCGTCACCACGGGGATGAGCGCGTTCCTGAGGCCGTGCTTCAGCACGACCGTGCGCTCATCCAGGCCCTTCGCGCGCGCCGTGCGGACGTAGTCGGCGCTCAGCACTTGCAGCATGGCGCTCCGGGTGTGGCGCATCATCACGGCGGCAATGGCGTTCCCGAGCACGAAGGCGGGCATGACGAGCGTCGCGAGGTTCTTGCCGAGATCCTCTCCCGGTGGAACGAAGCCCGAGGCCGGAAGCACGCCGAGATCGACGGAGAACAGCAGGATCAACAGAAATCCCAGCCAGAAATTGGGCGTGGATAGTCCCCAGAGCGCAAAAATATTGGCGCCGTAGTCGATGATCGTCCCGTTCTTCACCGCGGAGATGACGCCTGCGGGAATGCCGATGAGGAGTGCGATGAGGATCGCCATCCCCGCGAGCTCCGCCGTCACCGGCAGCTTCTCGAGCACGAGATCGAGGACGGGCTTATTGATGCGAACGGATTCGCCGAGGTCTCCGCGCAGCACGCCCCCGAGCCAGAGCCCGTAGCGGACCGGGAGCGGCTCGTCGAGATGATACTTGTGGCGGAGGAACGCGATTACCTGCGGATCCCGCTCCTCGCCCGCGAGCGCCAGCGCGGGATCGCCGGGCAACAGTTGCTGCAGTCCGAAGATGATAATCGAGACGAAGAACAGCGTCGGGATGATGATCGCGATCCGTCGGATCAGATAAGTCAGCATTGTCGGATCTTCGCCACGGCTCCCCCTCCCCCTCGAGGAGAGGAAGCTGGAGAGCCGTTATCATCCGGCAGAGACACTTGGCGCCAACAGCGGCTACTTCACCATCAGGCCCTGGGGACGGATGAGGCCGTCCGGATAGGGCGTGAAGCCCTCGACCTTGGTGCTGTAGGCGTAAATCCATTGCCGGTGGTAGATGTAGATGATCGGCAATTCCTTCAGCAGGATTTGCGCCGCAGCCGTGTAATGCTTGAGCCGCTCGGCGGGATCGTCGATCGCACGCGCGGCCTTCAGCTCTTTGTCCACCTCGGCGTTGCAGTAGTGGCCATCGTTGAGCGGCGCTCCGCAGGCCACGAAATTGTAGAGGTTGCCGTCGGGATCGACGCGCCCGCTCCAACCGATCTGGAACGCCTGCATCGAGCCCTCCGTCGCGAGCTTGAGGGCCGAGGCGAACTCCGTCGCCTGCAGCTTGATGTCGAAGCCCGCTTCCGCCGCCATCGACTGGATGATCTGCCCGACCTGCTGCGCCTCGGTGTTGTTCGGCACCATCAGCGTGAAGCTCGGGTGCTCGACGCCCGCTTCCTTGAGCAGCGCCTTGGCCTTGGCGATGTCGCGCTTCGGCACGGGGAGGCTCTTCACATAGTAGGGGTTACTGGGATTGACCCACTGATTGCCGGGAATGTACTCGCCGTTGAAGAGCGCCTGATTGATCGCGGCGCGGTCGATCGACAAATCGAGCGCCTGCCGGACGCGCGCGTCCTGGCCCAGCGGGTTCTTCGATTGCGGGCCGTTGTCGACGTTCACGGTGATGCCCTGGTAGCCGATCTCGCCGATCGTCGTGACCTTGAGCTTACTGTCGCCCCTGATCTGCGGCACGTCGGTCGGCGCCACGCGCTCGATGAAGTCGAGGCCGCCAGAGCGCAGGTTCGCCACGCGCACGGAATTGTCGGGGATCGGCTGGAACACGATCTTGTCGACGTGGATCTTGCCCTTGTCCCAGTAGTTGTCGAATTTCTGCACGACGATGCGGTCCTGGGCCACGCGTTCCACAAACTTGTAGGGGCCGGCGCAGACGGGCGCGGTGCCGAACTTGTCTCCGAGCGCTTCGGCCGCCTTCGGCGAGAGGATCATGCCGGCGCGGTCCGCGAGAGCGGCGAGGAGCGGCGAGAACGGCGCCGAAAGCGTGAGCTTCACCGTATGATCGTCAACGACGTCGATGCTCTGCACGGAAGCGATCTCGCCCTTGCGCGTCGAGCCCTGCATCGTCAGGTGCCGCTGCAGGCTGGCTTTCACCGCCGCCGCGTTCATGGGCTCGCCGTCCTGGAATTGAACGCCCGTCCGAAGCGAGATCACGAGACCCTTGTTGTCGTCGACCCATTTGTAGTCGGTCGCGAGCTGGCCCACGATCTTCAGATCCGGCGTGATGTCGAAGAGCTTGTCGCAAATGGAGGCGAAGACGATGCGGCCCACGAAAGTGCGCGCAATTGTCGGATCCAGTATGTCCGGGTCCTCGGCGAGGCCGATCTTGAGCGTGCTCTCGGCGCTGGCGATACCGGCGCTCGCCGCCAGCATGGCGCCCGCGAATACGGCAAGCTTGATACCCTTCATTGAGCTCTCCCCTCGTTCTGAGCCCGGTCTTGGCCGGCGCTCGCATTG
Organism: Allostellaceae bacterium; assembly: GCA_035581425.1. Taxonomy (GTDB): domain Bacteria; phylum Pseudomonadota; class Alphaproteobacteria; order ATCC43930; family CGMCC-115725; genus DASZHJ01. The sequence continues at coordinate 4,805 of DATJVP010000138.1, read as the reverse complement.
ACGACCATCATAGCAAGACCACAAACCCGTTGCGTCACACTCCCTCGTGAGCGCGCTCGGCGGCCGTACGCTTCGAGAAAAACCCCTGCAAGCGCCGAAGCCGCGGGCTCGCGGCCTCCGCCTCGGGCGGCGGCAGGAGGCGCGGCGGCGGCTCGATCTCGCGCCAGAAATGGCAGGCGACGCGCTGTCCCTGCGCCGCATCCTCGAGGAGCGGCTCCTCTCTTCGGCAACGCTCGCGCGCGAAGGGGCAGCGGGTCTGGAAGCGGCAGCCCGGCGGCGGCGCCATCGGGCTCGGCACGTCGCCTTGCAGCAGCGTCCGCTCGCGCTTCAGCGCCGGCTCCGGCACGGGGATCGCGGAGAGGAGCGCCTGGGTATAGGGGTGGCGGGGCGCGCTGAAGAGCGTGCGCTTCTCCGCGAGCTCCACGATTTTGCCGAGATACATGACGGCGACGCGGTCCGCGATGTGCTTTACCACCGCGAGATCGTGCGCAATGAAGATGTAAGCGAGACCGAAACGGCGCTGCAGGTCCTGCAACAGATTGATCACCTGTGCCTGGATCGAGACGTCAAGCGCGGAGACGGGCTCGTCGCAGACGATGAGCTTGGGCTCGACCGCGAGCGCGCGTGCGATGCCGATGCGCTGGCGCTGGCCGCCGGAGAATTCGTGCGGATAGCGCCGCGCGTGATGCGGCGAGAGCCCGACGAAGCCGAGGAGCTCCTCGACCCGCGCCTTGAGCCCCGCGCCTTCCGCGAGCCCATGCAGGCTCAGCGGCTCCCCCACGATCTGTCCCACGGTCATGCGGGGATTGAGCGAAGCGTAGGGGTCCTGGAAGACGATCTGCATGGCGCGGCGCAAGCCGCGTACCTCGCTGGGCGCGAGCTCGAAGATGTTGCGTCCGCCGAAGCGCACGACGCCCGCGGTCGGCTCTAGGAGACGCAGCACGAGGCGACCCGTCGTCGATTTGCCGCAGCCGGACTCCCCGACGAGCGCGAGCGTCTCGCCAGGCGATACGGCGAAGCCGATGTCGTCGACGGCCTTCACCGCGCCGATCTTCCGTCCGAAGAAGCCACGGCGCACCGCGAAATGCTTCACGAGATGCTCGACCTCGAGGATCGGCGGGCTTCCCCGCCCGTTCGGAAGCACCGCCATCAGAGGCCGTCCTCCTCGAGCGGCGCGCGCCAGCAGGCCGCGAGGTGCCCGGGCCGCACCTCCGTAAGCGCAGGCTCGGCGCTACGGCACTCGTCGGTGGCGAAGGGGCAGCGCGGATGGAACCGGCACCCCTGCGGCATTGCCATCGGGTTCGGCACCACGCCTTCGATCGTGGTGAGGCGCGGCTGCTCCGTCGTGAGCTTCGGGATCGAGCCCAGAAGCCCGATCGTGTAGGGATGCTGTGGCTCCCGGAAGAGCGAGCCGACTCCCGCGCGCTCGACGATGCGTCCGGCATACATGACGATCACCTCGTGCGCGATCTCCGCGATGACCCCGAGGTCGTGCGTGATCATGATGATCGCGGCCTGGGTCTCGTCGCGGAGCTGGCGCATGAGGTCGAGGATCTGCGCCTGGATCGTTACGTCGAGCGCCGTGGTGGGCTCGTCCGCAATCAGGAGTCTTGGATCGCAGGCGAGCGCCATCGCGATCATCGCGCGCTGGCGCATGCCACCGGAGAGCTTGTGCGGATACTCCTCGAAGCGGCGCTCGGGAGACGAAATCCGCACGCGTCGCAACATCTCGATCGCATGCTCCTTCGCCTGCTGCTTCGTGACGTCGCGGTGGCGCAGGATGCCCTCGACGATCTGCTCGCCCACCGTGAAAGCGGGATTGAGCGAGGTCATCGGCTCCTGGAAGATCATCGAGAGCCGATTGCCGCGGCGCTCGCGCATTTCCGCGGGCGAGAGCTTGAGGAGGTCTGTCCCCTCAAAGAGGATCTCGCCGCCCGCGATGCGCCCCGGTGGCCGCGGGATAAGACCCATGATCGAGAGCGCGGTCACGCTCTTGCCGCAGCCGGACTCCCCGACGATGCCGAGCGTGCGTCCCGGCGCGAGGCTGAAGCTCACGCCGTCGACGGCGCGGAACTCGCCGGTGTCGGTTGCGAAATGCGTGCGGAGGTCGCGCACGTCGAGCAGCGGGCGCGCCGTCGCGGACGCGGTCGCAGCGTGCAGAGTCTTGGCGGCGGCGAGCGTCACCCTCGGCTCATTCCCGAAGCGCCTCCTGCACCCGCAACACCTCGGCGTTGATCACGGTGCGATCGTAGATGCCGGAGGGGTTTCGCGCCGTAGGCAGGAATTGCGCGAAGACCAGATACATCCGCCGCGCCTCCTCGTAGAGCCGACGTAGCTCCGCGAGCGGCTCGGCATGGTCGTCCGCGCGGATGTCGAGCCACGGATACTCCTCGCCCGCATGGATCTTGAGCGCCGCCGACTGCTTGCCGCGCTTGTCGCCGCCCGCGGCCTGCCCCGCATCGAGCGCCGCGAGGAGGCGCTCGGCGAAAGGCAGATGCGCGCCCATCTCGTAGGCAGAAGCGGTATCCTCGATCACCCGCGGCCCCGCGAGCATGTTGCCCGCGACGGAATAGCCGCGCCGGAGCAGGTGGCCGCACCAGTCTATGCAGTCCTTGCCGGTATGCGCGGCGCCGCGCCCCTCGGCATCGAGCAGATGGATCTGCCGGGTCTCACGGCCGAGATCATCCGCGAGCAGTGTCGCGATAGCATGTTCCGGCGCAACGCCCTCGGCCATCAGCGCGATGCCGCGCGGGCCGAATGTCGGATTGATCAAGGCCTGGGTCGCGAGCGCCCCGACCTCGCTCCGCGCATGGGGGCAGAGCGCCCCCACGGCGAAGAACTTCGTGGTTACGGCGACCCCGAAGGCACCGCTCGAGGAATCCCGCGCAATGATCGACCAGGTCATGGGGTCAGCTCGCCGCCTCCGTCTCTATGCCAAGCAAGGCCCGTGCCGAGATCCCAGCCAGTCCGCCGCGCGCGCCGCCCCTTGAGTTATTTCTTGAGCTTCGCCGCCACCGGCGGGTACAGCGAGTACTCGCCGACCAGCTCACCCTTCGCAAGCACATGACCCTTCATCGCCTTTAATGCGTCGGGTCCGGTGAAATTGCCGGTGAGGTTGAGGCTCGCGACGTTGAGCGCATAAACCGTGAAGTGATAATGGTGCACGCGCAAATCGTTCCAGGGCGGGCAGGGTCCATCGTAGCCGCCGTAATTGCCCTTCATCTGGGCATCGCTCGCGAAGAATCCGGTGTAGTCATTGATGCCGCGCACGCCAGGTTTGGCGGGTCCGGGCGGCTTGCCGCGGGGGACCTGGGCGTTGGAATCGACACCCTCGCCGATCTCGGTGACCTCGCCGGGAATGTCCACGAGGACCCAGTGATAAAAGGCGACGCGCTTCATATTGACCGGAAGCGTCTTGCCTTCCTTGTTGAAGTCCGTAAGGACGCTGGGCACATCAGGGTCGGTGACGATGAGCGCGTATGACTTGGTGCCCTTCGGGCCCTTGGACCAGGTGACCTGTGGATTTACGTTGCCGCCGCCGCTTATGTGTCCCTGCGCCGCAGGCGCGCAGAAAGCATACTTGCTGGGGATGGCGTGGCCGCTCTTGATGGAATTGGACTTCACCGTGAGCGAGGCAGCATCGGCGGGCACCGCCGACATCATCGCTCCGAAGACCGCGATAATCACTCCGCACGCACCAAATCGCGCCAATCTCATCTTACCCTCCCTTTATATGGCCATTTCGACCGGCTTTTAGCTCTCCCACCGCGCGTCTCAGCGCGCGACGGCGTAGCCTTGCATCCCCCGCGGATTTGCCGCGGCCTTGACGATGGTACCGGACTCCGTGCGCTCGACGGCGCAGGCGTTGAGCCGCCCTTCAGACCAATCCTCGCCCACCTGCACCTTGTGCCCGCGCGCCTTCAAGCCAGCGACAGTCGCCTCGGGGGTGCGCCCCTCGAGCACGAGCACGCCTGGCTTCGCCTCGCGCGGCCAGAAGGAGCTCGGCATGTGCTCGGAATGGAAGGAGGGCGCGTCGATCGACTCCTGCAGGTTCATGCCGTGATGCACGTGGCGCAGGAAGAAGATCAGCGACCACTGGTCCTGCTGATCGCCGCCGGGTGTGCCGAAGGCCATGTAGGGCTCGCCGCCCTTGCTGACGAAGGACGGCGTCAAAGTCGTGCGCGGGCGCTTGCCCGGCGCGAGGCTCGCAGGGAGCCCCTCCTCGAGCCAGAACATCTGGCCGCGCGTGGTGATGCCGAAGCCGAGCTCGGGAACCACCGGCGAGCTCTGCAGCCAGCCGCCGCTCGGCGTCGCCGCGACCATATTGCCCCAGCGGTCGACCACGTCGACGTGGCAGGTGTCGCCGGCGGTGGCGCGGCGGTCGCGCTCGCGCGCGACGGTGGGCTCGCCGATGCCCGCGCGCGCCGTCGTGGGCTCTCCCGCGCCCGCGGCCGCGACCCCGCGTGCGCCCGGTCCGTGCAGGACGAGCTGAGGGAGGCGCGGCGTGCGGCCGCCGGGCGAGCCCGGCCGAAGCTCCATCGAGGCGTCGGCAGCGACGAGCGCGCGGCGCTCGGCTGCGTAGTCCTCGGAGAGCAGCGCCCGCAGCGGGACGTCCACGAAATCGGGATCGCCGTACCAGGCCTCGCGGTCGGCGAAGGCGAGCTTCGCGCATTCGATGACGGTGTGGAGGAACTCGGCGCTCGCAGGCCCCATCGCCGCGACATCGAAGCCCGAGAGGAGGGCGAGCTGCTGGAGGAAGACGGGGCCCTGGCCCCAGGGCCCGGTCTTGGCCACCCGGTAGCCGC
>DATJVP010000137.1:0-88385 GCA_035581425.1 Allostellaceae bacterium | reverse complement strand
GCATGATGATGCGCCAATGCCCGAAGCCGCAGGCGCGCGCGGCATCGACGTAGGGAACCTCGCGGATCGCAAGCGCGCTCGCGCGCACGATGCGCGCGCAACGCGGGATCAGCGGGATCGTGATCGCGATGATCACGTTCTCGACGCCCGTCCCGAAGATCGCGACGACCGCGAGCGCCAAGATGATCAGCGGGAAGGCCATCAGCACGTCGAGAACCCGCTGCAAAACGAGATCGAACCAGCCGCCGAAATACGCGCTGGCAACGCCGATCACGAGACCCACGAGCCCGCCGATGAGCGCGCAGGCGAAGCCCACGATCATCGCGGTCTGCGCGCCGAAGAGGATGCGGGAGAAGACGTCGCGGCCGAAGGGATCGGTGCCGAGGAGATGGTCCCAGCTCGGCGGCTCCGTCATCGCGCCGAAGTCGTTGGAGGTGGGATCGTAGGGAGCGAGCCAATCCGCGCTTACCGCCGCGAAGGCGATCAGCAACACCAGGAACAGGCCGAAGGTGCCCATGGGTTCGCGCACGCAAAAGGACGCGATCTTCTGCCAGATGGAGCGCCGGAGCGCGCGATCGTCGTCGGGGACCGCGTGGGTGTCGATGGGCGAGGCGCTGGACATGGGAGATGCCTCTCAAGCGAAGCGGATGCGCGGGTCGAGCCACGCATAGAGGAGATCCACGAGAAGATTGCAGAGCACGAAGACCGCGACCACCAGCATCACCAGCGCCTGGGTCAGCGTGTAGTCTTGGTTCTGCACGGAGAGCACGAAGAGCCGGCCGATGCCGTTCAAATTGAAAACCTGCTCGGTCACGACGAGGCCGCCGATCAGGAAGGCGAACTCGATGCCGATGAGTGTGACGACGGGCAGCAACGCGTTCTTGAGGGCGTGGCGGTTGATGACGAGCCTCTCGAGCAGGCCCTTGGCGCGCGCCGTGCGGATATAGTCCTCACGCATCACCTCGAGCATCGCCGAGCGCGTCATGCGCATAGTGACGGCGGAATATCGGTATCCGACCGTAAGCGCCGGCAGGATTACCACGGCGAGATTGCGCAGAGGATCCTGCCAGATCGGAACGTAATCGATCGGCGGCATCCAGGCGGTGCCGGAGATCGCGTGGGTGAGGTCGAGGATGAAGAGAAGGGAAACGATACCGAGCCAGAAGGACGGGGTCGCGATCCCCGCGATCGCGAATGTCCGGACCACAATGTCGACCCAGGTGTTCTGCTTGAGCGCGGAGATCGTCCCCAGGGGAATCGCGAAGGCGATTGCGATCACCGTCGCAAGCAGCGCCACCTCGATCGAGACTGGAAGCCGCGTCGCGATCTCGTAGGTGACGGGCTTCCCGGTCCACATGGAGGGGCCGAAATCGAGCCGGAAGAACCCCAGCAGGAAATCGAGGAACTGCGTGAACATCGAGCGGTCGAGCCCGAGGTCGGTATGGCAGAGGTCGACCGCGTGCTGATCGAAGCGGCCGCCTCCCGAAGCCAGTCGCACCACGCAGACGTCGCCGGGAATAAGCCGCATCAATCCGAAGACGAGCGCCGCCGCCCCCACCAATGTCGGGATCGCCAGCAGCAGCCGATGCACGATGTAGCGATACATGCTCGCCTTCCGAAATCTCGCTGGGCCCACCGCCCGTCCGTTTGCGCGGACGGGCGGCTTCGGCCCTCGTCTCCCTCGACGCTACTGGTCGAGCCAGATGTTCGCGAGATCCTGGTTGATGTAGTGGCTTGGGCTGATCTTCCAGCCCTTGACGTAGGAGCGCATGGGGATGACGCGGTACCACCAGGGCGTCATGATCATGTGCGCCTGCGTGTCGAGGACGTAGGTCTCGAATTCCCGCATCAGCACGCGCACCTTCTTGATGTCGGGCTCGTGCAGCATGCGGTTATACATCTCGATCTCTTTCTCGTCCTCGTAGTTCCCGTAGTTCTCGGTGTAGACCGTGTGCGGCAGGAACTTGCCGACGTCGAGCAGCGGATTGACAACGCCCTGGCAATTGAAGTCGAGCGTCACCTCAAAGTCGTTGTTGCGGAGCGCATCGTAGAAGGGGCCGGTCGGAACCACCTTCTGCGTGACCTTCAAGCCGACCTTGCTCCACTGGTCGATGACCCAGGTTGCGACGTATTTATAGGGCTGATCGACGTTGCGATTGAGGAGTGTGAAGCTCAGGCCCTCCGCACCCGCCTCCTTCAGCAACCGCTTTGCCTCCGCCCGCGACTTGTTGATGTCGGGCCAGAAGCCCGCGATCTTCTCAAGCTCGGGTTTGGTCGCGGCGAGCGGCGAGCCCGGGAAGACGATGCCGCCCACGGTGTGGACGGTAGCGATCTTCGCGAGCTGCGGCGCATCCTTCCAGCTGTCGATCGCGAGCGCCAGAGCGCGGCGCACGCGGACATCGTCGAATGGCTTCTTCTTATGATTCGGCGTCACGAGGTTGCCGCAGTTCCAGTCGCTGCTCTGCACGCTGATCTTGTTGCCGAGCTCCTTTACCAGCGGATCGACCACCGATGGCGGTAAGCCCCGGAACTCCAGCGCCGCGCGGTCCGCGCGGATCGCGTCGACGCGGACGGATTCCTTCGCCGCGAAGATCGCGATGAAGCCGTCGAGATAGGGCTGGCCCTTGTGATAGTAGTCGGCATTGCGCACGCCCTTGATCGACTGCCCCGCTTCGTAGGCTTCGAACTTGAACGGCCCCGAGCCCAGGATGTTCTTCTCATACCAGTGCGGGTCCTTGTCGAGCTGCTCCTTCTTGTAGATGAAGGCATAGGGGTCGGCGAGCGCCGGCAGGAACGCAGGCGTCGAGAACTTCAGGCGGAAGATCACGGTCTCGTCGTCCGGCGCCTCGATCTTGTCGACCATCACGAAATAGCTCTGCCGGGCCGAGGAGACGCCCTGCGGCGGGAAAACGATCTCGTTCCAGCTCGCGGCGACGTCGGCCGCGGTGAGCGGCGCACCGTCGTGGAACTTCACGCCTTTGCGGATCTTGAAAGTGAAGACGAGCCCGTCATTGGTGGGCTTCGGCATCGCCGTGCAGAGATCGCAGACGAAATCCGTCGTCGAGGACGGATTCTCCGGATTGACGCGGATGAGCACGCTGTAGAAGGGCGCAACCGCGTGAACGGTCGCGTAGGTGGTTTCGCGATGCCCGTCGAAGCTCGGCGGCGCGTCGGCGGGGATCATGTAGGTGAGGGTGCCACCATGCTTCGGCGTCTCCGCCGCGCCCGCGGGCACGGCCGCAAGCGCCGTCGCGGCGAGAATGCCCAGGCCGGCAGCAAACCAACTATTTCTTGCTCTCATTTCGATATTCCTCCCATCACGGATAAAGGTTGCAGGTGCCCCCTTCTCAATGAACTTCGTGACAGGCCACCCAGTGGCCTGGCCGTATCTCCCGCACATCGGGGCGCGCCTCCTTGCAGCGCGCGACCGCGATCGGACAGCGCGGGTGAAAGACGCAGCCCGAGGGCGGATCGATGGGGCTCGGCACCTCTCCCGGCGGCGGGTGGAACTCGCGGCCCTCCTCGACGCTGGGATCGGGCACGGGGACCGCGGCGAGAAGCGCCTTGGTATAGGGGTGAAGCGGATGGTCGAAGAGCTCGTCGCTCTCCGCGAGCTCGACGATGCGGCCCAGGTACATGACCGCGACGCGCTGGCAAAGATGTCGCACCACCGAGAGGTCGTGCGCGATGAAGAGATATGTCAGGCCAAAGCGGTCGCGCAGATCCTCGAGCAGGTTGATCACCTGCGCCTGGATCGAGACGTCGAGCGCGGAGACCGCCTCGTCGCAGACGATGAATTCGGGTTCGAGCGCGAGCGCGCGCGCGATCCCGACGCGCTGGCGCTGCCCGCCGGACATCTCGTGCGGATAGCGGTCCGCGAATTTCGGATTGAGGCCGCAGACCTGAAGCAACTCGCGCACCCGCGCCGCGCGCTTCTCGCGATCGGCCTCGATCCCATGCACCTTCATTGGCTCCGCAATGATCTCGCCGACCTTCATGCGGGGGTTGAGCGAGCTATAGGGATCCTGGAAGACGACCTGGATCCGCCGCCGCATCGCCATCAGCTCCTTGCGCGGGATGGTCGCGAGATCGACACCGTCGTAGAGGATCTGGCCGCTCGTGGGCTGCTCCAGGCGCAGAATGCAGCGCCCGGTCGTGGTCTTCCCGCAGCCGCTCTCGCCGACGAGGCCCATGGTCTCGCCGTGGCGGATGTCGAAGTCGATGCCGTCGACCGCCTTCACCTCGCCGACGAGGCGCCGGCGCAGGACGCCCTCGATCACCGGGAAATGCATGTGCAATCCCTTGACCTCCAGCAGTGGCCGGGCATCCGTGCTCATGCCGCCTCGCCCACGAGGCCGGCGAGCTCGCGGCTGCGGAAACAGGCCGCGAGATGCTCCTCCTCTTCCACCGGCTGGAGCGGCGGGCGCGACTTCGCGCAGGCCTCGATCGCGAAGCGGCAGCGCGGGCGGAAGGCGCAGCCGTCGTCGAGCCGCGTCAGATCCGGCGGCTGGCCCTCGATCGGATCGAGGCGCGCCTGGCGCGGACGATCGAGGCGGGGCACCGAGCGCAGCAGCGCGATCGTGTAGGGGTGGCGGGGGCGATGATAGACCGCATCGGCCTTGCCGCTCTCGACCATGCGCCCCGCATACATGACGTTGACGCGGCTGGCGTAGCGCGCGACCACGCCGAGATTGTGCGTGATGATGATGAGCGCGACGTTGAAGCGCTTGGTCAGCGCCCGCATCAGCTCGAGAATCTGCGCCTGGATCGTGACGTCGAGCGCGGTCGTCGGTTCGTCCGCGATGATGAGCTTTGGATCGCAGGCGAGCGCGATCGCGATCATCACACGCTGGCGCATGCCGCCGGAGAGCTGATGTGGATATTGCTTCAGCCGGCGCTTGGGATCGGCAATGCCCACGAGGTGCAGCAGCTCGGCGGCACGCGCCTCGGCGGCCGCGTGGTCGACTTTGCGGTGTTGCTCGATCCCCTCGGTGATCTGCCGGCCGATGGTCAGCACCGGATTGAGCGAGGTCATGGGCTCCTGGAAGACCATGCCGATGTCGCCGCCGCGGATGTGGCGCATCTCCTCGTCCGTGCAGCGCATGAGATCGCGCCCCGCGAAGATGACTTCGCCAGCCGTGACCCTTCCCGGCGGATCGGGGATAAGTCGTAGGATCGACATGGCGCCCACGGACTTTCCGGATCCGCTCTCGCCGACGACCGCGATTGTTTCGCCTTCATCCACCGTATAGGAGACGCCATCGACTGCACGCACGATGCCCGCCCCGGTGCGGAATTCCGTGTGCAGGCCGCGCACTTCCAGAAGCGCTGCCAATCTTCCTCCCAACGCTCTCCCGTGAGCCCGTTTTTTTCTAATATAGACTGCTACCGACCCTGGAGATAGGTGTCAATTCGCGAGTGTGTGCGCGACGCAATCATCTGTAAAATCCCGCTAAAATGGCGCGTTGCGAGCGCGGCACCACGGAGGAGGAGATGGCGACGCCAAGCGGAAATCGGACGGCACTCGCACCGCAGCGGGACGAGCTTGAGCCCATCGAGATCGCCTCGCGCGACGAAATCGAGGCACTGCAGCTCCGGCGCCTGAAATGGTCGCTGCGGCACGCCCATGACAACGTCCCGCACTATCGCCGTGCCTTTGCCGAAGCGGGGATCGCGCCAGGTGAGCTGAAGGACCTATCCGACCTCCGGCGCTTTCCCTTCACGTCCAAGGCCGACCTCCGCGCGAATTACCCCTTCGGCATGTTCGCGGTGCCGCGGGAGAAGATCGTGCGCGTGCATGCTTCCTCCGGGACGACGGGGAAGCCAACGGTCGTAGGCTACACTGTTGCCGATATCGAGACCTGGTCCACGGTGATGGCGCGCAGCATCCGCGCGAGCGGCGGACGGCCCGGCATGAAGGTGCATGTCGCCTACGGCTACGGTCTCTTCACCGGCGGCCTCGGCGCGCATTACGGTGCCGAGCGTCTGGGCTGCACGGTGATCCCCGTCTCCGGGGGCATGACCGAGCGCCAGGTGCGCCTCATCCTCGACTTCGAGCCCGAGATCATCATGGTAACGCCGAGCTATATGCTCGCGATCCTCGACGAGTTCCGCGCCCAGGGCCTCGATCCTCGTGGCACCTCCCTCGAAGTCGGCATCTTCGGCGCCGAGCCCTGGACGGAGGCGATGCGGTCGGAGATCGAAGCAGCCTTCGACATGGAGGCCGTCGATATCTACGGCCTCTCCGAGGTGATCGGCCCCGGCGTCGCCAACGAGTGCGTCGAGACGAAGGACGGGCTCCATCTCTGGGAGGATCACTTCTATCCGGAGATCGTCGACCCCGAGACGGGCGCGGTACTGCCCGATGGCGAGCGCGGCGAGCTCGTTCTCACCTCCCTTACCAAGGAGGCGATGCCCGTGATCCGCTACCGCACCCGCGACCTGACGAGGCTTCTGCCGGGAACGGCGCGGACGATGCGGCGGATGGAGAAGGTGACGGGACGCTCCGACGACATGATGATCATCCGCGGCGTCAACGTCTTCCCGACGCAGATCGAGGAGCTGATCCTCAGCGACAAGCGCCTGGCCCCGCATTTCCTGATCGAGCTCCGGCGCGAGGGCCGCCTCGACGCGATGACCGTCCGCGTCGAGGCGCGTCCTGACGCCTCGGGCGAGAGCCCGCGCGCCGGCGCCGCACGGGACCTCGCGCATCGCATCAAATCGACGATCGGCGTCACCGCCGCAATCGACATCACCGCCCCCGGCGCAATCGAGCGCTCGCTCGGCAAGGCGAAGCGGATCGTCGATTTGCGACGGAAAGATTAGTCCGTCGACCCTCACCCATTTGCCGCTTTTCCAGGCGATGCATGACCTCACGCTGGCGATAGCAAAGTCCGGCCGCGCTATCGCGCGCGAAGTTTCTCCGCGCGCGGCTTAGTCCGCACCGTCACGCCTGCCGCTGCTGCGCGTTCCAGTTGCGCTCGAGGTTGGAGATGAGGGCGGGGCTGAAGTGGCAGTGGGCCTGCTCGCGGGCGTAGACCGCCATGTAGCGGCGGAAGAGATCGAGGGGCTCCATGCCGACGCGGAAGGCCCGGCGGTTGCCGGCGGCGCTCACGACGCCGGCGCTGGTGAAGCCGTCGACGGCGCGCGCGACCGCGGCGTCCATCTCGGCCGGCGGCACCACCTCGTCGCAGATCATGCGGCCTTCGGGGCTGTCGCATTCGAGGCGCCGCCCATACATGATGAGCTGGCGCGCGATGCGATCGCCGGTAAAGCGCGGGAGGCGGAGATTGGCGGCGCCGGGGATGATGCCTTCCTTCCGCGCGGGCAATGTCATGTAAGCGTCGCTCGCGGCGATGACGTAGTCCGTGGCGAGCAGATACTGGCAGCCACCGCCGATCGCAAAGGCGTCGACCGCGGCGATCCAGGGCTTTTCCAGGAGGTCGCCGCAGATCTCGTCGGGATTGGCCTCGCGCCGCGCGACGCCGCGGAACATCTTGTTGACGAAGCCCATCTCGCGCCGGATGTACCAGAGATAGGAAATCTTGCCGCGATAGAGATGGGTGAGGTTGATCCCCGTCGAGAAGATGCGGCGCCCCCGGTATTTCGGATGCTCGACCGTGTCACCGCGGAGGACCGCAATCTCGGTATCGGGATCTAGGATCGCGAGATCGACCGCGGTCTCGACTGCATCGACCGTGCCCTCGTCCTCGGCGTTGAGGAAGCGCGGATTGCGCATGGTGACGAAGGAGGCCCTGCCGACCCTCCCGACCGTCGCGGCGCCCAGATCGACGGAACCGCGCTCGCTGAGCTCTGCCAGACGATCGAGCGCTTCCTGTCGCGGCAGCAGCATCGCGTGGCACAGATGGGCGCCCGCCGCCTGATGCTCGAGGACGCGCGAGAGGAAGATGCCCTGGTCGATCTCGAGACCTTCCTTGTCGCGCTGCGCCTGCTCGCTCTCCGCAGCGACTTCCTCGGAGGTCGGGACGAGGCCGGGTACGAGCGAGGCCGCGGCAAAAGCGAGATCGTCGGCGCGGACGTGAATGGCGAAATCCTGCGTCAGCGCGCGATAGACGCTCTCGACATGCGCCGCGAGAAAAGCATCTCGACTTTCGCTGCCGAGCCGCGCCAGCAGCGCCGCCGCGGCCGTCTCCGTGGCATCGCGGCGTGGTTTCGGCGGCAGCATTCCCCTGAGCTCCGCGATGAGGAGCCAGAAGCGCGAGAAGCGCTCGCTGTCCCCGGCATAATCATCGCTGGTCTGCGGCCAACTCTCGGCCCAGGCGGAGATGGCCTCCGCAGGGAGGCCCGCTTGGCTCAGCAAGTCCGCTTCCGGCGACGGCTCCATGCTCATCCCCTCACCCGCGGCATCATGATCATGTCCCAGGGGCTCGCGGTGTCCCCATGCGGCACGTGAATGAGCGCCGGCGCTCCGAGCGCGAAGGCTTCTCGGAGCGCTCGCTCGAGCTCGGCGGGCGTCGTCGCGCGGAAGGTCGCTACGCCGAAGCTCTCCGCGAGCTGTGCGAAATCGGGATTGACGAGATCGGCGGCGATCACGCGGTTGCCGTATTGCTCCTGCTGTATCCGCTTGACGTTACCGAAAGCGTTGTTGTCGAAGAGCACGACCACCAGCGCGATCTTGTGCTGGACCGCCGTCGCGAGCTCGCCCACTTGATAAAGAAAGCCACCGTCGCCCGAGATCACGAGGACGGGCGTGTCGGGCTTCGCGGCCTTGGCGCCGAGCGCCGTGCCGAGGCCCCAGCCGAGATTGTCCTGATAGCCCGGCGAGAGAAAGGTCCGCGGCGTCTCGACGGGAAGAACGAGGCGGCTCGCGAAACCCACCTGCGTCACCTCATCGACGAAGATACCGTCGGCCGGCAGAGCCTTGCGGATCGCCTCGAGGAAACTCACCTGCGGTTGCAGCGCCGCAAGCTTCGGCGCGATGGCGGCGCGATGCTCCGCAAGCTCCGCCGCGCGCGAGGCGCGGGTACGACTGTGCTTGGGAAGCCGATCGATGAGCGCGCGGAGGCCGAGCGCGGCATCGCCGACGAGCGCCACCGCGGGCTTGCGGAACCGTCCGGGCTCTTCGGGATCGATGTCGATACGGACGATCTTGAGGCGATCGTCCACGCCCCATTGGCTTTGCTGCTGGTAGAGCCGCGTTCCGACCGCGAGCACGGCATCCGCCTGAGCCCAGAGGCGATGGCCGACGGGGAGATTGACGGCGAGACGGTGGCTCGTCGGCAGCACGCCTCGTCCGCGGCGATAGGAGAGGACCGGCGCCTCCAGCAGCTCCGCAACCGCACGCACCTCGGCGCTAGCGTCGAGCGCGCCACCGCCCACGACGATCATCGGCCGCTCCGCCGCGCCGAGGAGCCGAGCCGCGGCCTCGGCCGCATCCTCGTCCACCGGCGGCGGCGGCGACGGCACGATCTCCGGGAAGGAGACCGTGCCTCGACGCGCGAGGACGTCCATCGCGCATTCCAGCACGACCGGTCCCTGTCGCCCCGAGACGGCGCTCGCTAGGGCCTCGTAGACGAGCATCGGCGCTTCCGCGGGAGAGCCGATCCGCGCCGCGAACTTTGCGATGTGCCGCGCGAGGCCGAGCTGGTCGCGGATCTCGTGCAGGTGCCCGTGCCCACGGTCGATGTTCGCGTGTGGGATTTGCCCCACCAAAGCCAGCACCGGCGCATTCATTCCGTAGGCCGTGAGCAATGCCGCACCTGCATTGAGAAATCCCGGCCCCGGCACCACAGCGAAGGCCTGCGGCTTTCCCGTCGCAAGCGCCGCGCCCAAAGCCATGTAGGCCGCACTTTGCTCATGACGCGTGTGGATCACGCGCAGGCGATTGCGCACGCCGTGGAACGCGTCGAAGAGCGGATCGAGATGCAGGCCCGGCAAGCCGTAGACCGTGTCGATGCCGTGGCGCAGCAGCGCCTCCACGATCGCTTCCGCCGATGTCATCGACTCCATGCAAGAGGGCTCCGTCCCACTGCGGCCGAGCGGTCACTTAGGTCATATCGGCGGTCACCGCAACTGACTCCTCGCCGCAGGAGCGCCGCGCTATTCTCCCGCAAAATTCCAACTCGTCACAGGGAGCGATCGCATGAGCCAGCTCAGTCCGCCCTTCCGCGCCGATCACGTCGGGAGCCTCTTGCGCCCGAAGGAGCTGCTGCGAGCGCGCGAGGACCTGAAGGAGGGCCGCATTTCCGCGGGCGAGCTCCGCAGCATCGAAGACGCCGCCATCCGCAAGGTCGTGGCGCTGCAGGAGGAGATCGGCCTGCAGGGTGTCACCGACGGCGAATTCCGCCGGGGCTCCTGGCACATGGATTTTCTCTACCGCGTCGGCGGCGTGACCAAGGTGCAGGACAATCTCACGGTGCAATTCCGCAACGAGAAGGGCGTGATCGAGTTCACACCCGCGGCGCTCCGCGTGACCTCCAAGCTGAAGCTCGACAAATGCATCTTCGGCGAGGATTTCGCGTTCTTGAAATCGGTCGCTAAGGGGACACCCAAGCTCACCATACCCTCTCCGAGCATGATGCATTATCGCGGCGGCCGCGCGGCGATCGACAGCGCGGTCTACCCGAGCCTCGAGCCCTTCTGGGACGATCTCGCGCGCGCCTACGCCGACGAGATCGAGGCGCTCGGAAAGCTCGGCTGCACCTATCTCCAGCTCGACGACACGAGCCTCGCCTATCTCAACGACCCCACGCAGCGGGAGTACATCGCGAAGCTCGGCGGCGACGGTGCGCATCAGCACCTGATCTACATCCGCCTCATCAACGCCGCTCTCGCGAAGAAGCCCGCGGGCATGCGGGTCTGCACGCATATGTGCCGCGGCAATTTCCGCTCCTCCTGGGTTGCTTCTGGCGGCTACGACCACGTCGCCGAGGCGCTTTTCGGCGGGCTCGAGGTCGACGGCTTCTTCCTCGAATACGACGACGCCCGCTCCGGTGGCTTCGAGCCGCTCCGTTTCGTGCCAAAGGGAAAGATGGTGGTTCTGGGCCTCGTTACCACGAAAAAGGGTGCGCTCGAGCAAAAGGACGAGCTCAAGCGCCGGATCGACGAGGCCGCGAAATATGTGCCCCTCGACCAGCTATGCCTCAGTCCGCAATGCGGATTTTCCTCGACGGTCGAAGGCAATGCGCTGACGCTGGACGAGGAAATCGCAAAGCTCAGGCTTATCGTGGAGACCGCACGCGAGGTCTGGGGCCGAGCGTGACTATGAAATAGACCCTTTAGAGCTAGCGAAACCCCCCGTTTCGTATCATAACAGCCCCGGATCGAGCCATCCCGCCGCAACGGTGGGGCGGAGGACGGGATTTCATGAACGAGGGAGGACGGCCCGACGTGGCGCCGCCCCGTACCCGCGCCGCGCCGCGGCCCCGGCGCAAGCGGCGGCGCTGGCCGTGGGTCTTTCTGGCGGTGCTGCTCGTCGCTGCTGGCGGCCTCGCCTTTCGCTGGAGCGAGCAGCGGGAGCTTCGCGTTCGCTACGTCACCGCGCCCGTCGCGCGCGGCACCGTCGCGCGCACGGTCTCCGCGAGCGGCTCCGTCAATCCCGTCGTGATCGTACAGGTCGGAAGCTACGTCTCCGGTGTGATCCAGGAACTCCTCTGCGACTTCAACACCAACGTCAAGAAGGGCCAACTCTGCGCCAAGATAGACCAGCGCCCATATCTGACGGCGGTCGCGCAGTCGCTCGCCAACCTCAACAGCGCCAAGGCACAGCTCGGCAAGGACAAGGCCAATCTCGCCTACGCCCAATCCGTCTATGAGCGCAACGCGGCGCTCCTCAAGCGCGGCATCGTCTCACAGGAGGCGTTGGAGGCCTCGCGCAGCGCCTTCGAGCAGGCGCGCGCGCAGATTGCGCTCGACGAGGCCACGATCGAGCAGCAGACCGCGGCGCTCGACGCGGCCTACGTCAATCTCGACTACACCAACATCGCCTCGCCCGTGGACGGCACCGTGGTCTCGCGCAGCATCAACGTCGGGCAGACCGTCGCCGCGAGCTTCCAGACGCCGACATTGTTCCTGATCGCGACCGACCTTACGAAGATGCAGGTCGATCTCAGCGTCAGCGAGAGCGACATCGGACAGGTGAAGGTCGGCGACACAGTGAGCTTCCGTGTCGAGGCCTTTCCCGACCGCTCCTTTGACGGCGAGGTCATCCAAGTTCGTCAGGCGCCGCAGACGGTGCAGAACGTCGTCACCTACGACGTGGTCGTCAGTGCCGGAAACCCGGAGCTGCTGTTGAAGCCAGGCATGACCGCGACGGCGCGGATCGTAACCGCGGAGCGCGCGGGCGTGCTGAGGATCCCCGACGCCGCGTTGCGTTACTCGCCCGGTGGCCGCCCGGCGCCGCGCCCGGCTGCGCAGACCCGGGTTTGGGTCCTGCGCCAGGGCCTCCCTGCCGCCGCGATCGTCCAGATCGGGCTCGACGACGACACCAACGCCGAAGTCGTCGGCGGCGAGATTGCAGAGGGTGACGCGGTTGTCGTCGCGGAGCAGCGCGAGGAAGCGCTTGCCGCCCGCGGTCCGCGGAACTGAGCCTGTGGGAGCGAGGCGCGTGACCGAGATGGTGGTGGAGACGCGGAGCCTCGGCCGCACCTATCATCTCGGTGACGAGGAAGTTCACGCGCTGCGCGCCGCCGAGCTCACCATCCAGCGCGGCGAGTTCGTGGCGATCATGGGCCCTTCGGGCTCTGGCAAATCGACGCTGATGAACCTGCTGGGCTGCCTCGATCGCCCGAGCGAGGGACGCTACTTCTTTGAGGGTGTCGACGTGGCCGAGCTCGATGATCTCGAGCTTGCGGCGATCCGCAGCGAGCGCATCGGCTTCGTCTTCCAGAGCTTCAACCTGCTCGCGCGAACGAGCGCAGTCGAGAATGTGGCGTTGCCGCTTCTCTACGCGGGCGCGCGCGACCGGCTCGGCCGTGCGCGTACCGCGCTGCGGCTCCTGGGGCTCGGCGAGCGCGAGCGCAATTACCCGAGCCAGCTCTCCGGCGGCCAGCAACAGCGCGTCGCGATCGCGCGCGCGCTGATAAACGATCCCGCCATGCTTCTCGCGGACGAGCCCACGGGCAATCTCGATACCAGGACCACGCGTGAGATCATGGCGACGATCCGCGCGCTCAACCGCGAGCGCGGGGTCACCGTGATCGTGGTGACGCATGAGCGCGAGGTCGCGGCCTATGCGGACCGCGTCATCGCCATGCGCGACGGCGAGATCGTTTCCGACGAGCGCCAAGTCGCGATTCCCGTCGAGGCCTCTGACGAAGTGGAATCAGAAGAGGAGGCTCCGTCCGGCTCCGCGCGCAGCGCCGGCATGTCTCTCGGTGTCATGGTGATTGCCACCGCCGCCCATTCCCTCGCCCGCAATAAGCTCCGCTCGGCGCTCACGATGCTGGGTGTCTTCATCGGCGTCGCCGCCTTGATCGCGATGGTGGCACTCGGCGAAGGTGCCAACGCCGCCGTCAAGAAGCAGCTCGAGGCACTCGGGACCAATTTGCTCGTGGTGGTTCCAGGTGCCACCACCGCGGGCGGCGCCCGCGCAGGTCTCGGCAGTGCGACCGCCCTTCGCGTCAGCGACGCCGAGGCGATCCGCCACGAGGCACCCTCGGTCCTGAACGTGGCCTATCAGCTCCGGAGCGCCGGCCAAGTGGTCTCGGGCGATCGCAACTGGAGCACGAGTCTGCAGGGGATCACACCCAGTTATCTCCCTGTCACCAATTGGGCGATCGCCGAAGGCAGGAACATCGAGGCGGGCGAGCTCGAGACGGCCGCGATGGTCTGTCTCATCGGCGAGACCGTGCGCGACAAGCTCTTTCCGCCCGGGCAAGACCCCGTGGGCGCGGTGATCCTCGTCAAGAGCAACCCCATGCGCGTTGTGGGCGTGCTGAAGTCGAAAGGCCAGAGCGCCTTCGGCCAGGATCAGGACGACATTGTGATGATGCCCTTCAGCACCGCCGAGCGGAAGGTGCTGGGCGTCGCCGTCCCGCTGCAGGCGCCGGCAACGAGCGCCACTCTCTACCCACAGGCGGTCAATCCCTTCGGGACCCAGCCGCGGCTTACGGGTTACGTGCAGACGCTCTATGTACAGGCGCGGAGCGCGGAGCTCGTGCCGCGGGCGATCGTCGAAGTGACCCAGACCCTGGCCCGGCTCCATCGCATCCGGCCCCCTGCACCAAACGACTTCACGGTGCGGAACCTCAGTGAGATCACCGAGGCGGCCGAGAGCAGCACCCGCGCGCTCGAGCTCTTGCTTGCAACGATTGCCTCGATCTCGCTCGTCGTGGGCGGGATCGGCATCATGAACATCCTGCTGGTCTCCGTCACCGAGCGCACACGCGAGATTGGCATCCGTATGGCAATCGGCGCCCGGCGGCGGCATGTCCTCGTGCAATTCCTCGCCGAGGCGGTGCTGCTCAGCACGATCGGCGGCAGCGCCGGAATTGGTGCGGGCATCGGCGCGACGAAGCTGGTCGCGGCGGTCCTCGGCTGGCCCACCCTTCTATCGCCGGCGATCATCGCCGGTGCCTTCCTCTTCTCGGCGGCAGTCGGTGTGTTCTTCGGCTTCTACCCCGCGCGGAAGGCGGCGCATCTCGATCCCATCGAGGCGCTGCGCTACGAATGACCGTCCTCCGCAGCCTGAGATCTCTAACTCTCGGCACGGCGCTCGCGGCGGCGCTCGCGGCCTGCACGGTCGGGCCCGATTTCGCGCGCCCCAAACTGCCGCAGCTCGCCAATTACACCAGCGCCGAAGCGCTACCGGCCGCAGCGGGGCAACGTCTCAAGCCCGCAGACGCAGTGCCGCCGACGTGGTGGCGCGCCTTCGGCTCCCCGCCGCTTGACGGCATGGTCGACCTCGCGATCGCCGGGAGTCCGAGCCTCGACAGCGCGCGCGCGACTTTGGCGCAGGCGTCGGCGCAAACGGCGGCGGTGCGCGGCGGCCAATTTCCGCAACTCGACCTCAAAACGGGCCTCGCGCGCGAGCGGCTTCAGGGCGTTGCCGGCAGTGGCCTCGGACCGAGCGTGAACCTCTTCAGCGTCGGGCCTCTCGTGAGCTTCGATCCCGATCCCTTGGGCCGGATTGCCCGCGGCATCGAGCAGCAGGCCGCGCTTGCGGAGGTGCAGCGCTATCAACTCGCCGCCGCCTACCTTGCACTCACCGGGAACGTCGTGACGGAAGCATTCACCATTGCCTCGATCAGTGCGCAGATTGCGGCGGTCGACGAGATCGTCGCCGTCGACCGCCGTAATCTCGAGCTGGTGCAGGTCGCCTTCCAGGCCGGCCGCTCCGCACGTCTCGACGTGCTGACGGCGGAGAGCCAGCTCGCCAGCGACGAGACGCTGCTCCCGCCGCTTCGCCAGCAACTCAGTCTCGCGCGGCACGCGCTCGCGATCCTCCTGGGCAAGGCGCCCGCGGAATGGTCGGCGCCGGACCTCGAGCTCGACGCGATCGCGCTTCCGGAGGAACTGCCGCTCACGCTCCCCTCGAGCCTGGTTCGCCAGCGCCCGGATGTCCTGGCGGCCGAAGCCCAGCTTCACGCCGCGAGCGCCGCGATCGGCGTCGCCACGGCGCAGCTCTATCCCGATCTCACTCTCTCCGCGGCCTGGACACAGCAATCGAGCTCGCTCGGGACTCTCATCGATCCCGCGAGTGCGGCCTGGAGCGTTGGCGCGAGCCTCGTGGCGCCGATCTTCCACGGCGGCACGCTCGAGGCCCAGCGCCGTGCTGCGGTCGAGGGATACAATGCGGAGCTGGCCGTGTACCGGCAGACGGTGCTGCAATCCTTCGGCCAGGTCGCGGATGTGCTCCGCGCGCTCGAGCACGATGCGGAATTCGTCGCCAGCGAGCGCCGTGCCCTCGATACCGCCGAGGCCTCGTTGAAGCTCACGCAGGAGAGCTTCGCCGCGGGACAAGCAACCTTCCTGCAGGTCCTCGTCGCGCAGCGGCTCTACCAGGAGGCTCGCCTCGGCTACGTCCGCGCACGGGCACAGCGCTACCTCGACACGGCCCAACTCTACGTGGCCCTCGGCGGGGCAGCCCTCGATTGGAACGGCGGTCTTACGGCAGGTGCCCGCTGAACGCTCACGTGCGCCGGACGCGGTCCTGCCGGGAGCGCGCGAGCAGCTCCTGCACCTCGCGGTCGGTCGTCTGCCGGAAATCCTGATAGTAGAAGCCGACCGCCCCCATGTTCTCCGGCGTCTCCAAGCAGACGATCTCGTCGGCCTCGCCGCGCAGTGCATCGAGAGAGTCCCGCGGTGCCACCGGCACTGCCAGAATGGTGCGGCTCGGCTTCCGCCGCCGCAGGGCCCGCAGTGCAACTCGCGTCGTGGCACCGGTGGCGATGCCGTCGTCGACGACGATCGCAACGCGCCCCTCGACGGGGAGCGGCTCGAGATTGCCGCGGAAGGCCGCGCGGCGGCGGTCGATTTCGGCGATCTCGCGCTCGCAGGCTTCCGCCACATAATGATCGTCGATATCGAAGTGCGCCTTGAGCTGTTGGTCGATGAAGATCTCGGGATCGGCGCCGTCCGAAACTGCGCCGAGCGCAAGCTCGGGCTGCCAGGGAACGCCGACCTTGCGTACGAGCAGCACGTCGAGCGGCGCGCGCAGCCCCTGCGCGATCTCGAACGCCACCGGCACCCCGCCGCGGGGCAGGCCAAGCACCACCGGCGACGCCTCGCGGAAGCCCGCGAGCCGCTCCGCCAAAAGCCGGCCCGCTTCCCGTCGATCCCTGAACACCATGGCGCACCTTATGGCGATGCCCGCCGGCTCCGCTTGCGCTAGATCAAGATGGTTAGGCCAGGCGAGCCCCTGGCCTATGCTACGACAAATTCGGGCCTTCTCCGAGATGAGCGACGATCAACGCGAAGTATTCGCATTCCTGGGCCGCGGCGCCGGCGTCAAGCGGCTCGACACCCACATCTCCGTGGTGTTCCTGGATGGCGACCGCGCCTTGAAAGTGAAGCGGGCGGTCACCCTCTCCTACCTCGACTATTCGACTCCTGCCCTACGACGGCGACAGTGCGAGGCCGAGCTCGAGCTCGGGCGCAGCATGGCACCGAAGCTCTATCTCGGGCTCCGTAGCGTCACTCGCGAGCGCGACGGCTCTCTCGCGCTCGATGGCACCGGAGAGCCCATCGAATGGGCGGTCGAGATGCGGCGCTTCGAGCAGGAGACGCTCTTCGACCGCCTCGCCGCAAAAGGCGCGCTCACCCCGCTGCTGATGCGGCGGCTCGCCGATGCGATCGCGGAGGTCCACGCCAAGTCGGCGCCGCGCAAGGATCGGGGCGGCAGCGCCGCGACCCGCGCGCTCATCGAGGACAGCGACCGCAATCTCCGCCTCGGCTCGGACATTCTGCCCGCGGCGGAGGTCGACGCCTTACTCCGGCAATCGCTGGCGATACTCGACCGGCTCGCGCCGGAGTTGGACCGCCGGCGCGCCGAGGGCAAGGTGCGGCGCTGTCACGGGGATCTCCATCTCCGTAACATCTGCCTCCTCGACGGCGTGCCCACGCTCTTCGACGGGATCGAGTTCAGCGAGACGATCTCCGTCATCGACGTCCTATACGACCTCGCGTTCCTGCTCATGGATCTCGGATATCGCGGGCTTCACGAGGCCGCCAATCTCGTCTTCAATCGCTACCTCGACCGCAGCGGCGATCTCGGCGGCATCGGGGCGCTGCCGCTCTTCATGTCGATGCGGGCGGCGATTCGCTCGCATGTGAGCATGGCGGCGCGCGCGCGGCAGGAGAGGACCGAGGCGGCCCAGGGCCTCGCCGCCGAGGCAGCCTCGTATCTGCGCCTCGCGCAGGAGCTGCTGCTGCCGCGGCCTGCGGTGCTCGTCGCGCTCGGCGGGCTCAGTGGCACCGGCAAGTCGACGCTCGCGCAATCCCTCGCGGCTGAGCTTGGACCCCCGCCGGGTGCGCGGATCGCGCGCACGGACGTGCTGCGCAAGCGCATGCTCGGTGTCGCGCCCGAGACACGGCTCCCGGCCGAGGCCTATACGCGCGCGGTGAGCGAGCGCGTCTATGCGGGCTTCCGCGAAGAGATCCGCATTGCGCTCGCCCGGGGGCACGCCGCTATTGCCGATGCGACCTTCGTCGACCCCGGCGAGCGCCCGGCGATCGAGGCGGTTGCGACGCGCGCGGGCGTGCCGTTCCTGGGCTTCTGGCTCGAAGCGCCGGCGGAAGTCCTGCTCGCGCGCGTCGAGGCCCGGCGCGACGATGCCTCCGATGCGGATGCCGCCGTGCTGCGGCGTCAGCTCCGCTACGATCTAGGCCCGATCGGTTGGCGCCGGATCGACGTCTCCGGCGGAACGGCCGAGGCGCTCGCGCGCCTTCGCGCGGTCCTCGCCGCACGCTGAGCGGCGCCGCCTCACTTCACGAAGAACGAGAACACGGAGATCACGATCTCCACGACGATCAGCAGCACGACGTACCACTCGACGCGGAGGCTGCTGCGCTGTTGCATCAGGCCAAGCAGCGTCTCCACCGTGCGCGAGATCACCTCGAGCTTGCGGTCGAGTGCTCGGTCGCGCTCGCGCAGCTCATACTCCTCTGAGAGGCGCGCGTAGAGCCGCTCGAGCTCGGGATGATCCCAGAGCAAATCCGGCTTCTCGCCGGTGCCGACCCGCCCGACCATCTTGTGCTGCACGCCGAGAACGCTGCCGATCTGGCGTAGCAGCACCTGCACCTCGCTGCCGGCTCGTCCGCTCAATCCCAGCGTTTGCGCCAGCGGCTCGATGCGGTCGAAGGCGCCGGCGACGCGGATCTCGTAGTAGGCGAGCATCAGGCTCTTGGCGAGGATGTCCGCGACGAGCTGAAGCCGCTCGACGCTGAGCTCCCTGAGCGAGAGCGAGCCCGCGAGATCGATCTGCTCATCGGCCTCCGGATGAACCGCGACACGGAGCTCCTCGCTCTCTATGGTCTCGAGCGCGTCCGTCACCAGCGGGCGCAGGCGTCCGCTCAGCGCCTTCTCCGCCGCCGGCGTCACGTTGAAGAGCACGATCGCGCCGTAGCGGAACAGCACGGCGATGCCGCCCTCATTGACCCGCGCGACCAGCGGGGCGCGCCCCAGCGTCTCCTGATGCTCGAGATTGCGGGTGTCGAGCCGCTCGCCCAGCAGCAGTGCGCGCGCGACGATCGGCGGCTCGATGCCGAGCGCCGGCTTCGCGCCCGAAGCGGGCTCGCTCGGCTTGTCCACGGTCCTGGCCCCTCCGCCCCGTATTTGCCGCTACATCCGGCCCAGCTCGAACTCCTCGCAGGAATGGCCGAGCTCGCTGAAACCCTCTTCGATGAAATCCGCGAGCGTGGGTATCCCCATGAGGTACTCCGAGGAATGCCGGCGGTGACGCTCGCGCGCGAGCGCCCGCGCCTCGTTCCACTCCTCCCGCCGGAAATCGCCGCGGCCGACCCAGGTCATCGCGATGAGGTCGACGATCTCGTCCTCGTTCAAGTCCTCAATCGCCTCCTTGAGCTCGACATCGGTCGCGTCGTCGGCGAAATCCTCGAGCACCTCGCTCTCGTTGTCGTCAGCCGGGTTGGAGCCGGGATCGGTCTCGACGGGCTCGACTTTGACGTCGTATTCCCGCGCCTTGGCGATGATGTAGCAAACCTTCTCGCCGCTGATCTCGAGCTCGACCGGCGATGGCGTCTCTTTCTTGATCGTCGCCATGGAACCTCCTCGGCCAATCCGCGAATGTTTACATTCAGGCCTCCTCGCTTTCCGAGGCCCTCACGCGCCGCTTGTGCGATCGGCTCGGTCACCGATGCCCGCCGCCGCCTCCCCCGCCGCTGTAACCGCCGCCACCGCCCTGTCCCCAGGGCGCGCCGGTGGTGAACCCTTGCGAGTGAGGCGCAGCCGCGGGCGGGCTTGCCGGGTGCACCGCCATCGCCTGTTGGCTGGGGCGGCCGTGCTCGACCTGTGCGTGCGAATTGGCGCCGCCGGCGTGCACGCCAGGCCCCGACGGCAGGGTCCGCTGTGCCTGATTGGTCCGGGGCCCTGCCCCGCCACGCAGGACCTGGGGCTGTCCGGAAACTTTGGCCCCCGACCCACCCTGCGAAGCGGACGAGCCGCGGAAGACCTGAGGCTGAGGAGGCGTCATTGCGCCGCTCCGCCCGTGCGCGCTCGGTCCCGGCCCCGGCTGGAAGCCGCGCGATGATCGGCGCGCGTCCGGGGAGCCCGCGGGCCGCGCGAACTTCGCCGCCGTCATGGGGTCGTGATAGGCCACGCCGCGCCGGTGGTAGGGATCGTGCTGCCAGGTGTCGCTGCTGCTCGCTCCCTGAGGATGCGAGCCGTTGATGTGGTCGAAGCGCGCGTGATCAACGGATATCGTGTGGTTGTGCCAATTGCAATTTGCCCAGCCCCAGTGATGGAAATTAACCACGGCGATGGGCGGCCACCACCACCAGCCCGGCCAATATCCTGGACCGTATGCGAAATCCGCCGGCCACCAGTAGTAAGGCGGATATGCCGGGTAGGGCCAAGCGCCGTAGACGACATTGGGGTCGTAGACCGGCACATAGACGTTGTTCGGGTCCGCCGGCGCGATGATGACGTCCTGGCCTTGATTGGTGACACTCTGCTGCGGCGATGACTTGAGCGAGCCCGCCTTCGAGGCGGCGAGGCGCAGGCGCTGGATCGAATCCATCACATCGGCTGGCTGCGCGAGAAAGGCATCCCCGACCTGCTGCATCCAGTCGAGCCGGTCGTTCATCATCCGCAGCACCTGGGGGAACGGAATCAAGGATTTGACGCTCGGGTCCCAATCCTTGCCCTGGAGCGCTGCGTCGAGCTGGTCGCCATTGAGATCGGCGTGACCGCTCTCTTGCTGCCAGCGGTAGGCCTGGATCACCTCCAGCGGATAGGTCGAGGCCGCGAGAATCTGCGCGACGAGCGCATCCGGGTAAAGCGCGATCGGTGCCAAGAGCTGATCGAGCCGCTCCACGCTGTAGACCGGCGCGGCCGGCCCCGGCTGTACGGGAGGGGGTTGCTGCGCCGACGGCGACTGGGGCGCTGGCGGAGCGGCCGGAGCTTGCGGCGAGGGCGGCGCGGCCGGAGCCGACGGCGAGGCAGGCGATTGCACCTGCGCCTGGAGCAGGGAGGGCGCCGCAGCCATTAGGGCAAGGGCGCAAACCAAGGCACGGGCGAGAGCCATGTTCCTGTCCCACACTCTAGACGCCGAGACGGCCGGCGTCTCTAGACGTAGGAAGTTTCGCAGTCGAGACAAGCTTGACACTCCTCGAATGCCCCCTCCGGGGGTGTCGCATATCGACCTCGATCGCTCCCCACGGCGGGCGAGGATTGCTGCTGCGGGTGTAGGGTTTCGTGATAGGCTTCGCGCGCCCGAACGGGGGGCCAAAGCGGGCGGATTGAACCGCGCTCGCGCGAAATTGAGGGAGGCGGTCCGTGTCGCGGACGATGCCACAGGTGGCCAGGGAGCCTGTGCGTGGACTTCTCGCTTGATCTCCTGCTGAACGCGCTCGCCGCCGGGCTCATGCTCGGCGGCTTTTACGCGGCGGTGACGGTGGGTATCTCGATCGCCTTCGGGATGCTCGACATCGTCAACATCGCGCATCCCGCCTTCATCATGCTCGGCTCCTACGTCGCCTATTACGTCAACGACAGGCTCGGGCTCGACCCCATCCTCACCGGCATCCTCGCGATGCCCGCCTTCTTCGCATTGGGCGCGCTCATCTATCAGGTCTACTACGTCGCCTTCGAGCGGCGCGGACAGGAATCGCTGCGCGGCCTCGCCTTCTTCTTCGGCATCCTCTTCATCACGGAGGTGAGCCTCATCCTGGTCTTCGGCGTCGATTACCGCTCGGTGCAGGCGAGTTGGGTCGGCGGCAGCAAGCATATCGGCATCGTCGACTTTCCCATGCGGCTTCTCGTTCCCTGCATCGTGTCGCTGGCGCTCTTCGGCGCGCTTCACCTCTATCTCACGCGTAGCTTCATCGGCCGCGCGATCGCCGCGGTCTCGCAGGACCCGATGGCACTTCGCCTCATGGCCGCCAATCCCGTCCGCATAAAGCGTATCGCCTTCGCGATCGCGATCTCGACCGCCTCCGTCGCGGGCGCCATGCTGATCGTGATCCAGCAGGCGGTCGAGCCCTCGATGGGTCGGGATTACATCGGGCGCGTCTTCGCGATCTGCGTCTTGGGCGGTATGGGCAGCTTCCCGGGCACTCTGGTTGCGGCCATGCTGCTGGGCGTCGTCGAGAGCCTGACACAGACATTCTATGGACCATCCTGGGCGCCTGCGGTCTCCTTCGGCTTCCTGCTGCTGACCCTCGCCTTCCGCCCCGCGGGCATCCTCGGACGCTAGGCCCGTGCGCAATCACCTCTTCCTCGTGGCGGCGCTTGCGGTCGGCGCCCTCGTCTTCTTCCTCGCGCGCTCCGTCGGGAACGAATACGTGTTCGTCGCGGGCTATGTGGTGCTGCAATACCTCGTGCTCGCGACCGCCTGGAATATCCTCGGCGGCTATACCGGGTACGTTAATTTCGGAACGCCCGCCTTCTTCGCGCTCGGCGCCTATAGCACCGCGGCGCTCACGAAGCTCGTGACGTTGCCGCTGCCGGCGCTGATGGTCGCGGGCGGCGTCGTCTCCGGCGTGATCGGGCTGGCCATGGGCTATCTTACGCTCCGGCTCCGCGGCGTCTTCTTCTCGATCGCAACGCTCGCACTCGCGGTGGTGCTCAAGACCTTCATCACGAATTGGAGCTTTATCGGCGGCTCCAAGGGAACTTACATCGTCCGGCCCATGACCGTGCCGCTCCTCGGCTCCTACAGCCAATACCTCTTCCTCCTGATGCTGCTGCTGTCGATTGGGGCGATAACGATCGCACGCTCGATCGAGCGCTCGCGGCTCGGCTACGGCTTCGCCGCGATCCGCGACGACGAGACCGCGGCGGAGGCCTCGGGCGTGCCGACGCTCAAGCTCAAGCTCATTGCGACCACCTTGAGCGGCGCCCTCATGGGCATGGCGGGCGCGCCCTATCTTTATTACGGCGCCTATCTCAATCCGGAATCCGCCTTCACCCTCGACTACGCCGTCAACAGCATCGCGATGCCGCTGATCGGCGGTACCACGAGCTGGATAGGGCCCCTGATCGGCACGCTGCTGCTGGGCGGCGTCCAGCAATGGGCGAGCGTGAGCCGCATCTTCGAGGGCTATCCGCAGGTGAACGTGCTCCTGGTAGGGGTCGTGCTCGTGCTCTTCGTGGTGGCGGCGCCCAACGGCATCTTGGGCCTCCTCCGATCGCGGCGGCGGAGAAGCACGGTATGAGTCCGCCGCTCCTCGCGGTCGCGGAAGTCGGCAAGCGTTTCGGCGGCTTCGTCGCGCTCGATGCAATCAGCCTCGAGGTCGGAGCGGGGGAGCGCGTCGGCCTCATCGGTCCCAACGGCTCCGGCAAGAGCACGCTCGTCAACTGCCTCTGCGGGACGCTGCGGCACGAGAGCGGCAGCGTGCGCTTCGACGGCGCCGTGATGGATGGGCTCCCCGCGCATGAGCGCACACGCCTCGGCATGG
Organism: Allostellaceae bacterium; assembly: GCA_035581425.1. Classification (GTDB taxonomy): domain Bacteria; phylum Pseudomonadota; class Alphaproteobacteria; order ATCC43930; family CGMCC-115725; genus DASZHJ01. The sequence continues at coordinate 64,847 of DATJVP010000137.1, read as the reverse complement.
CCCGGAGCTTTCAGCTTCCTCGCCCCTTCAGGAGTCTCTCCGTCGCGGAGAACCTGCGCATTCCCCTCCTCTACACGGTCAACGCGCGAGGGGGGCGGCACCTGCCGCCGACCGAGATCGACGAGCGCAGTCGGGAACTCCTCGGCCTCGTGGGCCTCACGGAGAAGGCCGGACACCTGCCACGCGATTTGAGTCAAGTGGAGATGCGCAAGCTCGAGCTCGCGCGTGCGATGGCGGCTGAGCCCAAGCTCCTGATCGCGGATGAGGCGATGGCGGGGCTCTCGCATTCCGAGGTCGACGACATCCTCGCCCTGCTGCGCCGCCTCAACGAGCGCGGGATCACCATCATCTTGATCGAGCATATCATGCGCGCGGTGATGAGCTTCTCAGAGCGCCTCGTCGTGCTGGTCGCGGGACGTAAGATCGCGGACGGGTTGCCGGAGCAGGTGATCCGCAACCCCGAAGTCGAGCGGGCCTATCTTGGCGAGTAGCCTCGCATTGACCGGCGTCCACGCCGCCTACGGCTCCGTCCGCGTGCTCGAGGACGTCTCGCTCGCGGTCGCGCCCGGCGAGACGGTGGCTCTGCTCGGGACCAACGGTAATGGCAAGAGCACGCTCATGAAATGCATCATGGGCATCCTCGAACCCAGTGCCGGCAGCATCGTAGCGGAGATCGACGGCGAGCGGCACGAGCTCGTGGGCCGCCGCACGGAGGAGATAGTCGATCTCGGCATCGCGCTGGTGCCGGAGGGCCGCCGGCTCTTCCCGAAGCTCACCGTCGAGGAGAACCTCCTGCTCGGCGCCTTCCGCCCGGTCGCGCGCGCGCAGATCAAGAGCAATCTCGATTTCTGCTACGAGACCTTCCCGCGCCTTCTCGAGCGCCGGGGCCAGCTCGCGGGCAGCATGAGCGGTGGCGAGCAGCAGATGCTCGCGCTTGCCCGCGCCCTCATGCTGGCGCCCAAGATACTCCTGGTAGACGAGCCCTCGGTCGGCCTTGCACCCGTGCTGGTCCAGCGCACCATCGCGACCATCAAGGCATTGAAGGAGTCCTACAGTCTGACCGTGCTAATGGCCGAGCAGAACTTCACGCAAGCGATCAAGATCGCCGACCGCGGCTACGTCATCGTCCACGGCAAGATCGCCTTCGAGGGCAGATCGGCCGAGGAGCTCAACAACAACGAGCTCATCAGAAAATTTTATTTGGGACTGTGAGGGTGGCCCGGGACGGAGGGACGCGAAGCGCGCTTCGATGCAGGCCGCGCACATGCCGTGCGTCCCGGCCATAATTCCGAACGCCATCGTTGACAGCGAGACGCCTCGCCGCTGTCATGCACGCACATGAACAAATCCCCGACCATCGCCGACTACCGTGTCCGTGCGGAGAAACTCGTTCCGCTCCTCCGCGAGCGCGCGCAGAGGACCGAGACGCAGCGGCGCATTCCCGACGAGACCATCGCGGAATTGCATGAGGCGGGCCTCTTTCGCATGCATCAGCCCGCTCGCGTCGGCGGCGGCGAGCTGCCGTTTCGCGCGATCGTCGAGCTCGTGGCTATTGTGGCGCGGGGATGCGCATCGACGGGCTGGGTGCTCGCGAACCTCGCGAGCCATCACTGGATGCTCGGCTATTTCGATCCCGAGGCGCAGGACGCGATCTGGAGTGCCGATCGAGATGCGCTCATCGGGTCCGCCGTCATCTTCAATTGCGGGAAGGCGAGGCGTGTGCCCGGCGGTTATCACGTGAGCGGGCGTTGGCCGTTCTCGAGCGGCGTTCATCCCTCCTCCTGGCTCATCATGGGCGCGATGATCGAGGGCGAGCCGGATTCCGCGCGCATGTTCCTGGTGCCGCGAAGCGACATCCGCATCCTCGATACCTGGCACGTCATGGGCCTCGCCGGCACCGGAAGCGAGGACGTGACGATGGATGACGTCTTCGTCCCCGAGCATCTGACGCTCGCGGTGGCTGCGGGGCGCGGCGGCCCGAGCCCAGGGAGCGCCGTCAATCCCGGCGCGCTCTACCGGTTGCCGCTCACGGCGCTCTTTGCCTATGTCGTGGGACCCGTGGCGCTCGGCATCGCCCAGGGCGCGCTCGAGCAGTTCACGGGCGCCATGCGCACGCGCGTCGGCACGTACAGCGGCAAGGCCCTCGCGGAGCTGCCGACCTTGCAGCTTCGCATCGCCGAGGCCGCCGCGCTCGCGGAGGCAGCGGAGGCGCTCATGCTCAAGGACTGCGACGAGGCGATGGCGATCGCGGAGCGCCAGGAAATACCGAGCATCGAGGCCAAAGCGCGCTGGCGCCGCGACGGCGCCTACGCCGCGGGGATGTGCGTGCGTGCGGTCGACATTCTCTTCGCGGGCGCGGGCGGCGGCGCGATCTACGAGCGCAATCCCTTGCAGCGCGCCTTCCGCGACGTCCACGCCGCGATTGGGCATCAGGCGATCACCTGGGACGCGCAAGGGATGCTATATGGGCGCGTGGCACTGGGGCTGCCGCCGGACGTGCCCAACCTCTGAGCCATGGCGGGCGATTCCGAGTCCGTTCCCGTGCTGGAGACGCCGCGGCTCAGGCTGCGGCCGTTCGAGCTTTCCGATGCGCCGGGCCTGCACGAGGCCTACGGCGATCCCGAGGCGATGCGCTACTGGGATTTCCCGGCGCATGCGAGCCTCGCGGAGACCGAGCGCGCGTTGCGCTGGGTGATGAAGCACAATCCCTACGCCTACGGTGTCTGGGCGATTGCGTTGAAGGACGGCGGGCGCTGCATCGGGCTCGTCAACTATCACCACCGGGAGCAGCGCAATCGCCGGCTCGAAGTCGGCTACATCCTCGCGCGGCGCTATTGGCGGCGCGGCCTCATGACAGAGGCGATGACGGCGCTGCTCGAGCATTGCTTCGAGGCCCTGGGCGTGCGGCGCGTCGAGGCGCTGATCCATCCCGAAAATCTCGCCTCCGCGCGCCTCGCCGAGAAACTCGGCTTCCGCCGCGAGAGCGGGCCGCTACGCGACCGGCTCCTCGTGGGCGACACGTTCCAGGATCAGGTCATGTACGCACTCATATCAAGATCCCCACAGGGACAATGAGAAGAGAAATTGCGGCCTCGCCGCGGGCGCCGACTCTCACTGCCTCATCGTCTCTGAGGTGAGCTTGGAACTTGGTTCTACTCTACTGCCCGCAGTAGGGCGCGAGTGTCACTGCGAGATCCAGCAACGCCTCGTCGCCGCCTTCCCAGGCGATGAAGGACAATCCGACGGGGCAGCCATCGACCGTGCCCGCGGGCAAGGTGATCTGCGGGAGGCCGCTCAGGCCCGCGACGCAGGTGAGCGCCATCACGCGCGCGCGGAAATGATCGAGCGCCGCTTGCGAGACCGCAATGGTCGGCGCGATCGAGGGCGCGGTCGGCAATGCCAGGATCGTGCCGGGCTCGACGAGGCCGCGCACCCGCGCCCGCGCCTCGGCCTGGATGCGCCGAGCGGAGGCCGCCTCCTCCGCAGTCACGGTCGCCGCGTAGTCGATGCGCTCCCGGACGCCGGGACCGAGGCCGGGACGGTTCTCTTGGATCCAGGCACCATAGATCTCCCAGATCTCGCGTCCCTGAATCGCGCGGAAGCATTGGCGCCAGGCATCGAAGCCCTCGGGCGAGATCGCCACGCGCTCCGGCGCGGGCAACACCTGCACTGCGCGACGCAGCACGCGCTCGCCGGCCGCAGCCGCCTCGGGATCGGCTTGCGCGAACGAATCGGCGGCGACGAGCAAGCGGTTGATCCGCACCCGCTCCCCCGCGCCCAGCAGGAGCACGGCACCGACCTTTCGCATGAGGCCGGGGCCGCAGGCGAACCAGCCGCCAGTGTCGAAGCTCGGGGCCATCGCCATCGCGCCTGCGAGATCCACGCGCCCGAGGGTCGGTCGCAACCCATAGAGGCCGCAAAGCGACGCGGGGATGCGCACGGAGCCGCCGGTGTCGCTGCCGAGCGCGAAGTCGCAGGCGCCCGCCGCCGTCGCGGAGGCGGAGCCGCTGGAGGAGCCGCCGGGAAGCCTCCCCGGCGCGCGCGGATTGATGGGCGTTCCATAATGCGCGTTGGCGCCGGTGACGCTGAAGAAGAACTCGTCGCAGACGGTTTTGCCGATGACGGTAGCGCCGGCGTCCAGCAGTTTCTGCACGGAGGGCGCGGTCGAAGTCTCCCGCGGATGCGTCGCGAGCCATTCGGGATTGCCGGCGCCCGTGCGCTCGCCGGCGATCGCGTACATGTCCTTGATGGCGCAGGTGAGGCCCGCGAGCGGGCCCTGGGCGGCGCCGGGGATGGGCGCCGCCAGGTCGTGCGGAACGAATGCGCTGCCGCGCGCGCTCACTTGCGCGCGTCGGTGAAGGGATAGATCACCTTGCCCGAGGCGTAATCCGCGGGCGCCACCACGGTCTGCGTATCCATGGTGCGGAACTGGTCCACGCTGTTGTCCTTGATGTCGTGGAACTGCACCTGCACGACCCGCGGCACCGCCCATTCGCCGTTGCCGCCGAATTTCACGTCACCGAGCACGGTCTTGAAGGTGTTCGCGTGGATGTAGTCCGCGATCTTGGCGTCGTCGAGGCTGTTCGTGGCCGTGATCGCCTCGCCGAGCACCTGGAGCTGCGCGTAGGCCCAGGGCACCATGTAATAGCCAAGCACGTCGACGCCCTGCCCCGCCGCTTGCTCCTGATAACGCTTGATGAGCTCGTTGACCCCTGGGAACTGCATCTTCGGGACGGGAATCCAGAAGTCGTAGTTGACGATGCCGTTGAGGGCGGGGCCCAGCTGCGTCTTGATCGCGGTCGCCTGCAATCCCACCATGCCGCCGCCAAAGAGCTTCGCCTTGAGGCCTACCTCCGCCGCCGCTCGCACCATGCCGATCGAATCCGGGGGATAGGAGCCCACGAAGACGACGTCGGGATTGGTCGCCTGGATCGCACGCACGATCGGCGTGTAATCGGTCGTGCTCGGCGGATAGGTCTTGTCGTAGACGATCTCGAGCCCGATCTTCTTGGCGTTCTCGCGCGCGCCGTCGGCGGCGTTGCGCGAGAACTCGGCGTCGGCCGCGACGATCGCGAGCGTCTTCGGCTTCGGATTCTGCGCAGCCGCGACCTCGAAGAACCCCTGCGAGATCGAGGATTTCGGATCCATGCCGCCCGTGGGCGCCATCACGAAATAACGTGAATACTTGAACTCCGTGTTCACCGCGAGGCCGAGGAGCCCGATCAGCACTTTGTTGTGCTGCATCACCACGGGCATCGCAGGCGCCAGCATGTTGGTGGCATAACCGCCGATCACGAGGTCGACCTTGTCCACGTCTAGAAGCTTGGTGTAGAGGCCCGGTACGGTCGCGGGATTGCTCTGGTCGTCGTAATAAACGAGCTGCACCGGCCGGCCCAGAAGCCCGCCCTTCGCGTTGACGTCCGCCTCCCAGATCTTCTGCGCGAGGAGGGCGGATTTTCCATTGGCGGCCAGGCCGCCAGTGAGCGCCATGCCGTAGCCGATCCGGATCGGCGTCTTGTTCTGCGCGAGCGCAGGCAGCGCGGCAAGGGCGAGAAGGACGCACAATGCGAGAATGAGTCTTTTGAGCACTTTTCGCTTCCTCCCGATCCAACAGGTTTTCTTTATCCTATGCTCAATACGATTAGCCGCGCAAACCTCCCTCTCCAATCGAAGATGGGATAACACCCTCGACGATGACGGTCTCCACCTCGCCGGCGCCGGCACGGCGGAAACGGGCGGCGGCGTCGTATTCCGGAGATTTGAAACAGGCGACCCCCTGCTCCAGGGTCGGGAACTCGATCACGATGAAGCGGTGGAATTTCTGTGGTCCTTCGACGATCTCGAAACGACCGCCGCGGGCGAGGACCTTGCCGCCGTGCTTGGCGATGATCGCGGGGACGAGATCCGTGTATTTCTTGTATTCGACGGGATCGATGACGCGGGAACGGGCGACCCAATAGGCGGGCATGCGCGGAGCCTCCGATGCGTTGGGGGCGGCCTTTACGCGGGGCCACCCGGCGCCGATAATATCGCGTTCCACCGGAGTACGCCCCCATGCCCTTGAGCCATCTCGAGCACTACCTGATCCAGGCCGAGGATCTCGAGGCGACCAAGAATTGGTACGTCCGCGTCCTCGGCATGCGCGAAGGTCCGCATCCCGATTTCGGCTTTCCCGTCTACTGGCTCTATCTCGGCGAGCGCGACGTGCTGCACATGACCCAGGGCGGCACCAAGGTCTCGGAGGAGCGCAAGCGCTATCTCGGACAGGAATCCGAGGCGACGCGCGGCTCCGGCGTCATCGACCACGTGGCCTTCCGCGCAACCGGCCTTCCGGACATGCTCGAGCATCTGCGCCGCCTGGGGGTCGCCTTCAAGGAGCGCCAGGTGGACGACCAGGGCCTCTATCAGCTATTCCTTCTCGATCCCAATGGCGTCAAGGTCGAGCTCAACTTCGCCGCGTCCGAGGCCAAGGGCCGGCGCGCCGAGGTGATGGCCTCGGACCTGCGCTGACACCACTTTCATTCCACGAGGAAATTGCACCATGAAATTCGTGACCTTCCGCCAGGGCAACCGCACCGGCGCGGGCCTGCTGATCGACGGCGAGCGCGTGCTCGATCTCTCCGAGGGTGTGAGCGGCCTTGCCGGCGCCAAATCCGTGCTCGAGGTGGTGCTCGCAGGCGAGGCCGGCCTCGCGGCCGCGCGCGAGGCCGGGAAGCGGGCCAATGCCGGCAATACCTTGGCGCTCTCCTCGGTGAAGGTCCTCGCGCCGATCCCGCACCCCCGCAAGAACGTCTTCTGCGTAGGCCGCAACTACCTCGAGCACGTTGCCGAAGGCCATCGCGCCCGCGGCACCGAGATCAAGCTGCCGGAATTTCCGCAGTTCTTCACGAAGCCGCAGACCGCGATCATCGGACCCGGCGACGAGATCCCCTACGACCCGCAGGTGACGCAGAAGCTCGACTACGAGGTCGAGCTCGGCGTAATCATCGGCAAGCGCGGCAAGAACATCTCCAAGGATCGCGCGCTCAGCCACGTCTTCGGCTACACCATCATCAACGACGTGACCGGACGCGATCTGCAGCGCCGGCACGAGCAGTGGTTCAAGGGCAAGGCGCTCGACGGCTCCTGCCCGATGGGCCCGCACATCGTGCATGCGAGCGCGATCAAGGATCCGCAGGCGCTCGACATCAAGCTCCGCGTCAACGGCGAGCAGCGGCAGAGCTCCAACACCAAGCTCATGATCTTCGACCTCAAGACCATCATCGAGCAGCTCTCGCTGGGGATGACGCTCGAACCCGGCGACGTGATCGCGACGGGAACGCCGAGCGGCGTGGGCTTCGCCATGAACCCGCCGGGCCTTCTCAAAGGCGGCGACAAGATCGAGGCCGAGGTCGAGGGCGTCGGAATACTCTCCAACGCGGTCCGCGAGATCCCGCACCGCGTCGACAGCGAGTGAGGTGTCCATGCGCGACGTCGACCAGAACAACATCACCGAGGCCGTCCTCGAGACGCTCGCGAAAACGCCAGATCCGCGGCTCAAATATCTGATCACGCGGCTGGTCCATCACCTCCACGACTACGCGCGGGAGGTGAAGCTCACGCCGTCGGAATGGCTCGAGGCGATCAAGTTCCTGACCGCGACCGGGCAGAAGGCGACGCCGGAGCGGCAGGAGATGATCCTGCTCTCGGACATCATGGGCCTCAGCATGCTGGTGACGGTGATGCAGCGCCGGCCGGTCGCGGGCACGACGACGACCAGTGTCATCGGTCCCTTCTACCGCGACGACGCACCGCATCTGCCTGCCGACGGCAACATCGCCGAGGGCGAGCCCGGCGAGACCGTGCATTGCTCCGGCCGCATTCTCGACACCGCCGGCAAGCCAATCGCGAATGCCGTGCTCGACGTCTGGCAGGCCGCAGCCGACGGCATCTACGACAGCCAGCGCGCCGATCCCTCGCCCGATCTCCGCGCGCAATTCCGCACCGATCTCGAGGGCCGCTACAGTTTCCGCACGGTGCTGCCGATCGGATATTCGGTGCCGGTCGACGGACCCGTCGGCGATTTCCTCCGTGCGCTCCACCGCCACGCCTTCCGACCCGCGCACATTCACTACATGCTGCATGCCGAGGGATACGACGAGCTCATCAGCGCGCTCTACATCGACGGCGACCCCCATATCGATTCCGATACCGTCTTCGGCGTCTCGAAGTCGCTGGTGGTGAAGCTGGAGCCGGCCTCGGGCACGGGACGCTGGCCGAAGCTCCGGCGCATCCGCTACGACTTCGTCCTCGCGAACGCCTCGACCGACAGCCTCGTGGAGACCCGCAAGGTCACGGCCAAGGAAACGCTTTAGGGATTCCTCCCCCAAAGGGAAGAGGGAGTCAGACCTTCGGCGAGTTGCTGCCGCGAGCGAGCTCGACTTGGCCGGCAATCCAGGCGTAGGTGGTGGCGAGCCCGCTCTTGAGTGGCGCGCTGGGCTTCCAACCGAGCTTCTCCTCGATCAGGCGATTGTCGGAATTGCGGCCGCGCACGCCCAGAGGGCCAGGGATGTGCCGGATCGCGACCTTCTTGCCCGCGACCGCCATGATCCCCTCGGCGAGGCCGTCGATCGTCACCATTTCCTCGGAGCCGATGTTGACGGGCCCCATCCAGCTCGAGCGCATAAGCCGCGTCGTACCCTCCAGGCACTCGTCGACGTAGAGGAAAGAGCGCGTCTGCTTGCCGTCGCCCCAGATCTCGATCTCACCTCCTGCCTTCGCCTCCGCGATCTTGCGGCAGAGCGCGGCCGGGGCCTTCTCCTTGCCGTTGTTCCAGGAGCCCAAGGGACCGAAGATATTGTGGTACCGCGCGATACGCGGCTCCATGCCCTTGTTGCGGAAATAGGCGAGATAGAGACGCTCGCTGAAGAGCTTCTCCCAGCCGTACTCGCTGTCGGGTGCGGCGGGATAGGCGCTGTCCTCGGAGGTCTTGGGATTGTCGGGGTCGCGCTGGTTGTATTCGGGATACATGCAGGCGCTCGAGGAATAGAAGATTCGCCGCGTGTCGCGCCGGAGGCACGCCTCCAGCATGTTGAGGTTGATCTGCGCGGAATTGTGCATGACGTCCGCGTCGTTCTCGCCGGTGAAGAGGTAGCCCGCGCCGCCCATATCGGCCGCGAGCTGGTAGACCTCGTCGAATCGGCGGTCGAGGAGACGATTGCAGACCGCAAAATCCCGGAGGTCGCCGATGACGAAATCGTCGGCCTCGGTCGGCGCGAATTCCGGAAATTTGAGATCGACGCCGCGCACGAAGAAGCCCTCGCGCTTCAGCCGCGCGACGAGGTGGCTCCCGATGAATCCACCGGCGCCGCAGACGAGTGCGGACTTCACTGCGCGGCCACCCCGTCCTGGAGAAGCGCGCGCCCGCGCGGTGTCAGCGTCACCGCGGAGCGATCGCTCAAGCGCTCGCCGCCGTTCTGAAACTGAATCAGCCCGCTCTCGACCGCGTCCTCCCATATCGTGAGGCGCGGACACGTGCTGCGCCACGCGTCCTTGACCTCGCCATAGCTGCGCGGGCGGATCGCAAGCCAGGAGAGGAATTGCAGCGTCAGCAGCTGGGCCGGATCGCTCATCGGAGTCTCCACTCGCAGAAGGATAGCACGCCCGCCATGGCGGCACAAAACGCGGGGACGCTCGCTCGCTCGGATGAATAGCGGAGCCGGGCACGCTCCTCCTTGGAGCGAAGCGCAGGGCCTCCGCGGCGAGTCGCGTTCTCACTCCGCGCATGCCGGTGCATCGCCGCTGGAAAAGCCGCGCGGCCCGTGCTCAACTCCGGCAGTGGAACTCTGCTGAGCGCGGCGCCATGAGGGCCTCCGATTTCAAATCCGCCGATTTCGATGCCGCCGGAGAGCCCTGGGCGCCGGGCGAATGGCCGCTTCTACTGCGCCGCTGGCTGCGCCACCCGCTAAGCGTGGGCGAGCTCGCGCCGACCTCGCGGTGGGTAGCGCAGGCGGTGGCGGCTCGCCTCGAGCTGCGGCGGCCGGGGGCGGTCGTGGAGCTCGGCGCCGGGACCGGCAGCCTCACGCGTGGCCTGCTCGCGGCCGGATGTCCGCCGAATCGTCTCGTCGCAATCGAGCTCGATCCCGAGTTCGCGGCATTGCTCCGGCGACGCTTCCCGGGAATCGCCGTGATCGCCGGCGATGCCGGGCGCTTGGCCGAGCTGCTCGCGACGGTCGGCATCGCTCGGGCGGCGACCGTGGTCTCGAGCCTGCCCATTCGCTGGTTCCCACGGGAGGTGCAGACCGCAATACTCCAGGGGAGCCTCGATCTCCTCGGACCCGGCGGCTCCTTCCATCAGCTCACGAACATGCGGAGCTCGCCGCTGCGCTGGATTCCGCCGGGCGTGAAAGCCGAGCCCGTGTGCTGGATCGCACGCAATTTCCTGCCGATCAAGATCTGGCGCTACCGGAGAGAGGGCACTCCCGCATAGCTGGCAAGGCCCACAACGGGGAAATTAACGACTCCGCAAGCACGCGGTGGAATTGTAGGCGGCCATGCAGCCTGCCACTGCGACCCTTGCCGCTCCGAAGCCGCTCCCGGCCGATCCCGAAGCGAGCCTCGCTGCCACGCTCCCCGACGACGCCGATCCGCGGGTGCGCGCGCTCGGCGAGCTCTGGCTCGCGATCCGTCCCGCACCGACGCTGCTCCCAGCGCGCCGGCATTTCGATCCCCTGCGGATCGCACCGAGCGTGCTGCCCTATCTCTGGCTTCTCGACGTCTTGCGCGAGCCGCGGTTGCGCTTCCGCTATCGCCTCATCGGCACCGCGCACGTTACGCCCATGGGCGCAGACTTCACGGGCAACTATCTCGACGCGGTGCATCCCACGTTTCTCGAGAGCGCGAGCCATGCCGATTACCTCTCGGTCGCGGCGGGACTCCCGAGCTATCGCCGCGGCAAGCCGACCTTTCACGTAGACAAGAGCTATCTCGCGATGGAGCGGTTGGCCCTGCCGCTGGCGGAGGATGGCGTGCGCGTGAACATGCTGCTCGCGATTACCCTCTACACACGGGCGCTGCACGCATCCGTCACAGCGGCGGATCAGCTCGCGGCGCGATCGCCGGCCTCGGCGATCCCGTTGAGATAGAGCTCCCAGACCCGCAGATTTATTTCGCAGGCTTTGACCGCGGCGTCCTCCATGCCGTACTGGCTCGCAAAGCGCGCGACTGCTTGCCAGCCCATGTCGGAATGCTCGATGTCCGCCTGCTCGTGCAGCTCGAAGAAGTCGAGGTCGGCGTCGGAGAGGCCGAAGAGCTTGCGCCAGCGCTGCCGCTCGAGGCCAAACCAGCCATGCTCTCGCATGGTGCCCGCGCCGTAACCGGGCACGTTTATGCGCTCGGCGCAGGTGTTTGCGACGATCCCCTCGATCCAGTGCCGATTGCTCATGAGGCCTTCCCAGGCGGCCCAGCAGACTTGCGTCGAGGGCAGCGGCGGTGCTTCGCGGATCTCCTGAAGCGGCATGCCGATCCGCACCCCAAGCTCCTCCAGGATCTGCCAATGCGCCTTGCCATGGCCGTGCTCATGGTCGGCGATCACCTCCTGCGTGCAGGCGCGGATGATGTTGAGCCGCGTTTCCCAATCCGTGCAGTTCGTGGCAACGCGGAGCTTCAGCACGGAATTGCGCTGGCGCGTGTTGAGGCGGTGCTGGCGCACGAAGGTGCGTGCGCGCCCCGGCGTCATCTCCTCGCGGAAATAGCGCACGCGCAGGCAGAATTCGTTCACGACCTCGTCGAGCCGCTGCAGCACTGTCTTGCCGGTCATGGTCCCGTCCTCATGCCATTCGGTGGGGCGCGCATGGTGCAGGATGGGCGCAGCCCGAACAAGCCGGTTCCTCTCCACACTTCGATCGCCGCCGAACCATCGGACCCAGGGAGCCGCGAGAATAGGCGAAGCAGCTGGGAGGGCACGGCCATGGAACTCACGGTCTTCATCCGCTACCGCATCGACCCCTTCAAACTCGCGGAGTTCGAGGCCTACGCCCGGCGCTGGCTCGAGATCATTCCGCGCTGCGGCGGCACGGTGGTGGGCTATTGGGTGCCGCACGAGGGCACGAACGACACCGCCTACGGATTGATTTCGTTCGAGAGCCTGGCCGCTTACGAGGCCTATCGCGCGCGGCTCAAGACGGACGCAGCGGGCGCCGAGAATTTCCGTTTCGCGCGCGAGGAGCGCCTCATCCCTGCGGAGGAACGCAGCTTCCTGCGCCGGGTCGAGTAGCGCTCAGCTCGGCTTCCGGGTGCAACTGCCGATCAAGATATTGCAGGGCTGACCGCCATTGCCCCTGCAGGCCGCGAGTGCGAGGGATTCGGCCTTCTGACGGTCGGGGGACTGGCCCGTGCCGTAGCGCCGATTGTTGGCGGCCGCAAGCGCGCCGCAGCCATTCTGGAAACTCAGAACGACCCGGCAATCCTGACCATGCTGGCGGCACTTGGCGACGGCGCTCTGATTGGCGGAGTCGCCGTCGGCGAGATCGAGCGCGTCACCCCAGGCCCCGCTCTCCTCGCCATAGGCGATCGCGCCGAAGAAATTCGTTTGGCGTCCGCAGCGCTGTTGGCTGCAGGTGCTGAGGCACTCATCGGAGGTGACGCCGCTGGAGGCGGCATTTCTGCAGCTATTCCGGCAATCCTCGAAGCAATCGGCGCGCGCGGCGGGAGGAGTTGCGAGGAGGCCGGCAAGCACGGCCGCCAGAGCGAGGATGGGAAATGAGAGCTTCAAGAGACCGCCTCCGTTCAGCTGATTGCGTCGGGCATTCAATCCCGGAAGAGCTCGCGCAGGCTCTCAGCCATGCGCTCGCGCCGCTGCACGCCCGAGACGCCGACGGAGGCGCCCACGCCGAGATAGCGCTCCGCGACCTCGGGATCGTCAAGCAGGGATTTGCCGCCGCCCTGCAGCGTCACGCGGCCCTTCTCAATGACGCAGCCGTGGTCGGCAATGGCAAGGCTCAGCCTCGCGTTCTGCTCCGAGAGCAGAATGGCCAGGCCCTTCGCGCTCAAGCGGCGGATCAGGCGGAATATCTCCGCGACCAGCACCGGCGAGAGCCCGAGCGAGGGCTCGTCGAGGAGCAGCACCTTCGGCTCCGACATGAGCCCGCGGGCGATCGCGAGCATCTGCTGCTGTCCCCCCGAGAGATTGCCCGCGGGCTCCGTGAGGCGCGCTAGGAGCGCCGGCATCGGCGCCAGCACCTCATCGATCCGCTCGCGCACCCGCTCGGCCGAAAGGCCGCCGAGGCGCGTATAGGCACCCATGCGGAGGTTGTCGGCGACGGTGAGGCCCGCGAAAATCTGCCGCCCCTCGGGCACATGGGCGATCCCCGCGAGCACGCGCCTGCGCGGCGAGAGCCGATCGATGCGCGAACCTTCGAGACGGATCTCGCCGCCGTGAAGCGCCAGCACCCCGGAGATTGCCTTGACCAAGCTCGACTTGCCGGCGCCGTTCGCGCCCACGAGCGCCACGATCTCGCCTGGCGCCAAGGCAAGGCTCACCTCGTGCACCACTGTCTGGCGCCCATAGCCCGTGCTGACGGCATCCAGCTCGAGCATCAAGCGCTCCCCTCGGCTTGGCCGATATAGGCCTCGATCACGCGGGGATCGCGCTGCACCTCCGCGGGCGTACCGCGCGCGATGACGCTGCCTGCATCGAGCACGATCACCTGCTCCGCCACGCCCATCACCAGCGACATGTTGTGCTCGACGACGAGCAGCGTGACGCCGCTGTCGCGCACGGCCTGCAGCAGCAAGCCGAGTTCCGCGGTCTCGCCGTCGTTGAGCCCCGCGGCGGGCTCGTCGAGCAGCAGGAGCCGGGGGCGGCTCATGAGAGCGCGGATCACTTCGAGAAGCTTCTGCGCCCCCATCGGCAAATCCGTCGCCGCGGTGTCGCGGAAGGCGCCGAGACCCACGAGATCGAGGAGCGTCTCCGCGCGCTCCGCGAGCACCCGCTCCTCGCGCCGCGCCCCACCGAGCCAAAGCATCTGGCCCAAGGCGCCGCTGCGCACGTGCATATGGGCTCCGGAGAGGACGTTCTCGAAAGCGGTCATGCCCGGAAAGGCGCGCGCGGTCTGGAAGGTGCGGACAACACCTCTTGCGGCGATCCGCCAATCCGCGAGCCCCGTCGCGGACTCGCCGAAGAGCCGCACCTCGCCGCTGTCGAAAGGGTAAAGGTTGGTCACGAGATTGAAGAGCGTCGTCTTGCCGGAGCCGTTGGGGCCGATGAGGGCGCTCAAGCTACCTTGCGGCACTTCGAAGCTCACGCCGTCGACGGCGCGCAGGCCACCGAAGGTCTTGAGGAGGTTCTTCACCTCGAGCGCCGGTACGGTCACGGCGTGCCCTCCGCCGGAGCGAACCGCGGCGCGGGCCGCCGCCGGAAAAGCCTGGCGAGGCCGCCGAACATGCCTTCCGGCAGGAAGCTGAAGGCGAGCACCAGCAGCAAGCCCTCCGCCAGGATCTTGTAGAGCGCCAGCGACTGCACCAGCGTCGGCAGCAATGTCAGGAGCGCGACGCCGAGAAGCGATCCCACCAGCGTCCCCTCCCCGCCGATCACGAGCATGGTGATCATCTCGAAAGAACGCTGCGTCCCCACCATCTCCGGTGAGAGGTAGTGAAAGTAGAAGGCGTAGAGGCTGCCCGCGAGCGAGCCCAGCACGGCAGCGATCGCGAAGGCCGCCATCTTCACGCGAGCGACGTTGATGCCGAGAGCGCCGGCCGCGAGACGATCGGCACGGATCGCCATCAGCGAGCGGCCGAAGGAACTGCGCATGGCGCCCAGGAGCGCCAGCACCAGCACCACCGCTATCCCCACGACGAGATAGTACATGCGGCGGTCGCTGTCGAAGGCGAAGCCGCCGACGCTGAGCGCGGGCACACCCACGAGACCGGACGGGCCGCCGGTCGTCTCCATCATCCCGACGTCGAGGGAATCAACCACGAGGCCGAAAGCGAGGGTCGCCAGCGCGAGATAGTGTCCGCGGAGCCGTGTCGTCGCGAGCGAGAGCAGCAGCGCGCACATCAGCGCCGCGAGGCAGCCGAGAGCGATCCCGATGAGCGGCGGCCAATGGTAAGTCGTAGCGAGGATTGCCGCGACATAGCCGCCGATCGCCATGAAGCCGCCCTGCCCGAGGCTGACCTGCCCGGCAAACCCCATGAGCACGTCGAGGCCGATCACGCCGATGAAGAGGATCCCCGTGATGACGAGCGAGCTCATGAGGCCGGGATCGCTGACGACGAGCGGGATCGCGAGGATCACCGCGAGCGCTGCCGCTCCCACGAGCGCGGCGCCGCGGCCGCGCAGGCGCACGATCGCGGGATAGACGTGCTGCGCCTCCCGCACATCGGTCCGCCGCGCGCGACCGATCGCGAAGAGCCCGCTCGGCCGCAGCAGCAGCGTCGCCAGCAACAGCCCGAGCGCCAGCGCGTTGCTGAAAAGCGCGGAGATATAGCCCGCGGCAAGCTGCTCCGCGACACCGAGAACGAGGCCGCCGATGACGGCGCCCACGAAGGAGCCCATGCCGCCGATCGCCACCGAGATAAAGCCGTTGATGGTGAAGAGCTGGCTCGTGTCGAATTGCACCGCGAGAATCGGTGCCACGAAGATGCCGCCGAGGGCGCCGATGCAGGCCGCGAGCGCGAAGCTCATGAGCGCCATGCCCTCGACGTCGATCCCCATGAGCCGCGCTGCCGTCGGATTCTCGGCCGAGGCCTGCAGCGCCTTCCCGAGCGTCGTGCGCGCGAAGAGATACCAGAAGGCGAGAATGATGAGCAGGGTCATGCCCGCGATCCAGAAACCCTGAGTCGGGATGCGCATGCCCAGCACGATCGCCGGCGCCTCGCCGGAGAAAGGCCGAAGCGAATAAGGATCGCCGCCCCAGCCCACCAGCATGAGACCCTGGACGAAAGTGAGGAGTCCTGCCGTCAGCATGAGCATGCTGCTGTTGGGGAGACGCGCCAGGCCCGGCACGAAGGCGGTGAAACCCAAGGCAAGGCCCAACGCCGTCGCCGCAAGCGTCGCCAGCGGCACCGCCGCGAGCGGCGGCAGCCCCAGCCTCTCCTCGAGCGTCACGGCGGTGAGGGCGCCCAGCACGCAGAATGCGCCCTGCGCGAGGTTGATGACGCCCGTCATGCGAAAGACCAGCGAGAAGCCCAAGGCGACCACCGCGAAGAGGCTGCCCTGGAGCAATCCCCCGATGACGATCTGTACGAAGGCGTCCACCCGCGGCGCCTTTCGCAGCCGCCCCGGAGCCTATTTGCCGATCGGAATACCTCCGGGCTGGCTCAGCACGACCCAAGTCCCCTTTCCGGCGTCCCAGCGCGTTACCACGGAATTGCCGTCATCGAGGCCGCGCTGCGGGATCTTGACGAAGTCGAAGGTGCCATCGATCCCCGGCAATCCCTTGATCTTCGAGATGAACTCGCGGAGCTCCGCCGCAGTCGCCTTGGGCCCGAGCTTGCGCAGCGCCTCCGTGAGGATCATCGCGGGCATCCAGGCGAGCGAGGCCGCGATGTCCGGCTTGACCCCCGCGGCCTTGAACTCCGCATAGAACTCTTCCTGCGCCTTGGCGACGGCGGGATCGACTTTCACCGGCGCGCCATAGGCCGGCCAGAGCGCCGCGGGGATGTAGAGCTGCTTCGGCAGGAACTCCGCATAGCGCTCCATCTGCGCGTAGGTCATATTGCCGTCGGTGGTCGCGGTGGGCACATCGAGGCCCGCCTGCACGATCCCCTTGAAGACCGTCGCGATCGGCGTTCCCGTGCTCCAGGCGACGAAGGCGTCGGGCTTCGCGGCCTTCACCTTCTCGATCTGAGCAGCGACGCTCACGTCGGTCGTGTTGAAGTGCACGCGCTCGACGATCGTGAGGCCTGCGTCCTTGTATTCGGGAATGCCGATGGTCTCGTCGATGCCGCGCTCGGCGTCTTGGCCGGTCGCGTCGCTCGAGGTCATGATCGCGATCCGCTTCCAGCCCTGCTCGCGGAAATAGCGGAAGAGCGCCTTTTGCAGGTCGTGCGTGGAAACGCTGGAGCTGAAGGAGTAGCTCCCGGCCTCGGGATGGACGCCCGGCGAGAAGCAGTAGTGCACGGGACCGTTGCTGACGAGCGGCGCCATCGCGTTGCAGATCGCGACCAGCGAGGAGCCTAGGATTATCGCCGGCTTATCGGCCGTCACCTGCTTCACGAGCTGGACGCCGGTCTGCGGGCTCGAGGTGTCGTCGAAGAAGACGAATTCCACGGGCTGGCCCTGGATGCCGCCGTTCTTGTTGATGAACTTCTCCGCGATTTGCAGCGCGACCTGCTCCTCCTTGCCGAGGAAGGAAGCCTGTCCCGTGAGCGGCAGGATGACGTTGATCTTGTAGGCGTCGGCCGCGCGCACGCCGGAGGCTGCGGCGGAAAGCGCGAGCGCGAACGCGCCGAGAGCGAGTGTCTTGCGGATCAAGAGATACCTCCCTTCGAGTATCGGCACGGCGGCCATTCTGCGAGCCGCCTTCGGAGCGCGGCATACTAGCAAGCGGCGAACCGCCCCGCCAAGCCGGACTCCCTCTCCCGTCGAGGATGGGGGGGTATAGTGATAGCGCTAGGAGTTGACACTTTTGGCAAACGAAGGGCATCGAGAGGCATGTCCGCTTTTCGGCGAGGAGCAGTCGTCGCGTAGCTAGGATCTCAGTTCAGATTTTGAATGTAAACCGGACGTGGCGCGCTCGGCGCTCTTCGTCGCATGATGACCCTGAGCGGACCATATCGCCGATAAGCACGATGAGGCGATCGGCTCGGCGATTTTCGCTCGATTTGGCACGCGCGACGATATGACCGCGAACCCGCTACGCGACTGCGCATAGAGAAAGCACTTGCGTCGCTCTATGCGATCCTCAGATTCCAGAAAATCGGCGCGGCGAACTTGAGGACGCCCTGGACGTTCCTTCGCAAAGCCGTTGGCTGGACCCATTCGCCCCAAGGCACGTATGTCACTTGGCTTAGAGCGACCTTCTGGATCTCGTCGGCAATCTGCTTCCGTTTCGCTTGGTCGGTCGCGCGTACCCAATCGCTAACGAGCGTCTCGAGCTGAGGGACATCCGGCCATCCGAACCAAGCGCGCGGGCCTGCGCCCGATACACCGAAGTGGACCGCGGGATTGGCCACGTCCGCCGCCTGCCACCAGGTGTGAAGCAGGTTCCAGCCGCCCTTGTCGGGCGGATCCTTGCGCGACCGAACTACCAGGCTTGTGGACCAATCCATTTCCTTGAGGATAACCTTGAACCCGATCGACTCCAGCCGTTGGCGCGTGACGATTGCGGCGGCATTGAGGAACGGAATGTCGGTGACGTGGAGCACAACCACCGTCTGGCCATCGTAGCCCGACTCCTGCACGAGCTGCCTCGCTCGTGCGAGGTTGTGCTCCGCGATCGGCTCGGCACCGATCTTCGTCGCGTACGGGCCATCGCAGGCAAATACCGAATTGCAGGTCCGGCAATACTGTGACTGTCCAAAGGCCCAAGCAAGATATGTCGCCTGGTCCATCATGTGGAGCAGTGCCTCGCGCGCCTTCTTATTGTTGAAAGGTGGATGGAGCCAGTTCGGCCTCAGCCAGCCCTGCGTCCCTAGCGAATCAATGAGGAACGTCTGCAGGTCCGGGTACTGCTGCACCTTCGAGATGAAGTCGAGCGGCGGTTGCTCCCACCAGTCCGCTTTGCCTGCTACGAGCTCGTCCGCGGCGTCCCAAGGGTCGGGCATGTATCGCCAGACAACCTTATCGACATACACCTTCTTGCCGCCAGTCGATCCGCTCGCTGGTTCGTCGCGTGCCTCATAGTCGGCGTTTCGCAGATATACGACCTGCTCGCCCGGCTGCCATTCGCCCCTCGCAAACTTGAACGGCCCGGAACCGACGATTTCCTTGATTGGCTCGTCTGGTGGAGTGGCCGCTATCCGCGCCGGCATCATGAAGGGCACGTTGTTTGACGGCTTCCCCAGCGCATCGAGAACAGGGCCAAAACGCTCGGTAAGCTCAAGCGTAAATGTTTTCTTATCAATGGGCGCGATCTTGCCCGTATGCGCCATGAGGAGCTGCCCGAAGCGATCCTTCTTTCCCCAGCGTTTCAGCGATTCCACGCAGTCTTCCGATAGAACCGGATGTCCGTCGTGCCATCGGAGACCATCGCGCAGCGTGAATGTGTACTTCATGGCGTCCGGAGCGATGGCCACCCGATCGACCATTTGCGGTTTGATCCGGGAGTCCTCGTCCGTTCCAAAGAGTGTGTCGTAAACCAGATATCCGTGGTTGCGCGTGATATAGGCGGTAGTCCAGATGGGATCGAGAATTTTCAGATCAGCTTGCGCAATGAAACGAAGGGTCTGCTCGCCCTTCTGGGATTGGACAGACGGCGCGCCCAACGTCATTGCGGCGGCAGCGGCAGCGCCTCGGATGACTTTTCGGCGACTGATGCGGTTCATCCTCGAATGTCCTCACCGTTGAGGGTGTCGGGCCTAAAGTAGAAAGCGGCCGGGCGATTGTTGAACGCATACATCACCCATTCACCTGGAGCACTCGCCCAAAGCCCATGTGGTTTCACCGATTTCGCCGCGTGCAGGAATGGAATGAAAGACCAAATGCGTTCCGAAAAGTTGGGTGTTCCGAACATGACGATAGCGCCGAGCACGACAATTAACGCCGTAAATCCGGCCACAACTGCCCCGTAAGCTCGCCCCCGCATGGATCCGGAGATTCCCCGGATATCGCGTGCAAGCCCGGCCATTTCGTGGCGGAAGCCGTTGATCGTGACAGAAATGGCTTGATGATCGAGAAGTCCCTGAATGTTGTCCGGCAGCTCTGCTCTGGCAGGTAATGCAGCGCCATTCACGAGTACGGGAATGACGGTAATATTTCGTCTTAGCGCATGTGAGACCTCAAGGCGCACCCAGTCATCCAATTTTTCAAGCCGTCGATGACCAAGTTCATCTTTAGCACCTAGCCAATCTGGTCCTATTAGAACCAGCATTACCTTGCATTCTGCCAGACGCTGTTCCAGCACATTCGGGAACTTAGTTCCCGCGCGCATATCAACGTCAATGAACACGTTCTTTTGACCAAACTCATGTTCCAAATATTGGCAGATGCCGAGCGCATTGGCTGCGGTATCCTGGCGACGATAGCTAATGAAGATCTTCCTAGCCATGCTGCCGCGGTGCCCCCCAAGGCAGTTCACGCGTCATGACGCTGATAGTCTATTCGAGAAGACGCCCGAGGAGCGAATCCAACAACTCGAACATCGCTAAGTCTAGATTGGCAGCACGCCGCTGCTCAGCTATGAGACACAGCAAGCCTTCGCTCGGTCTTGAGGTTGCCCCGAGTGCTTTGCCTTCTCGTTGCCAAAAGTGTCAACTCCAGGCGCTATCCCTATACCCCCCGTCGAGGATGGGAGAAGGATTAAAAGCCGTAGAGCTCCGCCGGATTGTCGACGAGGATGCGCTGGCGCACCGCCGGGTCGGGTGCCCAATCGAGGAGCATGTCCAGCAGGACCGCGTCGTCGGGCTTCTTCTCCACGGAGGGATGCGGCCAATTGCTGGCCCAGAGCATCCGCTCCGGCGCCGCTTTGACGAGCTCCTTAGCGAGCCGACCCACATCATCAAAGTAAGGCGGACCCAGCTTCGACGTCTCGTAGGGCGCTGCGAGCTTGACCCAGACGCGTCCCGTCTCCACGAGGCGCTGCAGCGAGCGGAAGGCCGGGTGATCGACCGGCACCGGCTCCAGGAACTTTCCCTGATGGTCGATCACGATGCGGCCGGGCCAGCGTCGGATCTGCGCCTCGCGCTCTGGCAGCAGCCGCCCGTCGAGCTGGAGCTGAACGTGCCAGCCGACGCTCTGGACGCGCGCCGCCAGCGCGTCGAACTTCTCCCAGGGGAGCGCGCCTCCCGGAAGCGCAAAGAAGCGGATGCCACGCATGCCGCCCGCGGTGAGGCGCCGGAGCTCCGCATCGCTCACGTCGGTGTCGACGACTGCGATGCCGCGCGCTTTGTCGGGGCCGAGCGCCGCGATGCCGTCGAGGGTGCAGGCATTGTCCATGCCGTAGGTCGTGGGCTGCACGACGATCGTGCGCTCGATGCCGAGACGCCGCGTCATCTCGCGATAGGCGTCGACCGTCGCCGGGGCTGGCTTCACCATAGCGGTCGGCGCGACCGGATAGCCCGCGCCATAGAAATGAATATGCGTGTCGCAGGTGCCCTTGGGCGCCTTGAGACGCGGAATGCCAGAAGTCATCGCCACTCTCCTCTCACGCTCTTAGACGCCCGAGCCGCGTCGCGTGCTCGGTGTTGACGGCATGCGGCGGGATTTTACCCGCGACCAGCGCTGCCGCCTGCTCGACGGTATCGAAGGCCTGGTGCTCGATCGCCTCGGGCGTGAGCCCCGCGATGTGCGGCGTCGCGATCACATCCGGGCGGCGCGCGAGACGGAGCGACGGCCGCTGATCGGGCGCGCGGCCCACATCCATGGCGGCGCCGGCGATGCGGCGCTCGTCGAGCGCCCGCTCCAGCGCCGCCTCATCCACGAGATTGCCGCGCGAAAGGTTGATGAAATAGGCCGTGGGCTTCATTCGGGCGAAGGCCGAAGCGTCCATCAAATTTTCCGTCGCCTCGGTCGCAACGACGAGACAGACGACGAAATCCGACGCCGCGAGCACCTCCGCCTGGGTCGCCTGACGAACGCCGGGCTCGAGCACGGTCTTGTGGGGATCGCTCACCAGCACCGTCATCCCGAGCGCGCGACCGAGCCGCGCGAGGTAGAGCCCGATCTGGCCATAGCCGAGAATCCCGAGCGTCGCGCCCTGCAATTGACGCCCCATGCGGACACCGGCTTCGGTGCCCGCCCGATACTCCGCAACCGCCGCCGGCACCTGGCGGGAGAGATCGACCATGAAGCCGATGGCGAGCTCGGAGACGGAGGCGATGAATCCCGCCGTCGCCTGCGTCACGAGGATGCCGGCCTTGCTCGCGGCGGAGACGTCGATGTTGCGGATGTCGATGGCGCAACGGAGGAAGGCGACGACATCGGGCGAGCGCTCGAAGAATGCCGCCGGTGCCGCGGTCTGCCGGTCGGAGATCACGATCTCGCAGCCCCGCGCAACCTCCGCGAGCGCTGCGGCGTCGAGCACCTTCCCGGTCTCGTTGAGCCGGACCTCGCCGAGCTTTCGCAACGCCGCGACCGCTCGCTCGCCGTAGTAGTTCGCGAGCATTTCCGGGATATGCGTCAACAGTATCCGCGCCATCTCCGCCTCGCTCTTTGTCGGGCGAACCGTAGCACGAAGCATGGGATGACGCCTCCTGACGTTCGCGCTAGAGTCAGCGCGCAGGCTTTTCCCGCAAATGAGGGACATCGAGATGAAGACGACGCCCGTGACCAAGGCCGATTTCGAGCGCTCCGTCCTGGCGGTGCCGCCGATCGCGCGCACCGCAGACTACTCGCTCAATACCGCGGGGAACCGCGCCTTGATCCGGTACCTCGAGGCCGGCGGCATCCGCACGCTGATGTACGGGGGGAACGCTAATTTCTATCACCTCGGCGTCTCCGATTTCGAGGCGGCGGCTGCGGAGATTGCGGCGCTTGCGGATGCGGACACCTGGGTCATTCCCTCGATCGGACCGGAATTCGGCAAGGCGCTCGATCAGGCGCGCGTCCTTCGGGGACACGCTTTCCCGACGGCGATGGTGCTGCCGACGGCTTTCCCGCTGACGCAGAAGGGTGCCGCGATCGGCATCGGCAAGATCGCCGAGCGCTACGGAAAGCCCGTGATCGCCTACGTCAAAAGCGACAACTATCTCGATCCCACCGACGCCGCCGCCCTCATCCGCGAAGGCGCGGTACTTGCGATCAAGTACGGCGTCGTGCGCAAGAACCCCTCCGACGATGCCTATCTCTCGGCGCTCCTCGCGAAGGTCGACCCGCAGCTCGTCGTGAGCGGGATCGGCGAGCGGCCGGCGCCGGAGCATCTCCGGCAATTCGGGCTCGTGAGCTTCACCTCGGGCTCGGTCTGCGTCGCGCCGCGGCTCTCGCTGGCACTCCTCGCAGCGCTCAAAGCCAAGGACGACGCGAAGGCGCGCGAGGTTCAAGCGGAATTCATGCCGCTCGAGGATCTCCGCGACAAGCTCTCGCCGATCCGCGCACTCCACAGCGCCGTCACGCTCTCGGGCATCGCGGATATGGGCCCAATGCTGCCGATGCTGACGGAGATCGAAGGCGCCTCAGACCGCCGCGAGATCGAGGCGGCCGCGCGGGCCTTGCGCGCCAAGGACGAGGCCTACGGCAAGCGCCGCGCGGCCTGATCCCGTGAGCGCCGAGCGCCCCATCGTCGCCATCGTCGCCGCCGGCGAGATGGGCGCAGCCGTCGGCGGTCGGCTCCGCGAGCGAGGCGCCGAGGTCCGGACTTCGCTTCGGGGCCGTAGCGCCGCAAGCGCGGCACGCGCGGAGCGGCACGGGCTCATCGCGGTCGCGGACGATAGGGCTCTCCTCCGCGGCGCCGATTTCGTGCTCTCGATCCTGCCGCCGGGCGAGGCGGTGGCGCTCGCCGAACGCCTCACTCCCGCGCTCAACGCCACGGTGGAGAAGCCGCTTTACGTCGACTGCAACGCGATCAATCCCCGGACCATGAACAGGGTGGCGGCGATCGTCGAAGGCACCGGCGCCGGCTGCGTGGATGCCGGCATCATCGGCGGCCCGCCGCGCCCGGATGCCGAGGGACCGAAGCTCTACGCCTCGGGCCCGCAGGCGTCGCGCTTCGCGGCACTCCGGGACTGGGGCCTCGATGTGCGTCTCCTCGACGATCGCATCGGCACGGCCTCCGCGCTGAAGATGGCCTATGGCTCGCTGACCAAGGGTCTGACAGCTCTCGCCGTCACGATGGCGCTCGGCGCCGCTCGCGCAGGGGTTACAGAGGCACTGAAGCGCGAGCTCGCGGAAAGCCAGCCGGCTCTCGATGCCTGGCTCAGGCGGCAGGTGCCGAAGATGCCGCCCAAGGCCTACCGCTGGGTCGCGGAGATGGAGGAAATCGCGGCCCATCTCGGCGCGAACACCGCCGGCGGGGAGATCTACGAAGGGATCGCCCGCCTCTACGAGGAGATCGCTCGCTCCCACGCGGGCGACAAGCGCGAGGTCGAGGCGCTCACGAAATTCTTCGGGGATCGCTGATACCCGCTTCAGGACTTCAACTGCGCCAGCACTTCCTCGAGGATGGAGATCGCCTCCGACTTGTCCTGCTTCGTGAGATCGACGAGAAGCCGCAGGCCCTTCCGCTCCTGCAGCACCACCTTCCCCTTGTCGACGAGCTCCTCGTAGGTACCGACGATCTTGTAGGTGTTGATCGGCTTGGCGAACCCCTTCACGGCAATCGGCGGTTGCTCCTCAGTCAGTACGATGTCGCTGACGAGCGCGTTCGTCTCGTGCGCGATCAGCACGCTCCCGGCCTCGGCCGCGGCTTCCAGCCGCGCCGCGAGGTTTACCTCGTTGCCGATGATCGTGTAGTCCATGCGATCCTTGCTGCCGAAATTGCCGACGGTGCAGAAGCCCGTGCTGATGCCCATGCGGATGCGGAACGGGCGCTCGAGGCCGCGATCGCGCCATTCCTGCTCGAGCTCGCGCATCCGCCGCTGCATCGCAAGCGCCATCAGCACGCAGGCCTTGGCGTCCTCCTTGGTTCCCTTGCTCTCGGGATCCCCGAAGAAGAGCAGCATCGCGTCGCCGATGTATTTATCGATGGTCGCTCCGAATTGGAGCGCGATCGCGGACATCTCCGTTAGATAGTGATTGAGGACTTCCGTCAGCTCCTCCGATTCGAGGTTGTCCGTAGTCTCCGTGAAGGCCGCGATGTCCGAGAAGAACACCGTCAGCTTCTTGCGCTTCGCCGCGATCTCCACGCTCTGCTTGCCGCTGAAGATCGATTGATAGAGCTGCGGCGAGAGGTATTTCGAGAGCTTCGCTGAAAGTCCCTCGAGCATCTGGTTCTTCTGCGCAACCAGCTCGCCCGCCTCCTCGGCGCGCCGCTTCGCTTCGAGCACCTCGAGCTCGGCATTCTTCCGCTCCGTGATATCGGTCATGATCGTGACGACGCCGCCGGTCGCGACGCGGCGGCGGCTAACCGAGTAGATGCGTCCGTCGGGCGCGCGATCCTCGAAGGTGGCGCTGCTGGGATTGCGGATGCTCTCGACGCGACGCTCGACGAGAGCATCGATATCGCCCTCGCCGTAGTAGCCGTGTTCCGCCAGGTAGCGCAGGAATGCGGGATAGGAACGGCCGGCACTCAGCAACTCGCCGGGTACCTTGTACATCTCCCGGAACCGGTCGTTGGTGAGGACGATGTTGAGATCCTCATCGGTGTAGACGATCGCGCCGGGCATGTTGTCGAGCGCGACGTGAAAGCGAGTCTCCTTGGCGACGAGATCGCGCTCCGTGCGCCGTTGCTCCGTGATGTCAGTGATCACCGTTACGGTGCCTCCGACCTCCACGCGCCGGCGCAAAATGCGGTAGATCCGTCCCGCGGGCGTCGTATCCTCGAAAACCTTCCCAGCGGGGTTGCGCAAGCTCTCCACACGCTCGGCGAGCAGCGCTTCGGGGTCGCCTGCGCCGTAATAGCCGTGCTCCGCGAGATAGCGCAGAAAGTCCGAATAGGGCCGCCCCGGCTGAATCAATTCGCGCGGGACCGGGTACATGTCGCGAAAGCGGTCATTGCAGACGACGATGTTGAGGTCGTCGTCGGTGTATGCCAGCGCGCCCGGCATGTTGTCGAGGACGACGCGAAGCTGCGCCGCTGCCGTCGATTGCCGCTCGTCCACCCGCCGGAGGCCCGTTGCCCTGCGTGCCACCAATCCCTCCCGCTCCGGAAGGGAGCGCCATGGATAGTTTCGGAATAATAGCAGAGAACCCGTCAACCCGCGACTTGACCGCGAGCCCTCAGCTGGGGATCGCTCGCTTCAACAGCTCGACCGAGCGACGTACGCCCTCGAGCGGCGTCATCGAGACGTCCTCGTGCTCGATCGAAAGCACGTCGTCGTAGCCTACCGCGCGCAGCGCCGCGCAGAATTTCCGCCACCAAGCCTCCTCGTGGCCGAGGCCGAGCGTCACGTAATTCCAGGCGCGCCGGTCTGCGAGATCGCCGGATTTCACCTCGATGCGGCCGTTCAAACCCGCAATCTCCGGGTCGATTCGCGTATCCTTGGCGTGGACGTGATAGATGGCGCCGTCGAGCGCGGGGATCGCGGCCAGCGGATCGGCGCCCATCCACATGAGATGGCTCGGATCGAAATTGACGCCAACGGTCTCGCCGACGGCATCGCGGAGTCTCCGGAAGGTCTCGACGCTATAGACGTTCTGGTGCCCGTGCAGCTCCAGGCAGAGCTTGTGGATGCCGAGGCCGTTGGCATAGGCGACGAGGTCACGCCAATAGGGGATCAGCACCTCCTCCCACTGATAGCGCAGGATCGCCTGCATCTCCGGCGGCCAGCTCGTAGTGACCCAGTTGGCGTTGACGTCGCCGGGACCTCCGGGGCAGCCGGACATCATCACGACGCGTGCGACGCCGAGCAGGCTTGCGAGCTTAATGGTCTTCTGCGTGACCTCGCGATGCCGTTGACCGTGCTCGCCGGGATGGAGTGGATTGCCGGAGCAGTTGAGCGCGCTCAAGGCGATGCCGTGATCCCTGAGCTTCGCGAGAAACTCGCGGCGTGCGCTCTCATTTTCCAGGAGGAGATCGAGCTTCAGATGCGGCGCGCGCGACCAATTCCCGCCCGCGAATTCGAGCCGCTCGATGCCGAGCGCGGCGGAAGTCCGCAGGAGCGCCTCTAGCTCCATGTCCGCGAGGCTGTCGGTGATCATGCCGATCTTCATGACGTTGCCCTCATAACCCAGCCGCCTGCGCGGCACCGCCGAGATAGCTGTAGCCCATGCGCGCATAGGTCAGCGGATGCGCCTTTGCCGGGTCCTGCTCGGCCTCGACCACGAGCCAGCCGCGATATTTACCTGCCTTTAGCTCGCTGAGCACCGCCGGAAAATCGACGCTGCCGTCGCCGGGCACGGTGAAGACGCCCTCGACGACCGCATCGAGAAAGCTGCGATCACCTGCGCGCATCGTCGAGAGGACCTTGGGCCTGACATCCTTGCAGTGGACGTGAACGATGCGCGCGATGTGGCGGCGCGCCAGTGCCACGGGATTGGCGCCGGCATAGGCGAGATGGCCGGTGTCGAGCAGGAGCCCGACGCTCTCGCCAGTCATCGCCATCAAGCGATCGATCTCCTCCGCGGTCTCGATGACGGTCCCCATGTGATGGTGATAGGCCATGCGCACCCCTTGCGCCGCGAGGTCGTCGGCGAGTGCCGTGAGCCGCCGCGTAAACTCCGGCCATTCTGCCTCCGCGAGCCGAGGCCGCCGCGAGATCGGGGTCCCGCGCGCGCCCGCTACTGCGCCCGATGTCTCCGCGAAGACCATGACCTCGCACCCCATGTCGCGAAGCAGAGCGAGATGGGGCGCCATCGCCTGCCCTTCCTCCTCGACCGCGCGCTCGCGGAGCCGGGCGCTGTACCAGCCGGAGACGAGCGCGAGACCGTGACGTTCCAGAACGGGCCGGAGCCGCGCGCTCTCTCGCGGAAACTTGTTTCCGAGCTCGATCCCCTCGAAGCCCGCCGCGCGCGCCTCGCTGAGACACACCTCAAGCGGCGTTGCGCCGCCGAGCTCAGGCATGTCGTCGTTGGACCAGGTGATGGGGTTGATGCCCAAGCGAAGCGGCATGTTCTCAGACCGGGACGGCCTTTCCCGTGCGCGCGCTCTCGAGCGCGGCCTCCGCAAGCTTCAGCGCGCGTACGCCGTCCTCGCCGCCCACCATGGGCGCGCGCTTGTTCTCGAGCGCGTCGATGAAATGGTCGAGCTCGTGCCGGTAGGCTGCGGCATAGCGCTCGAGGAAGAAATGCAGTGGCTTCTCTCCGACGACGCCCGTGCCGCCCGCGAATTCGAGCGTGCTCTCGAGTACATTCCCCGCACGGAGCATGCCGAGCGCGCCCAGCGCTTCGATGCGCTGGTCGTAGCCGTAGGTTGCGCGCCGGCTGTTACTGATCTGGCAGAGCGTGCCGGCCGCGGTCTTAAGCGTCACGACGGCGGTGTCGAAATCTCCGATGCCGCCGATCCCGGAATCGACAAGCGCACTCGCGGCCGCGAAGACCTCCGTCGGCTCCTCGCCGAGGAGCCAGCGCGCCATGTCGAAATCGTGGATCGTCATGTCCCGGAAGAGACCGCCGGATACCTTGACGTAGTCGAGCGGCGGCGGCGCGGGATCGCGGCTGGTGATGATGAGCGTCTCGAGCCGCCCGATACGTCCTTCGCGAAGCTGCTTGTGCAGCTTCGCGAAATTGGGATCGAAGCGCCGGTTGAATCCGAGCATCAGGGGCACGCCAGCCTTGCGCGCGACCTCGGCGCAGGCTTCCGCGCGCTTCCGGTCGAGATCGAGCGGCTTCTCGCAAAAGATGGCCTTGCCCGCGCGCGCCGCCCGCTCAACGAGATCGGCATGCGTATCGGTCGAGCTCGCGATCAGCACCACATCGATCGCGGGATCGGCGAGCGCCGTCTCGAGCTTTCCGACCGCGGCTCCGTGTCGCTCCGCCAGGATCGTGGCGGCGCGCGTGTCGACGTCGACGACGGTCTTGAGCTGCGCCCGGGGATGGCGCGCGATGTTGCCGGAGTGGATCTGGCCGATCCGTCCGGCGCCGATCTGGCAGAAGCTGACCATGAGCTGAGGTTCGCCTATAATTGCCGCTCCGTCCCCGCCACGTAACAGCAAACCCCGCGGAAGGACAAGCGATGAGCACCCTTCGTCTCACCATGGCGCAGGCGCTGGTGCGATTTCTCGCGGCGCAGCGCGGCGAGGTCGACGGGCAAGAGGTTCCGCTCTTTGCCGGCGTCTTCGCGATCTTCGGACACGGCAACGTCGCAGGCCTCGGCGAGGCGCTCTATGAGGCCCGCGAGAGCTTGCCGACGCTTCGCGCCCATAACGAGCAGGCGATGGCGCTCGCTGCCATCGGCTTCGCGAAGCAGATGCGGCGGCGGCGGATCATGGCCTGCACCAGCTCGATCGGTCCCGGGGCCACCAACATGGTAACGGCCGCTGCAGTCGCGCACGCAAACCGATTGCCGATTTTGCTGCTGCCCGGCGATATCTTCGCGAGCCGCCGGCCCGATCCCGTACTGCAACAAATCGAGTCCTTCGGCGATCCCACCCTTTCCGCCAACGATTGCTTCCGTCCGGTCTCGCGCTGGTGGGACCGTATCCTTCGGCCGGAGCAGATCGTCGAGAGCCTCCCGCAGGCGATGCGTGTGCTCACGGACCCCGCGGAGTGCGGACCTGTGACGCTCGCGCTGCCGCAGGACGTGCAAGCCGAGGCCTATGACTATCCCGAGGAATTCTTCCGGCCGCGGCTCTGGCGCCCGCGGCGGCAGCGGCCGGACGCGGCAGAGCTTGCAGCGGCCGCAGAAGCACTGCGCCGTGCGAAGGCGCCTTTCCTCATCGCGGGCGGTGGCGTCCACTACTCGCTTGCAACGCAGACGCTGGCGGATTTCGCGGAGCGCCACGGCATTCCCGTAGCGGAGACGCAAGCAGGCAAGGGCGCGCTCGCTTGGGATCATCCCTTGTGCGTCGGCGGCCTCGGCGTCACCGGCGCCGCGGCGGCGAACGCGCTCGCGGGCGAGACCGACGTCGTCCTCGCCGTCGGAACCCGGCTCGGCGATTTCACGACGGCCTCGCGGAGCGTCTTCCGCAATCCCACGCTCACGGCGATCCAGCTCAATGCCGCCGGCTATGACGCGGGAAAGCACGGGGCGCTGCCCCTGGTCGCCGATGCGAAAGCAGGGTTGGAAGCGCTTTCGGCCGAGCTTGGCAAGTGGCGAGCACCCGAGGCCTGGACGCGCAAGGCACAGCGGCTCACAGGCGAATGGCAGGTCGACGTGGAGCGCGCGACGGCTCCCGGCGGGAATGCGCTGCCGACGGACGCGCAGGTCCTGGGCGCGGTCAATCGTGCGACGCAGCCCGAGGACATCGTGGTCTCCGCCGCGGGCGGACTCCCCGGCGAGTTGCACAAGCTCTGGCGGGTGCGGCAGCCCGGCACCTATCACCTCGAATACGGCTATTCCTGTATGGGCTACGAGATCGCCGGCGGGCTCGGCGTGAAGCTCGCGGCGCCCGAGCGCGAGGTCTTCGTGCTCCTGGGCGATGGTTCCTATCTCATGCTGAACTCGGAGATCGCGACTTCGATCGCGCTCGGACGCAAGCTCACCATCGTCCTCCTCGACAACGGCGGCTTCGGCTGCATCGAGCGCCTGCAAAGCGCGGTCGGCGGGGCCTCCTTCAATAACCTCTTCGCCGCGGGCTCCGGCGTCGATTTTGCGGCGCACGCCGCGAGCCTGGGCGCTGCCGCAAAGGCCGTCGGAGGGATCGCGGACCTCGAGGCGGCGCTTAAGGCAGCGCGCGGAGAGACGCGAACCGCCGTTATCGTCATCCGCACCGATCCCCGTGCGAGCACCGCCGCGGGCGGAGCCTGGTGGGAGGTCGCGGTGCCGGAGGTCTCTACCCGGCCGGAGGTCGCAACCGCCCGTGCTGCGCACGAGACCGGGCAGCGCAAGCAGCGGCAATCGAGCTGAAGGAGAGCGAAGCATATGCGGCTCCTGACCTGGAACGTGCAATACGGCAAGGGCGCCGACGGCGCGATCGACCTCGCGCGCATCGCCACAACCGCCAAGGCGATGGGCGATGCGGACGTCATCTGCTTCCAGGAGCTCGCCATCAATTTCCCGGGACTCGACAAGGGCGCGGGCGCGGACCAGCCGGTCCTGCTCGCGCGATTCTTTCCGGGCCACGCACCGATCTTCCGGCCCTCGATCGATTTCCGCGCGTCCGACGGAAGGCGCCAGTTCTTCGGCAACATGATCCTCTCGCGCCTGCCGGTCCTGCAGGTCATGACGCATCTCCTGCCGCGCCCGCCGGAGAGCGGCGTGCGCAGCATGCAGCGCTCCGCGCTCGAGGCGGTGGTCGCCGCAGAGTCGGGACCGGTCCGCGTCGTCACCACGCACCTCGAATACTTCTCCGTGGCGCATCGCATGGCGCAGGTCGAGCGCCTGCGCGAGTTGCATGACGAGGCCTGCCGCTTCGCCGCTACACCGGGCGCGCCGGAGCCGCCGGGCTCGACCTACCAAGCGGTGCCGCGCCCGCCCTCGGCACTCGTTTGCGGCGACTTCAATCTGGAGCCGGGCTGGCCGGAATATGAGCGCATCCTCGCGCCGTTTCCGCAGCCAACATTGAGCTTCCGCGACGCCTGGACGCATCTCCATCCGGCGACGCCGCATGCGCCGACCGCGGGCATATACGACACCGAGCAGTGGGCGAACGGTCCCAATTGCCGTGATTTCGTCTTCGTCACCGAGGATCTCGTCGCCGGGCTCCGGCGTATCGAGGTCGACGAGAAGACCGCCGCCTCCGACCATCAGCCCGTGCTTGTCGAATTGCGGTGAGATCGCAGGCCTCTTGGGGCTTGCGATTTCCCGACCGCTCGCTCCTAATCGCCGTCGCCGATCACGAACGGGGGACCCCATGACGAACGTCACATTGGCACAGGCGACGACGGTTGCCGACACGGCGCTCGCGGAAGGCCGAAAGCACGGTTTCGCCCCGCTCACCGTCGCCGTGCTCGATGCCGGCGGATGCCTGGTCGTGCTGAAGCGCGAGGATAATTCGAGCCTGCTCCGCCCGCAGCTCGCCTCTGCCAAGGCCTGGGGCTGCCTCGGCATGGGCTTCGGCGGACGCGAGCTTCAGCGGCGAAGCGAGAAGGCGCCGGCCTTCGTCGGTGCGCTCATGGCGCTCGCGGAGGGCCGCATGATACCCGTGCCCGGGGGCGTCCTGATCCGCGATCCCGGCGGGGCGATCGTCGGTGCCGTCGGGATCAGCGGCGACACTTCCATCAATGACGAGATCTGCGCGGTCGCGGGCATCAAGGCGGCGGGTTTGGTGCCCGACACCGGCGACAAGTAACGATCACTTCGGGAAAAGCGACGTCGCCTGCGGAGACCAATAGAGGGTCACCCGCTCGCCCGGTGACGCGCGCCGGGCACCGCCGCGGGGCTCGCGCACGGTGACCGAGCTCGCTGCGGCCTGGACGAAGTACCGGATGGACTGACCGAGGTATTCGCGGATCTCGATCGTGCCGTTCACGCTGTTGGCGGCGTCATTCCCCTGCGGCGGCGATAGCGTGATCGATTCCGGCCGCACCATCGCCTGGACCGCAGTGCCCACCGGCAGCGATGTCGGCGGCGCCGCGATGCGCTCGCCCGATTGGAGGCGCAGAGTGCTTGCAGTTACGGTGTTCTCCTCGACGATCCCCTCGAGGAAATTCGATTCCCCGAGAAAGCTTGCGACGTAGGGAGTGCTCGGCTGCTCGTAGACGACGGCGGGAGTGCCGACCTGCCGAACGCACCCCTCGTGCATGATTGCGATGCGGTCGGAGAGGATCAGCGCCTCTTCCTGATCGTGCGTCACGTAGATCACGGTGATTCCGAGCTCGCGCTGGATGCGCTTGATCTCCAATTGCATCTGCTCCCGGAGCTTGCGGTCGAGGGCGCCGAGGGGCTCGTCCATCAGCAGCACCGGCGGCCGGAAGACGAGCGCGCGCGCGAGCGCCACGCGTTGCTGCTGTCCGCCGCTGAGCTCCCCGACGCGGCGCCCCGGAAAGCCGGAGAGCTGCACCATCGCGAGAGCCTCAGCGACGCGCGTTCGGATCTCCGCGCTCGCGCAATGACGCATGCGCAGGGGAAACGCGATGTTCTCCGCCACCGTCATGTGCGGGAAGAGCGCGTAGCTCTGGAACACCACGCCGAGGTTGCGCTTGTCGGGCGCGCGCTCGACGATGGAGATCCCGTCGACGAGGATGTCGCCTTTCGAGGGCGTGACGAAGCCCGCGATCATCATGAGCGTCGTGGTCTTGCCGGAGCCGCTTGCGCCAAGGAGCGTCAGGAACTCGCCGGGCGCCGCGACGAGATCGACATCGCGGACGGCGTGCATGGTACCGAAGCTGCGGCTCAGGCCCACGAGCCGGACTTCCCCGCCGCCGGAGTGCCGCGCCACGATGTCCGTCATACGGTAGAGCCCGCACCCGCACGGCGAAGAAAACCGATCGCCAGCAAGGCCAAGACCGAGAGGCCGAGCAGCAACGTCGAGACCGCCGCCACCACCGGGTTGATCTCGAAGCGCAACCCGCTCCACATCTGGACCGGAAGCGTGATCGCGCTGGAGCCGCTGATGTAGAGAGCCACCACGACCTCGTCGAACGAGGTGATGAAGGCGAATATCGCGGCGACGACGAGACCGGGCCGGATCATCGGCAGCGTCACCTCGAAGAAGGCACGCGCTGCGGAAGCGCCGAGACTGCGTGCCGCCTGCTCCAGGCGCCAATCCATCCGCTGCAGCACCGCAACGACGTTGACGAGCACGAAGGGCAGCGCCAGCACGGTATGAGCGAGCACCATTCCCGGATAGGTTCCGACGAGACCCAGCCTCGCGAAGACCCCGTACATCGAGACCGCCGATACGATCGGCGGTGCGATCATCGGCGTCAGCATGAGGAAGATATAGAGGTTGCGCAGAGGAATTCGTCCGCGAACCAAGGCGAGTGCCGCTGATGTCCCCATCGTCGTGGCAAGCACCGTCACCGCGAGGGCGATCGTCACGCTGTTCCAGGTTGCGAGCCGCCAATCGTCGCGGCCGAAATAGGCCTCGTACCAGCCGAGCGAGAAGCCGTGCGGGGGAAAGCGCAGGAGGTTGTCGGCGTTGAACGACATCGGCACGACGATGAGGCTGGGCAGCACCAGGAAGAGCGAGACGAGGCCGGCGAAGCCCGCGAGCGCGGCCTCTCCCCGCGAGAGGCGCACTAGCGCGCCTCCGTCCAGAGTGAATTGAGTCCGAGCCAGCGCTGCGCCGCCAGGAAGATGCCCATGGTAACGGCGAGAAGGATCGTGCCGAGCGCGGCCGCAAATTCCCAGTTCAGCACTTTGGTCAGGTTGAAATCGATGAGCTGAGCGATGAGAACGTCGCGCCGGCCGCCGAGCAGGGCGGGAATCACGAAAAAGCCGAAGCTCAGAACTAGCGTCACCAGCGCGCCCGCGAAGACGCCAGGGAGGGTGAGCGGGAGATAGACATGGAGAAACGTCCGCCGTGGAGAGGCCCCGAGACTTCGCGCGGCCTGCAACAGACGGCGGTCCATCCGCTCGATCTGGGCCGCGATCGGCAACACCATGAAGGGCAGCATGATCTGCGTCATCCCGATCAGCACGCCGATGGTGTTCTGAACGAGCTCGATAGGCTCGGAGACGACACCCAGGCCCAGCAGGATCGAGTTAAGAAGCCCGTTGGGATGGAGGACGACGATCCAGCCGTAGGTGCGCACGAGGAGGTTCGTCCAGAACGGCATCAAGACGGCCGCCAGCAAGAAGAGCCGCCACCAGCCGCGTGCGCGGCTCAACGCGACCGCGAAGGGATACCCGATCAGTAGATCGATGCAGGTCACGAGGCCCGCGACCCAAGCGGTCTTCCAGAGGACCAGCAGATAGATGGGGGTCGTCGCGATCCGCTCGTATTGAGCGAGGCTCCACTCTCCGGTCTTGGCGTGAAACCCGAGCTCGACAAGCAGCGCCAGCGGATAGAGGAGAAAAACCGCCACTAGGAGGAGCGCTGGAATTCCCAGCGCTCCTCTCCGCATCAACCGCAGGCGGTCGGGATCGCGACCAGCCGCATCCGGTCCTCGCGCCGTCTCGCTTAGCTCAATCGCCACGCGTCCAGCTTCTCTTGCGTCTTCTCGAGGTTCTCGCCCCACCACTTCTCGTTCATGAGGACGGTCTTCCCCTGCTGCTGCGGGCCATTGCTCAGCATCTCCGCTCGGCCTGGCGGCAGCAGGTCATAGGCTTTGGGCGCGACGAGGCCGTAGGTGTACTCCATGCCGATCGCCTTCTGACCGTCGACGCTGGTCATGAAGGCCAGGAGCTTCATCGCGTTCGCCCTGTTGGGCGCGCCCTTGACGACCATGTAGGACGTCCAGGTGAGCTGGCTCTGCGCGTACTCGATCTCGACCGGCGCGCCCTTGTCCTTGATGAACTTGACGCGGCCGTCGGCGACGAGCCCAAGCACACCGCGCTCGTCCTGCATGAACTGAACCGCCTGCGCGTTGGTCTCGTACCAGAGGACATCGTCCTTGATCTTGTCGAGCTTCTTCAGCGCGCGATCGATGTCGAGCGGATAGAGCTTGTCGACGGTGACGCCGTCGGCCAGCAGCGCCGCCTCGAGCACGCCGCCGTTTGCCTTCGAATACATGACGCGCTTCCCCGGGAAGCGCTTGGTATCCCAGAACTCCACGAAGTCCCTGGGATGATTCTCCTTGCTGAACTTCTTGGTGTTGTACGCCATCACCCGCGACCAGAAAGCCTCCGGCAGCGAATAATCCGTCAGCAGGTTCTCACCCTTCACGAGCTGGTCCGTCGGGATCACCGTGAAATCGAGCTTCTCCACGAGGTTCTCGCGCGGACCGATCCATTGGAAGTCCGGATTGACTTCGACAATGTCCCATTCGGTGTTGTTGGCCTTCACCATCGCGCGGATCTTGCCGTAGTCCGGACCGTCTATCGTGCGCACCTTGATGCCGGTCTTCTCCGTGAAGGGCCCGAACCAGGCTTTGCGCATCGCCTCGGCCCAGCTTCCGCCCCAGGTCGCGTAGACGACCTCGCCCTCGGCTGCGAAGGCACGTCGCAGCGGCATGGGCGCGAGTATCAGCGTCGCCGCGGCACCCTTGAGCACCGTTCGCCGAGTGGACGGATGCGATTTCGCTTTGGACATGGAAGCAGCCCCCGGGGATGGTCGATTTCTCCTACGCACGGGTGTGCGCGGCGCTAGACGATCTCGTCTCCGATGCAGCGTTTCTTTTGCAGCTCTTCCATTCACGGTGCCGGTGCATCGAGGACGGGTTTTATCCTATACTCGCACCAAGCCTTTGCACAGGAGGCAGCCGCATGGCCATCCCGCAATCACGCCGTCTCGACTTCTCCGAGATCCCCGTGATCGATCTCGGGCCGCTCGTCGAGGGCAAGAACCCCGGCGCAACCATCGAAGCGCTCGGCAACGCCTGCCGGGACATCGGATTCATCTACGTGAAGAACCACGGCGTCCCGCGCGAGCTGATTACGGGGCTGGCGGAGCAGGCGGCGCTCTTCTTTCGCCGCCCGATGGCGGAGAAGCTGCGGATCGTCGTCGATCCGCGGATGCGCGGCTATCTGCCGCTCAACTACCGCAGCTACGAGGGCGAGGCGCGCGCGGGAACGAGCCACCAAGAGGGTTTCTGGGTCGGGCATGAGCGTCCGCTCAGCAAGCAGAGCCCGCTCGATGGTCCGAACCAGTGGCCGGCCGAGCCTGCCGGTCTAAAGCCCGCCATGCTCGCCTATTTCGCCGCGGTCGAGAAGCTGAGCCACGTCCTGATGCGCGGGTTCGCGCTCGCCCTCGATCTGAAGCCGGACTACTTCGAGCCGATCTACCGCGAGCCGATGTCGAGGCTGAAGCTCAATCACTATCCGCCGCAGGACAATCCAGAGAATGAGAACGACATCGGCGTGATTCCGCATTCGGATTCCGGCGGCTTTACGATCCTATGGCAGGATCATCACGGCGGCCTCGAGATTCAGAGCAAGAACGGCGAATGGGTCGGCGCGCCGCCGATCCCCGACACCTTCGTCATCAATCTCGGCAACATCATGCAGATCTGGACGAACGGCTATTTCTCCTCGACGCCGCACCGCGTGCTAAATCGCGGCGGAAAGGACCGCTATTCGATACCGCTGTTCTGCAACCCCAACCGGAACGCCGTCATTGAGCCGATCGTGGGAACCCGAGACCCCGCTTTCGAGCCCTTTAGGTTCGGCGAGTATCAGCGCGCCGAATATCGGCGCATCTTTCCGATCGCGAAAATTTCGGCCTAATACCGGCGGCTACCGCTCGATCCCCGCCATCTGCTCCAGCACCGCGCAGACCGCGGCGGTATCCTCGCCGCCGCGCTGTTGGCCGATGGCGGCATTGTAGATGGGAGCGCTCGCTGAGAAAAGCGGCGTCGCCACTCCGTGGCTCGCGGCGAAGCCGGAGATGACGGCCATATCCTTCTGCCAGATCTCGATCTTCATGGTCGGAGGCTCGTAGCGTCGCTCCGCCATCATCGGCGCCCGCAGCTCGAAGATGCGGGAGGTGCCGACGCCGCTCGCGATCACCTTGACGATCTCAGCGGGATCGAGACCCGCCTTCATCCCCAGCACCATCGCCTCCGCGCTCGCGACGTTGTGGATCGCGACCAGCAGGTTCGCGACGAACTTCATTTTGCTGCCATTGCCGAACGCGCCGAGGTAGTGGGTGACGCGTGCGAACTGCGCGAAAAGCGGAGCCGCGCGATCGAAGGCGGCGCGCTCTCCCGAGGCATAGACTGCGAGATCGCCGGTGACGGCCTGCGCGCCCGTGCCGCTAATGGGGCAATCGAGAAGCGCGATGCCGCCGGCGGCGAGCGCGTCACGCGCGCGGAGCTTCGCCTCGATCGGAAGCGTGCTGAGCTCCGCCAACACGAGGCCCGAGCGAGGCCGCGCGAGGAGCGCGTTCACGGTCACGTCGAGGGCGGCGATGCTCGGGAGGCTCGAGAGCGCGAGCTCGGCCTCTCCCGCGAGGTCCGCTACCGAGCGCGCGGCGATCCCGCCCGCGCCTTCGAGCTCGGCCATGCGGCTGTCGCTGATGTCGTAGCCGATCACCGTCGAGCCTGCCCGCATCAGATTGCGCGCGATCGCGGACCCCATGATACCCACGCCGATGACGCCGACTTTCATCTCCTGGTCCTCCTCTCGCCCTTCGCGCCGGCGGCGCGGAGTCCCGCGATCATCGTCGCGACGGCACGGCGTACGACAGCCGCAAAATCGCCGCCGACACGGCTCCTGTAAACGTACTTGCGCACGGCGTAATAAAAGAGCCCGCCATGCATGACCCAGACGTGATCGAGCTCGAGCGCACTCGGCCGCGCGCCCGGAAGGCCGCAGGCGTGGCGCAGCTCCATACAAATCGGCTTCAGTATCGTCTTCTCCACGATCCCGATGTAGCGACGGTTGATGTCGTTACCCAGGAGCGCCGAGAACATGTAGATGCGGATCCACTCGTAGCTATAGGTCGCGCGCGAGTAGAGCCGATAAAACTCCTGGAGCCGCTCCTCCAGGGGTCGCGAGCGGTCGCGGATGAGCCGCGTCCAGGCGGGATCGATCCGCTTCAGGAATACCTCCGCGAAGACGCGCTCGACGAGGTCCTTCTTGGTCGGGAAGTAGCGGTAAAGCAGCGGCTGCGTGACGCCGAGGCGCGCCGCGAGCTCTCGCGTCCGGCCGCCGAACCCGACCTCCGCGAAATAGCGTATGGCGCCTGTGATGATCTGCTGCTCGCGCTCCGCCGCAGCAAGCCGCGTGCGGCGGCGCGGTTTCGCCGGGACTTTCCTCGGGGCGCGCCGCACTAGGCTGCGCCTCCCTTGGGCGGGACGATCGGCAGCAGCAAATAGGTCGGTCGATAGGGCGCGATGTGGAGCGTCGTCGTGCCTCCGAAGCATCGAGGCGGGCGGTCTCTCGCGTCGTCGTGCAGGAAAGGCCCGCAACCCCGGAATTCGTTCTTGAAGTTGGAAAGCCTGCCCCCGGAATGAGGATGCTCATAATCCCTGCCGCGAATGCTGAGTCCGATGCGGTAGCCCCTCGGCAGCACGATCGAGGTCGGCCAGATCTCGATGTCGAGCTCGACCACCTCCCCCGGCCGCAACGGCCAAGCCTGGTCGTGGCTGTGATAGGGCCGGTACTCGCGGCTGAGGTCGGGATCGAGCTTGCGGTGCGAGGCGCGGAGCCAGCCCTGTCCCAGCGGCGTGTGCGGATCGAGCGCACCCTGAAAGACCACCTCGCTCCCGTCGGGCGCGAAGGCCCGCAATACCGCGAAGACGTCCGCGTCCTCGGTGCTCGAGGAAAGAAAAAGCTTAAGCGCGGAGGGCCCAGTAATCTCGGTTTCCGTCTCGAGCGGGGGCGCGAGAAAGTCGAGGCCGTCTCCCTGGGCATCGAAGATGAGGTCCTCGCTCACCGCACCGATTTCCGTTGCAAGCCTCATGCCCCGGGGATCGAGGTAGAGGCGTGTCCAGCGCGTCCGCGGTATCGGCCAATCCTCCTCGAAACGCTCGACGAAGCCATCGACGTGGCGCACCTGCAGCCGCACCCGAGCTTCACCGCTCCAGCCGGTATCCTCGCCTTTCAGGAAATGCCCGAAGAAGCGCTTCTGCAGGCCGACGCCGTAGTCCGTATAGAAATGCGTCCAATGCTCGAGCCCATGCGCCTCGAGCCATTTCTGCGGCGAGGCTGCGCGAACGTAACCCTCGAAATTGCCGCGGGCGTGCAGCCCCTGCCCGCCCCAATTGGCCGCCGAGAGGAACGGGACCGTCACCTTCGACCAGTCCGGCGAGCGCGCCTTGTGGTACTCGTCGTCCAGGGCATGCGCAACGATCTCGCGCCCGAATTCGCAGCGATTGCGCGCGAGTTCCTCCGGCGACAGCGTCTCCGGCCCGCAGACGAGATCGCCCGTGACCGCGCTCCGGGGGCCGCGCGAGCCGAGCCCGTGCTGCACGGTCTTCACCTGCATGTCGTACCAGTTCTCCCAGAACGTACAGAGGATGCCGCCGTGATGCGTCATGTCGCGATACCAATCCGCGGCGCCCTCCCAGACGCACATGGCCGCGAGATGCGGCGGCTGCAAGGAGGCTACGTGCCACTGGTTGATTGCGTAATAGGAGATGCCCGAGAGGCCAACCTTGCCGTTGCTCCAGCTCTGGACGCCGGCCCATTCAATGCAGAGGTAAAAGTCGTGCGTCTCCCGCGGCGAGAAATGGTCGATGTAGCCGGGCGATCTGCCGCAGCCCCGGGAGTCCACGCGGACGCAGACGTAGCCTTCCGGGATCCATTTCTCGGGGTCCACCACCTCCCAATTCTGATATTTGTTCGAGGAGCCCTCGGTCACGTCGGGATGCTGCTCGACCATCCGGGTCCAGGCGCTGGGATAACCCTGCTGGAAGGCGAGGCCTTTCGCATAGGGGCCGTAGGTCAACAGCACCGGGTAGCGGCCGTTCTGCGCCGGCCGGAAGACGTCCGCGCGCAGGGTGAGCCCGTCGTCCATCTCGACCGGCACATCCCAATCGATCGCCATCCCGTCACGGTATTCGGTGGTCATTGCCCGCTAAGGCTTTCCTTTTTCGTATTTCCCTTTTTCAACCAATCGCCTTGTTCAGGCGCGGCATCACTTCCGTCGCCATCAGCTCCATCGAGCGTCGAGCGAGAACGGGATCGGCCCAGTCGTGGCCCGCGTAAAGGAGCGTGCCAAAATCTCCGATGGAGGCGCGGAACTCGAGGAGCTGCTCGACCACGCTGTCGACAGTGCCGCAGAGCACAAGGGAATCCACGACATAGTCGAGCGTGATGTCGCCGTCCGGCATGGAGCGGTCGCGCTTGAAGAGCTCCGGCCGGCCATTGCCGATGAGCTTGCGCATGAGATTGCGGTAGTAGAAGCGATAGGGACTCCCTTCGCCCAAGGCGTAACGTTTGGCGGTCGCGGCATCCTCGGCGACGAAGATGCTCTTGGCGACGCGCCAGTCGCTGCGGCGCGCCGCGCGGCCGACATTCCTGCAGCCCTGCTCATACATCGGCCAATGCGAGCCCACCCAAGGCGGCTGCAGGAAGTTCGCGGAGATCGGCGTCCAACCGCGCTCGGCCGCGGAGATGACGCCCTTCGAGAAGGGCGCCACCACCGTCACCACGATCGGCGGATGCGGCTTCTGGTAGGGTTTGAGGATGACGCCCTGTCCGATCTCGGCGTCGAGGGTGCGCGCGGTCGTGATCTTCCAGTAATTGCCAACGAGATCGTATGGCGCGGGCGTCGACCAGATCTTGAGGATCATGTCGATCGCCTCCACGAACATAGCGGTGCGGTCGGCGTCGAGATTGCCGAAGACCTCGGCATCCGAGCGTAAGCCGCCAGGGCTGATCCCCAGGAGGAACCGCCCCTCCAGGAGATGATCGACCATCGCGACCTGCGCCGCCACCGCAGCGGGATGGCTGTTCGGGAGATTGACGGTGCCGCTGCCGAGCTTTATGCGCTTGGTCTCGCTCATCAAGCTCGCGATGAACATCAGGCAAGAGGTAATGGTCTCGGCCTGGTCGGTGACGTGCTCGCCCACGAAGGCCTCTTCATAGCCGAGGCTGTCCGCGAGCACGATCGCCTCTCGGTCCTCCTTCAGGGTCTGCGTATAATCGCGGCTCGGCGGGTGCAGCGGCATGGTGAAGTAGCCGAGCTTCATCGAAATGCCTCCCTCGAGCGTCAGCCGTCTTTATCACTTGATAAGGTCTAGGGTCAATCGACGGCGCCGGGATGCAATGTCCGCTCACGGATTTTTCGCTAGACGGCGCCGCGCAGGGTCCCGCATCATGCCACGCAAATGAAGAAGGCCGCTTCCGCAAAGGAGGCGCAGCAGGGAGGAGGTCATGCCGTTTCGATTGAGCCGTCGTGCATTCCTTGCGGGAACGAGCGTCGCGGCGCTGCCGCTGGCGCCGGCGATTGCACAGGCTGCACCGGCGCGTATCGGCCTCCTTACCGTCAAGACCGGCCCCCTCGCCCAAGGCGGCATCCAGATGGAACAGGGATTCACTCTGTTCCTCAAGGACAGGAACAGCACGCTCGCGGGACGCAAGGTCGAGCTCGTGGTGGCGGACACCGGCGGAAACCCAGCAGGCGCCAAGACCAAAGCGCAGGAACTCGTCGAGCGCGACAAGGTCGACTTCATCTGCGGCCCGCTCGCTGCCTTCGAACTCCTCGCGATCACCGACTACGTCGCGCAGGCGAAGGTGCCGCTGCTGAGTCTTGCCGCCGCGGATGACATGACGCAGCGCAAACCCAACCCCTTCTTCATCCGCGCCTCCGCGACCTCCTCCCAGTGCTGCCACCCCCTGGGCGACTACGCCGCCAAGGAGATGAAGCTCAAGCGCGCGGCGACCATCAGCGAGGATTTCGCCTTCGGCTACGAGCAGGAAGGCGGCTTCCAGCGCGTTTTCGAGGACCTGGGCGGCAAGGTCGTGCAGAAACTTTGGCCGCCGCTCGTCACTGCGGACTACACGCCCTTCCTCGCGCAGATCGCGGACGTCGACTGCGTCTACAACGGCTTCGCGGGCTCCAATCCCGTGAAGTTCAACAAGCAATATGCCGATATCGGCCTCAAATATCCGCGGCTCGGAGGCTGGACCGCATACGACGACGCCGTGCTGAAGGCGCTTGGCGAGGAAGCCGTGGGCGCGATATCCGCGTCCTGGTATTCGCCCGCGATCGAGACCGAGAGCAACAAGCGCTTCGTTGCTGGAATGGCCAAGGAATTCGAGGTGGTCCCCGGCGGCTACTCCGCTGGGCTCTATATCAGCGGCATGTGCATAGAGGCGGCGCTCGCCAAGACCGGCGGCAAGACCGAAGACAAGCAGGCACTCATCGATACGCTCCGCGCGGTCTCGCTGACGGACACGCCGCGCGGCGCACTCCAATTCGACCATCTCGGCAACGTCGTGGGCAGCGTCTTCATCCGCCGGCTCGACCGCAAGGACGGCAAGCTCGTCAACACCATCGTCAAGACCTACGACAAGGTGAGCCAATTCTGGACCTACGACGAGCAGAAATACCTGGCGGCGCCGGTCTACTCGCGCGACGCCACCCCCGCGAAAATCTGAGGGCCGCGCGCGCAGCGCGGCTGCGGGGGTCGCGGAGATGAGCCTTTGGGTGCTGCTGGCGATCAACAGCGTCTCCTTCGGCGGCCTCCTCTTCCTGCTCTCCGCTGGCTTCTCGCTCATCTTCGGACTGATGCGGATTCCGAACCTCACGCATGGCTCCTTCTTCATGCTGGGGGCCTATGTCGGCGTGACGCTGCTGGGGCTCGGTTTCGATTTCTGGACCTCGGCGCTGCTGAGCGGCCTCGCCATTGCGGCGCTCGGCGGCGCGATCGAGCGCCTCCTGCTTCGGCGCCTGCAGGGACAGGAGCTCGCGCAGGTGCTGCTCACCCTGGGCCTCTCCTTCATGATCGCGGATCTCTGCCTGATGCGCTGGGGCGGCGATCCCATCCCGCTCGACGCGCCGGCAGCGCTCTCGGGCCGGATCCCGATCCTGAGCTTCGCCTTCCCGACTTACCGCCTCGTCCTGGTCCTGATTGCCGTCGTGATCGCCGCCGCGCTTTGGCTCATGCTCGAGCGCACGCGGCTCGGCGCGATGATCCGAGCCGGGGTCGACGACGCGCAGATTGCACGCGTCATGGGGATCCGCGTCTCCCGGCTATTCACCGCCGTCTTCTGCCTCGGCGCGGGCCTCGCGGGTTTCGCGGGCGTGATCGGAGGGCCGATCCTGATCTCCGTCTCGCCCGGTCTCGACAGCGACATGCTGCCGCTCGCGCTCATCGTGGTGATCCTCGGCGGCGCCGGCAGCCTCATCGGCTCGCTCGTCGGCAGCTTCGTCATCGCCTTTCTCTACAATTTCGGCCAGGCGAAGCTGCCGGAGCTTTCCTACATCATCCTCTTCCTGCCGATGCTGCTGATTTTGGTGCTGCGGCCACAGGGCCTCTTCGGCCGGAAGCCCTTGTGAGCAAGGCCCTCGCGGCAGCGCTCGCGCTCCTGGCACTCGCCACGCTTCCGCTTTGGGTTGACAACACTTTCTACGTCAACATTGCGAGCCAGATCGTGATCTACGCGATCTTCGCCCTCGGTCTCAAC
Organism: Allostellaceae bacterium; assembly: GCA_035581425.1. Classification (GTDB taxonomy): domain Bacteria; phylum Pseudomonadota; class Alphaproteobacteria; order ATCC43930; family CGMCC-115725; genus DASZHJ01. The sequence goes on along the minus strand of DATJVP010000137.1, from coordinate 20,955 downwards.
GTCCTCGTGGGCTACGCGGGACTCGTGTCGCTCGGTCATGCCGGGCTCTTCGGCGTCGCCGCCTACGCCGCTGCCTGGTTCGCAGCCTCGGGCGCCAGTGACGCCGCTGCCGCCGCAGGCGCGGTCGCGACGACACTCGCGATCTCCGCCGTCTTCGCGGTGCTGGCTCTGCGCGCAACCGGCATCGGCTTCTTGATGATCACGCTCGCGCTGGGGCAAATCGTCTGGGGCATCGCCTATCGCTGGATCTCGCTCACGAACGGCGACAACGGCATCAACCTGCCGGCACGCCCGACGCTTGCTGGTCTCTCGCTCGAAGGCGCGAACGCCTTCTACCTCTTCGTGCTCGCAGCCTTCCTGCTCGCGATCGCAACCATGAGCGTCTTCGTGCGCTCGCCCCTGGGAGCCAGCCTTCGCGGCACTCGCGACCAGCCGCGGCGGATGAATGCGCTCGGCTACAACGTCTGGCTCATCCGTTTCCTCGCCTTCCTGTTCTCAGGCTTCTGGACCGGCTCGGCGGGGCTCCTCTACTGCTACTACCACAAGTTCGTGAGCCCGCAGCTCCTGCAGCTCAACGCCTCCGCGGAGGTGTTGCTGATGGTGATCTCCGGTGGCAGCGGCACGCTGCTGGGTCCCATCTTCGGAGCGGCGCTGGTGACCGCGATGAAAACCGTCGCCAGCGCCTACATCGAACGCTGGAACCTGGTGCTCGGTGCGATCTTCGTTGCAATCATCGTCTTCATGCCCGAGGGCCTCGTGCCCGGCTCGGTCAGGCTCTGGCGCATGGCGCGGGGCACGCCCGCGGCACTGGCCTCTCGCGCCGCGGGGCGCAACCCATGACGGCGCTCGAGGTTCGGGAGCTCGCCAAATCCTTCGGCGGCCTTCGCGTCACCGCTGGCGTGAGCCTCGCGGTCGCGCCCGGCGAGCGGCGCCTCATCATCGGCCCCAACGGCGCCGGCAAGACCACGCTCTTCAACCTCATCACCGGCGAGCTCACGCCGGATGCGGGCTCCGTGCATCTTTTCGGTAGCGACATCACGGAGATCGCGAGCCGGCGGCGGCCGCATCTCGGCCTCGCGCGCACCTATCAGATCATCACGCTCTTCCCGCGCGACACCCTGCTGCAGAACGTGGTGCTGGCCCTGCTGGGCCTCTCGCCGCTGCGCTGGAACCCGGTCGTTTCACTCCGCGGGCAACGCAGCCTGCGAGACCTCGCGCGCGCGGCACTTGCGCGGGTCGGGCTCGAGGCGATCGCGGAGCGGCCACTTTCGGAGACCTCCTACGGCGAACGCCGGCGCGTCGAAATCGCGATGGCGCTTGCACAGAACCCCCGGGTCCTGCTGCTCGACGAGCCCTTCGCGGGTCTCTCGACGGAGGAGCGGCACGAGGTGAGGCGCCTCCTCGCCTCGATCCCGCGGGAGGTCACCATCGTGATGATCGAGCACGATATGGATGTGGCGCTCGACTTCGCGGAGCGGATCACTCTCCTCCACTTCGGCAAGATCATCGTGGAGGGAACGCGGTTGGAGGTCGTCGGCGATAGCCGGACCCGGGAGGTCTATCTTGGCGCCTGACGCGCTCAGCCTGTCCGCGATCGACGCCTTCTACGGGGATAGCCACGTGCTGCAGGGCGTGTCGCTGAGGCTTCGCGAGGGAACGCTCCTGGGCCTCCTCGGACGGAACGGCGCAGGCAAGACGACCTGCCTCAACGTCGCCGTGGGTTTGCTGCCGCCACGGCGAGGGTCGGTTTCGGTCTTCGGTGCGGATCTCGCGGGTGCTGCGCCGGAGGATATCGCGGCCGCCGGCGTCTCACTGGTGCCGCAGGGACGCCGCATCTTCCGCAGCCTTACCGTGCGCGAAAACCTCGCGGTGGCCGCACGGCGCTCCCGGCTCTCCGACGCCTGGACGATCGAGAAAGTCTTCGTTGCCTTTCCGCGGCTCCGCGAGAGGTCGGACCAGATCGCGGGCTATCTCTCCGGCGGCGAGCAGCAGATGTTGGCGATCGGCCGCGCGCTCACCATGAATCCCCGCGTCCTCCTGATGGACGAGCCCTCCGAGGGCCTGGCGCCGCAGATCGTCGCGGACGTCATGGCGACGATCCGCAGCCTCAAGGCGCGCGGCCTCTCGATCGTGCTCGTGGAGCAGAACGCGAAGCTCGTCCTCGAGATCGCCGACGACATCGTGATCCTCAATAGCGGCCGCGTCGCCCTCGCGGGCAGCGCCGAGGAGCTGCAGCGGAGCGGCCGAGACCTCCGCCAGCACCTCGGCATATTCTGAGGAAGTCGCGCGGTCTCGCCGGTTTTCGGTTGCGCAGCGCCCGCGTTTTCGCGCCAATGAGGCCTCGTGGCCGGACTTGTTCCAAGAGTGTCACTCCGCATTGATGAGAAGAGGTACTAGAGGAATGACGCCCAAAGCCGCCGAACCCGCAAGCAAGTCCAAGGGCCGCGTCGAGGACGCGGAGCTGTTGTCCGGGCGGGGAAATTATCTCGGGGATCTGCGCCTACCGCGCATGGCGACGGCGTGCTTCGTGCGCTCGCCGCATGCGCACGCTGCGATCCGCTCGATCCGCGTCGAGGCCGCGCGCGCGGCACCGGGCGTGCTTGCGGTGCTCACCGCGGCGGACATGGCCGGTATCGGCAACCTCTCGCGGCCGATGCCGCTGGCAGGACGGGGCGGCACGACACTTGTGGCGCCGATGCGGCCTGCCCTCGCGGGCGAGCGCGTGCGCCACGCAGGCGAGGCAGTGGCGCTCGTCGTGGCGGAAGACCAAAATGCCGCGCTCGACGCGACGGAGCTCGTCGAGGTCGACTACGACCCGCTTCCCTCCGTCACCGATCTTCGCGAAGCGGCTGCGCCCGAGGCGCCGCAGCTTTGGCCCTCGGCACCCGGAAACCTCGCACTCGATTGGGTGGCGCCGGCAGGGGACGAGGCGGCGCTTGCCGCGGAAATCCGCTCGCAGCTTGCGGCAGCCGCCTACACCGCGCGCCTCTCGGTCGTGAATCAGCGCATCGTCGCGGCCTCGATGGAGCCTCGCGGCGTCGCGGCCGAGCCCGGTCCCGATGCCGGAAGCCTCACTCTCCATATCGGCTCGCAGGGAGTGACAGGGCTCCGGGACCAGATGGCGCTCGTCCTGAACCTGCCGAAGGAACGGCTCCGCGTCATTACCGGCGATGTCGGCGGCGGCTTCGGGATGAAGTCCGGACCCTATCCCGAATACGCGGCCGTCGCGGTCGCGGCGCTTCGGCTGGGCCGGCCGGTGCGCTGGCTCTCGACGCGCTCGGAAGCTTTCCTCATGGATAACCAGGCGCGCGACACCATCACGACGATGTCGCTCGCGCTCGACCGCGCGGGCAAGTTCCTGGCGCTCGATGTCGAGGTGCTCGCGAGCATGGGAGCCTACCTCACCGCGCAAGGCGCCTTCATCTCGACTTCGAATTTCGCGCGCTGTCTTCCCTGCGTCTACCACATCCCCCGCATCCTCACGCGCATCCGCTGCATTTACAGCAATACCGCTCCGATCGGTCCCTATCGCGGCGCCGGGCGGCCGGAGGCGAATTACGCCATCGAGCGCCTGATCGACGAAGCCGCCGGAGTGACGGGGATCGATCGCGTGACTCTGCGTCGGCGCAACTTGATCGAGCCCGCGATGCTGCCCTACCGAACTCCCTTTGGCGCGACCATCGATAGCGGCGATTTCGCAGCGATCGTGGATGCGGCTCTCGCACGGGCCGATGCCGCGGGATTTCCCGCGCGCCGCGCGCACTCCGAGGCGGAAGGCAAGCGGCGCGGTCTCGGCATATCCTGTTTTCTCGAGCACGCCGGAGGCGCGCCGCAGGAGAGCGCGGCGATCCGCTTCCCCGGCGACGGCACCATCGCCGTCGTGCTCGGCGCGCAGTCGACGGGGCAAGGGCATCGCACGGTATTCCGAGACTTGGCCGCGCGGAGACTCGATGTGCCCGCCGCGAGCCTCGTGGTTCTCGAGGGAGATACGGACCACGGCGTCCCCGGCTCCGGCACCGTCGCCTCCCGCGGCGCGATGACCTCGGGCGTCGCGATCGCAGATGCGGCCGCGGCCGTGCTGACCAAAGGCCGGAAGCTTGCGGCGCAATTCTTGGAGGCGTCCGAGGCCGACCTGACCTATGCCGGCGGCAATTTCGAGATCGCCGGCACCGACCGGAGGATTTCGCTTCTCGAAGTCGCCGAGCGCGCGAAGGCCGCGGGCAACGGGCTTGATAGCCAGCTCGGCGTCGAGGTCGTGCATTCCTTTCCGAACGGCTGCCATGTCGCGGAGGTCGAGATCGACCCGGAGACCGGTGTCGTCACGCTCCTTGGCTATACGGCAGTTGACGATTGCGGCACCGTGCTCGACCAGGTCATCGTCGAGGGCCAGGTGCAGGGAGCGATCGCGCAAGGCGTAGGCCAGGTCCTCTCGGAGCACGCGGTCTACGACCGCGCGAGCGGGCAACTCCTCGCGGGCAGCTTCATGGACTATGCGATGCCGCGCGCGGATATGTTCCCGGAGCTGGTCTCGGCGCTGCATCCCGTGCCGTGCAAGACCAATGCACTCGGCGTGAAGGGGGTGGGCGAGGCCGGCACGACCGGCGCGCTCGCGGCCGTCATGAATGCGATCGGCGACGCGCTTCCGGGCGCTGCGCTCGAAATGCCCGCGACGCCGCTCAAGGTCTGGCAGGCCTGCCGAACACTCGCGAGAAAAGGAACGTGACGATGCTCTATAGCTGCAGCCCCGCGCGTGCCGGGAGCGCAACCATCAAGGCGAAGAAGCCCGGCAGTTCCAGAGCGCCGGGTCTCACGGTCGACATCCATTGCCACGTGGCGACGCCCGCGGCGGACGAGCTCGTAAGGCCCGTCTTCCGCCCCGAGACCGACGCGCTCTTCAAATTCGCCAACGAAGCGACGCGCGAGGTGAATCGGCTGCAGGGCCAGGCTATCCGCGCCAAGCTGACCTCGGTCGAGGAGCGGCTCCACACCATGGACAAGCTCGGCATCGATGTGCAGGCGATCTCGCCGGCGCCGAACCAGTACTATTACTGGACCGACCCCGAGCTCTGCCGAGAGACCTCGCGCCTGATCAACGACAACATCGCGGGGATCGTGGGGGCGCATCCCGACCGCTTCGTGGGGCTCGGCACCGTACCGCTTCAGGCGCCGGCGCTCGCGGTCACTGAGCTCGAGCGTCTGGTCAAGGAGTTGGGGCTCCGCGGCGTCGAGATCTGCACGGATGTCGCGGGCGAGGAGCTCTCGGGCGAGCGCTTCCGCCCCTTCTTCGCCAAGGCGGAGGAGCTGGGCGTCCTCCTCTTCATGCATCCCAGCGGCTACACCGACGGCAGCCGGCTCGCCGAGCATTACTTCATCAACGTGATCGGCAATCCGCTGGCCTCCACGGTCGCGGTCTCGCACCTGATCTTCGGCGGTGTCCTCGATGCCTATCCTCGGCTCAAGATGGTGGTCGCGCACGGAGGCGGATTTCTCCCGGCCTATTCGGGCCGTATGGATCACGCGGCGCGCGCACGCAGCGATTGCCGCCGCTTCATCAAGAAGCCGCCGACGAGTTATCTGAAGAAGCTCTATTTCGATACGATCGTATTCTCGGATCACCAGCTCGAATACCTCGTGCGACAATGGGGCGCCGATCATGTGCTCCTCGGCAGCGACTATCCCTACGACATGGCGACACCCGATCCCGTGGGACATGTCATGCGCGCGAGCAGGCTGAGCCGCCAGGAGAAGATCGCGGTGCTCGGCGGCAATGCGGCGCGGCTCCTCAAGCTCAAGCGTGCCCGAGCGACGGGAAAATCCTCGCGCGCCTGAAGTTGGAGAACGCCGCCACCCGCGAACCTCCAGTTGCTCCGGGCGCGGGTTACGAACGGAGATAGCGATCTTCACCTCGGCGACACACGCGGTTACGTGTGGTCACGCCGCTGTGAGGTTTTCTCGTCCGTTTTGTGACATTAGTCACTTGCAGCGACCCGCATCCCGCATAAGTTCGAGCGGTATTCGCGGAAGAAACCGCGTCGGGGTGGTGGGGCGTTCATGCTAACGTACTTGTGGCAAAGGCGTGGCAAGCTGCACGGCTGCACGAACTGGCCGCCGCGTAACTTGGCCGCAACGCGCGCCGACGTACACTTCTATTCGAAGTTAACCACGTCTCGGCCCGGGGTGCGGCGGCGGCAAAAGGACGGTCGTCCGACATCTGCCGTTTCGCGCCTAGATCAGAGCAGGCTCTCCGCCAGGGTCCGACGGGGAGCGCCGGCACACCAATCGTCCCGCTATCGCCATCCTACGCTCCGTATCCGAATTCCGGTCGCCTTGAAATCACCAGTAGCCTGAGGCAGGGGATGCTTCGAATCTTCGGACATTTTTTGCCGATTCCGCCGATGATCCTGGCGATCACCGAGGCGATATTGGTGAGCATCGCGATCTGCCTTGTGATCGGCCCCGGCCTCACCTCGCCCGCGGGCTTCGATGCGGCGCGGGTGCAATTTGCGCTCCTGCTATCGCTCGCGGTGATCGCGGCGATGGTGGGCGTCGGCCTCTACAGCGCCGACGCCTTCCTGGACCGGCGCATTGCGCTGGTCCGCGTCCTCATAGCGGTGATCCTCGCGGCGCCGATCGCCTTCATGATCCGCCTCCTCTTCGAGGCGCTCTCGGAGTCGCCGAGCAATCTGGGTCCGCATTGGGCGCTGAAAGCATTCGCGGCATGGCTCATTTGCCTCGGTGCGACGCGCACCATGTTTTCTCGCTTTTCCGATCTCGAGATCTTCAAGCGGCGGATCCTGGTGCTGGGCAGCGGCGCGCGCGCGTTCGAGATTCAGAAGCTTGCCAAGACGTCCCCTCAGATCGGGTTCAAGCCGATTGCATTCGTGCGCGCCTGCGATGATCGGCGCTTGGTGCGGTCGATCGAGCTCAGCGCCGGGCCGCACGAAGACGCGCTGCGGAACGTCGCTCACGATCTCGGCGCGCAGGAGGTTGTGATAGCGACGGACGAGCGCCGCGGCCTTCCGGTGCAGCAATTGCTCCGGTGCAAGCTCGGGGGAATCGACGTCGTCGACTACGTCGGCTTCTGCGAGCGTGAGACCGGCCGCGCCGATCTCGAAGCCTTGCAGCCGAGCTGGTTCATACTCTCCGACGGGTTCCGCTTCGGGCCGATCTTCGAGACGGCAAAGCGCGCCTTCGACATCGCCGTGAGCGTATCGATGCTCATCGTCGTGCTTCCGGTTCTTTGCCTGACCATGCTCGCGATCAGGCTCGAGAGCGCCGGGCCAATACTCTATCGCCAGGAGCGAGTTGGGCTCCGGGGCCGCAGGTTCGTTCTCCTCAAATTCCGCAGCATGCGATTCGATGCAGAGGCGGACGGCTCGCCTAAATGGGCCGAGCGCGGGGATTTGCGCGTGACCCGCATCGGAGCCTTCATCCGCAAGTTCCGCATCGACGAGCTGCCGCAGCTCCTCAATGTCATCCGCGGCGACATGGCCGTCGTGGGGCCGCGCCCCGAGCGTCCCTACTTCGTCGAGCAGCTTACGCAGCAGATCCGCTTCTACAACGAGCGCCACGCCGTGCGGCCGGGGATCACGGGGTGGGCGCAAATCAACTATCCCTACGGCGCCTCGGTCGAGGATGCCCGGCAGAAGCTCTCCTACGACCTCTACTATCTCAAGAACAGGAGCCTGTTCTTGGATCTGGTCATCCTCGTCCAGACCGCGCGCGTTATCCTTTGGTCACAAGGGGCTCGGTAAGCGGCGCGTGCTATTGCGAGGCGACCGCGGGCATCGGGAAGTGACTACTGGAGCTGTGCTCCTCCTTGATGCGGATGCCGACATAGCCATTGCGCTGCCACTTCACGATGCCCATGAACTCGGTCGTGGGATCGAGCGTCAATATGACCGGACCCGCGACCCTCGCCGGCCGGTCGATCTGCACCATCGCACCGCGTAGCGACAGGTTCTGGATGTGGCATTCGAAGCTGCCGGCGGAGGCGGCCAATCGGGCGGGCCACAAGGCCGATTTGCGACGCTGCTTCCGGCGCTCCTGCTGGGCCGTGCCGGTGGCGGTGTGGAGTTGCGTGCCCTCGCTCATGATGCTTCGCTTTCCCTCCGAGTTTCTGTCTTGGCCTCAAAAGTCGCGTAACCATCGATGCATAAAATTTTCGACAGCTTCAAGTCGAATACATCGCTAATTCGCGGCAATTCCACGGGATTTTCATAAAACTCGCGTCGCCGCGAGGGGCGATCGAACGGCCGAAGAGAGGGATCGCTACAGAAGGCTCAGAAGAGCCCGCGGACCAGGGCCCAGACGGCTGCGATGATTCCGAACCAGAGCGCGACGCCGATCAGAACCACTCCGAGCAGACCGCGGCTGCGAGCGAGAGACCTCCGCACGTCGGCGGACTTTGAGTCGAAATCCTCGGTCGAATTTATGGCGCCCATGTCATCACTGAGACGTCCGGCTCCCCTGCGCTTTTCTTTCCTCATGGCACAACGCTCGCGCTAAGCTGCCAGGTCGGTCGCAGCAACTTCCATGCCACCGCCAGATAACTTAGAAATATCAAATCCTTATTGCCCGCGCACCAGTATCGTTAATGGCGGGCGTCAGCAATACCGACACGCTTTGGTTAACGGGCACGCCCCCTGCGGGAGTGGGAATGCCTGAACTCGCCCACTGACGGGATCGAGCGGACGGGCGCAGACTTCAATCGGGGCAAGAATTGGAGAGGCAGCCGATCAACTCGGGGTCTCCGCGAGGAGCGCATGCATCCGCTCAGTCGCGGCACCGTCGCCGCCATCACTCGCCCGCCGATACCAATAGAGCGCCTTACCCTTGTCGCCGCGGATGCCGATGGCGCCGATCTGCTTCAGGAATTGCGGATCGAAGGTGCGGGCGATCCCCGTTGCGGCGGCGGCGCTGCCGGCCTCCACTGCCCGCTCGTAGAATTGCCGCGCGCTCGCGATGTCACCGAGACTGAGGAAATGGTCGCCGCGCTCGATCAGCGACTGCACGACCTCGGGCGCCATCGAAGGTGTCGGCGGTGGCGCGACCCCGCGCGCCGCAGCCTGCGGCGGCGATTGCTGAGGCTGCTCCGTCATCGCGACGCGCGGCACAGGCAACACGGGCTCCGGCGGCGGCGGCAATTCCGCGATGATTGGAGTTGGAAGCGAGACCTCGACAACGGGGCTGAGAGTCGATGCGGCAACCGCGACAATGGGCGGCGGCTGCACTCGTGCCGCACCCGTGGCATCGTCGCGAAACGCCATTTCGGAATTCGTGCTGGGAACCGGCATCGGAATATTTGCGCGAAGCTTTGGCCTGCCTTCGGCGCTGTCCAGCGGCTGACGTGGCGCATTCAATGCGACCTGTCGGGTGTCGATGCTCGACGCCGTCGTCGCTTGAGGCTGAGGCGCCATATCTCCGCCTGCCGCGGGTGCAAGAACCGGCAGCGACCCCGCGGATACAGGGATGCCCTTGTCGGGCGTCGTGGGTGCGGCCGCGGCGCCCGCTGCTCGCGCGGCAACGGGCTCATGCGGGAGCTCTGGCGCAGCATTCGCGATCTCGACCGCAGGTACGAGCTTGCTCGCGACGGTCGCCGCGGCGTCCGCGCTCGCGATTTGCGGCGCTGAGGCGGCGGGCCGCGCCGGCGGGTTCGCAGCGGGCACCACGAGCAGCGAGGCTGCGACCGTCGCGAGAAAGCCGGACGCCAATACCGCTCCGACCCGCCTGGGAACCGATCGACGCGCCTGCTGCTGCGCATCCCGGCTGCGATGAGCAATGGCGAGCGCGAACTCGGGCCGCGCGGCACCATGCGCCGGCGCATCGCTCGCGGTTACGGGATCGAGGTGAACTGGCGGGTCGCTGGACCCGGTCTCGACCGTCGTGGCCTCGCTCGCGGGCATCGCATCGAGGAGAGCGAGACGCAGGTCCGCGACGAGGCCCCGCATTTGCTCCCGGTCGAGACGGGCGAGCTTATCGACGACCCGCTCCGCGGTATCATCCACGCCGCGGTCCGATCTAATCGGCAGCGGTCGCAGCGAATCGTTCTCCTGCCCGGCCCCGCGTTCTTGCACCAGGGGTGGTCGCACTGAACTCACTTCGGCCGCGGTCAACGCCTGCCCTCACACGCCGTATTTCGGGCGTAAGTGCTTCAAAATTCCAGTTTCTCGGGTGCCCGATTATTCGTTCTTGGGACGCGGATACAGTCTAGCACGAGCGAGCCGGTTGGCCGAGCGTCGTGACAAAAATGGGTTTCGGGCAGATGCCGGCCGCTGGGCTAGCCCCACCTACCGAACATGACCGCCGCGAGGAAGGCCAGGATACCCGCCCAAATGGCCTTCAGAAGCGATTGCTGGATGCGGAAGCGCTCATATCCCGCGGGAGCCGGCGGCCAAAGCCGATGCTGCAACACGAACCAGCACGGCGGTCCCAGCGTCCATGCGGCGAAGAGCAGTTGCTCGATCCGGATCCGGTCGCGACCCACGAGGCTCTCCGTGACCAGGAGGATCGAGACCGCCACCGTCACGAGCGTCCCAAGAGCCCAGACCCATTGGGAGAATTTCAGCCCCAGTTCCATACGAGCGATCGGGTCGAGCTGCATGTGTTTCCCCTTGCTGTTCGATAGTGGGCAGACCCCTCGGGAGAAAGCGTTGTGCTACGGGCAGCAAAGTCTCGCATCAGGGCTGGAAATTGCAAATCGCGCGCGGGCAGAGAGTGCTGCGCGACTGTGTCATGCGATTGCCCAATAATGATCACCGCTCGTCGAGCTTATCTTTGGCAGACTCTGCGCAAAGCCGAACTCGGGAGGTACTCAACCGCACGTTTCCGAATGAATCTCGCGGCGGTGGCGCCGCGAATGGTTGTTTTTATTTCGCCGGTTGAGGTCAGCCGCTCGCATTCCTGGATCGCCTCGGCGATTGGGCATCGGCCTGTTGTTGGCACGGAGGGTTCGAGTGCGGGCACGCGGATGGCGCGAGATTCGTGCCGAACGAATGCGGCTGAGTGCGACGCGCGGTCGTCGCCGCGCGAAAGTGCGCGCGAGCGGGCAGCACTCGACATGAGCGATCTCGATCGGATCCCGCAAAGCCCCGAGAGCGGCGGTTGCCGCGGGACCGCGTCCGAGCCGCCTGCGCTACCGGGCGCCGCGCGACGCCGCTTCCTCGCGGGCGGCCTCATCATTTCGACCTTTGCGGTTACGCTCCCGGCGCGCGGAAGCGGCACCTGTGGGCCGATTTCGGCGGCGGGCTCGCCCAATGCCTCGCACACCGTCGGCACGCTCACATGCATGGGTGGGAGGTCGCCCATCTTCTGGCAGAACAATGGCTCACAGTGGCCGGGGTTCACGCTGGCGCAAATCTGCACCGTGCCGATCGGTACCCTCTTCGCAGGCACAATGCCTATGGCGTCGACCGTCGGCATCATTACGTCGATCACGCTGCGTAACGCGGTCTGCTCCCCGCCGCAGCCATTCTATTTGCAGTTCGTGAGCGCATTTCTCAATGCGCAAGTCTACGGCGCGAGCTTCGGGTATCCCAGCGGTGCCGCGGTGGCCCAAGCAGTGGTCACCGCTCTTGATGGGCTTTCCCCCGGTGACAGAGCCCTCGCGCTGGCCGCCGGCGGCGGCGTGACGGCTGCGCTTGCGAACCTCAATTTCACCGGCGCGATGGGCGATCCACCCTTCAATTCCGGCAATCCGCCGGGAACGCCGTTGCAGGGCGTCTCCGTGTGCAATCTGACCTGCACTTGAGATCGTGGCGGAATCCCGGTGGAAATCGAGCGCTCGGCCCCTTCACGTACGACGATGGGGGGACGAGGCCGTCATCTATGACGACTATGCCGGCGCAACCCACTACCTGATACCGCTGGCCACCGCCATTTGGTCGCATGTACAGGCGCAGGGTTCCGCGAGCATTGCGGAGTTGTCGCGCCATTTATCGCAGCTGCCGGACATCATGGTTGCGAGCGCGGGACCGGCGCGGATCGAAGAGGTTCTGGGGGAATTGCGCCGGCTCGAGCTCATCGAGAGCGAGCCTAATTGAGCCGCGGGTGGGCCCCGCGACAAAGCGAGGACGCACATTCACGGAACCGCGGGATCCACGGCAGTGCTCCTGGTCGCCTTGCGCAGAAGGTGCGGAACCAGCAGGTGTAGCGGCATTCGCAGATAGTGCGAACGCACATAGAGCATTGCGAGCGCCGGGCCCGTGAGGCTGTCGCGGCTATCGGGATGCGGCGAGCGAAATGCGCGGCGGAATGCTGCGTCCATGAGGGCGAGCGTGGTGCGAGGCGGCCGGCGAGCCTCCATCTCCGCGACGACCTCGGACGGGATGGGAGTGCCGAGCACTTCGCTTGCGTAACGGAGCGCGTAATAGAGCGGCCGATCGAGATCGAGCGCCCGCGCACGCTCGAGGAGCGGCTCCCAGAACGAACCACCTTCTCCGAAATGCCGGAACAGCAGATCGAGATCGTCGAGGTCTCGCAGACCCCGCTCGAACTCTCCCTCGCTGAAGAGGTGAACGGCGCTGTGCAGCACCATGTCGGGCGGCGACAGCACGGCGAGATGCGGCTTTCCTTGGACGGCAATGACTCCCTCCAGGAGTATCCGCGCGTCGAGCGCGACGCGCGCCGTCGTCGGGACCAAGGTGTGATGCACGTCGATCGCGGAATTGCGCGCAGAATTGACCAGCGGCGGTATCTGATGCATCCAGCGCCGGTAGTATTCCTCGTCATAGGGATCGATCTCACCCAGCCGCCATCCCCCGAGGCTCAGCATCGCCTCGACCGTAGCGAGCTGGTCCTTCGGGACGAGAATGTCGATGTCGTTGAAGATGCGGCCCGCCGCCGGCGGCAAATCCGTCACCACATAGGCCGCGCCCTTGAGGAGAATTACCCTGCCCAGGACGTCCTGCAGGAGTTCGACGAGCCGATCGATCTCGAAAACCACTTCGCGGCGGCGCTTCTCCGCGAGAATGCGTGCGGACAGGAGATGAGAGCGCACGCGATCGGGAACTGCATCCAATCCGATGGATCGGTCGATCAGGTGCGCCAAGCGCCCCAGCAGGCCCGCCCGCCGGGCCTGGGGCACCAGGCGATCCCAATCCGCGAGCGAGGCATGGGCCAGCTCCTTGGGATCGCGCAAGGCCTGCGCCAGGCTATCGCGCCGCTGCACCATGGCGCCGCTCTTCCCCTCGTGCGCTTGCGATTTCGGTCAGGCGGATTCCGACAATTCCGTGAGTAAGCGGACGGCATCCTCGAGATCGCCGTAGGCGAGCTCGAAGCAGCGCGACTGCGTTACCACCTCCGCCAGGGTATTGAAACCCACATCTCCGAGCACGCCATAATTGATGGCGTTCGCGGCAAGCTCGACGAAGGTCTCGGCGCGAGGTCGGGCAGAGAGCTTTGTCGCGGAGCCCTTCTCGAAAGTCGGGAACACGATCCAGCGCGGCCGTGCGCGCTCGTCCATGCGCGCGATGCTGTCCTCGGGCGGCTTTGCCAGCGAGACTGTGCCCTTGAGCGTGTCCTCGGCGGGGCGGCTGAACACGATGCCGGGACTTAGGCGGCGCACCACCTCGATCGACTCATTTTTGAGGTTGATCGGTCGCGCCAGCGCCAGGAGCTCGATGGTGGCGGGCGCAATCAGCGTCAGTTCGTCCGAGAGCAGCCGCCAGCCCCTGAACGCGAGTCCCGCGCAGAGCGTGCTCTTCCCCGACCCGGACAAGCCCGGGATGATCATCGCCCGGCCGCCGCGCTCGACCGCGGCGGCGTGGATGATCAGGTATTGATTGATCGTCGTCGAGATCGCCCAGTTGAGACCGGATTCGAAGACCGGCACCGCGTGATCGATCGGGCTCGGCGTGAAGATCGGCGCGCCTTCGAAGAGGAACTCGATCTTGGGCCTAATCCAGCGCCGGAGCGCAGGGCTGCCGACGGAGACGTGGAAATCGCAGAACTCCGGCCGCTCGACGAAGCAGCGGGCGTCATAGAGCGCCGGTAGCGCCTCGAGCAGCCGCGGGCTCGACGTCGTGAGATGCGTCAGAAATGGCCCGGTACGAAGGTAGAACTCGCGAGACTGCACGGTCGGTCGGCCGATCGCTATGCGTCGTGCTGCACCAGTCCCAACTTCTCGAGCGCCACCAGCACGTCCGCGGGGTTGTCACCGCTTTCCAAGGCATACGCCAATTCCGGAAGCCCCTGGACATAGGCGCGGAGCTCGTCGGTCGTCGCGGCGCGGCGCTCGAGCATGCGCGCGAGTATCGCCGTCGCCAGCCGATCCATGCAATGGGTATCGCCGGAGTAGGTGTCGAAGACCACCATCTGGCCTTCCCATACCCGCGCGCGAAGATCGTTAGAGGAGAGCCGCCAGGTCAAAGCGTCCAAAGCGACTGAATGCCCCCGCAAGTGTAGCTGGGGAGCGGGCTGCGGTTCTGCTGGCAGCAGCTCGAGATCGTCTTGCACAGCGTCGATTTGATGTTGAGCGTGCAACTGGAGCTGTGCTGCGTCAGCACGGTATTGCAGGCGCTGACAAATTGGCTCGTCGTATAGCCGAAGCTCGAGCTCTGGTATTTGGCGTTGAGATATCCGCAGGCGAGCCAAGTCTCGATGCTGCCGGTATCGGAACCTGACTTGTAGTTCCACCAGCCCTTATTATAGCTGCTCCCCTGCCCGTAATTGAAGGAGTTGCCGAAGGAGCCGAACCAGCCCTGGCCGCCCCACATGCCGTTGGGATGATAGCTGCTGCTCTGGTAGGAGCCGGTGAGGCAGCTCTTCAATGTGAGGCCGACATTGCACCCGGTCGACGCGGAGAACCCGCAGGACTGGAGCGTCTTGTAGCAGTCGCTCTGCCAGTGCTTGCCGTTGTTGCAATAGTAGTCGCAGTGGGAGCCGACACAGGGCAATTGGCTCTGGGTGTGCGACCCCACGGGCGAGCAGAGCGCGCTGATGGCCTTGACGCCACCGCCGTTGCCTCCGGCCAACGCCGGACGGCTCGCGAGCGTCACCGCGAAGGCCGAGACGCCGAGACCGCCGATCAGGAATTTCCGCCGACCCTCAAATAGCCGCGGCCCCACGCGCACGGGATCCGCGCATGGCGTTTCGGAACCGCACTCGCACTCTTGCCCTGCTGGCGCGTCTTCGGCATCGCGCGCGGGCGAGCGATCGTGGCTCCCTGAGTTTTCCGTCATGCCCATATACTATTATCGCACAGTTCAAAGTTCCACGAAACCACCGATGCGCTCCACCGACGAACGCACCCACGCCCAAGGCGTGCAAGATGCAGGCCAATCCAAGTAAATCAAGGCGTTGAGGGCCATTCGCCGAAGGCGATCTCGCCGGGTGTAAAAGAAATCGGCGCCCGTCGCGAGCCCTGTTCGGCATCAAAGCAACTCGATATGATCAAGAATTCGTTTCGATTAACCAAATATCTATTTGTATTATATTCTCAACTTTTAATCAAAATTGTAATGACTGGCTCTTTTGCCCCGAGAAAATCACAGCAATATTGGCAAATTGGAGCAGTGGTTAAAGCTTCCTTTAATCGCTGCTGCCGTAGGCTGCCGGCAATGTGGTCGGGGTCTTGGTGCGTCGGCAGGGAGCTGGCGCCTCGACCGGCAAGGTAGGAAAGAACAAACGAATGCGATTGCTGCGAAACACCGCGACGGAATTGGACGCCTGGCCGAGGCCCAATTCCGTTCCACTACACGAGGTCTACTGGAAGACCTTCGAGGGACGCATCGCCGAGACGGAGGAATTGCTCGCCGAGGCGCATCGCCTGCGCTACCAGGTCTATTGCGTCGAGCACAATTTCCTCGACCCCGCCGATAACCCCGGCGGTCTCGAGCGCGACAAATACGACGCCCATTCCGCGCAGGCGCTCCTGCGGCATCGGGCTTCCGGGGCCACCGTCGGAACGATCCGCCTCGTGCTGCACAAGCCCGGAGCCACCTCCGGCTCGCTGCCGTTCCATGAGGTCTGCGAGCGCGCGAAGGATATCAATTCTTCTGTGCTTCCGCTCGAGACGACGGCCGAGCTCTCCCGGTTTGCGATCTCGCGCGCATTCCGCCGCCGCGTCGGCGATGGCGACTACGGCCTTCCCAGCGACCCCGAAGACCTCCTGAAGGACGGGCGCCGGGTCATTCCGCACATCACGCTTGGATTGATGACCTTGGCGCTTCGCATCGGCGCCGCGCGCGGTGTGACCCACATCTGTGCCGTCATGGACCCCGCGCTGCTGCGATTGCTCACTCGCTTCGGTATTCACTTCGAGCCCCTGGGCCCGACCGTCGACTATCACGGCTGGCGGCAGCCTTGTTACGCCGAACTCCGCGAATTCTTCGCGCGCATTGAGAGGGAGCGGCCGGACGTTTGGGAGGTCATCACGGATTGCGGACGGCTCTGGACGTCTCGTCCGCGCGTCAAGAACGCGCCGAGCGAGGGCGTCCTGCAATGTGCGGACATCCGCGGCTGAGCCCGACGCATGGATACGGGGGCGAAATCTGTAGGACTACGCAGGGCGTCGGCCAGCGCCGCAGGCTTCTGCTATGAGGAAGCCTTCAGCCGCAATCTCGGCTGGCTGACAGCGGCGGAGCAGCAGGTCCTCCGCGGCAAGAAGATCGCGATCGCTGGGATGGGCGGCGTTGGGGGATCGCATCTCCTGACACTAACACGTCTCGGCATCGGCGCATTCAGCATCGCCGACTTCGATACCTTCGAGCTCGCGAACCTCAATCGGCAGGCTGGAGCGTCAATGGCCTCCTTGGGAAAGCCCAAGGCCGAGACCATGGCGAAAATGGCGCGGGAGATAAATCCGACGCTCAAGCTCGCGATCTTTCACGAAGGCATCGACGAGACCAATCTCGATGCCTTTCTCTCGGGGGTCGACGTCTACGTGGACTCCCTCGATTTCTTCGTGCTCGACCTCCGTCAGAAGCTGTTCGCGCGCTGCCACGACCTCGGCATTCCCGTGGTCATCGCCGGCCCGATCGGGATGGGCACGGGTTATCTGGTCTTCGTGCCCGGCGGGATGACCTTCGAGCAGTATTTTCGGCTCGAGGGCCTTTCGCCGGAGCGGCAGCGCGTCAATTTCGCCCTGGGACTGACGCCGCGCGCGTTCCAGCGCTCCTACCTCGTCGATCCCTCGCGTATCGACCTCAAGGGGATGCGGGGACCATCCACAGGCATCGCCTGCGAGCTCTGTGCGGGGGTTGCGGCGGCGGAGGTGGTGAAGCTGCTCCTGAAGCGCGGCCGCGTCCGTGCGGCGCCCCGGTATCACCAATTCGACGCCTACAGCGCCAAATGGAAGCGCGGCTGGCTGCCTGGCGGGAACCGAAACCCCATCCAGCGGCTGAAGCTCGCAATCGCCTATCGCCTCAGCGAGCGGTTGTCGCGCGACGCGATCCCGTCCCCGCGCGTCCCCAAGACGGACATGGAAGCGATCTTGGACGCGGCACGCTGGGCGCCGAGCGGCGACAACATACAGCCCTGGCGCTTCGAGACTGTGACCGAGGATCGCCTCATCGTGCACATCAAAGGCACGGGCGACGTCTACGACTACCGGGACGGCGAGCCCACCCTCTTGGCCGCGGGCTTCCTGCTGGAGACGCTGCGTGTCGCCGCATCCGGCCGCAAGCGCTGGATGTACTGGAACTATCTGGGACGACAGGATGGCGTACATCGGATTTCCGTCGAGCTGCCGCGAGGTCCGCAGGTCGTTGCGGACGAGCTTCTGCCCTTCCTTCCCATTCGGTCGGTAGACCGCGGCGCCTATCGGTCGGCTCCGCTCACCGGCGATCAGAAGAGATCGTTGACGGAAGCCTTGGGTCCGGGTTTCTCGATCGAGTGGCACGAGACCCTCGGGGAGCGCTGGAGGCAAGCTCGCCTCAATGCAGCCGCGACGGATATCCGGTTGCGCATTCCCGAGGCCTATGCGGTTCATCGCAAGATCCTCGATTGGGAACGCAACTTCAGCCCCACGGGAATTCCCTCGACCGCGATCGGGCTGGATCCGCTCGCTCGACGCCTCAGTGGCTGGCTCATGCGAAACTGGCGCCGCGTCGATCGCGCGAACCGACTGATGGGTACCTCGATCGCGCGGCTCGAGATGGATCTCATTCCCGGCCTTTTCTGCGCCGGTCATTTCAGCGTCCGCGCACGAGAGGACGAGGCGAAGCGCGACGGTCCCCAATTCCTCATCGAGGCGGGACAGGCGCTGCAGCGCTTCTGGCTCACGGCCGCGCGGCTCGGGCTGCGCATGCAGCCGAGTCTCGCTCCGCTCTGCTTTGCGATCTACGGCCGCGATCATGCGCCCTTCACGTGCGATAGCGGGATCTTAAAACAGGCTCACCGTCTCGCGGAGCGGATGAAGGACGAGCTCGGAGCCGCCGGGCCTCGTGTCGTTTTCCGGGGTCGCGTAGGGATGCCGGCGTCCGCGGCCGTTTCTGCGCGCTCGACGCGGCGGGAACTCGAGGAATTGCTGGTCCCCGAAGAGCGCGCCGAGCGCGAAGCCCCCGACCTGCGCGCGACCGGAACCTATGGGAGATCTCCATGAGAGCATTCGTCACGGGACCGACGGGGTTCCTCGGCATCCACCTCCTGCAGGAGCTCGCGAAGGATGGCTGGGAGATCTTCGCCTTCCATCGCCCGAGCTCCGACCTCTCGGAGCTGAAGCGGATCCCCGGCGTCACCTTCGTAGTCGGCGACGTCCGCGACAAGGCGTCCCTCGAGCAAGGCATGCCCCCAGGCGTCGACGCCGTCTTCCATGCGGCGGGCTCGGTCGGCTTCCTCAAGCCCGAAGATGAGAAGGACCAGTACGACATCAACGAGCTCGGCACCCGAAACGTCGTCGACGTCGCGCTCGCGAAGAAGGCTAGGCGTTTCGTCTACACCTCCACCATCCTCACCTACGATTTCGAGGGAGGGAAGAGGATCACTGAGGCCTCACCCGCCAACACCTCCTCGAAATATGCCTACATCCACTCGAAATACCTCGCGGAGCTCGAGGTCGAGAAGGGTGTCGAGCGCGGCCTCGACGCCGTGTTCCTGCACCCCTCCGCGATTTTCGGCGCCTACGACAAGGCGACCTGGTCGAAGATGTTCCGAGAGATTCAGCGCGGACTGCGGGTGCCAGCGGCGCCTCCCGGCTCGGCCAGCATCTGCCACATGCGCAAGGTGGCAGAAGTGCACGTGAGCGCCTTCCACAAGGGACGCAAGGGCGAGCACTACTGCCTCGGCGGCGTCGACGCCTCGCATTACGGGGTCGCAAAGGAGATCGCGGAAATCCTCGACCGGGCCGGCCCGATGGTGATCCTCCCGGCCTGGCTTTTCCGACTTGCGGGCCGCATCGAGTATCGCTTCTCGCGCATCGTCGGTACCGAGCCGATGCTGACGCCCCCCATGGCCGACATCCTCTGCGAGACTGTGCTCTGCGATTCCACCAAGGCGATCGAGGAGCTCGGCTACAAGCCCTCGAGCCTCGCGACCATGCTCATGGATTGCTACCAGTGGATGGTGGCAACGAAGATGCTACCGGCCCGCGGCGCCGCGGGCTCCGAGGCGGCGGCGGTCTAGGACTTTCGGGCAGCGGACGGCCGATGAGCGACACGACCACACTGATCCTGCGCGCGCGGCTCTTCCAATTCCACGCGAAATACCTCTGGCGCGTCCACCGGCGGTTCGTGAAGCGTCATCTCCACGAGCGCTGCCGCAACTGCGTCGTCTCCAGCGCCTATTCCCCGCTGGACGAGACCGGGCTCTGCAGGGAATGCCGGGCGGGCGTCGCGGAGCCCGCCGATACCGTCGCGGATGCCCGTAAGCTGGAAACACTCGCGGCAGAGATCGACGCGGTCTTCAAGGAATACGAGGGCAAGGGTGCGGGCGGTTATGATGCCTGCGTGATGCTGAGCGGCGGAAAGGACAGCGCCTTGCTCGTGTACGAGCTCAAGCGACGCTATCCGCGGCTGCGTCTCGTCGCCCTGACGATCGACAACAGCTTCATGAGCCCGATTGCCCTCGCGAATGCCGCGCGTGCCGCGGAGCGCCTCGACGTCGATCAGGTCACGCTGAAGCCCGCGCGATCCCTCTATCGGAAGTCGTTCCGCCTTGCCTGCCGCCTGCGCGAGGAGGGAAAGGGGTGCTTCGAGACCGTCGACCGGATCGATGCCGATCTCGGCTTCTCGGTCGCCAAGATCTTTGCGGCGACACACAGGATCCCGCTGCTGGTGAGCGGTCTCTCCTGGGCGCAGATCGAGCGCATTTTCGGCGTGCGCTCCTTCGAGGTCCCGCAGGAGCAGGCGCTGGCGAAGGTCACGGAGACCCTGGGCAAGCCGCTCGGCGATGTTTACGGGCCCGCCGAGCTCGAGCATTGGTGGGACCCCGCGCGGTTTCCGCGGGAGTGCTGGCCGCGGTTCATTCATCCCTTCTATGCCTGGCGTTATGAGGAGCAGGCGATCCAGGATCGCGTCGTCGAGCTCGACCTCATCAAGCCTGGGAACGACAGCCCGCTCCTCACCAACAACGTCATCATCCCCATGATGATCGTCGCCGACTATCTCCGCCTTGGATACGCGAGTTTCGAGCCCGAATTCGCGAGCCAGGTGCGGGCCGGGAAGGCCGATGGCCAATTCTGGCGCAGCGTCTTCGAGATGCTCGAATACTCAGCCCGCACGGGCTGGATGCTGGAGAAGGAATTGGGCAAGACCGCAAGGCGCCTGGGGCTCACCCCGGCCGAGGTTGGGATCGTACGCGCCTGAGAGCGCGCCCGGTCCAAAAAGCAGAAGAGCCTCCCCGGATTTGCCGGGGAAGCTCTTTGCTGAGACTAGGACCGGGAGATCGCTTTTACGGCCCTCGCCTGTGTTCCGTCAGGCGGCGCGCCGTGCCCGGCGCCGCGCCAATAGACCGAACCCAAGGAGCCCTGCGCCAATCAGCGCCAGAGTGTTGGGTTCCGGCACCGAAGAGAATAGAATT
>DATJVP010000136.1:0-18350 GCA_035581425.1 Allostellaceae bacterium | reverse complement strand
GCCCTTGCACCCCCGCCGAAAATCGCTATATTCCCGGCATAACAAACCCATAGGGTGCGATCTCTGATCGCGTCTCTGAAATCAAGGGGTGGGCCCAAAGGCCCGCCCTTTTATTTTGGTGAAATGCCCCGAGGAATCAGGGATTTACAACTAGGATCAAGGATTGGCCGAGACAGCACGGATCGAGGCGTTGATCGCGCCCTCACTGGAAGCGATGGGCTATAGGCTCGTTCGCGTCGCCTTCACGGGCGGACGGAGCGCGGTCCTGCAGGTGATGGCGGAGCGCGCGGATCTGCAGCCCATGAGCATGAACGACTGCTCGGAGATCACGCATGCGGTCTCCGCGCTCCTCGACGTCGCCGACCCGATCGCGCAGAGCTATGTCCTCGAAGTGACCTCGCCCGGCATCGACCGGCCGCTCATGCGCGGGGAAGACTATGAGCGCTTCCGCGGCTTCGAGGCCAAGGTCGAGCTGCTGCGCCCTCTGGGTGGGCGGCGGCGCTTTCGCGGCCGCATCCTCGGCATCGCCGAGGGCCGCGTCCGGCTCGCGCTCGGCGCCGAGGAGGTCGAGTTGCCGCTCGCAGACATCCAGCGCGCGAAGCTCATGCTAACAGACGAATTGATCGCGGGCGCAGAGGCCCGGAACTGAGCGCTTTCCCACAACTCCAACCAGCAACCGAGACCGTCATGCAATCCCCCGCCACGTATGCCAGACCTGAACTCCTGCAAGTCGCCGACACCGTCGCGCGCGACAAGGGCATCGACCGAGATGAGGTGCTCCTCGCCATGGAGCAGGCGATCCAGAAGGCGGGCCGCTCCAAATACGGCCAGGAATACGACATCCGCGCGGAGATCGACCGCAAGAACGGCGAGATCCGCCTGCTCCGCTTCCGCGAGGTGAAAGACCCCGTCGAGAACGAGGCGACGCAGATCGCGCTCATCGAAGCGCGCCGCTTCAACCCCGAGGCCGAGGTCGGCGACTTCATTACGGACCCGCTCCCGCCCATCGATTTCGGCCGCATCGCCGCGCAGACCGCCAAGCAAGTGATCGTGCAAAAGGTCCGCGACGCCGAGCGCCAGCGCCAGTTCAACGAGTACAAGGACCGCATCGGCGAGATCGTGAATGGCCTCGTGAAGCGCGTCGAGTTCGGGAACGTCATCGTCGATCTCGGCCGCGCCGAAGCGATTCTCCGCCGCGATGAGCTCCTGCCGCGCGAGACTTTCCGGCAGGGCGAGCGTGTCCGCGCCTACATCTACGACGTGCGCCAGGAGGTGCGCGGCCCGCAGATCTTCCTCTCGCGCACGCATCCGCAATACATGGCGAAGCTCTTCGCTCAGGAAGTGCCGGAGATTTACGACGGCATCATCGAGATCCGCGCCGTCGCGCGCGACCCCGGAAGCCGCGCCAAGATCGCGGTCATCTCCAACGACAGCGGCATCGACCCCGTTGGCGCTTGTGTCGGCATGCGCGGAAGCCGCGTCCAGGCGGTCGTCGCGGAATTGCAGGGCGAGAAAATCGATATCATCCCGTGGTCACAAGACCCCGCTACCTTCGTCGTCAACGCATTGGCGCCCGCCGAGGTCGCGAAGGTGGTGATGGACGAGGAGCAGCGGCGGATCGAGGTGGTGGTGCCCGACGATCAATTGAGCCTCGCGATCGGCCGGCGCGGGCAGAACGTGCGCCTCGCCTCGCAGCTCACGGGCTGGGACATCGACATCCTGACGGAGGCCGAGGAGTCCGAGCGCCGGCAGGAGGAGTTCCGCACGCGGAGCCAGATGTTCATCGACGCGCTCGACGTTGACGACGTGATCGCGCATCTCCTGGTGACGGAGGGCTTCGCCTCGGTCGAGGAGGTGGCATTTGTCGCGGCCGACGAGCTCTCGCGCATCGAGGGCTTCGACGAGAATGTCGCGAAGGAGCTGCAGGAGCGCGCCCGCGTCTACCTCGAGGAGCAGGCGGCGCGCGCCGAGGCGAAGCGCCAGGAACTCGGCGTCAGCGACGAGATCGCGGCGATCGAGGGACTGACGCCGGCGCGGCTGGTGGTGCTCGGCGAGAAAGGCGTCAAGACGCTCGACGATCTCGGCGACCTCGCGGGTGACGAGCTCATGGAGATGATGCCCCCCGCCCTCAAGCTCGAGGCAGAGGAGGCCAACCGCATCATCATGGCCGCGCGCGCCCACTGGTTCGGCGAGGAGGGCACCGCCGCGGCCGAGGAGGCAAAAGAGGCGTGACAGCGGCGACGCTCGCGTCCGAGGCTAAAGAGGATCAGGGACCGCTTCGGCGCTGCCTGGTCACCGGCGAGTCACGACCCAAGGCGGAGCTTCTGCGCTTCGTGGTCGGGCCCAACCGGGAAATCGTTCCGGATGTGGCAGAGCGGCTGCCCGGTCGGGGTTTGTGGACGCTGGCGCGGAGGGATATAGTGGCGGCCGCCGTGAAGAAGCGGCTGTTCCAGCGCGCGGCGCGGGCGCAAGTGACGGTCGAGGACGGCCTCCCCGACCGCGTCGAGGCGTTGCTCCTAGGGCGGGTGCTCGACCTGATCGGCCTCGCGCGGCGCGCAGGGCTGGCGGTCGCGGGCTTCGCCAAGGTGGAGGCGGCGCTCCGCGGAAGGCAGGCGGCGGTGTTGCTCGCCGCGAGCGACGGCAGCGCCGATGGGCGGCTGAAGCTTGAGGCGCTGGCGCCGGGGTTGCCGCGGGTCGAGCTCCTCGGCACACATGAGCTCGGCGCGGCCTTTGGGCGCGAGAGCGCGGTGCACGCGGCATTGAAGCGCGGGCCCCTTGCCGAGGCGGTGCTGGTCGAGGCGCAGAGGCTCGCGGGGTTCCGCGACGGAAAAAATCGAATTGCGAACAAGGACGTACGATCGGACTGAGATGACGGACAACAGCGAGCAAGAAAACAAGCGCTTGAGCCTCGGCCGCACCGGCGGCGGGGGCGGTGGCAAGCTGGAACTGCGCAAGCCCGCAGAAACAGGCCAGGTGCGCCAGAGCTTCCCGCACGGCCGCTCCAAGACCGTGGAGGTCGTGCGCAAGCGGCGCGTGGCGGGCCCGACGGGTCCGGAGCGCCCCGAGCCGAGCAAAGCCAGCACCGCCGCCGCACCGCAGGCCGCACCGCAAGGCGGAGCTGCCGCGAGGCGGCCCCCCGTCGTGATGCCCCGCGGTCTTACCGCCAGCGAGCAGGCGGCTCGCCGCAGTGCGCTGAAGGGAGCGATCCTCGCGGACGAGGAGGCGAGGCGCCAAGCGCTTCTCGACGCCGATCGGCGGCGCGAGGAGGAGCAGCGCGAGGAGGAGGAGAAGCGGCGGCGCGAGGACGAGGCGAAGCGACGGAGCGATGAGGAGGAGGCCAAGCGCAAGGCCGAGGACGAGGTGCGCCTGCGTGCCGAGACCGAGGCGAAGCGCAAGGTCGAGGAGGACAAGCGGCGCGAGATGGCCGAGCGCGCGGGGAAGGCCGCTGCCGCAAAGGTCGCGGCGCTCACGGCCGCCGGCAAGGTCAAGGTCGAGGAGGAGGTCGAGGAGGAGCCGCTGACGAAGCGCGGCAAGGCCGAGCCTCGGAAGACGCCGCTCGCGCCCCGCCGCGACGAACCGCGCCGGCGTACGGCAAAACTCACGGTGACGCGCGTCCTCAACGAGGAGGACAACGAGCGCATGCGCAGCCGTGCGCAGCAGATCCGCCGCCAGGAGCGCGAGAAGCAGCGCCTCCTCCAGGCGGTGCAGGAGCAGGTCAAGATCGTCCGCGACGTCGTCGTCCCCGAGACGATCACGGTGCAAGAGCTCGCAAGCCGCATGGCCGAGCGCGGCGCCGACGTGATCAAGGCACTGATGCGCATGGGCGTGATGGCGACCATCAACCAGGTGATCGACGCCGATACCGCGGAGCTCATCGTCACGGAGTTCGGCCACAATCTGAAGCGCGTCGCCGAATCCGACATCGAGATCGGGCTCAAGGGCGAGGAGGACGCGCCGGAGACGCTGCAGTCGCGGCCGCCGGTCGTGACGATCATGGGCCACGTCGACCACGGCAAGACCTCGCTCCTCGACGCCCTCCGTCACACCGACGTGGCCGCGGGCGAGGCCGGCGGCATCACCCAGCACATCGGCGCCTATCAGGTGACGCTGCCTGGCGGGCAACGCGTCACCTTCATCGACACGCCGGGCCACCAGGCCTTCACCCAGATGCGCGCGCGGGGCGCCACCGTCACGGACATCGTGGTGCTGGTGGTCGCGGCCGACGACGGCATCAAGGAGCAGACGGTGGAGGCGATCCGGCACGCCAAGGCCGCAAAGGTGCCGATCATCGTCGCCATCAACAAGATGGACAAGCACGACGCCAACCCCGACAAGGTCCGCCAAGAGCTGCTCCAGCACGAGATCGTGGTGGAGAAGCTCTCGGGCGACGTGCTCGACGTCGAGGTCTCCGCGACCAAGAAGACAGGCCTCGACAGGCTCCTCGAGGCGATCCTGCTGCAGGCGGAAATCCTCGACCTAAAGGCAAATCCGAACCGCCCCGCGGACGGTGCCGTCATCGAGGCGAAGCTCGAGCGCGGCCGCGGCGCGGTTGCGACCGTGCTCATCAAGCGCGGCACGCTGCACGTCGGCGACATCTTCGTCACCGGGAGCGAGTGGGGCCGCGTGCGCGCGCTCCTCGACGACCGGGGACAGCCGCTGGAGGCGGCGGGGCCCGCGACGCCCGTCGAGGTGCTGGGCCTCAACGGCGTACCGCTCGCCGGCGACGATTTCGCGGTTGCGACCGACGAGAGCCAGGCGCGCGACATCGCGGCCTTCCGCCAGCGCCGCCGCCGCGAGCAGGAAGCAGCGAAGGGCGCGCGCGGCACGCTCGAGCAGATGTTCTCACAGATCGCCGCGGGCGTGGCGAAGGAGCTCGCGGTCGTCGTCAAATCCGATGTCCAGGGCTCACTCGAGGCGATCGTGGGCTCGCTCGAGAAGCTCTCGGGCGAGGAGGCGAAGCTCCGCGTGCTCCACTCAGCCGTGGGCGGCATCAACGAGAGCGACGTGATCCTGGCCAAGGCGTCGAATGCCGTCATCATCGGCTTCAACGTCCGCGCCAATCCGCAGGCGCGCGATATGGCGCGGCGCGACGGCGTCGAGATCCGCTATTATTCGATCATCTACGACGTGATCGACGATATGCGGAAGGCGCTCGGCGGCCTGCTCGCGCCGACGCTCCGCGAGCGCTTCCTCGGCAATGCCACCATCCGCGAGGTCTTCAACATCACCAAGGTCGGCAAGGTCGCGGGCTGCATGGTGACGGAAGGCATGGTAAAGCGCGGCGCCAAAGTGCGGCTCCTGCGCGACAATGTCGTGATCCACGAGGGCAGCCTCAAGACGCTCAAGCGCTTCAAGGACGAGGTGCGCGAGGTCAAGGAGGGCTACGAGTGCGGCATGGCCTTCGAGAACTACGACAACATCCAAGTCGGCGACGTGATCGAGTGCTTCGAGATGGAGGAAGTCGCGCGCGTCTCCGCCTGAGGCGGCGGCTGGACTGAGAACGCGCGTCCTTCAAGACGCGCCCTTCGGGCGTTCCTCAGGATGAGGACTTTTCTCGATGCCATCACCCATCCACCTCATCCTGAGGAGCGCGCTTGAGCGCGCGTCTCGAGGGGCGCACGATGTGCCTGCAGCGGTCTCCGGACGCATAGCATGAAACGACACGATCACCCCCGCGGCGAGCCTTCGGCGCGACAGTTGCGGGTGGGCGAGGAGGTACGGCATGGGCTCGCGCGCATTCTCGCGCGCGGCGAGCTCCGCGATCCCACACTGGCGGAGGCGACGATCACCGTGACCGAGGCGCGCATGAGCCCCGACCTCAAGCACGCGACCGTCTTCGTAATGCCGCTCGCCGGTGCCCATGCGCCGGAAGTGCTGGCGGGCCTCAAGAGGAGCGCCCCGTTCCTGCGGGGACAGCTTGCGCGCGAGGTGGAGCTTCGCTTCTCGCCCACTCTCGCCTTCCTGCTCGACACCTCCTTCGAGCACGCGAACCGCATCAGCGAGCTCCTGCACCGGCCGGAGGTGAAGCGCGACGTCTCGCAGCCCAAAGACGAGGACGATGGCGCGTAAGCGGCGCGGGCGTCCCGTTCATGGCTGGCTCGTCCTGGACAAGCCTCTGCAGATGAGCTCGGCGCAAGCGGTGGCGCGCGTGCGGCGCCTCCTCGATGCCGAGAAAGCCGGGCATGGCGGCACTCTCGATCCCCTCGCAACGGGCGTGCTGCCGGTGGCGCTCGGCGAGGCCACCAAGACCGTCGCCTGGACGATGGAGGGCGCGAAGACCTATCGCTTCACGGTGCGCTGGGGCGAGGCGCGTGCCACCGACGATGCCGAGGGCGCGGTGACGGGGACCTCACCGGTGCGGCCCGACGCGCAGGCGATCACGGGGGTGCTGGCACGCTTCATGGGCGAACTCCTCCAACGGCCGCCCGCCTACTCTGCCCTCAAGGTCGAGGGCGAGCGCGCTTATGACCTGGCGCGCGCCGGGGAGGCGGTGACGCTCGAGCCGCGGAAGGTCCGGATCAACAGCCTGAGCCTGATCGCGATGCCCGATACCGACCACGCCGAATTCGAGGCCATCGTCGGCAAAGGAACGTATATCCGCGCGCTCGCCCGCGACATTGCAGAAGCGCTCGGCACGGTTGGGCACGTGGCCGCGCTCCGGCGCACCCGAGTCGGGCCGTTCCAAGAGGCTCAGGCGATTTCCCTGGATAATCTCGCTACCCTGGTGCATAGTCCGCGCCCACTTGAGCACCTGCTTCCCGTCGAGACAGCGCTGGACGACATCCCGGCGCTCGCCGTGACGGAAGCCGAAGCAGACCGCTTGCGATGCGGCCAGGCCGTGCTCCCGCTCCGCCCCTCCGATCGGGCTTGGTTGTTGGAGCTTGGCGACGGCCAATCGGTGCGCGCTACCTGCAAGGAAAAGCTGGTGGCGCTCGCGCGCATCGCGGACGGCATGCTGAGGCCGGTGCGTGTGCTGAACCATTAGAGAGACAAGGAGAATCCCGATGTCGATTGCGCTCCCGCGCAAGCAGGAGATCATCAAGGACTTCGCCCGCAAGGAGGGCGATACCGGCTCGGCGGAGGTCCAGGTTGCGATCCTCAGCGAGCGCATCAAGAACCTGACCGAGCACTTGGCCACCCACAGCAGAGACTACCATTCGCGCCGCGGCCTCCTCGTGATGGTGGGCCAGCGCCGGAGCCTGCTCGACTACCTCAAGGGCACCGATCCCGCCCGCTACGAGGCGCTGATCGACCGCCTGGGGCTGCGGCGCTGACAATGCCGCGAGGTGCCGGCGAGCGATCGGACCGCCGGACCTCCCTGCCCTCCCGTTTTCACCGACACCTAGGGCGCGCTTGCAGCGGCCGGCGCCGAGCGATCTCGGCGCCTTCAAGGCCGTGCCGCGCCCGCATCCGTTTCTGAAGGAAGAAGGAAGAGAGAGATGTTCGAGATATTCCGCAAGGAACTCATGTGGGGCGGCCGCCGCCTCGTTCTGGAGACCGGAAAGGTCGCGCGCCAAGCCGATGGCGCGGTGATGGCGACCTATGGCGAGACGACCGTGCTCTGCACGGCCGTCGCCAACAAGCACGTGAAGCCGGGGCAGGATTTCTTCCCCCTCACCGTGAACTATCAGGAGAAGACCTTCGCCGCCGGCAAGATTCCCGGCGGCTTTTTCAAGCGCGAAGGCCGTCCCTCCGAGAAGGAAACCCTGACCTCGCGCCTCATCGACCGCCCGATCCGCCCGCTCTTCGCGCCGGGCTTCCTCAATGAGACTCAGGTCGTCTGCACGGTGCTGAGCCACGATCTCGAGAACGATCCCGATATCGTCGCAATGGTGGGCGCCTCGGCGGCGCTGACGCTCTCGGGGATTCCGTTCCTCGGTCCCATCGGCGGCGCGCGCGTCGGCTACATCGACGGCAACTACGTGCTCAATCCCAAGATCGACGAGCTCCCCTCAAGCCAGCTCGACCTCATCGTCGCGGGCACGCAGGAAGGCGTGCTGATGGTGGAGAGCGAGGCGAAGGAACTGCCCGAGGACGTAATGCTCGGAGCGGTCATGTTCGGGCACAAGGAATTTCAGCCGATCATCCAGGCGATCATCGAGCTGGCGGAAGCCTGCGCCAAGGAGCCCTGGGACCTGGCGCCGCTCTCGGCAGAGGCCGAGGTGATCGAGGCGAAGCTCCGCGCGGCGATCGCCGGCGACCTCGCAAGCGCCTATTCCGAGCAAGGCAAGCAGGCGCGCAGCAACCAGCTCGACGCGATCAAGGTAAAGGTGGGCGAGCTCTTCCCCGAGGAGCCCATCCGCACCCACGCGCTCAAGATGGTGAAGGAACTCGAGAAGGACATCGTGCGCGGCGCCATCATCGACACCGGCCGCCGCATCGACGGGCGCGATACGAGAACCGTGCGCCCGATCGCCTGCGAGGTGAAGGTGCTGCCGCGCGCACACGGCTCCGCGCTCTTCACACGCGGCGAGACGCAAGCCATGGTGGTGACGACGCTCGGCACGGGCCAGGACGAGCAGATCATCGACGCGCTCGAGGGCGAGTACCGCTCGCACTTCATGCTGCACTACAACTTCCCGCCCTACTCGACCGGCGAGGCCGGGCGCATGGGCTCGCCGGGTCGGCGCGAGATCGGTCATGGCAAGCTCGCCTGGCGCGCAGTGCGTCCGCTCCTGCCGACGAAGGAGGCCTTCCCCTACACGATCCGCGTGGTCTCGGAGATCACCGAGTCGAACGGCTCCTCGTCGATGGCGAGCGTCTGTGGCGCCTCACTCTCGCTGATGGATGCGGGCGTGCCGCTCGGCAAGCCCGTCGCGGGGATCGCCATGGGCCTCATCAAGGAGGACGAGAAGTACGCGGTGCTCTCGGACATCCTCGGCGACGAGGACCACCTGGGCGATATGGACTTCAAGGTCGCGGGAACCGAGCAGGGCGTGACCGCGCTGCAGATGGACATCAAGATCACCTCGATTACCGAGGAGATCATGCGGATCGCCCTCGACCAGGCCAAGGATGGGCGGATGCACATCCTCAGCGAGATGGGGAAGGCGCTCGCAGCCGCGCGCGAGGCCGTCAGCGGGAATGCACCGCGGATCACGACCATCCACATCCCCAAGGACAAGATCCGCGAGGTCATCGGCTCCGGCGGCAAGGTGATCCGCGAGATCTGCGAAGTGACCGGCGCGAAAATCGACATCGAGGACGACGGCACGATCAAGGTAGCGGCGGTCGATGCCTCTGCCTCGCAAGCCGCGATCGACTGGATCCGCGGCATCGTCGCGGAGCCCGAGGTCGGCGTGATCTACAGCGGCAAGGTCGTGAAGATCATGGACTTCGGCGCCTTCGTGAACTTCCTCGGCGCGCGCGACGGACTCGTCCACATCAGCGAGCTCGCCCCGCACCGCGTCGCCAAGACCGCCGACGTCGTCAAGGTCGGCGACATGGTCAAGGTCAAGGTGCTGGGCTTCGACGACCGCGGCAAGGTCAAGCTCAGCATGAAGCAGGTCGACCAGCAGACCGGCGAGGACATTTCCGGGAAGATCGAGACCGAGCGCCGCGACCGGCACCGCGGCCGCGAGGGAGGCGGCGAGCAGGCTGCTTCTTGAGCGAGGCTCTCCGGGCCCGATCATGACCGCCGCTGCGGCGCGCAAGCCCAGACACGCGCTTGCGCTGCCGCGGGTGATCGGTCATCGAGGGGCCTCGGGCCTTGCGCCGGAGAACACGCCCGCTTCCTTCCGCAAGAGCGCCGAGCTCGGCGTAAGCTGGGTCGAGTTCGATGTACATCTGACTGCCGATGGCGTTCCCGTGGTGATCCATGACGACACCGTCGATCGCACGACCGACGGCAAGGGCAAGGTTGCCGCACTGAGCCTGGCCGAGCTGAAGCGCCTCGATGCCGGCGCCTGGTTCGATCCGGGCGCCCGCGGCGAGCGCATCCCGACGCTTGCGGAGATGCTGAACTTGCTGCGCGAGCTCGGTCTCGGCGCGGTGGTCGAGATCAAGCCCTCGCCCGGCGCCGAAATCGCGACAGCCGAGGCGACGGTGACGCTCCTGCGCGAGCACTGGCCCGAGACGCTGCCACCGCCACTGGTCTCGAGCTTCGAGCGCGCCGCGCTCGAGCGTGCGCATCTCGTGGCACCGGGCGTCGCCCGCGGGTTTCTGGTGCGCAGCCTCCCGCAGAATTGGCAGGACGAGGTCGACCGGCTCGGCTGCTCGGCGGTACATGTGAGCCACCAGGGCCTCAGGCCCGAGCAGGTGGCGGACGTCGCGCGCGTGGGATTGCCGGTCTTCGCCTATACCGTCAACGACGCCCGTCGTGCCCGGGAGCTCTTCTCCTGGGGCGTGGCGGCGGTCTTTAGCGACCGGCCCGATCTTGTGCTGCCGGTGGCCGGCATTTGAATCCTGCGGATGTACGTCATACATAGAATACTCAACCAAACCCAGCGCCCGAGGCTAGGCGTGGGACAGGCGAGCGGGGAGGCCTCTTGAGAGCATTGAATTCGCTGCTGATTTCGGGCCGCGAGGTGCTGCCGCTGGTGGAAGGCGGAAAGGGCATCTCGGTCTCCAATGGCGAAAGCTCCGGTGCCTGGGCCGCCTGCGGCGGGGTCGGGACGTTCTCCGGCGTCAACGCCGACAGCTTCGACGAGAACGGCTATCGCATCGCCCAGCTTTATCGCGGGCGCACCCGGCGCGAGCGGCACGAGGAGTTGATCCGCTACGCGATCGCCGGAGGCATCCATCAGGCGCGCGTCGCTTTCGAGCGTGCCGGCGGGCGCGGCCGGCTGCACATGAACGTGCTCTGGGAAATGGCGGCGGCGGAGCGCATCCTGCATGGCGTCCTCGAGGGCGCGCGCGGCCTCATCAGTGGGGTTACCTGCGGCGCGGGCATGCCCTACCGCATCGCGGAGATCTGCGCGAAATACGGCGTCCACTATTATCCGATCGTCTCCTCCGCGCGCGCCTTCCGCGCACTCTGGAAGCGCGCCTATCACAAGTTCAAGGATTGGCTCGGCGGCGTCGTCTATGAGGACCCCTGGCTCGCGGGCGGTCATAACGGCCTCTCCAACTCCGAGGACCCCGAGAAGCCCGGCGCGCCTTTCCCGCGCGTCCTCGAGCTGCGCCAGCTCATGCGCGAGTACGAGCTCGCGCAGACGCCGATCTTCATGGCCGGCGGCGTCTGGTATCTCCGGGAGTGGGAGGACTGGATCGACAACAAGGATCTGGGCCCGATGGCCTTTCAGTTCGGGACCCGGCCGCTCCTCACGAAAGAGAGTCCGATCTCCGACGCCTGGAAGAAGAAGCTGCTGACCCTCAAGGAAGGCGACATATATCTCAACCGCTTCAGCCCCACGGGCTTCTATTCGTCGGCGGTGCGGAATTCGTTCCTGAACGAGCTCCACGCGCGGAGCGAGCGGCAGGTCGCTTATGCCGTCGGCCCCGTCGGCGATCACCTCGCGCCGCTCGAGGTGGGCGCGCGCGGCCGGCTCGTCTATTTAACGCCGCACGATCGGGATCGCGCGCAGGGCTGGATCGCTGCGGGCTATACCGAGGCGCTGCGCACGCCGGACTCGACGCTTATCTTTGTCACCGCCGAGAAGGCGCAGGAGATTCGCGCGGACCAGATCAATTGCATGGGCTGTCTCTCAGCCTGCCAGTTCTCGAACTGGGCACAGAACGAGGAAGGCACCACCGGCAAGAAGGCCGATCCCCGCAGCTTCTGCATTCAGAAGACGCTGCAAGTGATCAGCCACTCCGAGGATGTGGAGTTCCAGCTCATGTTCGCGGGACACAACGCCTACCGCTTCGCCGGCGACCCCTTCTACAGCAACGGCTTCATCCCGAGCGTGAAGGAGCTGGTGGAGCGACTGCAGACGGGCGATTGATGAGACGCGGCGCCGTGCGTCCTTCGACGCTCGCTTGCTCAGGATGAGGCACACGGGTAAAGGACGCAGGGTGGGACGAGCGCCGCCTTGCATTAATTTAGAAACACTCTATTTATGACGATTATGCCGTCGACCCACGCCCACGCCCGTCCCTATGCCAGCGCGCTCGAAGTGTTGCGCGCGGCGAAACTGCGTCCGACGCGGCAGCGGCTCGCGCTGACGCGCCTCCTCTTCGACAAGGGCGACCGGCACGTCACTGCCGAGCAACTCCATGGCGAAGCGCAGGCGGCAGCGGTGCGGGTCTCGCTCGCGACCATCTACAACACGCTCCATCAGTTCGTGGGCGCGGGGCTGCTGCGCGAGGTCGTCGTCGATCCCGGACGCTCCTATTTCGACACGAATGTCGGCAACCATCATCACTTCTATTTCGAGGACACGGGTCGGCTGCAAGACATACCCGGCGAGCGAGTGAGCGTCGCCGAGCTGCCGGTGGCGCCCGCGGGAACCTCGATCCGCCGCGTCGACGTGATCATCCGTCTCGGTTCCGAGCGCGGGCGCTGAATGCCCGCCCTCCGGCGCGGCGACGCTCATATTAGAATAATTCTAATCTATTGACAGCCTCGCAGCGGGGGTCCATATACCTCTCAGCGGGCCCCGCACCGCTATAGCCATCGCCACAGCCAAAGCCGCAGAGGAGGGCCTCATGCCGTCGTTGAAGGGTTCGAAGACCGAGCAAAGCCTGAAGGACGCGTTCGCCGGAGAAAGCCAGGCGAACCGCCGCTATCTCTATTTCGCGCAGAAGGCCGACGTCGAGGGCTTCAATGACGTCGCCGCCGTCTTCCGCTCCACCGCCGAGGGCGAGACCGGCCACGCGCACGGCCACCTCGAGTTCCTGGAGGAGGTCGGCGACCCCGCTACCGGCAAGCCCATCGGAGCCACCGGCGACAATCTCAAGGCCGCGATCGCCGGCGAGACCCACGAGTACACGGACATGTATCCGGGCATGGCGCGCACTGCGCGTCAGGAGGGCTTCGACGAGATCGCGGACTGGTTCGAGACCTTGGCGAAGGCCGAGAAGTCGCATGCCGGCCGCTTCCAGAAGGCGCTCGACACGCTCGGCTGAGCCTAGCGCCCGAATCGTGAGACCGACGAAGGGCGCCCGCTGACGGCGCCCTTCGCACTCCTACGCAAGAAGCCTCGCTCGGAAGGACCGCGACACCATGCGCGAAGGCAGCCTAGACGCGCCGATCCGCCACACGCTCGACTGGGAGCATCCGGATTTCGCGGATCGCGCCAAGATCGAGGCGGAGATGCATCGCGTCTTCGACATCTGCCATGGCTGCCGGCGCTGCTTCAATCTCTGCGACAGCTTCCCGCGGCTCTTCGACTTGATCGACGCCTCGCCCACCTGCGAGCTCGACGGCGTCGAGCGCAAGGACTACGCCAAGGTCGTGGAGGCCTGCACGCTCTGCGATCTCTGCTTCATGACGAAGTGCCCCTACGTCCCGCCGCACGAGTTCAATCTCGACTTTCCGCACCTGATGCTCCGCTACCGCGCGGCGGAGCTCAAGGAAGGGAAAGTGCCGTGGTCGCACAAGCAGCTCATCGAGACCGACCGTAACGGCGCGCTCGCAAGGCCCGTGGCGCCGCTCGCCAATTGGGCGACCAAGACCGGGAACGGAGTGACGCGGCCGCTCTTGGAAAAGGCTGCGGGCGTCGACCGCCGAGCGGCGCTCCCGAAATACGTCGGCAAAACTTTCGTCATGCGCGCCAAGGCGGAGCCGCCGGCGGTCAATGACAAGGCGCCGGCCTTCGGCCGCAAGGCCGTGCTCTATGCAACCTGCTTTGCCAACTACAACAACCCCGCGATCGGCGAGGCGACGCAGGCGGTGCTCGCGAGAAACGGGGTCGCGACCGAGGTGCTCTATCCCGGCTGCTGCGGCATGCCGAAGCTCGAGCAGGGCGATCTCGCGGCGGTGGCGGCGGCAGCGCGGAAGGTCTCGGCCGCGCTCGTGCCCAAGATCGACGAGGGCTACGACATCGTGGCGCTCATCCCCTCTTGCGCCCTCATGTTCAAGTTCGAGTGGCCGCTCATCCTGCCGAACGACCCCGCGGTGAAGAAGCTCGCGCAAGCGACATTCGACGTGAGTGAATACGTCGTGGACATCGCGAAGAAGGAGGGGCTGGCGCCGGGCCTTACGAAGCTCACGGGTGGCGTCACGCTCCATCTCGCCTGCCATGCCCGCGCGCAAAACATGGGTGCCAAGGCTGCGGAGATGCTGCGCTTCCTGCCGGAGGCCGATGTCGCGGTGATCGAGCGCTGCTCCGGCCATGGCGGCTCCTGGGGCGCCATGAAGGAGAACTTCGAGGTCGCGCTCAAGATCGGAAAGCCCGTGGCGCGCCAGGCCGCGAAGAATGCCAAGGCCCATGTCGCATCGGAATGCCCGCTCGCGGGCATGCACATCCTGCAGGGCATGGATTTGCTCGACGGCGAGGCAAAGGCGCCAAAGGAAGCGCTCCATCCGATCGAGCTGATGGCCCGCGCCTACGGTCTCATGGAGACGAGCCCATGAGCGCCAAGCGCACGCTTTCGGCGGCCGACATCCTGCCGGAAGCGCAATACGCGCGCGAGCGCCGCGAGCACCGCCGTCGCCTCACGGAGCTGAAGCGCGACCGCCGCATCGAGGTCGGCCCCTTCTGCACCTTCTATTTCGAGAATTGGGACACGATGTGGCTGCAGGTGCAGGAGATGCTGCACATCGAGCGCGGCGGCGCGGCGCAGCTCGCCGACGAGCTCGCGGCCTACAACCCCATGATCCCCGACGGGAGCGAGCTGAGCGCCACCGTCATGTTCGAGATCGAGGACCCGGAGCGGCGGCACGCGATGCTGATGCGCCTCGGCGGCGTCGAGCACAAGCTATTCCTGAGCTTCGCGGGCGAGACTGTTCGCGGCATTCCCGACGCCACCCGCGAGAACACCAGCCCCGAGGGCAAGGCCTCCTCCGTGCAATTCGTGAAATTCCCGCTGCCCCCCGCGCAGAGGACGAAGTTCCGAGCCCCTGGTACGCAAGTGATCGTCGGCATCGACCACCCCAACCACGGCCACATGGCCGTGATGCCCGAAGCAATGCGCCAGGCGCTGATCGCCGACCTCGACTGAGCGCGGGCTTGTCCTGTCCGTCGATGGGACAACGCGCCCTGCGTCCTTCGACGCGCTCCCTTCGGTCGCTTGCTCAGGATGAGGAATTCTCTGAATGCCCTCACCCACCTCCCCCATCTTGAGCAAGCGACCGAGGGGAGCGCGACGAAGGACGCGGAATTTTCTCAATGCCGTCACCCATCTCCCTCATCCTGAGCAAGCGACCGAAGGGAGCGCGTCGAAGGACGCAGGGCATGTGTGCGGGGTGCCCGAACCGGACACTCGTGAAACAAGTCGGGCCATGACGCTAGGTCAGAGTAGCGGCGTGCGGGGGCGCGCCCTGAATCTGACGCGACCCCGCGACCGCCTTTAGAGGCCGACCTGCGAGACGAACTTCGTGTTGAGGTAGGCCTCGAGAGCCTCGGTGCCGCCTTCGCTGCCGTAGCCGCTGTCCTTGACGCCGCCGAAGGGAACTTCGGGAAGCGCCAGGCCGAAGTGGTTGATCGAGACCATTCCGCTCTCGAAGGCACTCCCGACCGCCGCCGCCGTCTTCGCGGATTTCGTGAAGGCATAGGCGGCGAGCCCATAGGGCAGTCGGTTCGCCTCCGAGACCACGCTGTCGAAATCCTTGAAGGGCGCGATCGGCGCCAAGGGGCCGAAGGGCTCTTCGTTCATGATCTTGGCGTCGAGCGGCACGTCGGTCATCACCGTAGGCTCGAAGAAGAAGCCCTTGTTGCCCTTGCGGTGCCCGCCCGTCTGGATTTTGGCGCCCTTGGCGACGGCGTCGCTGACGAAGCTCTCCATCGCGTCGATCCGGCGCGAATGCGCGAGCGGACCCATCTTGGTATCGGCTTCGAGACCGCTTCCGACCTTGACTGCCTTCGTCACCTCGACGAAGCGGTCGACGAATTTGCCATAGATCGACTCGTGCACGAGGAGGCGCGTCGGAGAGACGCAGACCTGGCCGGCGTTTCGGAACTTGGCGGTGCCCAGCATCTTCGCGGCATGGTCGACGTCGGCGTCCTCGAAGACGATGGCGGGCGAGTGCCCGCCCAATTCCATCGTGCAGCGCTTCATGTATTTGCCCGCGAGCATCGCCAGGTGTTTGCCGACGGGAACCGAGCCCGTGAAGGTCACCTTGCGGATGACGGGGCTCGGGATCAGGTACTCCGAGATCTCGCCGGGGACGCCGAAGACGAGGTTGACGGCGCCCGCGGGAACGCCCGCCTCGGCAAAGCAGCGCACGAGGGCGGCGCAGCTCGCGGGCGTGTTCTCGGGACCTTTGACGATGATGGAGCAGCCCGCCGCGAGTGCGCAGCTAATCTTGCGCACGGCCTGATTCACCGGGAAGTTCCACGGCGTGAAGCCCGCGACCGGGCCCACGGGCTCCTTGATCACGAGCTGGTAGACGCCGTTCGCTCGCGCGGGGATGACGCGGCCATAGGCGCGGCGGCCTTCCTCGGCGAACCAGTCGATGAGGTCGCCGCCGTTCATGATCTCGAGCTTCGCCTCGGCGACGGGCTTCCCCTGCTCCATCGTCATCACGGTCGCGATCTCGTCCGCGCGCGCGCGCAGGAGGTCGGCGGCCTTGCGCATGATCTTGTAGCGCTCGAAGGCCGAAACCTGGCGCCAGGCGCGGAACGCCTTCTCCGCCGCGGCGATCGCGTGGTCGAGATCGGCCTTGCTCGCATGCGGCACCTCGCCGATGGGATCGCCGGTCGCGGGGTTCAGGACCTTGTCCGCTTTGCCGCTCGAGCCCTTGGACCACTTGCCGTCGATAAAGAGAGAAACGTCGGGATACATTGGGATAGCCTCCGATGGCGGGCGGGAAGATGGGGGAGAGTAGCGCATTTAGGGAGCGTGACGAACCCCCGAAAAATGCAGGTGCGCCCGCTATTTAGCGCACGACTTCGTCGGGATAGACGCCCCAGATCTCGTTGCGCGAGAGCCAGCCCCGGAAGCTCTGGACCTCGACCCGGCACCAGAGGCCCTGGCATTCCAGAAGTTTCGCGATGACGCCAGGCTCGAGACGGGCGACGACCGAGCCCGCGGGGTCGGGATCGGCGTGCAAGTAGCGCACCTCGCCTCGGACGATCACGCTCCGCGTGTCTGCAAGCATTCGCTGATGCACCCAGCCCTCTGTCCCCTGCCAGTCCCGGATCTTCCGCCAGACGTCGTATTTGCCGACGACCTCGACGGGGTAATCCTTGCGCCTGTAGACCCACTCGATCGGATATTGCTCGCCGGGCCCAGCGCGAAGGTTGACCTCGCTCGCGCGCAGCGTCGCAAAGCGCGGAACCGCGCTCTGGTCGGTGGCAGCTTCGAGGAAACGCGGTGCGAGCCCCATCGCGAGCAGCAGAAGCAGCGCGAGGCATCGCAGGGGCCGAAGGTACGAATCCGTGGCGGGCACGGACTCATCGTGTAATCGCGCCGGAGTCCGCGGTCAAGCAGCTCAACGCCGCCGCGTGTGGCGCGTGCTCGGTCGCGAAGGTTGTTCTCCCGCCTGCCTGCCGCACCGCCCCTCACCTAACCTCGCCCCGTCAGCGAGAGGGATTCGGCGTGTACGGCTCCGACATCCCGGTAGGGTTGCTAAGGCCGCGTTCCCGTCGTAAGACCCTTCGCATGGCGCAGAAGAAGCCGCTCGTCATCGTCACGCGCAAGCTGCCGGACGTCATCGAGACACGGATGATGGAGCTCTTCGAGCCGCGCCTCAATCTCGACGACCATCCGATGACACCGCAGGAGCTGATCGCGGCGGTGGGCGAGGCGGAGGTGCTGGTGCCGACGGTGACGGACCGCATCGACGCGGCGCTCCTCCAGCACGCGGGAGCGCGGCTGAAGCTCATCGCCTCCTTCGGGACGGGCGTCGATCACATCGACCTCGCCGCCGCTCGCGCCAAGGGCGTGACCATCACAAATACGCCGGGCGTCCTCACAGAGGACACCGCCGACATGACCATGGCCCTCATCCTCGCGGCGACGCGGCGCCTCGTCGAGGGCGAGCGGCTCGTGCGCGAGGGGCGCTGGCAGGGCTGGGGGCCGACGCTGATGCTGGGCCATCGCCTCGGCGGCAAGCGGCTCGGCATCATCGGCATGGGGCGGATCGGCCAGGCGGTCGCACGCCGCGCGCGCGGCTTTGGCCTCTCGATCCACTACCACAACCGCCGCCGCGTGCCGGAGGCGACCGAGCAGGAGCTCGAGGCGACCTATTGGGAGAGCCTCGACCAGATGCTCGCGCGGGTGGACGTGGTCTCCGTCAACTGCCCGCACACGCCCGCCACATATCACCTGCTCTCGGCGCGGCGGCTCAAGCTGCTGCGGCCGCA
>DATJVP010000135.1:0-5646 GCA_035581425.1 Allostellaceae bacterium | reverse complement strand
GGAGCCTTCGTCTTCGTGGAGCACGTGAAGGGGCAGCGCTGGGTGGGCAAGCGCTTCGACAAGTATTTCGAGCCGGGCCGGCCCTATCTCGACGGCTACCAGGCGGACTTCCTGAGCGGCAAGGCGGTGGTCGAGGCGATGATCGCCGGCAAGATCCAGGCCCAGTTCCGAAGCTTCACCCCCGAGGAGCGCGACCAGATCCTCGAGGCGATGGGGGAGAAGGTCGTGGTCTCCGAGACGCCCTGGATCAACAACCTGCTCGTCGTCTTCAACGCGCGGCGTCCGCCCTTCGACGATGCGCGCGTGCGCCGCGCGCTCTCGCTGGCGATCGACCGCTGGAAGGCGGCGGAGGAGCTGCAGAACACGAGCTTCCTCAAATTCGTGGGCGGGGTGATGCGGCCGGGCTTCGCGATGGCGACGCCGGAACGCGAGCTTGCGACGCTGCCGGGCTTCTCGCGCGACATCGAGGCCTCGCGCGCGGAGGCGAAGCGGCTGCTCGCGGAGGCGGGCCAGCAAAATCTCAAGATCAAGTTCACCAACCGCGATATCCCCGCGCCCTACGGTCCCGCGGCCGATTACCTGATTGCGTCCTGGAAAGCGATCGGGGTCGAGGTCACCCAGGAGAAGCTCAACACAAAGGGCTGGCAGGGCGCGCTTGAGAAGGGGAATTTCGAGGTCGCGATCGACTTCGTCGGCGACTACTTCGACGATCCGACGCTCCAGCTCACGAAGCTCGTCTCGACCGACCTCTCGCCGGTCAACTATTCGGGCTCGACCGATCGCTTTCTCGACGCGCTCTACGTCGGCCAGGCCGTCACCACCGATCCGCGCCAGCGCAGCAAGATCGTGCGCGACTTCGAGCGCCACGCCATGACCGAGGCCTATTCGGTGCCGTTCCTGTGGTGGAACCGCATCATCGTCAATGCCGATTCCCTCAAGGGTTGGCCCACAACCCCGAGCCACTACATCGACCAGGATCTGAGCGAGGTCTGGCTCGATCGATAGCCGGACCTCGGGGCCGGGCTGGAACCACCGAGACACCAAGTTCTTGGTTGCGGCTGCGCCGCGAGAAAGAACTTGGTGCCTTGGTGTCTTGGTGGCTCAGGCCTTCGGTGATGTGGCTCTCCGATTCGGGACTGCATATCAGGCTTTGCAGGAAAGGCGCCCTCGGCTAAGGTCGCGGCTCCTTGAAATGGCGGAGCGCTGCATGAACCGGGTGATGCGTCTTTTCTCGATCGTCTTTGCTCTGCTGATCGCAACCGCTGGAGGGCCCGTGAGCGCAGCCGATCTCGACAACACCGTCTACCTCGACCTGCCCGCGGGCCGCGTCATCATCGAGCTCCGGCCCGATCTCGCGCCCAAGACCGTCGCGCAGTTCAAGGCGCTCGTGAAGCGCGGCTTCTACGACGGGCTCAAGTTCCACCGCGTGATCCCCGGCTTCATGGCGCAGACCGGCGATCCCCTCGGCAACGGCACCGGCGGCTCCGGCAAGACCATTCCGGCGGAATTCAGCCAGGCGCATTTCCTGCGCGGCACGCTCGGGCTCGCGCGCTCGAACGATCCCGACAGCGGCGACAGCCAGTTTTTCATCTGCTTCCAGCCCGCGCCCTTCCTCGACGGCAAGTACACGATCTTCGGGCAGGTGACGAAAGGGATGGAGTTCGTCGATCAGATCAAGATGGGCGATCCCAAGCAGAACGGCTCCGTCTCCAATCCCGATCGCATCGTGAAGATGCAGATGGCGGCCGACGCGAAGCCGAAATAGGCGAAGCCCTCGCGCGGGCGCGCCATGGCCTCCTGGGGCGCGGCGCTCGCGACCTACCGTCAGCCCAGGCTCGTCTCCATCTTTTTCATGGGGTTCTCGAGCGGATTGCCCCTGCCGCTCACGGGGGCGACGCTCTCGTTCTGGCTCGCGAAAGTCGGTGTCTCCCGCACCTCGATCGGCCTCTTCTCGCTGATCGGCGCGGCCTACGTTTTCAAGTTCGTGTGGTCGCCCCTCATCGACCGCCTGCCGATTCCGGGCCTCACGCGCCGCCTTGGCCGGCGTCGGAGCTGGGCGCTGCTGATCCAGGCGCTGCTGGCGCCGGCAATCCTCGCGCTGGGCTTGACCGACCCGGGCCGAGACCTCTTCGCGACGGCGCTCGCGGCCGTCATCGTCGCGTTTCTCTCCGCGAGCCAGGACATCGTCATCGATGCCTACCGGATCGAGCTCCTGACGCCCGAAGAGCAGGGGGCGGGCGCAGCCGCGACGCAATGGGGCTATCGCTTCGGCCTTCTCGCCTCGGGCGCGGGCGCGCTCTATGCGGTCGCCTATAGCGGTTGGGTCTTCTCCTACTCCGTGATGGCGGCGTTGATGGCAGTGGGCTTCCTCGCGGTCTGCCTCTCGCCTGAGCCCGACACCGATCCGCTCCCGCCG
This sequence comes from Allostellaceae bacterium, assembly GCA_035581425.1. Classification (GTDB taxonomy): domain Bacteria; phylum Pseudomonadota; class Alphaproteobacteria; order ATCC43930; family CGMCC-115725; genus DASZHJ01. The sequence continues at coordinate 3,230 of DATJVP010000135.1, read as the reverse complement.
TTCGTGGGCGAGAGCACGGGTGAGCGGCTGCTGCTCTGGCTGCGGCAAGCCGCGATCTCTCCGCTCGCGGACTTCTTCACGCGGCCGCAGTGGCTGCCGATCCTGCTTTTCATCGTGCTCTACAAGTACGGCGATGCGCTCGCGGGCATAATGGCGACGCCGCTCTACGTCTCGCTCCACTTCACGGAGACGGAGGTCGCGAGCATCAGCAAGATCTTCGGTGTCTTCGCGACGCTCGTCGGCGTGGCGTTGGGCGGTATCGTCGTTGCACGGCTCGGCCTCTATGGAAGCCTTCTCGTCTGCGGCATCGTCCAGAACCTCTCGACGCTGATGTATGCGGCCTTGGCGCTCGCCGGTCACGATCTCGGCATGCTCGCGCTCAGCATCGGGCTCGAGAACGTCACCGGCGGCATGGGGTCGGCGGCTTTCGTGGCATACCTCTCGCGGCTCTGCCACGCGAGCTTCACCGCGACCCAGTATGCGCTCTTCTCCGCGCTCTTCGCCTTCTCGCGGATCATGCTCGCCGCCCCCGGCGGTTGGCTCGCCGAGCGCATCGATTGGGTTCCTTTCTTTGCGATCGCCGCGGCAGCCGGCATCCCGGGTCTTCTGCTTCTCCTCTGGCTCATGCGCACCGCCCCCGAGCCGCGGGGCTGATCTGCGTGGGCCGCGCCGGAGTTGACGGGATCGCGGCCCTACCGGAAGATTTGGGCGGAGGTACCCCGCATGCGAACCATCGATCGAGCCCTGCTCGCGCTTGTTGCCGTGTCGGCGCTGCTCCTTTGGTCCCTGGACGCCCGCGCCCAGATGGGCCAGGGCTTCTGGACCTCCGCGACCCTAACGAAGTCCGACATCAAGCTCATCCGCAAGATCGTCCGCAACGATCTCATCAAACAGCCGAAGGGCACTACGATGCCCTGGAAGAATCCCGCCACCGGCAATTCCGGCAAACTGACCTTGCTCGATAGCTTCCCCTCGAAAGGGCGGACCTGCGAGCGCGTGCAATATTACATCGATCCCGGGCCGAACCAGCCCGCGAGCGCACAACCCTCCACATACGCCATCACGAGCTGCAAATACGCGGACGGAACCTGGAAGCAGGACAATTCGGCGCAGCCGGATTAGCTCTTAGGCCGCGCTCAGCGCGAGAAGAGCGTCCACCAGCCGCGCCGGCCCCTGCCAGGTGGGCCAGCGCAAGGCGGCGGCATAAGCGCGGTCCGCGAGGGTGTCGAGGTCGTCGAGCGCCCGGCTCGTCGCCTCCGCGATCGCCGCGGGCTCGAAGCGCTCGAAGCTCAAGCCGCCCCCGCGGGACTCACGGATAAGCCTCTCGATCGGCGTCCCCGGTGGCACCACCAAGGGGATGCCGTTCGCGATCGCCTCGGTGCCGACGGCCGAGAAGCCCGTATAGAACTCGGGCCGGTGCGGGCAGAGGATGAGATCGGAGCGCTCCAACAGTCGCGGCCATTCCGTCCGTCCCGCGGGTCTCTCCTCCAGGATGACGCGGGCATCCGAGGCGGCGACGGCGCGCACCGCTCGTATCAGTTCCTCCGGTCCGCGGGGATCGACGTGCTGCAGCAGCAGGCGAAAATCGCGGCGGAGCTGCAGCAGCGCCGTGAGGATCTCCGGCAACCGGTCATAGCCCTTTTGGAATTTCTGATGACCGAGGATCGCGATCGTCGGCGTCGCGGCGCCAGCGCGGCTCCGAAGCGGCACGACCGCGCGATAGGGCATCGGCAGCGTGGGGACCGGGCGCTCGAGAAGAGCGCCAAGGAGCTCGCTCGGCAAGCGATCGAAGGATACGACGCGAAAGCGGCCCTCCGACGACGGCGGCATACGCTTCGCGACGAAGCGAAAGAGTGTGGGCCGCGGCTCGCGCCGCGGGTCGGGCGTCGTGGCGGAGAGGACGCTGCCGGCCTGCTCCGTGCGAAGCCCTGTAGCGGAGGCCTCGAGCACGGCGGCCGGGCGCTTGCCCGGCGGCAATCGGCCCCACCACTCCACGAGCGCCGCCATCTGTATCGGCTGCACGGATGGCGCGAGCGCGACGTCGCCGGCCTCGGTCGCGGGAAGCGCCCTCAGGTCTTCGTAGGTCATGCGAGTGTAGCTGTCGAAGCCGGTCAGCCAGCCGCAAACGGGATCGCCGTCGGACCGGGCGTAGGTGTCGACGCGGAAGAGCGGCACGGCCTCGAACTCGGCTTGCAGCGATGGCTCCAGATCGCGATGGGCAAAGACGCGCGTCTCGATGCCGCGTGCCCTGAGCTCTCCCGCGATGTAGCGGCAGCAATTGGCGTGATGCCCGACGTCGCCGCGGAGGCCCGGGTCGAGGTAGAAGATCCGCATGATCCCTTCCCAGGCCGGCCGCCCGCGCTCAGCGCCGGCCGCCCGTCACGTATTCCTCGTATTGCCGTACCACGAAATGCTCGCCGGTGAGAGGACCGAGCCATTCCTCGACGGGCTCTCCCCAGAAATCCCCGAGATTGGCCGCGGCGAAATCCAATCCGAGGGCGGCACTCATTCTAGTTCCGCTGCCGATCCGCGGATTGACGTCGATGACGCGCCAGCCTTCCGCCGTATCCCGCATCGCCTGAAACATGAAGGCGCCGGTCAAGGGCAGCTCCCGTGCCAAGCGCGCCGCGATCTCCGCGAGCGCGCGATCCTCGAAGATGCGGACTTTCGTCGCGACCGTGGCCTTGCGCTCGAGATATTCGCGGCAGGCGGTGCGGAGCGTCCGCCCGCTGCGGCCGTGGAAGACGTCGATGGCGATCTCGGGCCCCCTGAGCGACTCCTGCAGCAGCCACTCCCCGGGCGCGAGACCCGCGAGAGCGTCGGCAGTGCGGATCGGGGCGGTCGCCTCGCCGCCGGAACCGTTGCGCGGCTTCAGGATCGCGCCATCGGGAAACTGGGATAGCGCACCCGCCTCTGCGAGCGCAGTCCTCGGCGTCGGCACGCCGCGGGCCTCTAGCCAGCGATGGAGCTCACATTTGTCGATGCAGCGGCGCGCGACCTCGTTGGGTGGCGCCACGACCCGCAGTCCCGGCGGAAGGGCGCCATCGCGCGCGAGACGGGAGACAACCTCGATCTCGTCGTTGTGTGTCGGCAGATAGTCGCCGGCGCCGCAGGTGGCGAGTGCCGCGGGAAAATCGCGCGACCGCGCCGGCGGAACGCGCAAGAAGGCGTCTGCGATCGCGCTCGCTGCCACCAGCTCGCGGGGATTGGTGTCGATCGCGATCACCTCG
>DATJVP010000134.1:0-14338 GCA_035581425.1 Allostellaceae bacterium | reverse complement strand
CTGGACTCGCTCACGGTGATCTCGAACCGCACCGATCCGACCGAAATCCGCCGGAGCGTAGCGCGCTTTCTCGCTTGGGGCGCGCGGCACGCGAGGCGGGTCGAGGTGGCGCTCGAGGCGATGCCGATTGCCGATGCCGAGCGGCGGAGTTTTCGGCGCGATGCCGAAGGCGAGGCGTGGTTGATGCCGCTCGGGAGCGGCGACGTGATCGTCCTTCTCGGCGGCGCGCACGACGGATTGCCCGGACGCGCATTCCGTCAGACGGCAACGATCGCGGTCCCTGCGGCGAGCCGTAGCTTCGCGCTAGATCACGCGGCGCTCCGCGAAGGTCTCGACCCGCTCGGGCGCACGCTCGGAACTTGGCCTTCCTTCGCGGGCTTTGCGTTTCACGGTTTGCTGCGCGACCGACCCTGACTGTCCCCGAGCGCTCGCGTAACGTGTACCGAGGGGTAATATCCACCTAAATGGTGCTTGACTTTGCAAGCTGTGGCGGCCTCTCATGGCCGCGCAATCGACGTTTTGGCGAGACCTTGCCAGCGTCGCCCGCGTGCGGGCCATCGCTTCAAGTCACTCCAAATCCAGGTTGTTCGGGACCGGGCGATTGTATGTCCGGTCTCGTTTTCGTTTCGCTACCCAAGGAGATCGCTAAATGGCTATCGGCACCGTCAAGTGGTTCAACCCCGTTAAGGGCTTCGGGTTCATCCAGCCCGCCGACGGCGGTCGTGACGTCTTCGTACACATCAGCGCGGTCGAACGCGCTGGGATGGGCACCCTCACTGAGGGTCAGCGCATCAGTTACGAGATCACGGTCGAGCGCGGCAAGCAGGCCGCTACGAACCTCAAGGCTGCCTAATCACTGGTCTGCAGGTGGGGCGCGGGACTCGCGAGGGTCCCGCGCCCTTTCCTTTGCGCGGCTGGCGCAGGGCTCAGCCTTTCTTGCCGGCACCTGACTGATGTTCGGCCTCGGTCATGCCGACGAGGATCTCCGCGCCGCGATTGGCATCGGGAAGGCCGCGAAACAAGTAGACGAGATTTGTCACCGAACTGCGGCGCAACGCGCGCAAGCGAAGGAGATTAGGCCGCCCGCCTCAAGGGCGCGCGGATGAAATCCTCCGCGACAGCCGGCATCGTCAGCGGCGAGCGCCACCTCGATTGGACGGAGTTCGACCACCGCATCCGCAAGGCCGCAGGCGGCTCCGCAGCGCTCGACATCGGCGAGGGCGATGCTGTCGCGGTGCTGATGCGGAACGACCTGCCCTTCCTCGTGGCCTGCCACGCCGCAATCCGCTGCGGCGCCTATGCGGTGCCGGTCAATTGGCACTTCCGCGCAGCGGAGCTCGCTCATGTACTCCGGGATTGCGGCGCGCGCCTCCTGGTGGCGCACGCCGATCTCCTGCGCGACGTCGCCAGCGCGATACCCGCGGGCGTTGCCGTGATTTCCGTCACGACGCCGCCGGAGGTACTGCGCGCCTACGGCATCGCGCCCACGGCGGCGACTTCGGCCGATGGGCTCGAATGGGAGAGCTGGCTCGAGGCACAAGTACCCGCGGACGAGCCCACCGCGCCGCTCCGCGAGAGCATGATCTACACCTCCGGCACGACGAGCGTCCCCAAGGGCGTGCGCCGGCAGCCGCCGACCCCGGAGCAGGCGGCCGCAATCGACCGCATGCGCACGCTCGTTTACGGCATTGCGCCGGGTATGCGTGCGCTGGTGCCGGGACCGCTCTATCACAGCGCGCCCAATGCCTACGGGCTTCGCGCCTCGCGCATGGGCGGGCTCCTCATGCTAATGCCGCGCTTCGATGCCGAGGAGTTCCTGGCACTCGTCGAGAGGCATCGCATCTCCCACGCCTTCATGGTGCCGACGATGTTCGTGCGGCTACTCAACCTGCCAGCCGAGGTGCGGCGTCGCTACGACGTGTCATCGCTCCAATTCATCGTGCATGCCGCCGCCCCCTGCCCCGTTGCCGTCAAGCGCGCGATGATCGAGTGGTGGGGCCCGGTGCTGGTGGAATTCTACGGCGGCACCGAGAGCGGCGCGCTCACGGTCTGCGGCAGCACGGAGTGGCTCGCGCATCCCGGCACCGTCGGCCGCCTCGTCGAGGGCGGGACGATGAAGGTCCTCGCCGAGGACGGCAGCGAGGTTCCACCGGGCGAGCCAGGCGAGCTCTTCATGCGCCTCGCCTACTATCCGGATTTCACCTACCAGAACCTGCCGGAGGAGCGGGGGCGCATCGAGCGCGACGGCCTCATCACGCTGGGAGACGTCGGTTATTTCGATGCCGAGGGCTATCTCTACCTCTGCGACCGCAAGCGCGACATGATCATCTCCGGCGGCGTCAACATCTATCCCGCGGAGATCGAGGCGGCGATCCTAGCTTTGCCGGACGTCGCGGACTGCGCGGTCTTCGGCATTCCCGATGCGGAATACGGCGAGCAGGTGATGGCCGTGATCGTTCCCGCCCCGGGCGTGCGCCTCGAGCCGGAAGTGCTCCGCCGCCAGCTCCTCGAGCGGATCGCCGGCTACAAAGTGCCGCGCCGCATCGAGCTTCGCGAGAGCCTCCCACGCGAGGATTCCGGCAAGATCCTGAAACGCGCCCTCCGTGAGCCCTTTTGGCGAGGAACGGGGCGGTCGATTTGAGCGACCGAGCATGCTTCCCGGCCATGACGAGTGCTGTGAGCCGCTATGGCTGAGCTGGGCAGCAGCGGGCGTGCCCCGCGGCACTAACTCCGCCGCTTATTCCGCCGGAGCTGCGCCCAGGGATTGGGGTCGGCCTCGCCGACCTTGAATAAGGTGTTTCGATCGCGGTGCAGGAACGGCTCGGCCTGGCCCTTCACGATCAGGGTCGTGTCGGAGACGTAGCTCCAGGAGCGGTCGCCGTGGAATTCGACTTCGAGGCGGAAGGAGTCGGTCCGAAAGGCGAGCTCGAGGAAGGTCGTGGAGCAGATGCCGTAGTCGGTCTTCCCGCGCTCCGAGGTCACGACGAATTTGGTGTCGCTCGGTTTTGCGTGCCCCACGGAGAGCGCCACCTGTCCGCGTGGAATCGCCAACGACTGCATGATGAGACCGGTAGCGGGCTCCCAAAGCCAATAGCCGACCTGATCGTGGAAGGCGATCTCCTCCTCCGGCGTGTTGATGTGGACGTGATAGCGCACGCCGTAGAGAAGCTGCGGCCCGTTCGACTGCGCATCGATCGGCTGCATCACGATCCGCTCAAAATATTCACGCCGTTCGGGGCCCTCGGCCTTTGGATTGAGATCGACGCCGCCTTTCCCCTCCCAAATGCCCGGGAACCAACGCAGCGGCCCAAGATTGGCCAAAGTCTCGGGATCGACGTCCTCCCGCTCGGTGAAAATGTCGTCCGGGATTTCCATAGTGTTCCCCCCACTGCGCCGCGGTTACGCCCCGTATTTCCCGACGATCGCCACCGAGCAGACATTCTGGTGCGGGAAGCCGCCCAAATTGTGAGTGAGGCCGAGGCTCGGCCCGTCCTGGCGCTGGCGCTCGCCCGCACGACCCAGGAGCTGCAGATAGATCTCGTAGATCATGCGCAGGCCCGAGGCGCCGATGGGATGGCCGAAGCATTTGAGGCCGCCGTCGATCTGGCAGGGGATCTCGCCGCCGGCGTCGTAGAAACCGTCGAGCACGTCATTGATCGCGCCGCCAACCGGCGAGACGTGCAGGTCTTCCATGGTGACGAGCTCCGTGACAGAGAAGCAGTCGTGCACCTCGATGAGGTCGAGCTCCTCGCGCGGCTTCTCGATGCCTGCCTCCTGATAGGCGCGCTTGGAGGCGATGCGAGTGGTCGCGAAATAGCTGCCGTCCCAGGAATTGTGCTGCGCCTCTGTTCCGTTGGAAACGGCAAGCTGGAGCGCCTTCACCGTGACGAGGTCGCGCTTGCCGAGACTCCGCGCGATCTCCGGAGTCGTCACGATCGCGCAGGCGGAGCCGTCGCTCACACCGCAGCAATCGTAGAGGCCGAGCGGCTCCGCTACCATCGGCGCGCCGATCACGGTCTCCTCCGTGATCTTGTTGCGCAGATGCGCCTTCGGGTTCTTGGCGCCGTTGTCGTGGCTCTTGACGGAGATGTGCGCCATCGCGCGCTTCAAGTCCTCGGGGCTCTTGTCGTGCTTCGCGCGATAGGCCGAGGCGAGCTGCGCGAAGCTCCCGGGCGCTGAAATATTCGCCCAGTACATCGAATTCAGCACACCGCGATTACGCTGCGGCAGGCCGCCATAGCCGGTGTCCTTGAGCTTCTCGCAGCCCAGCGCCAGGGCGATATCGCAGGCACCCGCCGCTACCGCATAGACCGCGCCGCGGAAGGCCTCGGAACCGCTGGCGCAATAGTTCTCGACCCGCGTCACGGGGATATAGGGAAGGCGGAGCGCCACCGCGAGCGGCACGCCGGACTTGCCCACATGGACATCCTCGATTGCGGTCGCGAGCCACGCCGCCTCGATGCGGCTCTTCTCGATCCCGGCATCTGCGAGCGCCTCCTGGAAGGCCTCGAGCATGAGGTCGTCGGCCTCGCGGTCCCAGCGCTCGCCGAACTTCGAGCAGCCCATGCCCAGGATCGCCACCTTGTCGCGGATGCCCGATGCCATGATCACGTCTCCATCGCCGCCGGAGCGGCTTTCCAGAAGTAGCGCGAGAAGCCGCGCGCGGTGTCGAATTCCTTGATGCGGAAGACCATGCGCATGGGCATGCCGACCTCGACCTTGGCGCCTGCGACGTCCGTGAAGTCCGCCATCATCCGTCCACCCTCCTCGAACGTGACCATGCCGTAAAACTGCGGCGGGTCCGGCGAATAGGTGAGCTGATCGGCGGTATACGACATGACGCGGGCCGAGAGATCGGCGAAGGGCTGGTTCTCTTGGGTGCCGATGGCGTTGCAGTTGGGATTGACGCAGATGTTCGACTTCGGGAATTGCAGCGTCCCGCATTGGCGGCAGCGCCCGCCGACGAGACCCAGCAGCATCTCGCGCTTGCGATAGAGGGCGCTGAGCGCGGTCTGCTTGTCTACCTCCGAGCGCAAGCCGCGCTCGATCGCAACGAGATCGTTGAAGGCGAGGTAACGGTTGTAGTTGGTCTCCTCCCGCCGCCGCGCGAGCGAGCCCGTGACGCCCCGGCGCTTCGCCGGCGCGCCCCCTTCGCCCGCCTCGAAGAGCAGCGCGTCCGCGCCCTGGCCGAAGCCGATGACGAGGATTCGTTCGCCGGGCTTCGCGCTCTCGAGCGCGTGCGCGAGCATCAGGAGGGGATGCGCGACGCCGGCCTCGCCGCATTGTGCCTGGAGATTGTCGCGCACGCTCCCCTCGGGGAGCCCCACGAGTTTGGCGACCGATTGCGCCACGCGCGCCATCGCCGCGGGCATGCAGAAATGCGCGATCGCCGAGGGCTCGACGCCGGTTTTGGCGACGAGCGCCTGCACCGCCCGCGGCACGATCTTGAGGAAGCCCTCGTCGCGGATCCAGCGCTCCTCCCAGCCGTAGTCAAAATCGCGGCCGTGCCCGCGGTAGTGGTCGACGAAATCGACGGTCTCGGAATGCGCGCCGATGAAGCGCGCGGCGAGCGGTACGCCGCCGCCCACGAGGAGCGCCGCGGCGCCGTCTCCGTAGCTCATCTCCTGCGGACTTGCGGTCTTGGTGCGGCGCTTGTCGGCGGCGATGACGAGGATCGGCCCGCCGCCGCCCTGCGCCGCCTGAAGCGCGGCAATCAAGCCCGATGTGCCCGCGCGCTGCGAAGCCGCCACGTCGAGGACCGAGAGGCCGCTCTCGAGAGTGAGCGCCTGCGCGACGATGCCGCCGTTCTGCCGGTCGTCGAAGGGATAGCTGGTCGAGGCGAGATAGAGGCCCTTGAGACCGGCGCGATCGACACTCGTGAGGCAGTCGCGCGCGGCCTCCACGGCCATGGTCACGGCGTCCTCGTCCCAATTCGCGATCGCGCGCTCGCCCCTCGCGAGGGATTTGAGCCCCGGGCTGAACCAGCCATTCGCCTCGAGCACGGCCTTCCGCGCGAGGCGCAAGCGCGGAATGTAGGCGCCGAAGGCGGTGATGCCGATGTCCATGCGACAGGTCTTCCCGTGCGGTCCTTCCCAGTGAGAATGGAACGGAACCCGGACTAAAGGCAAATCGAACGTAATCTCGATCTTGCGCTAAGATTTGCATCCCATGGCTCCGCGGAAGAGCAAAGCCGGTCGCGGCAAAAGGCAGAGCGCGAGAAAAGCGTCTCGGCCCCCCCGGGCTCGGCCGGCACGCGACGCGCGGGTCCATATCGCGAGAGCCAAACGATTCAAGCCTCGCCTCTGGATGGCGGGCGCTCTCAGCCTGGTGCTGCTGCTCGGCGCCGGCATCGGATTTGAGCTCTGGCAGAGCTCTTCGCGGGAAGCGCCGGTAGCGGCGACGTTCGCCGGGAGCGAGTCCTGCGCCGTCTGTCATCGCGCCGAGACCGCCTCGTGGCGCGGCTCGCATCATGGGCGCGCGATGGCGCCCGCGACGGAGAAGACGGTGCTCGGCAATTTCAATGACGCGAGCTTCGACTATTTCGACGTGCGCTCGCGCTTCACTCGCAAGGACGGGAAGTTTTTCGTCGAGACCGACGGGCCCGACGGCACGCTCACGACCTTCGAGATCGCCTACACTTTCGGCGTCGAGCCCTTGCAGCAATACCTGATCGCCTTTCCGGACGGGCGGCTGCAGGCGCTTTCGATCGCGTGGGACAGTCGCGCCAAGGAGCAAGGCGGCCAGCGCTGGTTGCACCTCTATCCGAACGAGAAGATCGCGCACGACGACGTGCTCCATTGGACGAAGCTCGGACAGAACTGGAACTTCATGTGCGCGGAGTGCCACTCGACCGGCGTCCGCCGGAACTACGACGCCGCCCAGGACCGCTTCGCCACCTCCTTCACCGAGGTGAGCGTGGGCTGCGAGACCTGCCACGGGCAAGGCTCCCGGCATATCGCCTGGGCGCGCGAGCGGCAGCGCTGGCACCTGTTCGGAAGCAAAGACGATCCTGCGAAAGGTCTCCTCGTGAGCTTCGACGAGCGCGGGGGCATCGCTTGGAGCCATGACCCCTCGACCGGCGAGCCCCGCCGCAGCGCGCCGCCCGCGATGCTGCGCAAGGAGGTCGAGACCTGCGGCCTTTGCCACGCGCGTCGCGGCGAGATGTCCGAGGACTGGGCTCCCGGGCATTGGCTTGCTGAGACGCATGTCATCGCGCCGATGCGCCGCGACCTCTATAGCGCGGATGGGCAGATGCGCGACGTCGAGGAGACCTACAATTACGGCGCGTTCAAGCAGAGCCGGATGTTCGCCGCGGGCGTTACCTGCAGCGACTGCCACGACGTCCATAGCGCCGCGCTGCGAGTACCCGGCGATGGCGTCTGCCTGCAATGCCATTCCGCCGAAAAGTACGATGTCGCCGCCCACCGCCACCACGAAGGGCTCACGCCGCCGCTTGCCTGCGCTTCCTGCCACATGCCAGAGCGCACCTACATGATCATCGACCGGCGGCACGATCATGGCTTCCGCATCCCGCGCCCGGACGTATCTGTGCAGCTCGGCACTCCGAACGCCTGCAACGATTGCCACCGCGACAAAACGGCGACCTGGGCCGCTGCTGCGGTGGAGTCCTGGTTCGGCCCCGTGCGCAAGGGCTTCCAGCACTACGCCGACGCGTTTCATGCGGCCTGGACGGAGGCGCCGGACGCCGGCGCGCTGCTCGCCGCGGTCGCCAACGATGCCGCCACGCCCGCCTTCGTCCGCGCAAGCGCGATGGCCGAGCTCGCCGCGGCTGCCCTGCCCGTCGACCCCAGGCTCGCGCGGAGCGGCCTCGCAGATCCCGACCCCATGGTGCGCATCGCCGCGATCGAGATGCTCGCGAGCGCGGCGTCGCCAGCGCAAGTCTGGCCGCAAGTCGCGCCCCTGCTCTCGGATCCGATTCTCGGCGTGCGCCTTGCGGCGGTCTCGGCGCTCGCCCCGGTCCCGACCGCGAGCCAGCCGCAGGCGGACCGCGCCCGCTTCGAGCGTGCCGCCGCAGAATTCGTCGCCTCGCAGAGACTCAACGCCGATCGGCCAGAGGCGCGCGCGACGCTCGGCACCTACTACGCCGAGCGCGGCATGGCCGCGGAGGCCGAAGCGGAGTACCGGGCGGCACTGCGCCTCAATCCGAATTTTTCCGCAGCCGCGATCGACCTCGCCGATCTCTACCGGCAGCTCGGCCGCAATCGCGAGGCGGGCGAGGTGCTCCAAGCGGCGTTGCAGACCTCGCCGCAGAACGCAGGACTTCACCACGCCCTGGGCCTGCAGATGGTGCGGGCGAAGGAGCTGGGCCCGGCGCTAGAGGAACTCCGGCGCGCCGAAGAGCTCGATCCGCAGCATGCCCGTTACGTCTATGTCTACGCCGTCGCCTTGAATTCCACGGGGAAGCAGCGGGAGGCAATCTCGGCGCTCGAGGCCAATCTTGCGCGACACCCCAGCGACCGCGAGACCCTGAGCGCTCTCATCGCCTTCAATCGAGATATCGGCGACAGCCGATCGGCGCTCACCTACGCGAAGCGGCTCGCGCAGATACTGCCGGGCGATCGCGATCTCGCGGCCCTGATCGAGGTCCTCACCAAGCAGGTCGAGCCCGCCAAGCCCTGAGATATTGAGGCGAAATCCCGTCGAAAAAAATTATCCTGCACCGGCCCCGAGGGGTAGGCGATGGGCGTTTTCAATCCACCCTTAGCAAGGTGCGCCGCCATCCTGAGAGGCTCGCGATGCCGTGCATTGCTCTTGTCCACGCCGGCATCCGCCGCAGTCTCGGTGCGCTGCTGCCTGTGCTTGTCTCGTTCCTCGCGCTCACGAACGAAACCCTCGCGCAGACCGCAGCGAACCCGACCGAGACGGAGATCTCGAAGGAGTCGGAGAATCCGGTCAGTCGCTGGATAACGCTCCCACTTCGGTACGAGGCGGATTTCGATTCCGGCGCCTACCGCGCGGTCAAGGACACCTTCAAGCTCTCACAGGGAGTCATCCCCTTCGTACTCAACGAAGACTGGGCGCTCATCACGCGGACGAACTTTCCGCTCGAGGCGCTGCCGCCGAAAAAAGGTGGAGAGCATTGGGCGTTCGGGCTCAGCAACGCCTACACGACGTTCTTCCTGTCTCCGGAGCACGGCAAGGGGTTCTACTGGGGAGTGGGGCCCGTGCTCTATTACCCCAGCGCCACCAATCACGCGCTGGGCGTCAATCATTGGGGCACCGGCCCTTCCGTCGCCGTGGTGTGGGACGTTCCCGGACCCTGGGAATTCGCGGCAGTCGCGAACAACATCTGGTCGCTCGGCGGACCACCCGGCGACTCAGACAGGACCAACAGTTTCCTCTTGAACCCGATCGTTTCCTACCATTTCGAGGGAGGCTGGTCGCTGGGATCCTCGCCGAACATCACGGCCAATTGGCTCTCGAAGCCCAGTGAGCAATGGACGGTCCCGATCGGCGGCGCGGTCAGCAAGACCTTCAAGACCGGCGACCACGCCTTCAAACTGTCGCTGGGCGCCTATTACAATGCGATCCGGCCACAGGCATCGAACGACACTTGGCTTGCGCAGTTCACGCTTACCATCGTGATTCCGAGATGACGGCCCGAGCGCCTGCTTACATCGGTTCCCAATTGAAGATGTCGGCGGAGCGGTCGAGCGGGTAGAAGCTCGGCTTGAAGGCCGGGAGCATCGTCTCCGCAAGCGCTTCCGGCGTCCAGCCGCCATCGCGGTGCGCGCTCCGAATCGGACGCGGTTGGCTCATCAGGAAGACCTCGTTCTTGCGGACCGCGAAGATCTGTCCGGTTACGTCCTTGGCGAGGTCGCTTGCGAGAAATACCGCCAGCGGCGCGATCTTGTCGGCGCTCATGGTCTTGATGCGCTCTACCCTCGCTTGCTCCTCCGCGCTCTCGGTCGGGATCGTCCCGATGAGGCGGCTCCAGGCGAAGGGTGAGATGCAATTGGAGCGCACGTTGAAGCGCGCCATGTCGAGCGCGATCGATTTCGAGAGCCCGACGATCCCGAGCTTCGCCGCGGCGTAGTTCGCTTGGCCGAAATTGCCGATGAGGCCCGAGGTCGAGGTGAAATGCACGAAGGACCCGCTCTGCTGCTCGCGGAAATGCAGCGCCGCCGCTTTCGAGACGTAGAAGCTCCCCATGAGATGGACTTGGATCACCGCCTCGAAGTCGGCGACGCTCATGCGGTGGAAGATGCGGTCGCGCAGGATGCCCGCGTTATTGACGACGCAATCGAGGCGGCCGAAAGCGTCGAGCGCGGTCTTGACGATGGCATCGGCGCCCTTGGCATCGGCGACGCTGTCGCCGCTCGCGACCGCGGTTCCACCGGCAGCCGCGATCTCCGCCATCACCTGCCGCGCCGGAGCCTGATCGGCGCCCTCGCCCTCGGCGCTGCCGCCGAGATCGTTGACGACGATTTTCCCGCCCTCCTTAGCCGCGAGGAGCGCGATCTCGCGCCCGATCCCGCGGCCTGCTCCGGTGACGACGATCACTTTGCCATCGAGACAGCCTTTGTTTGCCATGGTCTTTCCTCCGCCGATTGAGGGCGGCGACTGTGGCACGCGGATTTCGAAGGCGTCAACGCAGGGCGCGACCGCTACTTCCCGAACGGGTTCGGAAGCCCCGGCATCTTCGGGCCAGGTTGATTCTGCTGCGAGGGCGTCGGGGAGGGCTGGCCGCCCGGCGCAGGAGCAGGCGGAGCTCCGCCACCCTGCGGCATTCCCGGAATACTCGGGAGCGGGGCTCCGCCCGCGCCACCCGCGCCACCTGCGCCGCTCGCGCCCGGGAGGTTCACGCCGAAATTCTTCGCGGCCTTGCCGAGGTCGCCCGGCAGGTTCTTCATCCGGCTCGGGTCCTTCGCCATCTCCGTGAAGACGCTCTTCCAGTCGATGTCGTATTTAGGATTGCTCCAGCTCCCCGTGATCTTCACGGGGATAGGTAAGCCCGCGAGTGCGTCTTGGCCGCCTTGTCCCTCGGTCGACGCGACGAGCTTCGCCTCGAGCATATAGTCGATCGTCTGCGGCGGCATGGGAACCGTGCCGCTACCGGTGAGGCGCACGAGCGGGGCCAGCATCTTGAGATCGCGGTTGTCGATGATGCCGCTTTTGATGGTGTAGGTGCCGCTGAGCTCCGCGAAATCGGTTTTCTCCTCGCCTCCGCCGATGATTCCCGCGGAGCCCACCTGGCGGAGCGCTTTCGCGAGGTTGATGCCGTAGATGGCGCCATCGCGGATGCTGAACTTGCCGGTGCCGCCGAGCGAGGAGACGAGATCGCGCTCGCTCCTGCCGCTCCCTTTGCCGTCGGTCTGGAAGTCGATGGTTCCGCTAAGACGGTCCGTGCCCGCAAAGGCCGTGAGAAGCGGCCGCGCCTGGGCGCCAACGACGGAAATCCGATAGTCGAGCGCGGGCACCGCAGCGGAGCCGTCGAGGGTGAACTTCGCATCAATCGTGCCACTTGCGAGCGCGACCTTCTCGACCGTCAACGAGAGCGCCCGGTTCGCGATCCCCGCGACAACCGCTCCCTGATTGATCTCGAGGCCGCGATAGCGCACGGACGCGAGATGAACCTGCGCCTGCCCGCTGACCTCGCCGAGGAACCCGACATCGAAGGGCTCTGTGCTCCAGCCCGAGGATTGCGGCTTTGCGCCACCCGCGGGAGCGGGCGCCGCCGGACCCTTGGGCGCCGAGGCCGGGAGATAGGCGTCGAGATCGGCCTGTTGCACGTCCACTTTCGCGTCGAAACTCGCGAGTTTCTGCGAAGTGTCGATCCGGCCTTCGGCGGTCGCCTTGATAGCCTTGCCTGCGATGCTCGCCTCCTTGAGCGTCGTCTTGGCACCATCGCTCGCGAGTACCGCATGGAGCTTGAGCGGCCCCGGATCCGGCTGCTTGGGATCGAGCGGCTGGTCGAGCCAGGAGGCAAGCCGTCCGACGGAGGGGATGTCGAGATCGAAGGTGCCGTCGAGGCCCGGCGCGGGCTTTTGCAGGATCGTGCCGTCATAGCCGAGCGTCACGGGCTTCGAGACGAGCGCGAGCTTCGCGGGGAAGCGGTCGCCGCCGAGGAGCGCGCGGAGCGGTCCCGTCGTGACATCGGCGGTGACGGGCTCGCTTTTATAGACGAGCGAGGCCTTGAGACTCGTGGGCTTGTCCTGTCCCGGCAAATCGACCGCGAGCTTGAGACCGGAAATACCCTGGCCCTGCACCTGCTTCACGTTGAGGTTGCCGAGGTCGAGCGTCGCCTTGAGCGCGAGCGCCTCCGCGAGCGCGCGCGGATTGGCGCCGCGCCCGCTTGCCTGGAGCGTCGCGGAGACCGCGCCGCTGGCAGGAAGCCCGCCTGCGGCCTGCGCGAGCTTGTCAACGGTCACATGATCGATCCGCAGATCGGTTGCCGCTGCCAGCGCGTTTCCGGAGGCGTCGAGCTTGAGGGTTCCCTTGGCAGTACCGCCGTAGAGTGCGAGCTCGCTCAGATCGGCAGTCAGCACGCCGCCCGTTGCCTTCATGGTGAAGCCGACCCGCCCGACCTCGTAGCCGAGCGCCTTCACCCCCGCGATCGCGACCTTGACGTCGGCATCGAAGCCGCGAAGCGCGCTGAGGTCGAACGGTTCGTTCGAGATCGTCGCGAAGGGATCGGCGCTTGACGAAGCGGGCGCTCGCTTCGGCGCGGCTGCGCTGGGTTGGGATGACTGTCGCGGCAGGTAGCGGTCGAGATCGAGAACGCCGCTCTGGAGATCGAGTGCCAGCTTCTTGCTCGTTCCGCTGGCTTCGAGGCTGCCGCTCGCGTGCAGATCGAGCGCCGTGCCCTTGACCGTCGCCTCCTTGATCGCGGTCTTGGCCCCGTTCGATGTGAAGACCGCATGGATCGCGAGCGGACCGGGATCGGGGCGCGCCTTGTCCATGGGCATCTTGAGCCAGCTCATGAGCTGGCCCACCGAGCCGACATCGAGGTCGAAAGTGCCGTCGAGGCCGGGGACCGGGCTTTGCTGGGCAGAGCCGTCGAATCCCGCGCGGAGGTATTTACCGCCGATCGCGAGGTTCACCTTCGCGGGCTGCGCCGCCGACAGACGCGCCACGGAATCGACGGTGAAATCCGCGGTAATGGGCTCGTCGTTGAGCGTCATCTTGCCCGAGACCTGCAGCGGCTTCGAGAGATCGGCCATTGCGAGCGTCAAGTTGACGTCCTTGGCCTCGACATCCTGTCCGCTGAGGGCGTCGCGATAGTTGATTCGGCCGTGGACAATCGTGACCGCGCCGATCTCGATATTTCCACCGCCCCCGCTCTCGCTCGCTGGCGCGCTTGCGGACGTACCCGGCGAGGATTGAGGTGCGAAGTCCCAATTGCGATGTCCCGCCTTGTCCACCTCGAGATCGATCGTGGGATTCTCGACCGCGAGCGCATCGATGACGAGCCGCCGGCTCAGCAGCGGAAGCAGGCGCGCCTCGAGCCGCAGGCTGCCGACCGAGACCATGTCGGGTGTCGCCATGCCCGGTGCATTCGAGAGATGCACGCCGCTCGCGCTCACCTTCACGCTCGGCAACAGCGAGACCCGGAGATCGCCGTCGATCTTGAGCTCGCGGCCGGTCGCGGCGCGGACGGCCTCGATGATCCGCGGCTTCAGGTCGATGACGGACGGAAGAATGAAGACCGCCGCCACTAGCAGCACGACGATCCCGAGCAGGATCAATCCGACTTTCTTCATGAAGCTTTCCCCGCATGACACGGGCCGCGATCGTCGAAGCGATGCCCCGATCGCGTGCCCCCTCCAGGTATTGATCTGGCTCGGCCGCGAGTTCGACCAATGCCCCCTACGAAGCCGATGGTCCCTGGTGTAGCCTCCGACTTAGGGAGGAGGATGCTCATGCCGGGATTGCTCTACAAAGAGGAGCACGAGATTTTCCGTGCTTCGGTGCGGAGCTTCATCGAGCGCGAAGTGGCGCCGCACCACGCGCAATGGGAGAAAGATGGCCAGGTGAGCCGCGAGCTCTGGCGGAAGGCCGGAGCGGCGGGGTTCCTCTGCACCGGCGTGCCGGCGGAATACGGTGGTGCCGGCGGCGACTTCCTCTATGCCGCGATCATGAGCGAGGAGTTCGCCCGAAGCATGTTCAGCGGGCCGGGCTTTCGTCTGCACTCCGACATTGTCGCGCCCTACATCCTCCATTACGGCAGCGAGGCGCAGAAGCGGAAGTGGCTTCCGGCGATGGCGAAGGGCGAGGCGATCACGGCGATCGCCATGACCGAGCCCGGCGCCGGCAGCGATCTCCAGGGCATCCGCACCACCGCGCTCCGTGACGGCGAGCAGTATGTCGTCAACGG
>DATJVP010000133.1:0-39711 GCA_035581425.1 Allostellaceae bacterium | reverse complement strand
GCCGGGATGCTGCGCGGATACGGGCTCAGCGCGCCGCAGATCTTCGCCGAGGATGCCGCGCTCGGGCTGCTGCTGATCGAGGATTTCGGCGACGACACCTATACGCGGCTGCTCGCGGCGGGCGCGGCCGAGGCACCGCTCTATGCGCTCGCGGTCGATGTGCTCGTGGCGCTCAATCGCCGCTTCGATGCGGGCCACGCGCCGGAGCTGCCGCCCTACGACGACGAGCGGCTGCTCGCCGAGGCGGCGCTGCTGGTCGACTGGTACCTGCCGGCGATCGCGGGGCGCGCCACGGCCGCCGCGCTGCGCGAAGACTATCTCGCGCTGTGGCGCACGCTCTTGCCGCTGGCGCGCGGCGTGCCCGACACGCTGGTGCTGCGCGACTATCACGTCGACAACCTGATGCTGCTCCAGGACCGCGCCGGGCTCGCCGCCTGCGGCCTCCTCGATTTCCAGGACGCGGTGATCGGCCCCAGCACCTACGATCTCGTCTCGCTGCTGGAGGACGCGCGCCGCGACGTGAGTCCGGCGATCGCGTCGGCGATGCTGGAGCGCTACCTGATCGCCTTTCCCGACCTCGACCGCACGCGCTTTTCCGCCGCGTATGCGGTGCTCGGCGCGCAACGCAACGCCAAGATCGTCGGCATCTTCACGCGGCTCTGCGTGCGCGACCGGAAGCCGCAATACCTCAAGCACATACCGCGTGTCTGGCGCCTCATCGAGCGCGACCTCTTCCATCCCGCCTTGACGCCGGTGCGGCGTTGGTTCGAGCGCCGCATGTCGCCTTCGCTCCGGCGCGTCCCTGCGTGCGAGGCCGCGCCGTGATCGCCGTCGAGTCCGGCATGGTATTGGCGGCGGGACTCGGGCGGCGCCTCCGTCCGATCACGGAGACCGTGCCGAAGCCGTTGGTCCCAATTCGCGGTCGCACGCTCCTCGATCGCGCGCTCGATCACCTCGAGGCCGCCGGTGTTCTGACGGCCGTGGTGAACGCGTACTACAAGGCCGAGATGGTCGAGCGCCACTTGGCCGGGCGCGAGCGGCCGAAGATCGCGATCTCGCGCGAGGAAAGCCTCCTCGACACCGGCGGCGGCGTCCAGCAGGCGCTTCCGCTCCTGGGAGAGGCCTTCTACGTCATCAACAGCGATGCCGTCTGGGTCGATGGTCCGGTGCCAGTGCTGACGCGCCTTGCGCGCGCCTTCGATCCCGAGCGGCACGATGCGCTTTTGCTCATGCACGAGACAGTCTGGGCGGTGGGATATGACGGGCTCGGCGATTTCTTCCTCGATCCCTGGGGAGTGCCGCGGCGGCGGCGGGAGCGCGAGGTCGTGCCCTATCTCTTCGCGGGCGTACAGCTCCTGAGCCAGCGGCTCTTCGAGGGCGAAGCGCCCGGCGCATTCTCGATGAATCGCCTCTGGGACAAGGCGATCGCGCGAGGCCGCATCCTCTGCCTCGTCCATGACAGCGCCTGGTTCGACGTGGGCACCCCCGCGGGGCTCGCCGCGACCGAGGCCCGGCTCGCCGAGCGGTATCCCTCGACGTGAGCGCCATGGAGGGAGCGGGCAAACGCGCCGCCGTCGCGACGATACCCACGCATCTGCCCTTCCTCGATACGCTCGCGGCGCGGCTCCTCGTCGACGTCCGCGAGGACCCGCTCGCGCTCTCGCGCATGACCGTGCTGCTGCCGACGCGGCGCGCGGGCCGCGCGCTCGCCGAGGCGTTCCTGCGCCAGTGCGGCAACAAGCCGCTGCTCCTGCCGCGTCTCGTTCCGGTCGGCGATGTCGACGACGAGGAGCTGGCCTTCCTTCCGAGCGAGGCTGGCGTCGAAAGGCCCGATCTGCCGCCGGCGATCCCGGAGCCGCGGCGTCGCCTGCTGCTGACGCGCCTCGTGATGGCCTGGAACCGCGAGCTGCGTCCGGGCCAGGCGGCGCTGCTCGCGCGCGCGCTCGCCCGTTTCCTCGACGAGGCGCAGACCGAGGGTGCAGGCTTCGAGAGACTCGCGGAGCTGGTGCCGGATGAGCTTGCGAGGCACTGGCAGCGGGTGTTGGAGTTCCTGAGGATCGTCACGGATCATTGGCCGCGGATGCTCGAGGAGCGTGGCGCGCTCGATCCCGCCGAGCGCCGCAATCGCGCCCTCGCTGCGCAGACCGAGGCCTGGTGTGCTTCGCCGCCCGCCAATCCCGTCATTGCCGCAGGGATCACCGGCGGCATCCCCTCCGTGGCAGCCCTGATGGAGACCGTGGCACGGCTGCCGCAGGGTGTCGTGGTGCTGCCGGGATTAGATCGCGCGGTCTCCGAGGAGGATTGGCAAGCGATCCTCGTTGACGCCACCCATCCCCAGCACCTCATGGCGAGTTTCCTGCAACGTCTGGAGATTGCGCCTGCGTCGGTCGGGCTTTGGGAAATTCCAGAGATGGCGGCGGGATCGCCCGCGCGCACGGCGCTCGTCATGACCGCTCTGTTGCCGGCGACATGCACGGAACGCTGGCGCGACACGACGGTCGCGTCCGACACGCTTCGCGGCCTGCGTCGTCTCGACTGCGCGGGACCGCAGGAGGAGGCGCAGACGATCGCGCTATTGCTGCGCCAAAAGGCCGAGAATCCCGATCTCGGCACAGCAGCGCTGGTGACGCCCGACCGCGGCCTCGCCCGCCGCGTAGCTGCGGAGCTCAAGCGCTGGGGGATCGATATCGACGACTCCGCGGGCGTGCCCTTGAACAAGACGCCGCCGGGGATGTTCTTGCGTCTGTTGCTCGACCTCGTGGATCGCGGCGCGGCTCCGGTGCCGCTGCTGGCCGTTCTCAAGCATCCGCTCGCGGCGGGCGGCCTCGCACCGGAGGAATTCCGCGCGGGCGCGCGGGCGCTCGAGGAAGCCGTGCTCCGTGGCGTGCGCCCGGCGCCGGGTCTCGACGGCATCGAAGCCGCGCTCGAAGGCAAGGCGGCGGAGGAACGCGCCTTCCTCGGGCGCCTGCGCGTTCGGCTTGCGCCGCTGGTCGAGGCGATGGCGGCGCCGGAGATCGGGCTTCGCGCCCTCGTCGCGGCGCACGTGTCCGCGGCGGAGGCGTTGGCGTCGAGCGCAGAGGAACCGGGCGACCGGCGGCTCTGGCGCGAGGAGGCCGGAGAGGCCGCAAGCGCGCTCATGGCGGAACTGCTCGCGAGCAGCGACGAATTCCCGCTCCTTCGCGGCGTCGACTATCCCGCGCTCTTCGAGAGCCTCGTTTCGGGGGCAGTGGTGCGGCCCCGCTGGGGCCGGCATCCCCGCCTTTTCATCTGGGGCTTGCTCGAGGCACGGCTGCAGCGTGCCGACCTCATGATACTCGGCGGCTTGAACGAGGGTGTTTGGCCCGGCGATCCCGCCGAGGATCCCTGGATGTCGCGCCCGATGCGGCGCGGCTTCGGGATCGCGCCGCCGGAGCGACGAATCGGCGAGGCCGCGCTTGATTTCGCCCTGGCGTTGGGCGCCCCCGAGGTCGTCCTGACGCGTGCCGAGCGCGAGCGCGGCGCGCCGACTTTGCCGTCGCGCTGGCTGCTGCGGCTCGACGCCGTGCTGCGCGCTGCAGGCCGCCCCGACGCCCTAACGACGGAACGGGACGTGCTCTCCTGGCAAGCCGCGCTCGACCAGCCGCCGCGCGAGGAGCGCTTGCGCTTCGGCAGGCCGGAGCCGCGTCCGCCGGTCGAGGCCCGGCCGCGCTCGCTCTCGGTCACCTCGATCGAGACCTGGATGCGCGATCCCTACGCGATCTATGCGCGGCACGTCCTCGGTCTCCGGGCGCTTGAGCCGATCGACGCCGAGCCTAAGGCGCGCGAGCGCGGGACCTTCATCCACGAGGCCCTCGATGCCTTCGTGACACAGTTTCCGGGAGCGCTGCCGCCGGATGCCGAGGCACGGCTTCTATCGCTCGGCCGTGAGAAGCTTGGGGCACTGCTGACGCGGCCGGGAATTTGGGCCTTCTGGTGGCCGCGCTTCGAGCGCATCGCACGCTGGTTCCTCGCGGAGGAACAACGACGTCGTGCGGATCTCACGGGCATCGCAACCGAGGTCACGGGGACGCTGCAAGTGAGCGCGCCGCGCGGCCCCTTCACGCTTAAGGCGAACGCCGACCGCATCGAGCGCCGCGGCGGCGAGCTCGTCATCGTGGACTACAAGACCGGCGCTGTTCCGAAATCTGGCGCTGTCGAGAGCGGGCTCAACCCGCAGCTCTCTCTGGAGGCCGCGATCGCGGAGGCCGGGGGCTTTACCGGCGTGCCGCAGGGGCTCGTCGCTGCGCTCGAATATTGGCGCCTGAGCGGCCTCACCACCGCGGGCGAGGTCAAGACGGTCGCCACGGGCGAAGACGTCGCCGACCTCATCGCGCGCGCGCTCGCGGGACTGCGCGATCTCGTCCTGCACTTCGACGACCCCTCGACGCCCTATCTCGCGGTCCCCGATCCCGAGAGGGCGCCGCGCTATTCCGACTACACTCATCTCGAGCGGGTCAAGGAATGGCGCGCGAGTGTTGGAGACGGCACATGAGCGCGCGCATGCTGGATCAGCAGCAGCGCGATGCTGCCGACCCCGCCGCCTCCGTCTGGGTCGCGGCATCCGCCGGCGCGGGCAAGACCAAAGTCTTGACGGACCGCGTGCTGACGCTGCTGCTGACAGGGAGCCCGCCGACGCGGCTCCTGTGCCTGACTTTCACGCGCGCGGCAGCCGCAGAGATGGCGAACCGGATTCACAGCCGGCTCGCGGGCTGGGCGGTGCTCGACGATGCGAGGCTCACGACCGACCTGGACAGCCTCCTCGGTAGGTCACCGAAGGCAGCCGACCTCGCCCGCGCACGCCGCCTCTTCGCTACCGTGCTCGACGCCCCCGGCGGCTTGCGCATCGCGACCATCCACGCCTTCTGCCAGTCGCTGCTGCGGCGCTTCCCGGTCGAGGCTGGCGTGCCGCCGCATTTCGAGCCGATGGAAGAGCGCGCCGCCAATGAGCTCATGCTGAGTGCGCGCGAGGAGGTGCTGGTGCACGCGCGCGAGGGCGGCGACCGGCTCCTCGCCGACGCCGTCGGCATGCTCGCGCGACGCCTCGGCGAGACTGGCTTCGGTGAACTCCTGCACAAGATCGCACGCATGCGTGGCCGCTTTGCGGCGCTCGAAGCGGCCGAAGGTGGTCTCGCCGGCGCGCCCGCCCGGCTCGCTGCCCGGCTCGGCATTCCCGCTGGCATGACCGAGGCGCGGGTGATCGCGGAGGCCTGCGAGGAGGCGGCCTTCGACGGTGCCGCGCTCCGGCGCGCCGCCGAAGCTCTGCTCCGCGGCAAAGCCAAGGGCGACAAAGAGAGCGGCCAGCGCCTCGCGGATTGGCTCGCCGAGCCCGAGCGCCGCGCAGAGCGTTTTGGCGATTATCTCCTCGTCTACTTCACGGGGAAGGCGGAGCCGCGGGCGCGCATCGCAAGCAAGACGGTCGCGAATGCCCATCCCGATCTCGTCGAGGCCCTGGAGAAGGAGCGCAAGCGACTCGATGTCGTGCGCCAGCGCCGGGTCGCGGCGGCGCATCTCGAGGCGACCTCGGCGGTGCTGCATCTCGCGGGCGCGATCCTCGGCGCCTATGCGCGGCTCAAGGAAGCTCGTGCGGTCCTCGACTACGAAGACCTGATTCAGCGCAGCATCGATCTGCTAGAGCAGCCGGACGTTTCGCCTTGGATCCTCTTCAAGCTCGACGGGGGACTCGATCATCTCCTGATCGACGAGGCGCAGGACACGAACCCGGACCAATGGCGCGTGGTGCAGGCGCTCACGCAGGAGTTCTTCGCGGGCACCGGCACGCGCGAGATCGCCCGCACCGTCTTCGCGGTGGGGGACGTCAAGCAGTCGATCTTCAGCTTCCAAGGTGCCGATCCCGAGGAATTCCTGCGCATGCGCGATCACTTCGCCGCGCGCGCGGCGGAAGCGGGAATGGGCTGGCGCACGGTCGCGCTCGAGACGTCGTTCCGCTCGACGGATGCGGTGCTGGAGGTAGTGGACGCGGTCTTCGCCGATGGCGCAGCCGCAGACGGGGTCGCGCTCGACGGCGCCGCGATCCGACACGTGCCTCACCGCAGGGGTCATGCCGGCAGGGTCGAGCTCTGGCCGCTGGTACCGCGGCCTCAGCAGGAAGAGTCCGAAATCTGGACATTACCGCTCGCGCCGCGCGCCGCGAGCGAGCCGGAGACGCAGCTCGCCGGGGTCATCGCCGCCACCATCAGGGGCTGGCTCGACCGGCGCGAGGTGCTTCCCGCACGCGGCCGGCGGATCGAGGCCGGCGACATCATGGTGCTGGTGCGGCGACGCACCGGCCTCGTCACCGCGCTCGTGCGTGCGCTCAAGGAGCGAGGCGTGCCGGTCGCAGGCGTCGACCGTATGCAGCTCACCGAACAGCTTGCGGTCGAGGACATGATCGCGCTCGGCAACTTCTTACTGCTGCCGCAGGACAATCTCACGCTTGCGACGGTCCTCAAAGGACCACTCTTCGGGTTCGACGAGGCGCGCCTGTTCGCGCTCGCCCATGGCCGCGGCAAGACCACGCTCTGGACCGTGCTCCAGCGCCGCGCCGAGGAGGACGCGCAATTCCGCCGCGCCCGCGATCGTCTCGTGGAGCTGCTGCGGCGGGCCGACTTCACGCCGCCCTACGAGCTCTTCACGGAGGTGCTGGGGCCGATGGGCGGACGGCGCCGCATCCTGGCCCGGCTCGGGCCTGAGGCAGCAGACCCGCTCGACGAGTTCCTGGCGGCGGCGCTGCAATTCGAGGAGGAGCATCCGCCGTCGCTGCAGGGGTTCCTGCATTGGCTCACCGCGGCGGAGACCGAGGTGAAGCGCGATCTCGACCAAGGCGCGCGCGAGGTGCGCGTTCTCACCGTGCACGGGGCCAAGGGGCTCGAGGCGCCGATCGTCTTCCTGCCGGACACGACGGCGGTGCCCCCGCACCAGGAGCCGCTCCAATGGCTCGAGGACGGGCTTCCGCTCTGGCTCCTTCCGGGGAAACTTTCGCCGCCGCTCGCTCTCGCGGCACGCTCCGATGCTGATCTCCGGCGCGAGCGGGAGCATCGCCGCTTGCTCTATGTCGCGCTGACGCGCGCAGCCGACCGGCTCTACGTCTGTGGGATCGAGCCGCGCAAGGCGATGCCGGGCGATTGCTGGTACGAGCTCGTGCGGCGTGGGCTCGGCCGCATCGAGGCCGCAGCGGCGACGCCGCGCGACTTCACGGGCCTACCGGATGTCGAGGGCTGGGCGGGCGAGGGCGTCGTGCTGGAGACTCCGCAGCGCGCGGCCCTCGGCGGGGTCGACAGGACCGCGGAGCGGGAGGAGCTCGCGCTCGCCCTCCCGGCCTGGGCGCAAGTGGCTCCGCCGCCGGAGCCGACGCCACCGAAGCCGCTCGCACCGTCGCGTCCCTCTGGCGTCGAGCCCGCGGTGCGCTCGCCGCTTGGCGGGGATCGCGGCGCCGGATATCGGCGCGGTGCGCTCATCCATCGCCTGCTGCAAAGCCTACCGGATGTGCCACGGGAAGAGCGGGCGGCGGCGGCGGAGCGTTTCCTCGCGCGGCCGCTGCATGGGCTCGACGCGGAGTCTCGCGCGGCGATCGCGGCGGAGGCACTTGCCGTGCTCGAGACGCCGGAATTCGCTCCGCTGTTTGCTCCGGGCTCGCTTGCGGAGGTGCCGGTCGTCGGTCTCATCGGGAAACGGTCGCTCAGCGGCCAGATCGACCGCCTCGCGGTTACAGAGGCGGAGGTACTCATCGTCGACTACAAGACGCTCCGCCCCGCGCCCGCAAGCGAGGACGAGGTGCCCGCGATCTATCTCGACCAGCTTGCCGCTTATGTCGCGGCGGTTGAGGCGATCTATCCCGGGAGGCGAGTGCGCGCGGCGCTGCTCTGGACCGACGGCCCGCGGCTCATGCAGATGAGCCCTGCGGCGCTTGCGAGACGGCTGGCTTGACGACGCTTCCGCGCCACCCCTAATCTTTGAGGCGGGGAAAGGCCGCGCGTACTACGTCGCGGCCTTGTTCTTGAAGCGGTTAGGCAAAGAGCGGAGCGACCATGACGACGAAGATCACGGATGCCACCTTCGAGAAGGACGTGCTGCGCGCGCCCGGCCCGGTGCTGGTCGATTTCTGGGCAGAGTGGTGCGGCCCCTGTAAGATGATCGCGCCCTTCCTCGAGGACATCTCCAAGGAGATGTCCGGCCGCGTCACGGTCGCGAAGATCAACATCGATGAGAACCCCGCGACGCCCTCGAAATACGGCGTCAACGGCATTCCCACGCTGATCCTCTTCAAGAACGGCCAGGTCGCCGCCACGAAGATCGGCGCGCTCCCAAAGAGCAAGCTCGTGGAGTGGGTCGAATCCGTCCTCTGAGTCTAGGCGACCGCGAGATCCGAACGGGCGCCGGTGACATGCCGGCGCCCGTTTCGCATGGCCCTCAGCGCGGCGTCGCGAGCACCTTGTTGAGGATCGTCGCGAGCCGGATGCCAGCCTTGATGAGCTGCGACTTGGTCGTCGCGACTCCCGCCTGCACATAGGCAGCGTCGAGGTCGTAGACGCCCTTCGGGCCCGGCGGCGGCAGCTTGCCGTAGACCTGGTCCCGCGCGAGCTCGTATGACTGTCGCGCCCAATTCACCGGCGCGCCCTTGTTGTCGGCGGCAATGTCGCCCGTGGTGATCGTGGGGATGATCGCTGCCGCAGTCTGTCGCGGGTCGCTACCGAGGAGCGTTACGAAGTCGGTCTCCCAGTAGCGGAACAGGGTCCCGGGCTTGAGGCCCGGTGCCGTCGTGCGCATGGTGAGGGCGCCCAGATTGTCCGAGGCGCGGATCGGCTCGTGCAGGTCGGCCACCAAGTTGAGCAGGAATTTGAGCGCGATCACCCGTTCCTTTTGCGGCGTGGCCGGCGAGGCGAGCTCGTCCGCGAATTGATTGATCTTGGTGACGATGCAGTCCTTGGCAGGCCCGGTCGAGGCGAGCGCGCCGCGCGCGGTGGTGGATTCCCCCGTGCAGGGCTGGCCCGTGAAGGCGAAATGCCACCAGTAGGTCTGGTTGTAACGCTTCTTCGTCGTCTTGAAGTCGCTGTCGCGATACTTGTCGGCCCAGGTGGCCGCGCTCGCGAGGTCGCGTTTCGTGAGCTTGTCGGTGTCCGAGGCGAGAAGCGCGTTCACCTTGTCGCGCACCGGCGGATCCAGATAGTTATTGGCGATGAGGGCGACAATGATGTGTCCTCCGTCGCTCCACGCCCGAGCCTCCTGCGGCTTCAGAGCCATTCCGCAGCACAAAAGCAATATCAAGAAGATCGCACGCATGACGGTCCCTCCGATTTCCGCTTGCCTGGCTCGATCGGCGCGAGGCCGTCGAGGCGTTCAATCTTCGGGCCGCGGGCGGCTCATCGAGCCGCGGGCCTCGGATCAATTCTGCATCTCCGCAGCCGTTCCGGCAACCCTTGGTAGGTGTGGGCCCACTGCCGTGCCGCGGCCGAAATAGCGGAAGCGCGGCCGGCTCAAGTGCGCCGGCCGAGCGCGTCGATCTCTTTATCCTCTGGGAACCGGCCGAGCCTTTTCTTTGAGAATAGCAGAAGTCCGTCAATGGTGATCTCGAAGACGCCGCCGCTCGACCGGACAAGCTCTACGTCCGCATTGGCCAGCTCTTGGAATCTCGCTCTCGCACGGAGAGCCCGAGGCTCGTAGTTTCAAGCGCCGCAGTATTCGATCCGGACTTTCATCGCACCCTCGGGTGGTAAGAGGACATCAGCCTAGCAAGATATTCGCGCGGCGTCACCTCGTCCTCGGCCCGAGGCTCTCGACTCGCAGCAGCGATGGGAAGAGGCGCATGCAGAGGAGAGCGGTGAGCACGGTGCCGAGGCCGCCGATGAGCACCGCCGCGGGCGCGCCGAGCCAGTTACCCATGAGCCCCGCGCGAAAGTCCCCGAGCGTGTTGGAGGCGCCGACGAATGCGTAGTTGACGGCGCTGACGCGGCCGCGGAGCGCGTCGGGTGTCTCGATCTGGACGAGGGCGAAGCGGATCACGACGCTCACGGAATCGGCGGCGCCGAGCGCCATCAGCGTCGCGACCGCGACGAGGAGCGTGGTCGAGACCGCGAAGCCCATGGTGGCGAGGCCGAAGGTAGTGACCGCGACGAAGAGGATCGGTCCGACCTTGCGATGGAGCGGGTAGCGCGTCAGCACCAGCGAGGTGAGGAGCGCGCCTGCCGCCGGCGCAAGCCGCAGCACGCCCAAGCCCCAAGGCCCCGTCTGCAGGATATCGCGGGCGTAGACCGGGAGGAGCGCGGTGGCGCCGCCGAGGATCACCGCGAAGAGGTCGAGCAGGATGACGCCGCGGAGCATCGGACGCTCGCGGATGAAGGCGATGCCTGCGAGGAGCGAGTCGAGCCGCGGCGCGCTTCGCTCCGCCGGCATTGGCTGGCGCGGAATGAGCGTCACGAGCGCGCTCGCGAGCAGGAAGCACCCTGCGCAGATCGTGTAGACCATGGTGGGACCGGCAGTGTAGAGGACGCCGCCCAGGGCCGGGCCCGCGATGACCGCTAGTTGGTTCGCGGTGGTCGAGCCCGCGACGGCGCGCGCGAAGAGCGGCTGCGACACCAGGTTCGGGACCATCGCATGCATGGTCGGAAGCTCGAAGGTGCGCGCGGTCGCGACGACGAAGACCGCTGTGAAGATCGTGCCGACGTCGAGCCAGCCGCTGCCGCTCGCGAGTGCCAGACACGCGACGCTGAGGCACTCCACAATCTGGCAGCTCCGCACCACCAGACGGCGGTCGTAGCGGTCGGCCACATGGCCCACGAAGAGCGAGAGCGGCACCACCGGCACGAACTGCACGAGGCCTACGAGGCCGAGGTTGAGGGCGCTGCCGGTGAGGTCGTAGAGCTGCCATCCGATCGCAACCGCGAGCATCTGGCTCGCGAGCGTGGCGGCCACCCTCGCGCACCAGAACAGGAGAAAGGCGCGTTGGCGCAGTAGCGAATCCGGGGGACTCATCGGACCCAGAGTAGCGCGAAAGTGACGTGCCCGCAGGCGCGGCGATCAAGCCGAATTGACCGACCAGCCATGCAAAACCGGCTAAGCTCACGGTATTCGGCTCAATGAGGAGGGTGGCCATGCGGGCAATTGCTAGAGGCGTCTGCATCCTCGCGCTCGCGGCTCCGATGGCGGCGCCGACGCATGCGGCGGGGGTAGTGAGCGAGAAGACATTGTCGCTCGATCTAGCAACGGCGATCGCGGAGGGCGCGCTCGCGACCTGCCGTCAGAACGGCTGGCACGTCTCGATCACAGTGCTCGACCGCGCGGCCCAGATCCGCGTGCAGCTCCGCGACGATGGCGCCAACCTGTTCACCGTCGAGAACAGCTATCGCAAGGCCTACACCGCCCGGAACTTCAACATGCCCTCTAAGGATTTCGCGAAGGCCGCGCAGACTGAGCCGACGCGCCAAGCGCAGGCGACGCTTCCGGGTGTCATTGCGCTCGGCGGCGGCCTGCCGATTCACTCCGGAGACGAGATCATTGGCGCGGTCGGCGTCTCGGGCTCGCCCGGCAAGGACGATCTCTGCGCCCAGGGCGGTATCGACAAGGTCGCGGAGGAGCTCAAATGAGCCCGCCGCGGGTCACCTTCGTTGGACGAGATTGACGACCACGAGCAGGATCACCGCGCCGATGGTGGCGCCGATGATCGCGCTGATGATGCCGGTGCCGATGTGAACGCCGAGCGCTGAGAGCAGGTAGCTGCCGATCACGGCTCCGATGATGCCGACGACAATGTTCACGACGAGGCCGAACCCGCTGCCCTGCACGATCTTGCCTGCAAGCCAGCCCGCAATCAGTCCGATCACGAGCAGAGCGATCAGATTTTGAATCTCGAACATGGCCTCCCTCCCGCCTTCGCCGTGCCTCGATGCCAGCGTTTCAGCGAAGCGTGACAGGCTTGGGACGGTTGATCAACCGTTCTCGCGCAACACCGTCCCGGCGAGGTAGAGGGAGCCGCAGATGAGGATGCGGCCGGGTCCCGGCCGCGCGCCGGCGGCAGCGACGGCCGCGGCGACCTCCGGAAAGGCACTGGCCTCGAGACCAACGGCGCGGGCCGCGGCGGCGGAGTCCTCGGCACTGAGGCTGTTCGCCTCGCCGGGAATCGCGACGGCGCCGAGACTCCTTGCCAGGCTCGCGAAAGGCGCGAGAAAGCCTTTGGCGTCGTGGGTGTTGAGCATGCCGAAGACGAGGTCGAGGGGCCGCTCGCCCCAGGTCGCGGCGTGGGCGGCAATGGCTTCGCCGCCGCCACGGTTGTGACCGCCATCGAGCCAGAGCTCGCTGCTGCGCGGGAGCATCGCAATCAACGGCCCGCGCGTAAGCCGCTGCAGCCGTGCTGGCCACTCGATGCGGCCGATGCCTTGCGCAATCGCAGCGGGCTCGAAGCGGAAGCTCTCCGCGCCCTCGAGCGCTGCGATCGCCGCGCCGCTATTGTCGATCTGGTGCCGTCCCAGCAGCGATGGCCGCGGCAGATCGAGCCGCCAGCGCGTGCCCTCGTAGCGCATGCCCGATGCTGTGGGCTCGGCCTTCCATTCGATCCCATGACGATAGAGCGGCGCTCCCACCTCGCGCGCATGGGCTTCGATCACCCCCGCCGCTTCCGGCGGCTGCGGCGCCACGACCGCGCGCACCCCACGCTTGAGGATGCCCGCCTTCTCGAAGGCGATCGCCGCGATGGTGTCGCCGAGAAAGCGCTGATGGTCGAGCGAGATCGGCGTGATTGCGGTCGCCGCAGGGCGCTCGACGACGTTGGTGGTGTCGACGCGGCCCCCCAGCCCGACCTCCAAGAGCGTCGCATCTGCGGGGGTGCGCGAGAAAGCGAGGAAGGCCGCAGCGGTCGTGATCTCGAAGAAGGTGATGGGTGCTCCCTCGTTCGCGCGCTCGCACTCCTCGAGGATCGCCGAAAGCGCCGTCTCCTCGATAAGCCTTCCCGCGAGCCGGATACGCTCGTTGAAGCACACGAGATGCGGCGACGTGTAGACGTGCACACGATATCCCGCGGCCTCGAGGCAAGCGCGGAGCGTCGCGACCGTCGAGCCCTTGCCGTTGGTGCCGGCGACGTGGAAGACCGGCGGCAGCTTGCGCTCGGGATGACCGAGCACCGCGAGGATGCGCTCGATGCGGTCGAGCGAAAGGTCGATGAGCTTCGGATGGAGCTTCCCGAGGCGCTCCAGAATCCGGTCGCTGCTCAGGCGGCGGCTCCTCCGGAGGAGCGGGGCAGCAGCGGCACTACCGGCGGCGGCGGCGCGCGATTGCAGAGGAGATCGATAAGCCGCACAAGCGTCTCGCGGAGGTCGCGGCGCTCGACGACCATGTCGACCATGCCGTGCTCCAGCAGATATTCCGCGCGCTGGAATCCCTCCGGCAGCTTCTCGCGGATCGTCTCCTCGATGACGCGGGCGCCTGCGAAGCCTACGACGGCGCCGGGCTCCGCCAGCGTCACGTCCCCGAGCATCGCGAAGGAGGCGGAGACGCCGCCGGTCGTGGGATCGGTCAGGAGCACGATGTAGGGAAGTCCCGCCGCCTTCACCTCCTCGACGGCGAGCGTGGTGCGCGGAAGCTGCATCAGCGAGAGAATGCCCTCCTGCATGCGCGCACCGCCCGAGGCCGGCACGACGATGAGCGGCGCCTCCTGCAGCACCGCGAGCCGCGCGGCTGCGAGGAGCCCTTCGCCAACGGCGATTCCCATCGAGCCGCCCATGAACTCGAAGTCGAAGACCGCGGCGACGGCACTGACGCCGCCGATCTTTCCATGCGCCACCACCAAGGCGTCACCGCCGCCGTTCTTCGCCTGCGCGTCCTTGAGGCGGTCGGTGTAGCGCTTTTGATCGCGGAAGCGCAGGGGATCGATGGGCGTTTTCGGCAGCTCCACCCGCGTGTACTCGCCGCCGTCGAAGATCATCTCCAACCGCTTCTTCGCGGCGACGCGGAGATGGTGACCGCAATTGCGGCAGACGAAAAGGCTCGCCTCGAGGTCGCGATGGAACAGCATCTGCTCGCAGTTCGGGCATTTGAGCCAGAGATTGTCCGGCACCTCTTTCTTCGCGACGACCGCGCGGATCTTCGGCAGGACGAAGTTGGTGAGCCAGTTCATGCGCTCAAGCCCTCTTCGCCGCAGCCGGTCGCGCGCCACGCACGCCCTTGGCGAGCGCGGCCACGTCAGCGAGCACGGCCTCGACGAGCCCCGGGCGCGCGCGGTCCTTCTCGTCGAGCATCGAGGCGACGCGGCTCACCAGCGCCGAGCCTACGACGGCAGCATCGGCGACGCGCGCGATCTCCGCCGCCTGCTCCGGAGTCTTGATGCCGAAGCCCACCGCGACCGGAAGTTTCGTGTGGCTGCGGATCCGCGCGACCATACCGGCGACATTGGATACCGCCGCCGATTTGGTGCCGGTGATCCCCGCGATCGCGACGTGATAGACAAAGCCGCGGGCGTGGCCGAGAACGACCGGCATCCGATCTTCGTCCGTGGTGGGTGCGGTGAGGCTGATGGTATCGAGGCCCGCCGCGCGCGCGTGATCGTAGAGCTCGGCTTCCTCCTCCGGCGGCAGGTCGACGGTGATGAGCCCGTCGACGCCGGCCGCCACCGCATCGGCGCAGAATTTGCTCCCGCCGTAGCGGTAGATCGGATTGTAGTAACCCATGAGCACGATCGGCGTGTCGTGATCGCGCACGCGGAATTCGCGGACGATCGCGAGCGTTTTGCGCAGCGTCATGCCGGCCTTGAGCGCGCGCTGTCCCGCTGCCTGGATCGCGGGTCCGTCGGCCATGGGGTCGGAGAAGGGGACGCCGATCTCGATGAGATCGGCGCCCGCCTTGGGAAGATCGCCGAGAATTGCTGCGAAGGTTTCCGCGTCTGGATCGCCGCAGCTCAGGAAGGTCACGAGCCCTGCGCGTCCCTGCGCCGCGAGCGCCTGGAAGCGACGGGCGATGCGGCCGCTCACAGCGTCACCCCGAGCGCGTCGGCGACGGTGAAGATGTCCTTGTCGCCGCGGCCGCAGAGATTCATGACCAGCAGGTGGTCCTTCGGCAGCTTGGGCGCGATCTTCGCGACGTGCGCCAGCGCATGGGCAGGCTCGAGCGCGGGAATGATGCCTTCGAGGCGCGAGCAGAGCTGGAATGCCTGCAGCGCCTCCTTGTCGGTGATCGCAACGTACTCGACGCGCTTCACGTCGTGGAGCCAGGCATGCTCGGGGCCGATACCGGGATAGTCGAGGCCCGCGGAGATCGAATGCGCATCGAGGATCTGGCCGTCGTCGGTCTGGAGCAAATAGGTGCGATTGCCGTGGAGCACACCTGGCTTGCCGCCGTTGAGCGAAGCCGCGTGCTTTCCCGTCTCGATCCCATATCCCGCGGCCTCGACGCCGATCATGCGGACCGAGGGGTCGTCGAGGAAGGGATGAAAGAGGCCCATCGCATTGGAGCCGCCGCCGATGCAGGCGACGAGCGTATCGGGGAGGCGGCCCTCGGCCTTTTGCAGCTGCTCGCGCACCTCGTTGCCGATCACGCTCTGGAAGTCGCGGACCATCGCGGGGTAGGGGTGCGGGCCTGCGACGGTGCCGATGATGTAGAAGGTGTCCTCGACGTTGGCGACCCAGTCGCGGAGCGCGTCGTTCATCGCGTCCTTGAGCGTGCCCGTGCCGGATTTGACCGAACGCACTTCCGCGCCCAGGAGCTTCATACGGAAGACGTTGGGCTTCTGCCGCTCGATGTCGGTCTCGCCCATGTAGACGACGCAGGGGAGGTCGAAGAGCGCGCAGACGGTCGCGGTCGCGACGCCGTGCTGTCCCGCGCCGGTTTCCGCGATGATCCGGCGCTTCCCCATGCGCTTTGCGAGCAGGATCTGGCCCAGCGTGTTGTTGATCTTGTGCGCGCCCGTGTGGTTGAGTTCCTCGCGCTTAAAATAGATCTTGGCGCCGCCGAAATGCTCCGTCAGCCGCTTCGCGAAATAGAGCGGCGAGGGGTGCCCGACGTAGTGCTCCATGTAGTAGGCGATTTCCGCATGGAAGCCGGGATCGCGCTTCGCCTCGCCGTAGGCGCGCTCCACCGCGAGGATGAGCGGCATCAGCGTCTCCGCGACAAAGCGCCCGCCATGGATGCCGAAATGCCCGCGCTCGTCGGGACCGGTGCGATAGCTGTTTGGAACGGCCATTCCAGAGGCTCGTGCTGTGCCGGCGGGAGCCGGCGGAACGGCGGTTTTACCCCTAAACTCGCGAGGGCTCAAATGGCCATGCGAGCCCGGGGGTCGAAGGTATTAGACCAACCCCCGAACCACCTCCAAGAACCGCCCGATCTTGGCGAGATCCTTCTCGCCCGGCCGCAGCTCCACCCCCGACGAGACGTCGACCGCCTTCGCGTGTGTGGTCGCCGCGGCCTCCGCCACGTTCTCCGGGGTGAGGCCGCCTGAGAGCATCCAGGGGCGGGGCCAGGTCCGGCCGCCGAGGAGCTGCCAGTCGAAGACGAGGCCGTTGCCGCCGGGAAGCGCCTTCAGGTCCGCGCGCGGCGGCTTCGCGTCGAAGAGAAGCCAGTCAGCGACCTCGAGATAGGGGAGCGCCATGTCCGGGTCCTCGGGACCGGCGATCGAGATCGCTTTCATCACGGGCTTCGCGAATTTGGATTTCACCTCGGCAACGCGCCGCGGGCTCTCCTTCCCATGGAACTGCAGCATGTCGAGGCTCGCGCGCCCCAGCACCGCCGCGAGCGTCGCGTCAGGCACGTCGACGAAAAGACCGACGCGTGTGATACCCGCGGGAACTCGCGCGGCGAGTGCGGCCGCCTGCTCTGCCGTCACGTTGCGGGGGCTCGCGGGATAGAAGACGAAGCCCACAAAGCGCGCGCCGCCGGCAACCGCCGCATCGACCGAAGCCGCCGTCGAAAGACCGCATATCTTGGCGGCAACGCTCATCGGAGCTCGTTCAGGATCGCCTGTGCGGCGGCTGCGGGATGCGGCGCCTCCGTGATCGGACGTCCCACCACGAGATAATCGGCGCCCGCTTGCACCGCGGCCCGCGGCCCCATCACCCGCTTCTGGTCCCCGCTCGCGGCGCCCACGGGACGGATGCCCGGCACCACCAGCAGAAACTGCGGGCCGCAGAGGTCGCGAAGCGCCGCCACCTCCTGCGGCGAGCACACGACGCCATCGAGGCCGCCGTCGCGCGCCAGGAGCGCAAGGCGTTGAACCTGCTCGCCGACCGGTCCCCGCTGGCCCACGGCGGCGAGGTCGCCCTCGTCGAGGCTCGTCAGCACCGTGACGCCCAGGAGCTTCATCCGGCGCTTCCCCTCATGCGCTGCGGCATCGGCCGCGCGCACCGCCGCCTCCATCATCGCGGGCCCGCCCGCCGCGTGAAGCGTCAGCAGCAGGGGCTCGAGCACCGCTGCCGCGCGCACGGCGCCCGCGACGGTATTGGGGATGTCATGGAGCTTGAGGTCGAGAAAGAGCGCAGCCGCCGGGTCGGCCACCTCACGCACGCCGGCGGGGCCGTTGGCGCCGAAGAATTCGAGCCCGAGCTTGATCCCCGCGACCACGCCACCGACAGCCGCGGCGAGCGCTTTGGCGCGCGCGAGGTCGGGTGTGTCGATCGCGCAGAGGATCGGGTTGAGGCGGTTCATGGCTCGCCCATAGTAACGCAACTTGCGGTCAGGTGGTTGCGCGTTCCAAAGCAAGCTGAGCCGCGGCGAGGTCCTCGAGCGCCGTCCCCACGGATTTGAAGAGCGTGATCTGGTCGTGGAAGCGCCGCCCGGCCCGAGTGCCGCGCGCGAGGTCGAAAAGGTCGCCGGCGATGTCGTCCTCCCGCAGCGCACCCGAGCGGAGCGGCTGCACGATATCGCCGGCCTCCCTCATCGCGCCCTCGCGAGTGTCGACGAAGACGCGGGCGCGCTTCACCGTCTCGTCGTCCGCTTCGCGCATCTTCGGGGTGAAACCGCCGACGAGATCGACGTGGCAACCGAGCTTCAGCCAATGCCCAGCGATCAAGGGCTCGGTCGCGAGCGTCGCGCAGGAGACGATGTCGGCGCCGCGCACGGCGTTGGCGAGGTCCTCGGTCGCGGTAATGCGGAGCCTTCGGCGCGAGACGCGCTGCGCGAGCTTCTGCGCCTTCTCGAAATTGCGGCCCCAGATCAGCACTTCCTTGATCGGCCGGACACTCGCATGCGCCTCGATCAGGTGAGGTGCCAGCGTGCCTGTGCCCACCATGAGGAGCCGCTCGGCATCGGGTCGAGCGAGGTACTTCGCCGCAAGCGCCGAAGTTGCCGCCGTCCGCCGCGCCGTCAGCATCGGCCCGTCCATGAGCGCGAGCGGGCGGCCGGTGGTGCCGTCGAGGAGCAGATACTCGCCCATCACCGAGGGGAGCTCCTTGTCGGCGTTCCCCGGGAAGACCGTCGCGAGCTTGACGCCGATGTGGCGTCCCGCTTGCCAGGCCGGCATCAGCAGCAGCGTTGCATCCGGACTTCCAGGTATCGCCATCGTGTGATGGTGCCGCACCGGCACCTCGCAGCCGCTGCGGAACATCTGGCGCAAGGCCTCGATCGTCGATTCGAAATCGAGGCCCGCAGCGACCTCCGAGGGCCCGAGGACGCGAAGAAAATAGGGTGGCAGGTTTCGCATCAGCTATGCGGGATCACCACGGGAGCCGTGGGCCTGAGGCGCTGATGCGCCTCCGCGAGCTCCCGCTCAAGTCCCTCGATCCGGCGGGCGCGCGCACGCGCCGCGCGGCGGGCGCTGAGGCTCCAGGCCCACGCGATCATGATGCCCAGGAAGAGCCCTACGAGCAGCGCTAGCCCCATTACGAAATAGAGTGGAACGAGAGCGGGCTCGAAGAACGGCCAGAGGCTCATGGAAACGTCCTGCCGGTTCGCCACCGCGAAGGCGGCGGCGACGAACATCACGACGAGTGTGACGAGCCAATAGAGCAGCCGCACGGGGCCGGAGCTTACCGTTGCCGCCAGCCGAAGACCAGGAGATCGCTCATGACACGTAGGTCCACCAGGGATCCGGCCATCCCGGCGGATTGCGGAATTTGTTTTCGTCGGCGGCGAAGGCCTCGATCCGCGCCTGCAGCCAATCCAGAAAGAAAGCGGAGGAGGGCCTTGCTCCGCTCCCGTGCATCGTGTCGGGTCCGATGCCGACATCCGTGAAGAGCCAGATCCCACCGCGTTTGGCACCGGTCACGACCAACATCGGCACCATGCCGCAGCCATCGGTGCCGAGCGGCAGCACCCCGTGATCCACCATTTCCCGCGCGAGAGGGACGTCCGCGGGCCATCCCGGCTGTGGCGGTGGGACAGGCTCGTCTTCCCAAAGCCAGACATCGACGAAGGGAAAGGGCTTTGCGAGGTCGGCTGGCTTGGGCGCGTCGAGTCCATGACCGGGCGCGAAGCCTGGCGGTACCATCCCGTAATGCGGAACGAGCGACGGGAGCCGTCCTATCGCGGACATGAACGCCCGATAATCCCCAGGGAAACGCACGCCGATGCGGCGCTCGATCCGATCGAGTGCAGCGTCCGCCTCGGGGCCGCCGTCACCGCATTCGTCGTCGAGCGCCGCGAGGCGTCGCTTCAGATCGGAAATTCGCGCGGCGATACCGTCCGCCATCGAAAAAACCTCCGCAACCCCGCGCCTGCAGGGACGGAGATTCGACGATCTCTCAGGACTCCTGGTTCAAACGCTCGCGAAGCTGCTTGCCGGTCTTGAAGAAGGGGATGTGCTTCTCGCCGACCTGCACGCTCGCGCCGGTGCGGGGATTGCGGCCGACGCGTGCCTCTCGGCGCTTCACGGAGAATGCGCCGAAACCCCTGAGCTCGACCCTGTCCCCCCGCGAGAGCGCTGCTGCCACCTCATCGAAGATCGCGGTGACGATGCGCTCGACGTCGCGCTGGTAGAGATGCGGGTTGAGCTCCGCCAGACGCTGGATCAATTCCGACTTTGTCATGGCCCGCTCCCTGTCCGGGCTTATGGCGCGTCTCTCCTCTAGGGTGCCAAAGAGGCCCCCTAGCGTCAAGAAAAAGCTAGCGAGATGAGGCGGTTATAGAGCGCATACCCCGGGAGGGGTGGCTCCGCTCACTCACCCCTCGCGATCCCAGCCCTAAAGAGGTATGGAATTTACCAAGTCGTTCGTCACCCTGCTCGCGCGAGCCCGCCGAGGTCGACCGAGATTGCAGCCGTGGCACGCCGCAGCGGCCTCAGGAAGCGGCGTTCGAGCCCGCCGCGCTGAAAGCGCTCGGTCGGC
Source organism: Allostellaceae bacterium (assembly GCA_035581425.1). Taxonomy (GTDB): domain Bacteria; phylum Pseudomonadota; class Alphaproteobacteria; order ATCC43930; family CGMCC-115725; genus DASZHJ01. Next base: position 19,465 of record DATJVP010000133.1, on the reverse strand, counting down.
ATGGTGAGGCTCAAAGCGCCCACGGCCTCGCCACCGACGCCGTGGATCGGCACCGCGATCGCGCAGACCCCTCGGCGCCATTCCTCCTGGTTGGTCGCGTAGCCGCGCTGGCGCACGAGCGTGAGTTCCCGTTCGACCGCCGCGCGGTCGGCGCTCGTCGTGGCGGTATAGCGTGCGAGCGGCTCCGCCAACACGGCTTCGAGCGCCGGCTTCGGCAGGAAAGCCAGGATCGCCTTGCCGGTGGCGGAGCAATGCGCGGGCGCGCGCAGGCCCAGATAAGTGTCGACGCGGACGGGGTGTGGCGCTTCCAGCCGGTCGATGATGACGACCCCGTTGCCCTGGAGGACGGCGAGGTGCGGCGCCTCCTCGCTCTCGCGCAGCAATGTCTCGAGATGCGGCCGGGCGACCTCGCGCAGCGTGATCCGTCGCGCCACCAGAGCGCCCATCGCCCAGGCCTTGAGCGTCGCGCGGTAGCGGCCGCTCCGCGCATTCTTTTCGACGAAGCCGCGCTCCGCGAGCGTCGCGAGGATTCGGAAGAGTGTCGGTGTTGAGACGCCGAGACGCTCGGCGAGCTCCGAAAGGCCGGTGCTCTCGAGCGCCGAGAGCGCCTCCAGCACGTCGAGGCCCTTCGCGAGCGTCGCCGTGAAATAGGCGGGCTTCTTCCGCAGGCTGGGCTCCAGGCGTCTTGACACGCAGCACCCGTCATCGTCGAATACTGAAACCACATTTCAATAAATGAAAAGCCGCGTCAAGCCGGAGCCAGCGGCGTATTGCGGCACCGAGGAGGAGGGGCCATGAGCAGCAACCGCGCAACGAAGACGATTCCCGTTTTCGACTGCGACAGCCACGTCGTCGAGCCTCCCGCGATCTGGGAGGAGTACGTGCCGCAGAAGCAGCGCGCCTGGATCAAGACGCAGTTCTGTTTCCACACGGACACCGACATCCTGCACATCAACGGCCGCGCGGTGCCGGCCGCGCGGGAGCGCTCGAACGCCGCCGAGGTCGGATGGCCGCGCTGGAGCAAGAAGGAGGTGGGAAAGCTCAAGCCGGGAACGCCGGAGTGGCAGGCGAAATTCGGCCGTCTCCTTGGCTGTCGCGACCCCCACGCGCGCCTCAAGGACATGGATGCGATCGGCACCGATCAGGTGATGCTCTTCCCGACCTGGTTCGTCCGCCTCGCCCTGCTGCGCGATCCCGGCGCCGCGCTCGTTCTCGCGCGCGCCTACAACGACTGGGTCCAGGACTACTGCGCGCCCGATCGCACGCGGCTCTTTCCCTGCGCGGTGCTGCCGATCCAGAGCGTCGAGAACTCGATCGAGGAGCTGCGCCGCGTGGCGAAGCTGGGCTTCCGTGCGGCGGCCGTCCGGCCCTGCTTCTGGAACGGGCGCTATCCGACGCTTCCCGAATTCGATCCGCTCTGGCGCGAGTTCGACGCGCTCGGCGTCGTCCTCGCCATGCACACCTTCCCCTCGCGCGAGGCGCTGACCCCTGAATGGTCGGAGCGCATGGCGAAGGCTCGCGGTTCAGGGCAAGGCCTCCTCTTCACGGACGAGTCCGTCGTCTATTCGCCGGGGCAGTTCGTCTCGAACATCGCCTTTGCGATGGATCCCACGATCGATACCTCGGAGACGCTGGGCTTCGTGATGGAGGCGATGACCTGGCTTGCGACCGTGCTCCAGACGGGATGGCTCGAGAAGTTCCCGACGCTCAAGGTCGCCGTTCTCGAATCGAATGCTAGCTGGCTCCCGCTGGTGCTTTCGAAGTGTCGCAACTTCAACGATCTCTTCCGCTTCCAGCGGGACCGCGAGATCAAGGACCCCTACGACGCCTTCTACGAGCGCTGCTGCATCGGCTTCGAGTCCGACGAGGACCTCGTCTACCGTCTCTGGAAGGATTTCGAGCCCGTAGCAATTTGGTCCTCGGATTATCCGCATCACGACGCAGAAGATGTCTGGGATGCGCTCGCGCACATGACCGAGCACAAGGTGCCGCAGGAGGCCCAAAAAAAGCTCCTGGGCGAGAACGCGCGCCGTCTTTATGGCATCGACCCGGTGTTGCGCGTGACAGAGCGCATTGAAGATTACCAGCCCCCGATCCTGCCTTGGTGAGGAGACAGCGATGACCTTGGTATTGCCGCCAGCGCGGCTCTTGATCGGCGGCTCCTGGCGCGAGGGAAGCGCTGGGACCATTCCCGTGGTCAACCCCAGCGACGGCGCACCCTTCGCGGAGATCGCGCGCGGCAGTGCCGCCGACATCGAAGCCGCCGTGCGCGCGGCGCGCGCTGCTTACGAGGGCGCCTGGGGCCGTGTACCGCCGGCCGAGCGCGGCCGACTGTTGATGAAGCTCTCGCGCGCGATCGCGGATCGGCACGACTGGATCTCGGAGCTCGAATCCCGCGACACCGGCAAGCCCATGAAGCAAGCGCGCGCCGATGCGGCGGCGCTCGCGCGCTATTTCGAGTATTACGCAGGTGCTTGCGACAAGGTGCATGGCGAGACGATCCCCTATCTCGACGGTTACACCGTCTTGACCTTCCGCGAGGCGCTGGGGGTCACTGGCCACATCATCCCCTGGAATTACCCCGCGCAGATCCTGGGCCGCACGCTCGCGGCAGCGCTCGCGATGGGGAATGCCGCGGTGGTGAAGCCCGCGGAGGATGCCTGCCTCACCGTGCTCGCGGTGGGCCAGCTCGCGCTCGAGGTCGGGTTCCCGCCGGGTGCCATCAACATCGTCACGGGCTTCGGCGATGAGGCCGGTGCGGCGCTCGCAGGTCACCCCGGCATCGACCACATCTCCTTCACGGGCTCGCCCGAGACCGGCGCCCTCGTCCAGGCCGCGGCCGCTCTGCACAACCGGCCCGTCACGATGGAGCTGGGCGGCAAGTCACCGCAACTCGTCTTCGCGGACGCAGATCTCGAGGCGGCCTATCCCGCGCTCGTCAATGCGATCATCCAGAACGCGGGCCAGACCTGCTCGGCCGGAAGTCGCCTCCTCGTCGAGCGCAAAATCTACGACAAGGTGCTCGACGGCGTCGCCGTCCGCTTTGAGGCGCTTCGCGTGGGCGCGGCCGACATGGACCTCGACTGCGGCCCCGTCATCAACCCCGCGCAGAGAGAACGCGTCACGGGCTTCCTCGCCCGCGCGCGCGAGGACGGGCTCCCGGTGATCGCGGAGGGAAAGATTGCAGCCAATGCGCCCGCCGGCGGCTATTACGTCGCGCCCACGCTGCTGGCGAACGTGCCGCCGATGCACGAGATCGCACAGCAGGAAGTCTTCGGCCCCGTGCTTTCAGTGACGCCCTTCCGGGATGAGAACGAGGCGCTCGCGATCGCCAACGGTACCGAATACGGTCTCGTCGCGGGTGTGTGGACTGCGGATGGCGGACGTCAGCTTCGCTTGGCGCACGGCCTGCGCTCGGGCCAGGTTTTCGTCAATAATTACGGCGCTGCCGGCGGCGTGGAGCTGCCTTTCGGCGGCGTCAAGAAATCCGGCTTCGGCCGCGAGAAGGGCTTCGAGGCGCTCCACAGCTTCAGCGCGCTCAAGACGGTCGCGGTGAAACACGGGTAGGCACCCTCACCCGCCGGGATTGCCGATCGCGTAAATAAACACCTGCTTCCCCTCGATCTCCATCCTGCGGTCGAGCCGCTCGCCGATCTTCTCTGCGACGCGGATCGAGGGGAGGTTCTCGGGGTGGATGACGCTGATGAGGCGCGGCATGCTCAGCGCGCCGAAGGCCCAATCGCGCATGGCAACGGCGGCCTCCGTCGCATAGCCCTTGTTCCAATGGGGCCGCGCGAGCGTCCAGGCGAGCTCGGGACCGGGCCAGGATTCCGGATGATAGATGCCGACGCGGCCGATGAAGTGCTGGCCGACGAGCGGCTCGACGATGAGCATGCCGTAGCCGCGGATAGCCCACTGTCCCACCATCACCGCGAAAGAATGCCAGGCGCCGCGCTCGGTCATGCCGATGCCGCCATTGAGGAAGCGCATGACCTCGGGATCGCCCTGCATCGCCGCGTAAGCGGGGAAGTCGGACTCACGGGCCAAACGCAGCCGCAGCCGTGCCGTCTCCAGGACGGGCACGGCTGCAAGACTGAACATCGCGGGGCTCGCTATCGCCCCGCGCTTGTTATTCGCTTTCTTTCTCTTCCTTCTCGCCGCGGCGGAGCGCTGCGCCGAGGATGTCGCCGAGGCTCGCGCCGGAATCCTGCGAGCCATACTCGGCCATCGCCTGTTTCTCTTCCTCGACCTCGCGCGACTTGATCGAGAGCGTGACCTTGCGTGCGGCGCGGTCGATGGCCGTGACCTTGGCGTCGACCTTCTCGCCGACGGCGAAGCGGTCCGGGCGCTGCTCGCTGCGGTCGCGCGAGAGCTCGGACTTCCGGATGAAGCCGGGGAGCCCATCGCCCAGCGAAACCTCGATCCCGCCATCGGTGATCGCGGAAACCGTGCAGGTCACGATGTCGCCCTTCTTGACGCTCGCGAGCGTCTGCTCGAAGGGATCGTGCGCGAGCTGCTTGATGCCGAGGCTGATGCGCTCCTTCTCGACGTCGACGTCGAGGACGCGCACTTTGACGACGTCGCCCTTCTTGTAGTCCTTGATCGCCTCCTCGCCGGTCTTCTGCCAGTCGAGGTCGGAGAGATGGACCATGCCGTCGATGTCGCCAGGGAGGCCCACGAAGAGGCCGAACTCCGTGATGTTCTTGACCTCGCCATCGAGCTCGGTGCCCGAGGGATACTTCTCCAGGAAGGACTCCCAGGGATTGGCAAGGCACTGCTTCAAGCCGAGGCTGATGCGGCGCTTCACGGGATCGACGTCGAGCACCATCACCTCGACCTCTTGGCTGGTCGAAACGATCTTGCCGGGATGCACGTTCTTCTTGGTCCAGCTCATCTCGGAGACGTGGACGAGACCCTCGACGCCGGGTTCCAGCTCCACGAATGCGCCGTAATCCGTGATGTTGGTGACGCGGCCCTTGAAGCGCGCACCCGCGGGGTATTTGAGCTCGACACCCTCCCAGGGATCCGCCTCGAGCTGCTTCATGCCGAGCGAGATGCGCTGGGTTTCCTTATTGAAGCGGATCACCTGCACTTTGACGGTCTGCCCGATGTGCAGCGCCTCGGAAGGATGGTTGATGCGCCGCCAGGCGATGTCGGTGACGTGCAGCAGACCGTCGACGCCGCCCAAATCGACGAAGGCGCCGTAATCCGTGATGTTCTTGACGACGCCCTGGAGGATCTGGCCCTCCTGCAGGTTCGCAACCAGTTCCGAGCGCGCCTCGGCGCGGCTCTCCTCGAGGACGGCGCGGCGGGAGACCACGATGTTCCCGCGCGAGCGATCCATCTTGAGGATCTGGAAAGGCTGCGGCGAGCCCAGCAGGGGCGTGATGTCGCGGACGGGACGGATGTCGACCTGGCTTCCCGGCAGGAATGCGACGGCGCCGTTGAGGTCGACGGTGAAGCCACCTTTGACGCGGCCGAAAATCGTGCCGCTCACGCGCTCGTTCTTCTGGAACTGCTTCTCGAGGAGGGTCCAGGCCTCCTCGCGGCGCGCCTTCTCGCGCGAGAGCTGGGCGTCGCCGTTCTTGTCCTCGAGCCGCTCGAGATAGACCTCGACGGTATCGCCGGCCTTGATTTCAGCGGGCTTGCCGGGTGCCGCAAATTCCTTGAGCGGGACGCGGCCCTCGGATTTGAGGCCCACATCGATGAGGACCATGTCGTTCTCGACCGCGACCACACGGCCTTTGACTACGGTCCCTTCGAGACCCGAGCCGGTACCGAGCGACTCTTCCAACAATGCAGCAAAACTCTCTTTGGTCTCGGATGCTCCGGATTGCGATGCGACGGCCATTCAAACTCCCGCTCATTCCCCTGGTCGATCGACACCCGCCAGGCCGGGGAAGGAGGCCAGGAACGGACGGGCCACCGACGGGGTCGGGCGCGGTGGCATTGGCCCAGTCCTGCCCTCGGGCGGTGACAAGACGGCCGGAATCCCTCAATTCTTAGAGAGACTTGCCGGCTAGCTTGCCGTCGATGTAAGTGATCGCGGCCGCGAAGGCCTGATCCGCATCGAGCGCCGTCGTATCGAGGACGAAAGCATCGTCGGCGGGCCGTAGCGGCGCCGCCTGACGCCCGCTATCGCGGGCGTCGCGATCCCTCATGTCCTGCAGGACGCGCTCGTATATAGCCTCGACCCCCTTCTCCCGCAACTCCTTGAATCGGCGGCGCGCCCGAGCCTCGACGCTGGCGGTGACGAAGATCTTCGCGTCGGCCTCGGGGCAGACGATGGTTCCGATGTCGCGGCCATCGAGGACCGCGCCCCGTCCTCGCGGCGGCCGGCTCGCGAAGTCCCGCTGGAAATCGAGAAGCACCGCGCGGACGCAAGGAAAGGCAGCGACGACGGAGGAAAATTGGGTCACCCGCTCCTCGCGCAGCCGCCTGTCCTGCAGGTGCTCGGGCGTCACGCGCTTTGCCGCCTCGGTCGCGACCGCAGGGTCTGCGGGATCGCCGCCGCTCAGCACAGCCTCGAGCGCGGTCGCGCGGTAGAGCGCGCCGGTCTCGAGATGTGCGAGGCCGTAATGCAGCGCGAGACGAGCTGCGAGCGTGCCTTTGCCGGCGGCGGCAGGACCGTCGACCGCGAGGATCACTCCCCCTCCTCGATTGCGGCCCCGAGCCCGTTCATGAGCTTTGCGAAGCCCGGGAAACTTGTCGCGATAGTCTCGCCGTCGTCGATGGCGACGGGACGCTCCGCCGCGAGACCGAGAACGAGGAAAGCCATCGCGATTCGATGATCGAGGCGCGCGGCGATCGTTGCCGCGCCCCGGGGCTTGCGGCCCTGGCCCTCGACCGTGAGCGTGTCGCCGTCGATCTCGGCTTCGACGCCGCAGGCGGCAAGCCCCTCGGCAATCGCGGCGAGACGATCGCTCTCTTTAACGCGAAGTTCCGAGAGCCCGCGCATCACCGTGCGGCCCGTGGCGAAGGACGCCGCGACCGCGAGCGCGGGGTATTCGTCGATCATGCTGGGCGCGCGCGCGGCCGGAACCTCGACACCCTTGAGATTGCTCGCGTGCACCACGAGGTCCGCAACGGGCTCCCCGCCGGTCTCGCGGGTCGCTGCAAGCTCGATTTTCGCACCCATCTCCCGGAGCGTCTTGAAAAGGCCGGCGCGAAGCTCGTTCATGCCGACGCCGTCGATTGCGATCTCCGAGCCCGGCACGATGAGCGCGGCGACCGCGGGAAAAGCCGCGGAGGAAGGATCGCCGGGCACGGTCAGATCGGCACCCCTGAGCTCGCGCTCGCCCTTGACCGTGATCTCGCGCCCGCCGTCGCTGCGGATGACGGTCGTCACGACGGCGCCGAAATGGCGGAGCATGCGCTCGGTGTGGTCGCGCGTCGCGAGCGGCTCCGTCACCGAGGTATCGCCGGGCGCGTTAAGGCCCGCAAGCAGGATCGCCGATTTCACCTGGGCCGAGGGCATAGGCAGCGTGTAAGCGATCGGCATCGGATCGGCCGTCCCCACGAGCGTGAGCGGCAAGCGCGTTCCCTCGCGCGCGACGATCCGCGCTCCCATGCGGGTGAGGGGCTCGGCGACACGACCCATCGGGCGCCGGCGCAGCGAGGCATCGCCCGTCAGGACAGCGGTGAGCGGGCTCGTCGCCATCGCGCCCAGCATGAGCCGCGCGCCAGTGCCGGAATTCCCAAAGTCGAGCACGTCCGTGGGCTCGGTAAAGCCGCCGACGCCCACGCCCTCGACGCTCCAGGTGCCGTTGCTCGCGCGCTCGACCCGCGCGCCCAGTGCCTTGACGGCGGCGGCGGTGCGCAGCACGTCCTCGCCTTCGAGGAGGCCCGCAATCCGCGTCCGGCCGACCGCGAGCGCGCCCAGAATCAGCGCCCGGTGCGAGATCGATTTGTCGCCGGGAACGCGGATGCGCCCCTTGAGCGGGTCGGATGAACCGGAGGAAACGGGCGTCACGGGGAGCATCGACCTCGGCTGCTGCGGCGTCCCGTTCCTAGCACATCGGGGCGGGCAACCGACAGGGGCCTACCCGAGGCTCGAGAGCCTCACCCATTTAGCTTTTGACAGGCCCGCGGGTTCGTGGCAATTGGCCGCCCCGACCCTCGGATTCCCGAGCGAACGAGCGGCTCTAGGCGGTAGCGGTAGGAGAGCAGGCGTGGCGAAACCGGAATGGGGTACGAAGCGGATCTGTCCGAATTGTGGGGCGCGCTACTACGACATGCATCACGACCCCATCATCTGCCCCAAATGCAAGACGGAGTACGATCCCGAGGCGCTGCTGAAGACGCGCCGGAAGGCGCCGGTTCAGCCGGAGCCGGAAGTCGAGCCCGCGCCGAAGCCGGCACCCGAGGCCGAGCCTGAGGAGCCGGAAGCGCCGGCGGAGAGCGAGGCTCCCGCGGAGGGCGGCACCGAGGAGGAGGAAGAGGAAGAGGTCCTAGAGGACGCTTCCGAGCTCGGCGAGGACGAGGACGACATGGCCGAGGTGATCGAGAACGTCGACGAGGAGGAGCGTTGAGGCCAGCCGGCCGCAAACCTCCTTGCGCCTCTAAAGAACTCGCTAGAGGAGTTTCCGCTCACCGGCTGCGTGGGGATTGCGCTAAAATGGCTGGCGCGGGGTCATAGCTCAGTTGGGAGAGCGCCGCAATGGCATTGCGGAGGTCGGGGGTTCGAATCCCCCTGGCTCCACCATCTTCATGAAGGGGCTCGGCCACTCGGCCGGGCCCTTTCTCATTGCAGCGCAGCTCAGGCGGCCGAGGCGCGGGCGGGCGCGGCTTGCGCGTCGCCTAGGATGAGGTCCGACGCCTTTTCGCCGATCATGATGGTGGCGGCGTTGGTGTTGCCTGAGACGACCGTCGGCATGATCGAGGCGTCAGCGACACGGAGCTTGCCGATGCCGTTCACGCGGAGCTGCGGGTCGACCACCGCCGCCTGATCGATCCCCATGCGACAGCTCGTGGTGGGGTGGAAGATCGTCGTCCCCCGCGCGCGGATGAACGCGAGGAGCGCGGCATCGTCCGCAACACCGGGGCCGGGGTCGCTCTCCTCTGCGACATAGGGCTTGAGCGCCGGCGCTGCGGTGATGCGGCGGAGGAGCTTCAATCCCTCGACCATCGTGCGCTTGTCGCCGTCGGTGGCGAGGTAGTTGAGGCGGATTTCCGGCGCGACGGACGCGTCCGCGCTTGCGATGCGCACCCAGCCGCGGCTCTCCGGACGAAGCTGGCAGATCGAGGCGGTCATGCCGGGCCAGGGGTGCAGATTGCCGCCGGGCTTGTCGGCGCTAAAGAGCAAGAGATGCGCCTGCACGTCCGGCGTCTCGAGTCGCGGATCGGTGCGGAAGAAGCCGCCGGCATAGCCCGCGCTCACGGCCATGGGCCCCTTCCGGAAGAGGAGGTAGCGCAGCCCTGCGAGCACTTTCCGATCGAGGCGGTTGACGACGTCGTTGAGCGTCATGGGCCTCGTCACGCGATAGAGCATGCGCGCCTGCAGATGGTCCTGCAGGTCGGCTCCGACGCTAGGGCGATCGCGTAGCACGGCGATCCCGTGCTCGCGCAGGAGCGCGCCCGGCCCGACACCGGAAAGCTGGAGAATCTGCGGCGAGCCGAAGGCGCCGGCTGAGAGGATCACCTCGCCGCGCGCGCGCGCGATGACGTCCCGGCCCTCGTGGCGATACTCGACGCCCGCGGCCGCATTACCCTCGATGAGCACCCGCTTGGTGAGCGCGCGCGTGACGACGCTCAGGTTCGGACGGTTCCGTGCGGGCTTCAAATATGCCCGCGCCGTGCTCCAGCGCCGGCCGTTCCGCATCGTCGTCTGGAAATATCCCGCACCTTCCTGGCTCGCCCCGTTGAAGTCGTCGTTGCGGGGAATGCCGGTCTCCTCGCAGGCTCGGATGAAGGCGTCGCAGAGCTCGTGCTCCTCCACCTGGTCCTGCACCGAGAGCGGGCCGCCCGCGCCGTGGAGATCACTCTGGCCGCGCTGCTGGTCCTCGGATTTCTTGAAGTAGGGGAGGACGTCCTCGAAGCTCCAGCCGACATTCCCGAGCTGGCGCCAATGGTCGAAATCCTGGGGCTGGCCTCGGATGTAGAGGAGGCCGTTTATCGAGCTCGAGCCGCCGAGCACCTTCCCACGGGGCTGCGCAATCGAGCGACCGTTGAGCTCGGGCTCGGGCGCGGTCTGGTACATCCAGTTGACGCGGGCATCGGTGAAGAGCTTGCCGTATCCGAGCGGGACATGGATCCAGAACTGCTTGTCCTCGCCGCCCGCTTCGAGCAGCAGGACGCGGTGTTTGCCCGAGGCCGAAAGCCGGTCCGCAAGCACGCACCCCGCGGAACCCGCGCCCACGACGATGAAATCGAAAACCTCTTCTCCCGCCATGCTTCCTCCGGATATTGCCCGGAGGCGATGGTAGCGGGAATCCGGGGCGTCAAAAAGTCTCTCGCCCGGCAAGGCCGCCCGCCTTCGTCGTCATGGCCGGGCTTGTCCCACGAGTGTCCGGAATTGGGGAATGGCCGCGCCTTCAGCGCGCCCGCACGAAATTCCGGACGTGTTCCGGCGCCGCGACGCCGGGTGTGAGCTTCGGGTCGGCTTCCGGGATCCCGATCGCGACCGACATCGGCAACACACCCGCCCAGATCGGAAGCGCGTAGTCCTCGTCGTCGTCGATGGGCGGACCCACGCGCACTTTGGCCGATACTTCCTCGAGCGGCATCGAGAGCACCATCGTCGCCTTGATCTCCTGCTTCGTGACCGGCCGCAGGACCTCCCAACGTCCGGGGAACAGGCGCTCGACGAAGGCCTCGAGCGCCAGGAGCTTGTGCGCTTCGTCGGTGACGGGCTCGGCGATGCCCAAAACCATCACCGAGCGGTAGTTGATGGAATGATGGAAGGCCGAGCGCGCGATCACGAGGCCGTCGACGTGGGTCACCGTGAGGCAGGCCTTGATGCCCTTGGAGAGCGTGCGCAGCATGCGACTTGCGGAGGAACCGTGCCAGTAGACGCGATCGCCCTCACGCCAATACGAGGTCGGTGTCACCAGCGGCTGTCCGTCGACGATGTAACCGACGTTGCAGATGAAGCCGGCATCCAGAATCGCGTGGACCGTTTCGCGGTCGTAGTGTCCGCGCTCGTGGAGCCGCTTCAGGCGCGTCATCGGTGTCGGCGTGAAACTGTCCATCGCGCTCGCCCTCAGCTCGGGTTCCGCTCGACGACGATGTCGGCGACCGTGGTCTCGCCATCGCTTCGCAAGCCTTCGATGACGCCCGCGCGATCCTCGGCGGGGCGGTTCTGGCTCATCTTCCACTTGCCCTCGAGCCGCTCGATCTGGATCTCGAATCCCACAATCGCGCGCAGCATGCCTTTGACGTAGTCTGCCGGCGCATCCGTCACGGCCCATGGCATCGCACGATTGCCCTCGTGCGTGTCCGTGAGGCGCGTCACGATCTGCAGGAGCCGCTCGGGGTCCTCGATGAAACGCACGCGGCCATAGGCGTGGATCGCGGCGTAGTTCCAGGTCGGCACGACTTTCCCGGTCTGGCGCTTCGTCGCGTACCAGGAGGGCGTGATGTAGGCGTCGGGGCCGAGGAAGATCGCAAGCGCCCGCACCTTGTCCGAAGCGTCCTTCCATTGCGGATTGGCGCGGGCGATGTGACCGATGAGTGTGCCGTAAGGCGCGGGCTCGGGGTCGACGAGCATGGGGACATGGCTCGCGGTCATATCCTCGCCGCCGAGCGTTACCAGCGTGCCGAGCTTGATCGCGCGGATGGTCTCGTGCAGCACCGGCACGCGTTCTTCTGCGAAATTCGTGGGGACGTACATTTTCCTCTCCCGAAAGCACGGGGCATCGGCATAGAGATGCCACCTAACTGGATTGCTGTGTAGCTCCGGTCCTAGAATATAGATAAGTCCAGTTGGGAGCATTGCCATGGTTCAAAAATCGGTTTCACCGCTCTGGAACAGCCTCGCCCTCGACCGCGGCGCGCCTGCCTCGCTGCAGGACCAGATCGTGGGCTATTTCCGCGCGGCGGTGCTGGAGGGGCGGCTCGAGGCAGGAACCAGGGTCCCTTCCTCGCGCGCACTCGCGGGAGATCACGGAGTCGCCCGCATCACCGCCGTCCAGGCCTATGAGCGCCTTACGGCCGAAGGCTATCTCGTCTCGCGTCCGGGCTCGGGGCTTTTCGTCGCCGAGCATCTCCCAGAGCATCCTCTGCGACCCACCGCTCGCCCGCGGCGTGCCGGCGCCAAGCCGCCGCCCCTCGGCCGCAACCGGGAGCTTGCCTTACCGCCGCGCACGCTCGAGCATTTGCCGCTCGCGGCGGGAGTGCCGGCGCTCGACAGGTTTCCCTGGTCGGATTGGGCGCGGATCACCGCGCGGCTATTGCGCGAGCGGCCGGAAGCATTGCTCGGCTACTGCGAGCCTCGCGGGGAGCGCGCGCTCCGTCAGGCGATCGCGCAATACCTCGCGGCCAATCGCGGCATCGCCTGCGACCCCGACCAGATTCTGGTCGTGGCGGGATCGCAGCAGGGAATCGATCTGACCGCGCGCGCCCTCGCGGAGCCAGGCGATCGCGCTTGGGTCGAGGAGCCCGGATATCCCGCGGGGCGCGCGGCGCTTCGCTCCGCGGGCTTCGAGCTCGTGCCCGTGCCGGTCGACGACGAGGGCATCGACGTCGGAGCGGGTCTTCGACTCGCCCCTCACGCGCGGCTTGCGCTCGTGGCACCCTCGCACCAATACCCGCTGGGTGCCGTCATGAGCCTCCGCCGGCGCCTCGCGCTCCTCGATTGGGCCGAGAGCGCCGATGCCTGGATCCTCGAGGACGACTACGACGGGGATTACCGCTATGCCGGGCGGCCGTTGGCGCCGCTCCACATGCTTGACCGCGGGAGCCGTGTGCTCTTCCTCGGCACGTTCAGCAAGGTATTGGCGCCGGGTTTGCGCCTCGGCTATCTCGTGGTGCCTCCCGCGGCGGTCGAGCGCTTTGCTGCGCTCAAAGCCGCCTCCGACCGGCATGCCCCGGGCCTCCTGCAGATCGCGCTCGCGCGCTTCATCGAGGAGGGGCGTCTTGCCGCCCACCTACGGCGCATGCGCACGCTCTATGCAAGCCGACGGGCGGCGCTGCTGGAAGCGCTTGCGGCGGAGGCCGGCGGTTTCCTTGCGGCAGGCGGCTCGCCCGAGGCCGGCCTCCATCTCGTTGCCCATTTGAGCGGGCGCATCGATGACGTCGCCGCGAGCGCACGCGCGCTCGAAGCGCGCGTCCACGCGGCGCCGCTCTCAAGCTATTACAGCGGTACGAGACGCGAGCGCGGCTTCGTGCTGGGCTTCGCGGGCACGCCGGAGGAGCAGATGGGGGGTGCGGTGCGCCGTCTCGTTGCGGCGACAAGGGCGAGCTTGCGTCCGATTCTGAACGGCCGATCAAGGAATTAGATCGCTCCTTGATCGCAGTTTAGGCAATGCTTATTTAACGTTGCGGGGTGCTTTCGGGGCCCCGCTCGTCTGCTCGCTCGCCGATCGAGGAGGAGGCATATGTCGAGACTGACCGTGTTCAATTCGCCGCTGCTGCTCGGCTTCGACCATTTCGAGCGGATGCTCGATCGCGTGAGCAAGACGCAGCCCGATGGGTATCCCCCTTACAATGTCGAGCAAACCGGCGAAAATACGCTGCGCCTCACGCTGGCGGTCGCGGGATTCCCACTGGAGGATCTGAGCATCCAGGTCGAGGACAACCAGCTCGTCGTCCGCGGCAAGCAGCGCGAGGAGAGCGGTCGCGTCTTCCTTCACCGCGGCATCGCCGCGCGCCAGTTCCAGCGCGCATTCCTGCTCGCGGAAGGCATCGAGGTGAAGAGCGCCTCGCTCGACAGCGGCCTTCTCAACATCGACCTCGTGCGCCCGCAGCCGGAGACCCGGGTGCGAACGATCGAGATCGAAGGCGCCGGGACGAAGCCCAGGACCCTCGATCTCGCCACGGATAAAACGCGGGGCTAGCGCCGTTCTAGATTCGGATTTGCCCGGCCGAGGCCGGGTTGGAAAGGTAGAGTGCGATGACCACGATCGAGAGACTGAAGCAAATCACACCGAAGGAGTTCGCGCTTTTGGGCGTGAACGACGTCGCCTATGTGAAGCGCGTGATCGTGAACGACGAGGTTGCCTTCGCCATTCACAGCGCCGACGGCACGCAGGTCGCGGTGATGCCCGACCGCGAGGTCGCCTTCGCGACGATCCGTCAGCACGAGCTCGAGCCCGTCAGCCTGCACTGAACGGGGTCGCGCCGAGCGATGTTCGACGGGCGGGTCCTTCGGGACCCGCCCGTTTCGTTTGGCACCTGCCCGCGGCCGCGCGATGGGTCTGACGACACCACTTGTCACGCGGTTCTACATTTAATTGTAATAATATCGGAGCCTAGATGGTGCGGCGCATGGAGCGCGCAACCTTCCTTCCATTCACGGGGGAAGAACCGGCGCCTGCCCCTCGGGATATCGGGCGACAACCGTCGGCGAATGGAGGTGCCCATGGCGAGATTGCTGTTCGACCACTTCGTCGTGCTCATGCTCGAAAACCGGTCCTTCGATCATCTCTTCGGATACCTTGGGAAAGGCGAGGGCCTGCCGGCGGGCGGTGCCAGTAATCGCCTAAATCCCAAGGACGCGCATAGTCCGAGCTTCCCGTCGCGAGAGGGCGGCGATTACGTCGCGATCGGACAGGGCCCGTCGCACAGTCTCAAAGAGACGAACATGCAACTCTACGGCGTGACCAAGCCCTCGGCTGCCGTCGCCAAGGAGCCTCTGCTCAACGGCTTCGTCGCGTCGTTTCATACGGCACTCGCTTACGACCTTAAGCGCGCGCCCACGACGAGCGAATTGCAGCAGGTGATGAACTGCTTCGATCCGATCCAGCTTCCCGTGCTCTCGACCCTGGCCCGGGAATTCGTCCTCTGCGACCATTGGTTTGCCGATGTGCCGGGCCCGACCATGCCGAACCGCGCCTTCGTGCATGCCGCCACCTCGCAGGGCTACACCTGGAATGCCAATTGGAAGCCGAAGTTCGATTGCAAGACGCTCTACGATCGCATCAATGCGGCCTCCGGGCGCTCCTGGCGCAGCTATTATCACGACCAGGACGATATCGTTGAGCTCTATCCCTACCTAAAAAAGAATGCGACGAACCACGTCCTCTTCGAGAGCAACTTCCTCGGCGATGTCGCCGGTGACCGGCTGGCGACCTATTCCTTCATCACGCCCGCCTTCATAAACTCGCCGCAGCATCCCGCGAATAGCATGCACGCGCCGGCGGACGTGCGGCCGGCGGAGAAGCTCGTCGCCGACGTCTACTGCGCGCTGCGCGCGCATCCGGAGGTTTGGAAAAAGACTCTCCTGCTGGTGCTGTTCGACGAGCACGGAGGGTATTACGACCATGTCGCTCCGCCTGCGACGGAATCGCCGGACGGAATCGCAGGCCGAACGGATGAGTCCTTTCTGGTGCCGTTCGCCTTCGACCGGCTCGGGCTTCGGGTACCGTCGATATTGATCTCCCCTTGGTTCGCGGCCTCGACCGACTCCACCGTTTACAGTCATTCGACAATTCCCGGCTCGATTATCGAGGCCCTCGACTTGCCCGGCGGCTTCCTCACCAAGCGCGACAAGCAGGCGGCGAAGCTGACGAAGAAATACCTGATCGACGACGGCGCGCATGTCTGGCGCGAGGACACGCCCGATCTCACCGTGCCGGTGCAGCCGGAGTCGCTCGACATGATGCAGCGCGACCTGCTCGCCGGTGCGGCAAATCTGGATCCGCACCCGGCGCAGCGCAGCGAGCTTCGCACCATGGACATTCAGGATCCCGTGCAGGCGAAGCAGTTCATGCGCACGCAGATCGCGAAGCATCTCGAGCACTACTTCGCCTCCGGCGGCAAGGAGAAGCAGGCGGCCGGGCTCTCGGCCCAGGATCAAGTCCCGTCCTCGACGATAAGCCCCGCGCGCATAGAGGAGCTGCGCGCATCTTCGCACCGGCCGGAGAGGGGTGTGAGGCCGTAGCGCTGCCTTGGCCGCTCAGGCGAGCTGAGCGAGGCCCCAGCCCGCGAGCGCACCCAGGATCACGACGAGCCACGGCGGCGCCTTCCAGAAGGCGAGCAGCAGGAAGGCGCCGAGCGCCAGGACGAAATCCGCGGGCGCGAGGATCGCGCTGGTCCAGACTGGACGGTAGAGCGCCGCAAGCAGCAGGCCCACCACCGCGGCATTGACGCCTTTGAGCGCTGCCTGCGCCGTGCGCTGGCGGCGGAGCGCGTCCCAGAACGGCAAGCCGCCGAGCACGAGCAGGAAGGACGGCAGGAAGATCGCACCGAGGCAGAGGAGCGCGCCCTCCCAGCCGGTGGGCGCCGGCGTCATCGCCGCACCGAGATAGGCCGCGAAGGTGAAGAGCGGCCCTGGCACCGCCTGGGCCGCACCGTATCCCGCGAGGAAGGCGTCGTTTCCGATCCAACCCGGCGGCACGACGGAGGCTTGCAGCAGCGGCAGCACCACGTGCCCGCCGCCGAAGACGAGCGCACCCGAGCGGTAGAAGCTGTCGATGAGAGCGAGCGCGTGATTGCCGCTCGCGGCCGCGGCCCATGGCAGCGCGATCAGCAGCAGGAAGAACGCCACGAGGAGCGCCGCGCCCGTGCGGCGCCCGATGGGGACAGGGAGCGGCGAGAGCGCCTCCTCGCTCGCGCCGCCGAGGAGAAGGCTGCCGGCGAGCGCGCCCAGAAGGATCGCGCCGAGCTGGCCTGCGGTCGAGGGAAGCGCGAGGACGAGCGCCGCCGCCAGCACCGCGAGCGTTGCGCGTGGCCGGTCGGGCGCGAGGCTTCGCGCCATATTCCAGACCGCCTGCGCCACGACGGCGACCGCGACGATCTTGAGGCCGTGGAGCGGTGCCGCGCCCGCGGCCTCGCCGAGCGCCGCCACGCCATAGGCGAAGAGCGTGAGCGCGATCGCCGAAGGCGCGGTAAATCCGAGCCAGGCCGCGAGCGAGCCTGCAAGCCCCGCGCGCAGCAATCCCACGGCGATGCCGATCTGGCTGCTTGCGGGTCCCGGGAGGAATTGGCAGAGCGCCACCAGATCGGCGAATCCGCGCTCGTCGAGCCAGGCGCGGCGCGTCACGAACTCCTGGCGAAAATATCCGATATGCGCGACGGGGCCGCCGAAGGAGGTGAGTCCGAGGCGGAGAAAGACGAGGAAGACCTCGTTGACCCGGCCGGCAGGAGGCTCGTCCGGCACGTCGCCCGGCGGCTCTAGGCCGCGTGACTCGCAGTGCGGTCGGTGAGGAGCGCGGTCAGGGCATCGACGTTGTCGGTGCCGCGAAGCTTCTCGCACATGGCGCGGTCGCGGAAGAGACGCGAGATGCGCGCGAGCGCCTTCAAGTGATCCGCCCCGGCATCCTCCGGCGTCAGCAGCAGGAAGATGAGATCGACGGGGCGCTCGTCCACCGCCTCGAAGTCGATCGCCTTCTCGAGCCGCGCGAACATGCCGAAGGGCTTGGCGATGCCGGCGATGCGTGCGTGCGGGATCGCGGTCCCCATGCCCATGCCGGTGCTGCCGATGCGTTCGCGCTCCCAGAGCTTGTCGAAGATTGCGCGCTCGTGCAGGCCCGCTTGGGTCGCAGCGCGGCGCGCCAACTCCTGCAGCACTTGCTTCTTGGTGCTGCCCCGCATTGCCGCAATCACCCTGCCGGGCCCGAGCAAGTCGCCGATGTCCATGAAGGATGACCTGGTTGCCGTTGGAAGCCCGTTTACGTCAGAAGCGCGCGCTGCCGCTCGGCGGCACTGCGCTGCTCCGCTGCTGATTGGCGATGACACGCATGAGCGTCCTCAACCGGTTCGTTGACACGATTGCATTCGGTGCTGCCGGTCGTCCGCGGGGGGAGACCATAGGAGCGAGGTCGGTACGAGTCAAGATTGCCAACTCAGAACCGCAGCGACTTCTCGCGCCGGCGCTGCACGGAGGAGGGAATGCGCATCGCCTCGCGGTATTTCGCGACCGTGCGCCGCGCGATGTCGACGCCGTCCTTGATGAGGAGCGCCACGATCTGATCGTCGGAGAGCACGCGGTCGATGGGCTCGGTCTCGATCATGCTCTTGATGCGAAAGCGCACGGTCTCTGCCGAGAGCGACTCGGCGCCGCCGGCGCCGGAGATCGCGGAGGTGAAGAAGTACTTGAGCTCGAAAATGCCGCGCGGGCTCGCCATGAACTTGTTGGAGGTCACGCGGCTCACCGTGCTCTCGTGCATGCCGATCTCGCCGGCGATGTCGCGCAGGACCAGCGGGCGCAAGTGCTGGATGCCGTGGCGAAAGAAGCCCTCCTGCTGCCGCACGATCTCGCGCGCGACCTTGAGGATGGTGGTGGCGCGCTGGTGCAGCGCCTTCACGAGCCAATTCGCGGATTGGAAGCGCTCGCTGAGATATTCCTTCTCGGGCTTGCCCTTGGCGCCCTTGCTGACTTGGGCGTAATAGGCGTTGTTGACGAGGACGCGCGGCAGCGCCTCGCTGTTGAGCTCGATGAGAAATCCGCCTTCGCCGTCCCCGCGCACGATCACGTCGGGGATCACGGGATCGGCGATTGCGGGATCGAATGCGAGACCGGGCCGGGGATCGAGCGCCTTGAGCTCGGCCGCCATTGCCTGAATGTCCTCGACGTCGACGCCGCAGATCCGCGTGAGCTCCGCGAGATTACGGCTCGCAAGGAGCTGCAGGTTCTCCAGGAGCGCCTGCATCGCGGGATCGAGCCGGTCGCGCTCGCGAAGCTGCAATGCGAGGCACTCCGCGAGATTGCGTGCGAAGACGCCCGGCGGGTCGAGCCGCTGCAGCTTGCGCAGCACATCCTCGATCGCTCTCTTCTCGGCGCCGAGGCGCTCGCCGATCTCGTTGAGGTCGCCGCGGACATAGCCGGCTTCATCGACGAGGTCGAGGAGGTGGAGCGCGATCATCCGCTCCGCGGGCTCGCGGACATCGAGCTGGATCTGATCGAGAAGATGGTCGCGCAGCGTGGTCGCGCGCGTCAGCGTCTGATCGAGGCCTGGCAGCGCATCCGCCGCCGAGGCCCTGGGTTTGAGCGACTGCCAGGCCGCGGGATCGCCCGCGAGATCGAGATTGCCCTCGCCCTCGCTCCCGGCGGACTCCGACCAGAGCTCGCGCTCGTCGGTCTCCGCCGTGCTTTCTGCAGGCTCGGGCTCCGCCGCCCCGGGATCCGCCGGCGCCTCGTCGCGCTCCAGCAGCGGATTGCGCTCGAGCTCCGCATCAACGAACTCATTGAGCTCGGGCTGCGAGAGTTGCAGCAGCTTGATCGCCTGCTGCAACTGCGGCGTCATCACCAGGCTCTGGCTTTGCCGCAGATCGAGCCGCTGACTGAGTGCCATGAGCCGAGTTTATCGGGGGTGCCCGCACATGCAAGCAAAGATCGGGCCAACTGGTTGACGGGTGGTTAATGCGG
>DATJVP010000132.1:0-20870 GCA_035581425.1 Allostellaceae bacterium | reverse complement strand
TGCTTGTCAGCGTCCTGCTTTTCAGCTCCGCCATCACACTGGTTCTGACATTGCTTCAGCTCTATCTCGACTACCGGCACGACCTCGGTCTGATAGAGACACGGTTCGATGAGATCGAGCGCGCCTATCTCGGCAGCCTCGCCGACAGCCTCTGGCACCTGGACGAAAAGCAGCTCACGCTGCAGCTGCAAGGCCTAGCGCGGCTGCCTGATATTCGCACCGTCGAAGTGCGCGAGACCGCTGCCACTGGGATCAGCCCCCTGGTGCTGACGATGGGGACCCCCGAGGGCGGGCCTGTTCTCGTGCGCGAGTATCCGCTGGTCTATTCCTCCGACGGCGCCGAGAAGCCGATTGGCCTGTTGCGCGTCGAAGCGACGCTCGCCGGCGTCTATCGGGGACTCCTCAATAAATTGGTGGTGATTCTCGTCAGCCAGGGAGCAAAAACATTCCTCGTCTCGCTCTTCATCATCTTCATCTTCCATCGCCTGGTCACGCGGCACCTCGCGACCATCGCCCATTTCCTCAGCCGTTACGATCTGCGGCAGCCGCAGCCGCCGCTGGCGTTGGCACGTCGCGCACCCGCCGAACCCGACGAGCTCGACCAGACAGTCGCCGCGTTCAACACGATGTGCGAGAACCTCAAGCGCGCCTATGACGAGCTGACGCGCGCCAACGCAGAACTCGAGCGTGACATCGCTGAGCGCCGCCACGTGGAGGAGGTGCTGCGGGACAGCGAAGCCAAGATCCGACGCCTATTCGACGCCAATATCGTCGGGATCTTTCTCTGGGAACTGGGAGGTCGAGTTCTCGAGGCAAATGACGCGTTTCTCAGCATGCTGGGATACGACCGCGAGGATATCGACCGCATGAACTGGGAGGAAATGACGCCGCCGGAATGGGCCGACCGAGGCATGCAGACCCGTAAAGAGCTGAAGGCAACTACAATTGCGCCGCCATACGAGAAGGAATTCTTTAGGAAAGATGGCAGCCGCGTGCCGGTTCTGATTGGTGCCGCGGGATTCGGAAGCGACAGGGAGGGTGTCGCCTTTGTGCTCGACCTGACCGAGCGCAAACGGGCGGAGGCCGAAGCCCGCGAGAGCGAGCGGCGGTTCCGTGAAGTCCAGATGGAACTCGCGCACGCCAACCGCGCCGCCACCATGGGGCACCTTACGGCCTCGATCGCGCATGAGGTGAACCAGCCGATCACCGCGGCACGCACCAATGCCATGGCTGCATTGCGGTTTTTGGGCAGAAATCCTCCGGACTTGGCGGAGGTCACCGAAGCGCTTGACTGCATTGTGAGCGACACCGGTCGGGCCAACGACATCATCGGCCGGATCCGTGCGCTCATCCAGAAGGCGCCGCCGCTGAAGGAAAGCGTGGACCTGAACGAGGCGATCCGCGAGGTGATTGAACTCACGCGTGGCGAAGCGGTGAAGGCGGGCGTCTCGGTGCACACGGTACTGGCGGACGACTTGCCGGTCGTCGAAGGCGATCGCGTGCAATTGCAGCAGGTTGTCCTCAACCTGATCGTCAATGCCATCCAAGCCATGGGCGCGGTCGCGGATGGAGTCCGAGAGGTGGTGATCAGCACCGCTCGGGTCGAACCGAACGGCGTTCTCGTCGCGATAAAAGATTTCGGGCCGGGCTTGGCCCCGGACAGGCTCAAGCTCATCTTCACCCCCTTCTACACGACCAAGCCCGGCGGGCTGGGCGTGGGGCTGTCGATCTGCCGGTCGATCATCGAGGCTCATGAAGGGCGGTTGTGGATAACCGCCAATCAGCCCCGCGGCACTATTTTTCAATTTACGCTGCCGGCCATTCGGGCAGCGGCATCGTGAGTGAGGCACTGGGATCGTTTCCCCGATGGCGTTGATCGAGGCGATCAGCGTCAATCCCGTGGTCATCGGATCGGCCTCCGGACTCTACGGATTCTTCCAGATGGCTATCGGCGCGGTGTGTACTACGCTCGCGGGGCTGGGCTCGCCGCTGCCGCCGTGCTCACCGGTGCGGGGATCATCTCGCAGGCTTGCTTTTGGAGCGCGCTTCGCAGCCGCCGCGCGTGACAGCAAGCTCTCTCTGCTTCGGCGGAGAGAACGGCTTGGATCATCGGCAGACGAAAAACAGGCCGGCGGCCAGTCGTAAGGGCGCTCGTTGAGCCAGTTTTCCGCGAGCGCCGCCATTGATGGCCAGAAATCAGACTCGCGGGCTATTTTGTGGGTATGGACCAACGGTAGATCTAAGAGATTGATAATAGCCAAAGACTCGAGATTCCGGGCGGATGCCATATCCACACAGAAAAGCCCACAAATGCTGGCTTAAATAGTGATCTTTCGAATGACGGCGAACATCGGCGGATGGGAAGTTGGCGGGCCACGACCGACGATGATGAGCACTACGTCTACGCTATAGCCCTCTAATTGGCCCATGCGGTGGCCTGAGGGGCTGCAATGTGGTATCAAGGTTCTGAATCGGAGCAGGTTCGGAACCATGCCTATCAATCTCTCGATCAAAAATGCCCCCGACGAGGTCGTTAAACGCCTGCGGCAGCGAGCGGAGCGACACCATCGGTCGCTGCAAGGCGAGTTGCTCGCCATCATCGAGGAAGCGGTCCGGCCCGAGCGGGACCTAAGCCCCATCGAGCTACTCGCAGAAGTTCGGCGGCTCGGCCTGCGCACACCGGCAGACTCAGCCGCCATTATACGGGCCGACCGTGACCGACGTTAAGGTGGTGGACGCATCGGCACTCGCTGCCCTGCTGTTCGCGGAGCCGGAAGCTGAAACAATTGCCGAGCGGTTGGAGGGGGCCCGACTGGTAGCGCCCTCCTTGCTCGGCTTCGAATTGGCTAACGTCTGCCTGACTAAGATTCGGCGCCAGCCAAGCCAGCGGGAGGCGCTGCGCACCGCGTTCCGCTTCGCAGACCGGCTGAGGGTGGAGACTGTCGCCGTCGACCACACGGCTTCGCTGGACCTCGCTGAGGCCACAGGTCTGACCGCCTATGATGCCAGCTACCTTTGGCTCGCCCGCGCTCTGGGTGCCGAGTTGGTCACGCTCGACCGGAAGTTGACGGCGGCCGTGACATGAAGCCCGCCACCACCCGCCGTAAACCGGCAGCTAAATGCGAACCGAACAGCCAAGCGCAAACCGATAAAACGATGCCGAATAGCGAAAGACCAAACATGAGAGTCACCGAGATTTTTGACCGATCTGCGTCCGATCATTCATTGAAGCCGCTCGACCAAGCTGAACTCACGGCACTCGAAGCCATTCTGTTCGAGAAGAACGACCGACTCTATTTTCGGTGTCCGGTCCGCAACAAGGACATCCTCGCGAAACCCGAGGAAGCGGTCCGTCAGCTCTGGATTCTGCGGCTGACCAAGCACTACGGCTATCCGATCAGTCGCCTTGCGGTCGAGTATCCGATTACAGCGAGATCGTCACTGTCGAAGTGCCGCCGCTCATCGATCAGACAACCTTCGATGCGGTGCAGGCGCAATCTGCGCGCCCGCGACCCCAAGGTGACGCCGGCGGGCGTCGTCAGCGGGCCCACCCTCCTTACCGGCATCTACTTCTGCGCTGACTGAGGTGGGGCGATGACGCTCCGCACCGGCAAGGGCGGGTGCCATCGCTACTACACCTGCTCCATCAAGGCGCGGCAGGACGAAACCGGCTGCAAAGGCCGCTCGATCTCGATGGAGAAACTCGACAACCTCGTCGCGGAGCACATCGCCGACCGGTTGCTCCAGCCGGAACGGCTCGAGGAAATTCTGGCGTCCGTCCTCGATCGCCGGCAGGAACGTGCTGAGCGCCGCCGCGAGCATATCGCCGAATTGAACAAGCGGGCTGCCGAGACCGACCTGCGCCTAAAGCGGCTCTACGACGCCATCGAGGCCGGTGTTGCCCATCTCGACGACCCGGCGCTGAAAGAGCGCATCGTCAGCCTCAAGGCGATCCGGGACCAGGCGCAAGCCGACGCCGCGCATGCCGCCGCAAAGCTGGAGACGTCAGCTCAGCAAGCCATCACGCCGCAGATGGTCCAGAAGTTCGCCAGGGCAGCGCGCGAGCGGATCAGGATCGACGGCGGCGGCCACCGCCGCGACCATCTCCGCGCGCTCGCCCAGCGCGTCGAGGTGGCTGACCACGAGGTCCGCATCATCGGCTCGAAAAACAACCTGCTTCAGACGCTGACCGCCGCCTCGGGCGTAAAGCCGGCTACGCCCAGCGTTCGCAGTTCCGTTCTGAAGTTGGCGGAGAGGGAGGGATTCGAACCCTCGGTACCCAGTAAAGGGCACAACGGTTTTCGAGACCGCCCCGATCGACCACTCCGGCACCTCTCCGCGGTCTTGCTCAGGGGTGCGGGACCCAAGGGTCCGGCCCTCCCGAAGGGCGGCGGAGACTACCTCAAGGGGCCCCTCTCCCGCAACGGCCTCGGGCCCAAACTCGTTGACTTCAAGGGCGTTCTGGCTATAGTGCGCCCCTCCGCGGACGGGGGAGAGCCCGTCCGTTCGAGTTTTCCGCTATAATCGAGCCCGACCAGAATCCAGGCAGTTCTGCCATGTACGCAGTGATCCGCACCGGCGGCAAGCAATACAAGGTCGCCAAGGACGACGTGATCGTCGTCGAGACCGTCGAAGGCGAGCCAGGCTCCTCCGTGAAGCTCGGCGACGTCCTCATGGTCGCAGACGGCGCCGCCACCACCCTCGGCACCCCCACGATCGCGGGCGCGGAGGTCATGGCGACCGTGGTCGAGCACAAGCAGGGCGACAAGATCCTGGTCTTCAAGAAGCGGCGCCGGCACAACTACCGCCGGAAGAAAGGCCATCGCCAGCCGCTGACCGTGCTGAAGATCACCGACATCGTCGCCGGGAAGTAAGGAGACCTTCGATGGCACATAAGAAAGCAGGCGGCTCCTCGCGCAACGGGCGCGATTCCGCCGGCCGGCGCCTCGGCGTCAAGAAGTACGGCGGCGAGATCGTCGTCCCCGGCAACATCCTCGTCCGCCAGCGCGGCACGACCTATCACCCCGGCCGCAACGTCCGCCTCGGCCGCGATCACACGATCTATGCGCTGACGGAAGGTGCCGTGAGCTTTCATCGCGGAACCGGCGAGCGCGTCTACGTCTCGGTGCTGCCGCGACCGGCGGAGGCCGCCGACTAAGGCCGTTCCCGCCGGGCGCCTCGGCGCCCATTCGCGAGCGAGGGGGGAATGGCCGCATTCCCCCTTTTTTTGTTGCCCCGATTCAGCCCCCGGACATCCCGTGCAGTTCCTCGACCAGTGCAAGATCTATCTCCGCAGCGGCGACGGCGGCGCGGGCTCCATGAGCTTCCGGCGCGAGAAGTTCATCGAGTTCGGCGGTCCCGACGGCGGCGACGGCGGACGCGGCGGCGACATCGTCTTCGAGGCGGCCGATAACCTGAACACGCTCATCGACTATCGCTACCAGCAGCATTTCCGCGCGCAGAACGGCCGCGGCGGCGCCGGCCGCAATCGCAGCGGTGCTGCAGGCACGCCGCAGATCCTCCGCGTTCCCGTGGGAACGCAAGTGCTCGACGAGGACGGCGAAACCGTGCTCCTCGACCTCACCACACCGGGCGAGCGCCACGTTTTTCTCGCGGGCGGGGACGGTGGCTTCGGCAACGCGCATTACAAGAGCTCGACCAACCGCGCGCCCCGCCGCGCCGATCCCGGCTGGCCCGGCGAGGAGCGTTGGGTGTGGCTACGCCTGAAGCTCATCGCCGATGCAGGGCTCGTGGGCTTGCCCAATGCCGGCAAGTCGACGCTGCTCGCGGCCGTCTCGCGCGCCAAGCCCAAGATTGCGGACTACCCCTTCACTACCTTGAAGCCGCAGCTCGGCGTCGTCCGCCTAGGCGAGGAGGAGTTCGTGCTCGCGGACCTGCCGGGCCTCATCGAGGGCGCGAGCGAGGGTGCGGGCCTCGGCACCCGCTTCCTAGGCCATGCCGAGCGCTGCGCGGTGATCCTCCATCTGATCGACGGCACCGAGCCCGACGTGGTGGCGGCCTATCGCACGATCCGCGCGGAGCTCGCCGCCTACGGCCATGGCCTCGCGGAGAAGCCGGAGATCCTGGGCCTCAACAAATCCGACGCGATCCCGAAGGAGGAGGTGGCGAAGCTCAAGCGCAAGCTCGCGCGTGCCTCGAAGCATCCCGTGCTCGTGCTCTCGGGTGCCACCGGCTCGGGCGTGCCGGAAGCGATGCGTGCCCTCCACGACACGATTCGCGCGGAACGAGAGCGCGCGGCGGCCGAGGGAAAGAAGGATGCGAACGCCGCCGAGGTCATTCCATGACGCGGCTCGCCGACGCCCGCCGCCTGGTCGTCAAAATCGGCTCGGCGCTTCTCGTGGACGATGCTCGCGGCGATCTCCGCCGCTCCTGGCTCGAGGCGCTCGCCGACGACGTCGCGCGCTGTGCCAAACGCGGGCAGGAGGTGCTGCTCGTCTCCTCCGGCGCCATTGCCGCCGGCCGGCGGCATCTGGGCTTGCTCGGCCCCGCGCTCAAGCTCGAGGAGAAGCAGGCGGCCGCGGCAACCGGCCAGATTCGCCTGGCGCACGCCTATCAGGAGGCGCTCGCGCGCCATCACCTCTCGGTCGCGCAGATCCTGTTGACCCCTGAGGATACCGAGGAGCGGCGGCGGCACCTGAACGCGCGCGCGACGCTGAACCAGCTCCTGGCGCTCAAGGCCGTTCCCGTCATCAATGAGAACGATACGGTCGCGACGGCGGAGATTCGCTTCGGCGACAACGACCGCTTGGCCGCGCGTGTGGCACAAATGGTGAGCGCGGATGCGTTAGTGCTCTTCTCGGACATCGACGGGCTCTACAGCGACGATCCCCGCAAGAATAGAGCCGCGCGTCACATCCCGGAGGTGCGCGAGCTCACGCCGGAGATCGAAGCGATGGCGGGCGAGGCGCCCCTGGGCATGAGCTCCGGCGGCATGGTGACGAAGCTCGCGGCCGCTCGCATCGCGATGTCCGCGGGCTGCCGCATGGCGATCGCCAAGGGCGAGATGCTGCATCCGCTAGCGGCGCTCGAGGATGGCGGCCGGGCCACCTGGTTCATCCCCTCCTCCTCCCCGCTCACCGCGCGCAAGCGCTGGATCGCCGGCAGCCTCAATCCCCTGGGTACGCTCGTCGTGGACGAAGGCGCGGCGAAGGCGCTCGAGCGCGGCACGAGCCTGCTGCCCGCAGGGATCATCGCGGTCGAGGGCGGTTTCGAGCGTGGCGATGCCGTACTCGTCCGCCGCCGCGACGGCCGCGAGCTCGGCCGCGGCCTCTCTGGTTATTCCAGCACCGATGCCCGTGCGATCGCCGGCCACAAGAGCGGCGAAATCGAAACGATCCTGGGATATCGCGGCAGGGACGAAGTCATACACCGCGACGACCTCGTCATGAACGCCGTCACGGTTGCGGAGGGAAGTAACGCTGCCAACTCGGGCTAGGTTGCGCAACGCCGGGGCGGACGTCGTATTTCCGTGTTCCGCGGAGCCGGTAAATCTGGGATCCATCGCACAGGACCTTCGCGCGGAATTCCGTCAGGACGAACTCGTCGCCGCGGAGGACGTAGCGCGAGAACTCTCCGCAATCCCCCATGCCTCGATATTTCGCGAGCGCCACGAGCTCGCGCGTCTTTGGATTGAAGCTGCGCGCCCAAACGTAGGGCGTGACTTCCTCGACGGCCGTTTCGTTCTCCATGCGATAGCCTCGAAACCACAGGAATTCCGCACGCACCGGGCGGCGCGACTCGTCATAGAGCACGTAAATGTTCACGACGTTGTAGAGAGCGGTATCGCAGCGGATTTCCATCAGAAAGCGCTCGCCACCCAACGGCACGAGGCGGACATGCGACCGCCCCCCGTCCGGCCACAGCGTCCTCGGCCAACCGTTCTGGTCGCGAAATCCGCCGCTGAGATCGGGATCGCATCGGGGCCATCCGTTCTTGCGCTTCGGAAGCTTCGCCCAGTCGAGCGCGTCGATCGCCGCCGCACAGAGATCGGGGAGCGGCGTCACGCGGGGATCGTGTGCGGTATAGTCGCAGCCATCGGGCCAGGCGATGGTGCGTGCGGAGATCGGCGACGTCGAAGCGATGGAAAAGAGAGTGGCGGCGAGGAGAACGGCAAGGTGCTGCAGACGCATGATCGGGGCTCGCATGAACAGGCGGCACGCCAACTCTAGCGGATTGCACCCGCGGACAAAACTCGTGAAATCGCGGCCGGCCTGCGTTACCGTAAACCCACGATGACGGCGCTCAAGCCCATATCCAGCGACCTTCCCGCGATCATGCGGGAGATCGGCGAGGCCGCGCGTCAGGCGGCGCTGGTGTTGGCGCATGCGTCGGCGGGCGCGAAAACACGGGCGCTCGCCGCGGCGGCGAAGGCGATCCGCGAGCGGCGCTCGGAGATTCTCGCGGCGAATGCGCGCGACCTCGACGAGGCCGGACGCGCGAAACTCTCGGCGGCGCTCGTCGATCGACTCATGCTCGACGAGACGCGCGTGGAGGGGATCGCGGCGGGGCTCGAGGCGGTGGCGGCGTTTCCCGATCCCGTAGGCGCCGTGATGGCAAAATGGACGCAGCCCAACGGGCTCGAGATTTCGCGCGTGCGCACGCCGCTCGGCGTCGTCGGCATCATCTATGAGTCGCGGCCCAACGTGACGGCGGATGCGGGCGGGCTTTGCCTGCGCGCGGGGAATGCCGCAATCCTCCGCGGCGGCTCCGAGAGCTTCCATTCCTCGACGGCGATCGTCGCCTGCCTGCACCAGGGCTTGGCGGCGGCGAATTTGCCCCGGGGTGCGGTGCAGCTGGTTCCCACGCGCGACCGCGCGGCCGTCGGCATCATGCTCGGCATGAGCGAGTTCATCGACATCATCGTGC
The DNA here is from genome assembly GCA_035581425.1 of Allostellaceae bacterium. Taxonomy (GTDB): domain Bacteria; phylum Pseudomonadota; class Alphaproteobacteria; order ATCC43930; family CGMCC-115725; genus DASZHJ01. Next base: position 11,984 of record DATJVP010000132.1, on the reverse strand, counting down.
CCCGCGGCGGACGATCCCTGATCGAGCGCGTGCAGGCCGAGAGCCGCATTCCCGTGATCGCGCATCTCGAAGGAAATTGCCACGTCTACGTCGACCGCGGCGCCGATCTCGAAAAGGCGCTGGCGATCGCCGTCAACGCGAAGATGCGCCGCGTCAGCGTCTGCGGCGCCGCGGAGACCTTGCTCGTCGACCGCGCGATCGCGGAGAAGGCGCTGCCACCGATCTTGCGGGCGCTCGCGGCGAAGGGTTGCGAGATCCGCGGCGATCAGTCCGTGCGCGCGCTCCATTCCGGCGCCAAGCTCGCGACCGAGCAAGATTGGCGGACGGAGTATCTCGACGCGATCATCGCGGTCCGCATCGTCGACGGAGTGGAGCAAGCGATCGGGCACATCAACACCTACGGCTCGCACCACACCGATGCGATCGTGACCGAGGACAATGTCGCCGCCGAGAAGTTCCTCGACGAGGTCGACAGCGCGATCGTGCTGCTCAACGCCTCGACGCAATTCGCGGATGGCGGCGAGTTCGGCATGGGCGCGGAGATCGGCATTTCCACCAACAAGCTGCACGCGCGCGGGCCCGTGGGAGCCGAGCAACTCACGAGCTTCAAATACGTGGTGCGCGGCACCGGGCAGGTCCGGCCCTGAGAGCGCTGCTCGCGCTGCCGCCAACCCTCGGGGACCGGCGTCTCCGTCGCGTCGGCCTCCTCGGCGGATCCTTCAATCCCGCCCATCGAGGCCACCTCCATGTGAGCCTCGAAGCGCTGAAGCGCCTCTGCCTCGACGAGATCTGGTGGATGGTGGCGCCGCAAAACCCCCTGAAGCCCGTGCGGGGGATGGCGTCCCTCAGCGACCGGCTCGCGGGTGCGCGGAAGCTCGTGCACGATCCCCGCATCCATGTCACTGACATCGAAGCGCAACTCGGGACGCGCTACACTGCCGATACGCTCGCAGCGCTCCGGCGACGGTTTCCGCGCACGAGGTTTGTATGGCTAATGGGTGCCGACAATCTCGCTCAAATTCGACGCTGGGACCGCTGGCGGGACATATTTGCGCTGGTGCCGGTTGCGGTTTTCGACCGCCCTACCTATTGTCTAAGAGCCCTTTCCGAGCTCCCGGCGCAGCGCTTCAAGCGGTCGCGTCTATTGCCCGGAAACACGCGGTGCCTTGCGGATCGGACGCCGCCCGCCTGGGCCTTCTTCCCGATCCGCCTCGACCCGAGCTCTGCGACCGCGCTCCGGGCGAGACGTGGTAAAGCGGCCGCGACGACCAGGAGGTGAAGACCATCCCGCGCGCGAAGTCCAAGGCCACCCCAAAGGCGGCCACAGCCCCGAGCCTCCTCGAGCGGATCGAGCAGGCACTCGACGACGGCAAGGCAGAAAACGTCGTCGTCATCGACCTCCACGACAAGACCAGTATCGCCGACTACATGGTGATCGCCAGCGGCGCCTCCCAGCGCCAGGTGGCGGCGCTCGCGGAGCGCGTCATGGAAGCCGTGCGCGAGAAGGGCAAGCATCGCCCCTCGGCCGAAGGCGTGCGCCAAGGCGACTGGGTCCTGATCGACGCCGGCGACGTCATCGTCCATCTCTTCCGGCCCGAAGTGCGCGGCTTCTATAACCTCGAGAAGATGTGGGGCGCGGAGCTGCACGACGCCGGCACCGCCGGCTGAGCGCGTGCGCCTGCTGATCCTCGCGGTCGGGCGCTTGAAGAGCGGTCCGCACGCGGAGCTGCAAGCGCACTACGCCGAACGCATCGCCTGGCCCCTCGAAATCCGCGAGGTCGAGGAGCGCCGCGCGCTTCCCGCACTGGACCGCAAGGCGCGCGAGGGCGAGCTGCTGCTGGCGGCACTGCCGGAGGCGTCGGTGCTGGTGGCACTCGACGAGCGCGGCAAGAGCCTCGCGAGCACCGCCTTCGCCGAGCGGCTCGCGCGCTGGCGCGAGACCGGCGTCAAGACCCTCGCCTTCGCGATCGGCGGCGCAGATGGCCTGGCGCCCAAGGTCCTCGAGCAGGCCAGCCTCACAGTGGCATTCGGCCCCATGACCTGGCCGCATCTCCTGGTGCGTGGGCTGCTGCTGGAACAACTCTACCGCGCCCAGCAAATCCTCGCGGGCCACCCCTATCATCGCGAGTGAAGCCGCAAGGAGCCCCGCGCCGTCCCATCTGTGTGTGTGCTATCATCTCGCCCGCGGTCGAGCGCGGCTTGAACTTCCGACAGAGGCCAGAATGAGGCGGCGCAAATTCATCATCGCCCTGGCCGGCGCGGCGATATTAGCCCCGATGTCGCGAGCCTCTGCACAGCAGGCGAAGACGATCCGCCGCATAGGGTTCCTCCGCAACGGCCCCCCGCCTCGCACCTTCATCGAAAGCTTCGTGCAGGGACTTCGCGAGCTCGGCTACGTCGAGGGCGAGAACCTCGTCATCGAATACAGTTTGGCCAACAGCGCCGAGGAGCTCCCGGAGGCGGCGGCCAAGCTGGTTCGGTTGAACGTCGACGTCATCATTGCATCGGGCAGCGTCGCGGCCGCCCAGAATGCGACGCGCACGATCCCGATCGTTTTCGTAGCCTCAATCGATCCGATCGCGACAGGCATCGTCGACAGCCTCGCCCATCCCGGCCACAACGTCACGGGCTTTGCGGGGATACACGCCGACCTCATGGGCAAGCGATTGGAGCTGATGAAGGAGATCATTCCCGGTCTTTCCCGCGTGGCGCTTTTTTCCCACGCGATGAATGCGGGAAATACCGAGGACATACGACAGGCCGAGCCGGTCGCGAAGGTGCTGGGGCTGCAGATTCAAGTCGTCGCCGTGCGCAGCGCCGGCGACTTCGAGGGCGCGTTCCGGGAAATGCGCGGCGCAGGGGGCGTCATTCAGCTCGACGACGTCCTCTTCACGACCTACCGGAGCCAAATCGTCGAGCTGGCGGCGAAGGAGCGGCTTCCGGCGATCTATGGCTTCGGGGAGTTTGCGGAGGTGGGCGGCCTCATTTCCTACGGGTCGGATTTGCCGGGCCAGTACCGCAGCGCCGCCGGATACGTCGATAAAATCTTCAAGGGGACCAGTCCCGCCGACCTTCCCGTGCAGCAACCGACCAAACTCGAACTCATCGTCAATCTCAAAACCGCGCGATCGCTCGGACTTCAGATACCAACCACCGTCCTCACGCGCGCGGATAAGGTGTTGGACTAGAACGCGCGCCGCGACCGAGCCGGAGCTGCCACGCACGCCCGGAAAATCCGGCGAGTCGCTGTTCGGCGTCTCTCACGCGAGCGTGCCTTTAACGACAGAGCGGTTTCCTTTATATAACGGCCTCATGACAGCCCCGTCCCGGCCGCGCCCGGTCGTGCTTTGCATCCTCGATGGTTGGGGTCATCGCGCGGAATGCACCGACAACGCCATCTGCGAGGCGAAGACGCCGGCCTGGCATCGGTTCATGGCGACCTCCCCGCACGCCTTCCTGCAGGCGAGCGAGCTCTATGTGGGGCTGCCGCGCGGGCAGATGGGAAATTCCGAGGTCGGGCATACGAATATCGGTGCCGGCCGGGTGGTAATGCAGGACCTCCCGCGAATCGACCAGGCGATCGCCGACGGCTCGCTCGCGCGCACTCCACGCCTCCTCGATTTCATCGCCGCCATTAAGAAGAGCGGCGGCGCCGTGCATCTGATGGGGCTGCTCTCCCCGGGTGGTGTGCATTCGCATCAGGATCACATGGCAGCGCTGGCGCGCCTCCTCTCGGAGGCAGGGCTTGCGGTTCGTGTGCATGCCTTCCTCGATGGGCGCGACACGCCGCCCAAGGCCGGACATTCCTACATGGCCTCCTTCGTCGCGGACATCGCGCATCTCCGGAGCGTCGAGATCGCGACGGTCTCCGGACGCTACTTTGCGATGGACCGCGACCATCGCTGGGACCGGGTCGAGAAGGCCTATCGCTGCCTTGTCGATGGCGAAGGCCGGCAAGCGCCCAACGGTCCCGCCGCGGTCCAGCAGGGCTACGACGCGGGCGAGAGCGACGAGTTCGTGCTCCCGACCGCCGTCGGTGGCTATGCCGGGATGCGGGACGGCGACGGCCTATTGATGGCGAATTTCCGCGCAGACCGCGTGCGCGAGATTCTGGCGGCGCTGCTCGATCCCGGCTTTGCAGGCTTCGCGCGGAAGCGCGTGGTCAAGACCGCGGCGGCGCTGGGCATGACGGAGTACTCGACCGCCCTCAATCCCTTCATCGCGACGATCTTCCCACCGGACGATCTCAGCGACACCTTCGCCGAGGTCATCTCGCGCGCGGGCTTGACGCAGCTCCGCATCGCGGAGACCGAGAAGTATGCCCACGTCACCTTCTTCTTCAACGGCGGGCGCGAGACGGAGTTTCCGGGCGAGACCCGCATTCTCGTGCCCTCGCCCAAGGTCGCGACCTACGACCTGAAGCCGGAGATGTCCGCCTACGAGGTGACCGACAAGCTCGTCGAGGCGATCGACGCCAAGCGCTTCGACGTCATCATCGTCAACTACGCCAACACCGACATGGTCGGGCACACGGGCGACCTCGCCGCCGCCATCAAGGCCGTCGAGGCCGTCGATCATTGCCTTGCACGCCTCGCCGATGCGGTCGCGCGCGCGGGGGGCACGCTCCTCATCACGGCCGATCACGGCAATGCCGAGACCATGCGCGATCCCGAGACCGGCGAGCGGCACACCGCGCACACGCTCAATCCCGTGCCGCTCTTGCTGGTGAACCCTCCCGCGGGCGTCACCGCGATCGAGGACGGAAGGCTCGCGGACATCGCGCCGACCTTGCTCGCGCTGCTGGCACTGCCGCAGCCCAAGGCGATGACGGGGCACCCGCTGATCTCGCGCGCGGCGGCGCCGCGCGTCGAAGCCCGTGCCTCAGTCTGACCGCCCTTTCCTCGCCTGCCTCGCGCTCGCGGGCGCCCTGCTCGCGTTCACGCCTGCCGCCGCTGAAGAGAAGCCGCAGGAGAAGCTCAAATCCGTCGAGCAGCAGCTCGACCAGGGCCGCGCGCAGCAGCAGCAGCTCGAGCAGACCGCCGAGGCGCTCGCGGAGGAGCTTGCCAATCTCCGCGCCGACGGCGTACAGGCGGCCGGGGAGGCGCAGGCCCACGAGACTGCGGCGACGGAGATCGAAGGTCAGCTCAAGAGCTTGAGCGCGGACGAGGCTGCGAAGGCCGCCGCGCTCGCCCGTGACCGCGCGCATGAGGCTGAGCTTCTGGCCTCGCTCGCGCGGCTCGCGCGCAATCCGCCGGAAGCGCTGGCGCTCGGCCCCATGGCGCCGGAGGACGCGATCCGCAGCGGCCTCCTCCTCGGCGCGACCGTGCCGCGGCTCCAAGCCGAGGCGCAGGTGCTGAGCCGGGACTTGGCCGAGCTCAAGCGGCTCCGCTCGGAGATCGGACAGAAGCGGCTGGCCCTAGACCAGGAGCGCCAAGGCCTCGCGATGCAACGGGCGCGGATCGAGACCCTGATCCAGCGCAAGACCCAGCTCCGGGAGCAGGCGCTCAAAAGCGCGGAGCAGACGCGCCAACGGCTCGACCAGCTCTCCGGGCAGGCAAAGGATCTCAAGGAACTGATCGACCGCCTCGAAGCCGAGCGCAAGGAGGCGGAGCAGCGCGAGGCCGAGGAGAAAGCGCGGCTTGCCGCCATACCCCGGGCGGAAGCGCCAAGCCGCGGCGAGGACGTGCGCGCCCCAGCGCCGGTCGAGGTCGATCCCACCAAGCCCAAGACCATCCGGTCCTTCGCCAAGGCGCGGGGGGCGATGGTCTTTCCCGTGAGCGGCACGCTTACGGTCCGCTATGGCGAGCTCAACGAATTCGGCGTCTCGAACAAGGGCCTGACCCTGGTGACGCGGCCTGGGGCCGTGGTGGTGGCGCCCTTCGACGGCCGCATCGAATTTGCCGGGCCTTTCAAGGGCTACGGGCAAATCTTGATCATCCTGCACGGCGACGGATATCATTCCCTGTTAGCGGGTCTCGATCGGATCGACGGGGCGGTGGGCGACTGGCTGGTGGCGGGAGAGCCGGTCGGAACCATGGCCTCAGGTGAGCCGAAGCCCCGTCTCTACCTCGAACTGCGCCATGACGGCCAGCCGATAAACCCGTTGCCATGGTTGGCGACCCGCGAACAAAAGGTAAGTGGATGATGCGTCAAGGTCTGGTAGCGGCAATCGCCGCAACTTTCCTCTGCCTCCTGTCGCCCATGGGCGACGCTCTCGCACAATCTTCCGCCTCCGCGGCTGCGCCGCAGAAGCAGGACATCTACCGCGAGCTCGATCTCTTCGGTCAGGTGCTGGAGCGCATCCGCTCCGACTACGTCGAAGAGGTGAACGATCAGCAGCTCATCGAAGCCGCGATCAACGGCATGCTGAGCTCGCTCGATCCGCATTCGAGCTACTTGAACGCACGCAACTTCCGCGACCTGCAGACGAGCATGCGCGGCGAGTTCGGCGGGCTCGGTATCGAGGTCACGATGGAAGGCGGCCTCGTCAAGGTGGTGGCACCCATAGACGACACGCCCGCGGCGCGCGCGGGCATCAAGACCAACGACCTCATCGTCCAGATCGACAACGAGCCCGTCATGGGCCTCACCCTGAGCGAGGCCGTCGAGAAGATGCGCGGGCCCGTCGGGAGCTCGATCAAGCTCACGATACGCCGCGAGGGCCGCGATCCCTTTGACGTGACGCTGACGCGCGCGAAGATCACGGTGCAGTCCGTCAAGTTCCGCATGATCGGCAACGACATCGGCTACATCCGCATCACCAGCTTCACCGAGCAGACCGACGTCGGCCTCGTCGCGGCCTTCAAGAGCCTGCGGCAGCAGTCCGGCAACAAGCTCTCGGGCATCGTCCTCGATCTGCGCAACGACCCAGGCGGGCTCCTCGACCAGGCGGTGGCCGTCGCCAATGCCTTCATCGACAAGGGCGAGATAGTCTCGATCCGCGGCCGCAAGCCGCAGAGCGCGCAGCGCTACAACGCGCAGCCCGACAAGGAGATTTCGGGCGGGCTTCCGGTCGTGGTGCTGATCAATGGCGGCTCCGCCTCGGCCTCGGAGATCGTGGCGGGCGCGCTCCAGGATCACCATCGCGCGGTGCTGATGGGGACGCGTACCTTCGGCAAGGGCTCGGTGCAGACGATCATCGAGCTTTCCGACCACAGCGCCATGCGCCTTACCACCGCGCGCTACTACACGCCCTCCGGCCGCTCGATCCAGGCCAAGGGGATCGAGCCCGACATCGTCGTCGAGGCCGCCAAGATCGAGAAGGTCGACGCCGGCGACGGCCGGCACGAGGCGGACCTCAAGGGCGCGCTGCCGAACCCCGACGCGCCCAAGCCCGACGCCAACAAGCCCGACGCACCCAAGCCCGAGGCCAACAAGCCGCCGGCGCAAACGCCCCCGGCCGATCAGAGCGGCCAGGGCGGCGGCTCGAAGCCTGCGGGCACAAACGCCGACGTCACCGGCTCCGAGCAGGACTACCAGCTCGAGCGTGCGGTCGATCTGCTGCGCGGGCTTGCGATGTTCGGCAACCGCACCCCGCCGAAGTGAGCGGCACCCGGTGAGGCGGGATCGCGGTGGCACGACGCGGCGCGGCTGAGCGGTCCGGAGGGCGCAGCGCGCGCTGGCTCGCGCTCTCCGCGATTGCGGCTGTCGCCTGCATCGCGGCCCTCGCCTGGTGGGCCGATTGGGCTTCGCGGAACGCGTCGCCGGCGCGGCACCGGCCGGCGTTCAGCATGCCGCTCCCGGTGCCGCCCCCGCCGAAGCCTCCGCCGGCACCGGATCCGGTTCCGCCCGCGCCGCAGCCCCCTGCCGAGAGCGCGCCGACGCCCGCCGCGCCGGCACCTCCCCCCGCTGCCTCCCCGAGCGGGCCGGCGTCCGCTCCGCCTGCCAACTCGCCCACTAGCCCGCCGACGACTCCGCCCGCGGCTGCGTCGCCAGCCGCCTCGACACCACAGCTGGGAGCGGCCCCAGCGCCGCCCGTGCCCCAGCAGCAAGCCGCAGTCCCTGTGCCACCCTCGCCGCGGCCGCCCGCGAGCAAGGGCCAAGGGCTCACGCCTGCCCCCGATCCCGCGCTCGTCGAGCGCGGGACGCAGGGCCCGCTCCCGGTCATTGCCCCCGATGGGCGCAAGGCGTGGCAGGTCTATGCCCGCCCCTTCGACCGCGGCGACCGTCGGCCGCGCGCCGTCGTGATCCTGACGGGGCTCGGGCAATCGAGCGCCGCGACCGAGACCGCGATCGACGACCTCCCCGGCGGCATCACCCTCGCCTTCAACCCCTATGCGCCGCGGCTCGAGGAGTGGATCGAGCGCGCGCGTGCGGCCGGGCACGAGGTGCTGCTGTCGCTGGCAATGGAGCCGGTCGAGTATCCCCGCATCGACCCCGGGCCGCATACTCTGCTGGTGGCGCTCGAGGCGAAGCAGAATCTCGAGCGGACGCAATGGGTGCTGAGCCGCGTCACCGGCTATGTCGGGACGATCAGCGCCGCAGGCTCGCGCTTCACCACCTCGAAAAGCGACCTCTTGCCCGTGCTCGATGAGCTCAAATCGCGCGGCCTCATGTTCGTTGACCGGCGCGTCACCGACCGGAGCGTCGCCGCCGCGCTCGCGAGAGCGATCGGCCTGCCGCGCGCCTATTGCGACCTCACGCTCGACCAGCAGGCCTCGCGCGACGCGATCGACGGGCGCCTTGCGGACCTCGAGGCGCTCGCGCGGCAAAACGGCATCGCCGTCGCCGCGGGCGACAGCTATCCCGTCACCATCGAGCGGATCGCGCGCTGGGCCGCCGGTCTCGAGCAAAAAGGAATCGCGCTCGCGCCCGTCTCCGCCGTGGCGGACCTCCAGACCGAGCGGACGGAAGCGCAGCGATGACCAAGGATGCGAGGGGCGTGCCCGACGGAGGTGCCTATCGCAAAGGCGTTGGCATCATGCTGCTCGATCCGCAGGGACGTGTCTTCGTCGCCCAGCGCGTCGACTTCACCGGCGATGCCTGGCAGATGCCGCAGGGCGGGATCGACGCCGGCGAGTCCCCGCTGCGGGCTGCGCTCCGCGAGCTCAAGGAGGAGATCGGCACCGACAAGGCAGCGCCGATCGCCGAGAGCAAGGGGTGGCTCAGCTACGATCTCCCGACGGAGCTCGCGGGGCGGAGGTGGAAGGGTCGCTTTCGCGGGCAGCGCCAGAAATGGTTCCTGATGCGCTTTACCGGCCGCGACACCGACATCGACATCGCGACGGAGCATCCGGAATTCCGCGCCTGGAAATGGGTTCCCCCCGCGGAGCTGCCGCGCCTCATCGTTCCCTTTAAGCGCCAGCTCTACCTAGATCTGCTGCAGGAATTCGCGGCGGAGCTCGGCACCTGACTTGCCGTGCGCCCTTCGACGCAGGGCGCGTTGTCCCATCAGTAGTGATTGCGGCTTCGCTGCGAGAAAGAACTTGGTGTCTTGCCGGTTCGAGTTTTTGGTTAGCGCGGGGCTACGCGGCGTGGCGGCGGCTTAGGCGCTCGGCGCGGAGGTGCATGAAGGTCCAGGCGATGCGCGCAGCCAGGAAATTGAGGCGCCCATTGGGCTTGAGCCCGACGGCCTTGAAGATCATGGCCATGCTGCGCTCGATGTGATGCTTACGATAGAGCACGTAGACGCGGCTCGCGTAGGCGTTGCTGTAGCGCCGACGGTCGAAGGCGGCGGCATTCTCATTGGCGGCGTAATAGGCGTAAGAAAGCTCATCGTCCTCGGATTCGACGACGCGGCCGGCAGCGACGCGCAGGCGCTTCCAGAAGCCAATGCGCTCGCGATGGAGATAGCGTTTGAGATACGAGTAGAAGAGCTTGTAGTGGCGAAACTCGTCGGCGGCGATGTGCTGACAGATCGCCTTCAGCACGGGCTCGTCGGTCGCCTCAGCGAGTGCGGTGTAGTAGGAGCTGGTGGCGGTCTCGACGATGCAGCGTGCAATGAGTTCGCCCGAGCGCGTGCCGCGCACGGAGTGACGCACGTCGAGGTTCACGCGGAATCCCCGAGTGAACCGCTCGGAAGCCAGGGCGTGATCGAATTCCGGATCGACCAGCATCGCCCAGCGTCCCAGCGCCTGGCCGTGCTGGATCTCCTCGTCGCCCCAGCGCCGCGCGACTCGCTGGAACTCGGGATCGTCGTGGAAGACATTGCAGAGGTACTGCGCGTAGTCGGCGCCGTTCTGCTCGACCAGACTCGCGGCCTTGACCGTGCGCAAGACTTCGGAGTCGACCTTGGATCGGTCGAACTCGTCCCAGGGGATATCGTCGAGCGTCCAGACTCCCATGGCCGTTCCGTTCCGCCTGCAACGTTCAACGTGCAAGGGGCAACGCCCCTCCCGGACGGTCGCCGCCACTGACCCCCGCCGGCAGACGCGACCGCAGATAATTATAGGCGGCCAAGCCGATTTGGCTAGTGGGGAGAGGCACCTAGGGCAGCAAGCTTGGCCTCGGCGATGCCCCGGCGGGAAGTTGCAGCGGCGAGCTCGCTCGCGGCCTGGTCGCGCTCGGCGCCCTGCATCTTGCCGATTCGATCACCGATGCTCGCGATTTCGGCCTCGGCGGATTTGAACTCGCCTTCGGTCGCGCCGCGGTCGATCGCGGCGAGCGGCATCGCCTCGTCTGCGAGCACCGTGCAGCGCTCGGCCGTCACTTCCGCAAAGCCGCCGGAAACGAAGAGCCGGTCCGTCACCTGGCCGCCGTTATAGACATCGATCACGCCGGGACGAACGCCCGAGATGAAGAGCGCGTGTCCCGGCAGGACACCGAAATTCCCCTCGACCCCCGGCACCACCACCATCTCGACCGCGACGGAGAGCAGCAGCTTCTCCGGCGAGACCAGCTCGAATTGGACCTTGTCCGCCATGGCGCGGCTCTTTCCTCGCTCAGGCCGCCTCGGCCGCCATCTTGCGCGCCTTCTCCACGGCCTCCTCGATGGTGCCGACCATGTAGAAGGACGCCTCCGGCAGGTCGTCGTAGTCGCCCGCGACAATCGCCTTGAAGCCCTTAATGGTGTCCTCGAGCTTCACGAAGACGCCGGGCGTGCCGGTGAACACTTCCGCGACGTGGAAAGGCTGCGAGAGGAAGCGCTGGATCTTTCGCGCGCGGGCGACGGTGAGCTTGTCCTCCTCGGAGAGCTCATCCATGCCCAGGATCGCGATGATGTCCTGGAGCGACTTGTAGGTCTGCAGCACGCGCTGCACGTCGCGCGCGACCTGGTAGTGGTCCTCGCCGACGACGCGGGGGTCGAGCATGCGCGAGGTGCTGTCGAGCGGATCGACCGCGGGATAGATGCCGAGCTCCGCGATCTGGCGCGAGAGCACGGTAGTAGCGTCCAAGTGCGCGAAGGAGGTCGCAGGTGCCGGATCGGTCAAATCGTCCGCGGGCACGTAGATCGCCTGCACCGAGGTGATCGAGCCCTTCTTGGTAGTGGTGATGCGCTCCTGGAGCTGGCCCATGTCGGTCGCGAGCGTCGGCTGATATCCAACCGCCGAGGGCATGCGGCCCAAGAGCGCCGACACCTCGGAGCCCGCCTGGGTGAAGCGGAAGATGTTGTCGACGAAGAAGAGCACATCCTGGCCTTCCTCGTCGCGGAAGTATTCCGCAAGCGTGAGGCCGGTGAGGCCGACGCGGGCGCGAGCGCCCGGCGGCTCGTTCATCTGCCCATAGACGAGCGCCGCCTTCGAGCCCGGCCCGTCGGGGATGATGACCTTCGACTCCATCATCTCGTGATAGAGGTCGTTGCCCTCGCGGGTGCGCTCGCCGACGCCGGCGAAGACGGAGTATCCGCCATGCGCCTTCGCGATGTTGTTGATGAGCTCCATGATGATGACGGTCTTGCCGACGCCGGCGCCGCCGAAGAGCCCGATCTTGCCGCCCTTGGCGTAGGGGGCGAGCAGGTCCACGACCTTGATCCCCGTTACCAGGATCTCGGCCTCGGTCGACTGGTCCACGAAATCCGGCGCGGGCTTGTGGATGGGGGAGCTGTG
>DATJVP010000131.1:0-7597 GCA_035581425.1 Allostellaceae bacterium | reverse complement strand
GAGGTCTGCGTGCCCGGCACGAGGAACGAGCCCGGGAACGAGCCGGCGCCCGGCGCGCTCTGCGCCTCGGCACCCTGCATGCCCGCGAGCAAAGCAACGGTCGCCGTCAGGCTCCCCAATGCCGCCGCGGCTTTGAACTTGTGAAGCTTCATTTTGTGAACCCCCAATCCAGAATGAATTCCAATCCTAAGGAGCAGTGCTCTTTGGATGGGGTAACGTCTCCTATTAGGTAGAAAGTGTCCAACCCTAAAGCGGTAGTATCCCAGCTTTGAGCGTTCTCTGTGCCATTTCCGCAACACAATTTGGCCGAAATTCACGCTCACCATACCCTCTTTGAGGGAATCTGGAGGCTGTCACTCAATGGCGGGATTCGCGGCCACAACGCTCACGCAGACCGCGCGGCGCAAGACTGGCGGCATGGACTCGTGATAGAGAGGGGCCGCTGAAGCCCACTCGTTCCGACCATCACTCGATGCAGCGCTAAAGCGACTCCGCGTGCCCGCCACGACCGACAGACCCAACGGCAGAGCCGAAACCAGCCTCGCGGATTTGATCGAGAGCGGTCGCGCCCTGCATCGGGAGGGGCGTCTCGACGAGGCCGAGCGCCTCTATGCGCAGGCACTCGCCCGGGACGCCAACTGCGCGGAGGCGCACGATCTCCTTGCGGTCATCGCAGGCCAGCGCGGCAAGCTCGATGAGGCTATCGCCGGCTTCAAGCGCGCCGTCAGTGTCGGCGGCATCACCCCGCAGCGCTGCTACAATCTCGCAGAGGCCCATCGCCTTTCCGGCAACTTTCGCTTGGCGCTCGCCTCCTACAACCAGGCGCTCGCCCTCGATGCCGGATATCTGGACGCCTATCGGGACTGCGCCGATGCCGCGAAGGCAGAGGCCGCACGCGCTCGCACCGCCGGCGATAACACCTCGGGAACGCAGCTCGACAAGCTCGCGGCTCACTATCTGAAGGGGCTGGGCCTCGCGCTCTTCCGCGCGGAGCGCCCAACGGACACCGTCGCCGCCTACGAGGAGGCGATCGCGCTCGATCCACAGAATGCCGAGCTGCATCAGCTCCTCGGGGTCGAGCTCGACAACCAGCGCCGCCTTTCCGAGGCCGAGGTGGCGCTCCGGCGCGCAGTGGCGCTCGACCCTGCTTCCCCGGGGCATCTCAACAATCTCGGCGTGGTGCTCGCACGCCAAGGCCGCAACGACGAGGCCGCGACGCAGTTCCGGCACGCGCTCGAGCTCGATCCCGATTTCGAGGACGCGGAGAAGAACTTGCGTGGTCTCGAGGAGACGGTCGCGGCGGGGGGGCAGGAGCGAGGGGCATGACGCTGCGCCGCGCAGATATTTCCGGCGGCCCCGACTACGTGCCGCCGCGCTCGGAGACCGAGCGCAAGCTCGTCGAGATCTGGCGGGAAGCGATGGACCTCGACATGGTCGGCGTCGAGGACGATTTCTTCTTGCTGAACGGAGGCTCCGCGGTTGCCGCAATCATCTTCGCGAAGATCAACGACGTGTTCGGCGTGAAGTTCCCGATCTCGCTCCTGGTGAAGGCGCCCACGGTGGCGCAGCTCGCTCAGCGCATCGACGAGTCCAAGGGCTGAGCGGAGATGCTCTTCCAGTACAACACCGAAGGACGCCGCCGTCCCCTGGTGCTGCTGCACGGCGACGCCGGAGTATGCCCCTTCCATCGGGGGCGGCAGCTCGCGGAGCATCTCGGCGCCGATCAACCGCTCTATGCGATCGAGGCGCCGGGCTTCGACGGCAGCCGACTCCCCTGCACCTCCATCCACGAGGCCGCGCGGGAATACATCGGCGACCTCCGCCGCGCGGGCCTGACGGGCCCCCTCGCCGTCGCCGGCGTTTGCGGCGGCAGCCTCGTCGCGTTTCAACTGGCGCAGCAGCTCACGACCGAGGCGGACTTCGCCGGCGAGCGCTCAAGGGCGGAGCTCCTGCTCATGATCGACCCGCCAGGCATCCCTGGCGCCGGCGTGCGAGAGGAGAAGTTCCGCCCGGAGGTGATCGATCTCTTGCGCGAGCAGGCCAAGAATTGGCTCCTCACACTCGTCGAGCGGAAGGAGGATGGTCCGGTCGACCTCCACAATCCCGCTGAGCTCCGGCGCGCGATCGAGATCGGCGCGCTCGTGCAGGTCTCGATCAGCCGCTACTTCGCTGCCGCCTATCCGGGCCACGTCGAGGTGCTGGCCATCGAGAAACGCGCGGACATGATCCGCCGCCCCAACTGGCCATGGCGGAACATTCTGACAGGAGCTTGGAACCTGACCGTCGTCGCCTGCGAGCATCCCGATCTCTTCACGAGCCGGCGGCCCGAGGTCTTCGGCTGGATCGCAAGACGCATCGCGGGCGCGCCGGCCGAGGCGCGGCTCGAGAGCTGAGGGAGGCCCCGAGAATGCTCTATGTGCACAACGCTTCCGGCCGCGGCGTGCCGCTCATCATCACACATGGGATGCACGGCTTTCTTCCCTACCGAAGGGGACGAAGCGTAGCGGAGTACCTCGGCCCAGATCAGCCGATATACGCCCTCGAGGCGCCGGGCTTCGACGGAAAGAGCCCGCCCAATCGCACCGTGCAGGACGCAACGCAGGGCTACCTCTCGGAAATCCGGCGCGCGGGCGGCAGACCCCCCTTCGTCGTCGCGGGCGTTTGCGCGGGCGCGCTAGTCGCCTTTCAGATCGCGCAGCAGCTCTGGACCGAAGCGCAATTCGCAGGCGACGGCGTCCCGCCGCCGGTGCTGATGATGGTCGATCCTCCGGGCATTCCCGGCGAGGGCGTGCCGGAGGAGAAGCTCACGCCGCCGGTGGTCAATCTGCTCCGGGAGCACGTGCGGAACTGGTTCATCGATTCGCGCAGCCGCACCGAGGAACTGCCGTTCGACATCGACGATCCCAAGCAATTCGACCGCGCGGTCGAGGTCGCGCTCACGACGGAGCTCTCCTTCAACCGGTTCTTCGCGGCCCCCTATCTCGGCAGGGTCGAGATCCTCGCGGTCGAGAAGCAGTCCGAGATGCTCCTCCGTCGCAATTGGCCTTGGCGAAAGGTGCTTGCGGGCGCCTGGAATTTGACCACCATAAGCTGCTCGCACAGCGACCTCTTCACGACGCAATCGACCGAGGTCTTCGCTTGGATGAGGAAGTGCATCGACGAGGCGCTCGCGACGACATCGCGATCTGCCTGACGGAGATGGCGGCGTGAATCTCGCTGACATCATCGCGGCTCATGCGGCCTCGAGGCCGGGCGAGACCGCCCTCGTCGATGGCGAGCGCGCTTTCTCCTACCGCGATTTCGACCGCATCGCGCGGCAAGGTGCGGCGCATCTGAGATCGCTCGGCGTGAAGCCCGGCGACGAGATCGGGCTCTGCCTCAGGGACGATGCCGATCACATCCTCGCCTTCTTCTCAGCGGCGCGGCTCGGCGCTGCGGTGGTGCCGATCGATTGGCGGGCGCCCCCGGCCGAGCGCGCGCGCATCGTCCGCGCGCTCGGGTTGAAGCTCGTGCTGGTGGCGCCGGGGCTGGGCGCGCAGATCGAAAGCCGCACCACGGTCGTCGATGCCGCCTGGTACGCGGCGGCCGAGCGCGCCGACGCGAGCGGCGCCTTTCCCGGCGATCCCGATGTGCCGCTGATGATCGGCCTCACCTCCGGCACCACCGGCGCGGTCAAGGGGATGGTCGTGACGCATCGCCAGATGCACGCGCGCACGCTTCCGGTAGACGAGATCCTCCCGCCGGGCCATCACCGCTACCTCTCGGCCTCGCCGCTCGCTTTCAGCGCGGGGCGCAACTACTGCTTCGCGCATCTCGTGCGCGGCGACACCGTCATCCTTCATCCCGCACTCTTCACCGCCGAGGAATACGTCGAGGTCGCGAACCGCACGGGCGCAACCGCGGGATTCGTGGTGCCGACGGTGCTGCGTACGCTCCTCGAGCTCAATCCCGCGCCGCCGCCGCTGCTGCCGGGGATGAGGGCGCTGCTCTACGGCGGGGCTCCGGCCCACCCCGAGGAGAAGCGCGCGGCGCTCGCCCGCGTCACGCCCAATCTCTACGAGATGTACGGCACCGTGGCGACGGGCCCGATCTCCTCCCTCACGCCCGCGAACATGGCGGCGCATGCCGAGAGCGACGGAAGGCCCGCGCGGAGCTGGACGCTCGAAGTCGTGGACGAGGCGGATCGGCCGCTCCCGACGGGCTCGATCGGCCGGCTGCGGCTGCGCGGCCCCGCGCTTGCCGCCGGACTCCATGGCGGCGCCGCGGCCGCCACCAGCGAGGCCTTCCGGGACGGTTGGTACTATACCGGCGACCTCGTCTCGCTCGACGCCGAGGGATTTCTCTACGTCAAAGGCCGCGTCTCCGACATGATCCTGCGCGGCGGCTCCAACGTTTATCCCGACGAGGTCGAGGCGGTCTTGGCTCAGCACACCGCGGTCGCCGCCGCCGGCGTCGTGGGGCGACCCTCGCCGAAGCTCGGCGAGGAGATCGTGGCCTTCGTGGTGCGGCGAGATCCCGTCGAGGCGGGGACGCTGCTCGCGCATTGCCGCACGCGGCTCGCAGCCTACAAGACGCCAGCGGAAATCCGCTTTGTGGACGAGCTTCCGCGCACCACCTTCGGCAAGGTCGACCGCAAGGCGCTCGCCCTTCTCGCGAAAAGCCAATAGGACGAGACGCCATGCGCGGCGCGCGCTGGCTGCGGGAGCTCTCGTTGCAGGCGTGGATTTCCACGCCGCGCCGGCTCGCCCGCGGCGAAGTCCACGTCATTCTCGCGCGCCTGCCGCCCTTCGCGAGCAACCGCGGCGCTCCCGCAATCCTCGATCGGCAGGAGCAGCGGCGGAGGCGCAGGCTCGTCTTTGCCCGGGATCGGCATCGTTTCGCCTGGAGCCACGCGCTCCTTCGCGCGGTCCTCGCCCGCTATCTCGGCTGCAGCGCAGCGGCGGTGCAATTCGCGCCGCGAATCGCCCCGCAGACACGCCCGAGCCTCCTCCCGGGCGCTCGGCTACGCCTCTGCTTCAGCCTCTCGCATGTCGGCGATCTCGCGGCCGTCGCGGTGGCGCGCGGTGCGCCCCTGGGTGTCGACGTGGAGCTGCCGCGAAACCGGCTCGACCCGCTCGCCATTGCCGCCGCCCATTTCGCGCCGAGGGAGACGGCCCTGCTTCGCTCGCTCGAGCCATCGAAGCGGATCAGCGCGTTCCTACGGCTTTGGACCGCGAAGGAGGCCGTCCTCAAGGCGCTCGGCACGGGACTCGCACGCCCGCTCTCGGAGGTCGTCGTCTCCCTTCCGGTCGCGAGCTCGGCGCGTCGCCGTCTCGCGATCTCCGCTGAGGGGCTCACCCTCTGGTCGCTCCCGCGCGCCGGCGGAACCCTCTCCACGCTGGCCGTTGCGACGCCGCGGGCTGGCCATCCTCCGCGGGTCTGGATCGGCTCCTGCGCCGCGTTCTCGCCGCGGCCGGTCAGGGCGGGGAGCCGATGTCGACGAGGTAGTGAAATGATCCCGGCAGTTTCCTGCCGGAGATGCTGATCGGCGTCTTTCGCAGGAGTCGGTAATCGAGAGTCGAGAGCCCATCCTCGGCGATCAACTCGCGCAGCCGCGTGCGCCGGCCTTCGAAGAGCGCAAAGGTCCGCTGCGCCTCCTTCGTGTGCGTTCCCGCCGGCGTGAGTCCCCGATGCTCGTGCGGCAGCGACTGGTAGGTGCCGTCACGGCACTCGAAGCCGATGCCCGAGAGCACGCAGCGTTGGCCGAGCTCGTAATCCTCGGCTCCCCAGCCCCAATAGCAGTTGGGGTAGCCGTTGACGCGGAGAAAGGCGGCATTGTCGAAAAGCACGACCGCGCCGAAAAAGCTCTCGTAATCCTCGACGAGCGTCAGCCCATGCCAGATGAGGCGGCATGGCTTGGGGCTCCAGGAGTAATCGGCCCAGATCGGGAGATAGTCCACGTCGTGAAAGCAGCAGTAGTCCGCAGCATCCCTTGCGAGGGCGAAGCCGCAATTGCGGAGCTTCCCGGCATTGAAGGGCGCCGTTCCGCTCTGCTCGACGATGTGGATCGTGGTCTCGATCTGCCGGTCGAGCTTGTCGCGCTGGAAATACATCGCGATGTGCGGGACGAAGGCCGCAAGTTGCTCGGCGCGAGCACGGTAGGGAACGATGATCGCGAGCCGCCTTCCGTAGCGCTCGTCGCGACTGCTGCGGGCGGGTTTCTTCGGCATCACCGCTCTCATGGCACGCATCTGGGGCGTCGTTATAGTCGACTATCTACACAAGCGGGTATTCTGCGCAAGGCTGAGCGAGCCTATCATTTCCGCTGCGTCGGATTGAACGCGAGATGTCGCTGGAGAGATCGCACATGAAGCCCACGGAGCGAGCCCCCTTTTCCGCCATCGTCGATCGGCCGCCGCTGCGGCTGCCGGAGGGCGTGCGGCTCGTGATCTGGCCGATCGTCAACCTCGAAGTCTGGGAGATCGAGCGCGCGATGGCGCGGCAGGTGCTGCCTGCGCCGACCGGCGTCTCGCTGGTGCCGGACGTGCCGAACTGGAGCTGGCACGAATACGGGATGCGCGTTGGCGTCTGGCGCTTCTTCTCGGCCTTCGACCGCTACGGCATCGCGCCCACGCTCTCGATCAACGCCAAGGTCACCGAGAGCTACGAGCGTGTCGCGCGCGCGGCGCTCGAGCGCGGCTGGGAGTTCATGGGCCACAGCTACGTGCAGATGCCGATCCACGCGGTCGAGGATCAGCGCGCGCTCATCGCGCGATCGCTCGCGAGCCTCGAGAAGTTCACGGGGCGGCGCCCCGTCGGCTGGCTCGGCCCCGGCCTCACCGAGACCTACGAGACGCCCGATCTTCTCGCCGAGGCCGGCGTCAAATACATCGGCGACTGGGTCTGGGACGACGAGCCCACGGAGATCGCGACCGCGCACGGGCCGCTGGTGACGCTTCCCTACACGGTCGAGCTCAACGACATTCCCATGATGATCGTCCAGCACCACAGCGCCGAGGAATTCCTGATCCGCGCGCGCGCCCAATTCGACCGGCTCTATCTCGAAAGCGCGACGCGCGCGAAAATTCTCTCCTTCGCGATCCACCCCTATATCAGCGGCGTCCCGCATCGGATCGCCTACCTCGAGGCGTTCCTGGAATACGCGAGCGGCCATCCCGGCGTCGTCTTCTGGAACGGTGAGCAGATCCTCGACTGGTATCTCCGCGAGCGGCCCCGCTAGGAAGCTTTCCGCCCCACGCGGATCAGGAACTCCTCCAGCGCCGCGATGCAGGTGCGGTCCCGGTAGACGCCCTGCTTTCGCTCCGCGACGCGCTCGCGCACCGCATTCCGCCAGTCGAGATCGCGTCCGAGGCGCGCAGCGATCTCGACGTAGTCGTCGAGTGAATCCGCGATGGTCTCGGTGACGCCCATCATCTGCAAAATCGCCGCGCTATGCCGCCCGCGCATCAGCTCTCCTGGCATGGTCACGATCGGCAATGCATGGGCGAGGCTTTCGAGCGTGGTATTGCCGCCGGACCATCCGATGCTGTCGAGGATCACGTCGCATTGACCCATCGCCGCTATGAATCCGGCGGTGTCGAGGCGCGGCAGGTAGAGG